>NZ_JBIVLW010000017.1:0-137313 GCF_044752765.1 Streptomyces sp. NPDC088706
TCCGGGCGCTTCCCTTCGTTCTTGCGTTTCCGACTCTATCAGACTCTTTCCTGTCCGATTCCCGGTCGAAGCGGGTCAAGCGGTCCTGCTGTTTTCCGCTTTCCAGGTTCTTCGCTTTCGCGTTTTCCCTTTCCGGCGAGTCCGACTCTATCAGATCCTTTCGGGCCTGATTCCCAGTCAGCGGGGCTTGTCCTCCCGGCCGTTGGGCCGTTCCGACGAGTGAGACATTAGCGGATTCCTGGCCCCCGACGCTAATCGGGGTGCGTCCCTTCGAACGCGGATTCCTCATTTCGCGAATGCGCACGAAAAAGCAGACGACACGGAGTCGCTGCTGGTCGTGGTCACTGCGGAATGGCTGTCCGGGGACCGACCGGGGTCGGCGCTCACGTCGGACAACTCGGAGCACATTACGGTTCCGGCCGGGGCGTGTCAACCCCCGGCCGGGACGGGGGTCAGCCGTTGCCGGAGGCCAGTTCGCGGCTGCGGTCGCGCGCTGCTTCGAGGGCCGCGATGAGGGCGGCTCGTACGCCGTGGTTCTCCAGTTCGCGGATGGCGCTGATCGTGGTGCCGGCGGGGCTGGTGACGGCCTCGCGGAGCTTGACCGGGTGTTCGCCGCTGTCCCGGAGCATCACCGCCGCGCCGATGGCGGCCTGGACGATGAGGTCGTGGGCCTGGGCTCGCGGCAGGCCGAGCAGGATGCCGGCGTCGGTCATCGCCTCGACCAGGAAGTAGAAGTAGGCGGGGCCGGAGCCGGAGAGGGCGGTGGCGGCGTCCTGCTGGGACTCCGGGACGCGCAGGGTCTTGCCGACGCCGCCGAAGATCTCCTCGGTGGTGGTGAGGTGCGCGCCGGTGGCGTGGCTGCCGGCCGAGATGACGGACATGCCCTCGTCCACCAGGACCGGGGTGTTGGGCATGACCCTGACTACCGGGGTGCCCTGTGTGAGCCGCTCCTCGATGAACGTGGTCGTGATGCCGGCGGCCGCGCTGATGACCAGGCGGTCGGCGGTGACGTGCGGGGCCAGTTCGTCGAGGAGCTTGCCCATGTCCTGCGGCTTCACTGCCAGGATGAGGATGTCCGCCGCCTTCGCCGCCTCGGCGTTGCCGATCGACTCGACTCCGTACCGCGTGTGCAGTTCCTCGGCCCGTTCGCTGCGGCGTGTGGTCACCAGGAGGTCGGCCGGTCGCCAGCCTGCCCGGATCATGCCGCTGAGGAGGGCCTCGCCGATCTTGCCGGTGCCGAGGACTGCGACTGTCTGGGTCATGTGTTCACCCTCCGGGCGGTGCTGGGGTCGGGATGCGTCGGATGCGTAGCCGTCGTCTTGCCGTCATCCTCGCACCGGGGTCCCGGAGCGTGCGGTGGCGTCTCACTGCGTGCGGCGGCGGAGCGTGATCGCGCCCAGGCAGAGGACCAGGAGCGCGCTGCCCGCGACGACCGCGATGTCCCGGAGGAAGGCGCCGGTGAGGTCGGCGTGGTGGAGGACCTGGTTCATGCCGTCGACGGCGTACGACATCGGCAGGACGTTCGAAATCGCCTCCAGGACCGGGTGCATCCGGTCGCGTGGGATGAACAGGCCGCAGAGCAGCAGCTGCGGGAAGATCACCGCCGGCATGAACTGGACCGCCTGGAACTCGGAGGCGGCGAACGCCGAGACGAAGAGGCCGAGCGCCGTGCCGAGCAGGGCGTCGAGCAGCGCGACCAGGAGCAGCAGCCACGGTGAGCCGGTGACGTCCAGGCCGAGCAGCCAGACCGAGACGGCCGTCGCCAGGACGGACTGGACGACCGCGACCGTCCCGAACGCGAGGGCGTACCCGGCGATCAGGTCGCCCTTGCCGAGCGGGAGGGCCAGGAGGCGTTCGAGTGTGCCGGAGGTGCGTTCGCGCAGGGTGGCGATCGAGGTCACCAGGAACATCGTGATCAGCGGGAAGATGCCGAGGAGCGAGGCGCCGATCGAGTCGAACGTCCCGGGTGCGCCGTCGAAGACGTAACGGAGCAGCGTGATCATCGCTACCGGGACGATGAGGAGGAGTGCGACCGTGCGCCGGTCGTGGCGGAGCTGGCGCAGGACCCGGGCGGCGGTGGCTGTCGTACGGGAGTAGGTGAGCGGGCTGGTGGTGGTCGCCGTCATGGCTGCGGCTCCTTCCCTTGAGTGGCTGCCGCCTCGTCGACCAGGTGGAGGAAGGCCGCCTCCACCGTCTCCGTGCCGGTGCGGGTGCGGAGTGCCTCCGGGGTGTCCTCGGCGAGGATGCGGCCCTCGCGCATGAGGAGGAGGCGGTGGCAGCGTTCGGCCTCGTCCATGACATGGGACGAGATGAGGAGCGTGGCGCCCCGGTCGGCGGCGAGGTGGTGGAAGAGGTCCCAGAGGTCGCGGCGGAGGACCGGGTCCAGGCCGACCGTCGGTTCGTCCAGGACCAGCAGGTCAGGTGTGGAGAGCAGAGCCACCGCCAGAGAGACGCGGCTGCGCTGGCCGCCGGAGAGTGCGGCGGCGAGCGCGTCGGCGTGGGTGGTGAGGTCCACCTCCTCGATGGCCCGGGTGACCGCGGCCCGGCGCGTGTCCCGGTGGGCGCGGCCGGGGTGGAGGACGGCGGCGAAGTAGTCCAGGTTCTGGCGGACGGTGAGGTCCGTGTAGACGGAGGGCGCCTGGGTGACGTAGCCGATGCGCGGGCGGAGGGCTGGGGCTCCGGCGGGGTGGCCGAGGACGGTGAGCGTGCCCGTCACCTTGGCCTGGGTGCCGGCGACCGCGCGCATCAGCGTGGTCTTGCCGCAGCCGGAGGGGCCGAGGAGGCCGGTGATGGTTCCGGGTTCGAGTCTGAAGTCGAGGTCGCGCAGGACCGTGCGGGTGCCGCGTACGACGGTGAGGCCGTGGGCTTGCACGGCTGAAGCGGGTGGCGGCCGGTTCCTTCCGGGGTCGTTATTCATCATGTGATGAATTAAAGAGCTGACGGGTCCCTTCGTCAAGAGGGTGCGGTGGGTGGAGGAGGTGTTGTCGGTGCTGTGACGGGCCGGTCAGCGGCGCTTGGGGCGCTTGCGGGCCGCCGGGTTGCCCGTGCGGGTCGAGCGGCGCTTCTCGAACTGGGCGCGGGCACTCTCGTACTCCGTACGGCGCAGCTTCTCGCCCGGGGCCTCGATGAGCGAGCGGACGAAATAGGCGAGGAGCGAGCCGATGAAGCCGATCGACTTCAGGCCGCGCAGAGCGTCCTCGCGGGCCGGGTCCTTGGGCCGGGCGCCGAAGGACTCCCAGGTCTTGCGGAACGCGACGGCGCTGCAGATCGCGAACATCACGATCACCAGCATTCCGACCAGGCTGCCGACCTCCGCGATCTGCAGGCCCTGGAAGGCGAAACGCAGGACGAAGCAGGCGGCCACGGCGGCGGCGAGCGAGCCGGCCGCGACGCCGGCGCGCCGCAGGCCGTAACCGCCGTCGTGGTCGACCCAGGTCGTCCCGAAGAAGCGGATGGGCTCGGGCTGCGGGCCCGGCGGTGTGGCCTGGGGCGTGCCGGGTGTTTGGCTGTTCTCGCTGTTCTCGCTCACGGGGTCGATTATCCCCGGGCCGCGACCGGTTCCGTGAGCGAGCGGCTCGGCGGGCCGGTCAGTCGCAGCGCGGAGCGACGTAGCCGTCGGCGCCGGTGAGGACGTAGGTGTCGGAGATGAACTGGCCGTTGGCGATGTTGTCCCAGAGGTTCGACGTGCCGTACGGGCCGGTGACCCGCTCGCCGGGCTTCTGGCAGTAGATCGGGACCTTCATCCCAAGCGGGAGCGTCCGCACGATCCGGTAGCTGGTGCCGGGGCCGGTGCGGACGTTGACCCGGTGGCCGGGGGCGATCGGGTACTTGTGGGTCGACGAGGTCGCCGTGGTGGTGGTTTCGTCCGGTGCCGTGGCGGTCTTCGCCGCCTGGTCCGTCGCCTGCTCGTCAACGCCCATGAGGGCCTCCCCCGTTGAGAAACGATGCGTACGAAGCCGTACGACGCGCAGGCTAACAAGCCCCGCGCCGCTCGCACGCACCATCGACTAGGCTCCGTGCGTCGCGTTTGCGCATCAACACACGGGGGTGGGCGATGCCGCCGCTGCCAGGGGCCGGAGCGCATCCGGAAGCGGAGTTTCCGGAATATGCGGGTACCTACCGCCTTGAGGCATGTCTCGGCTCGGGTGGCATGGGTGTCGTTCATCTGGCGCGCTCCGCCTCCGGGCTTCAGCTGGCGGTGAAGGTGGTGCACCGGCCGTACGCGGCGGACCCCGAGTTCAGGGCCCGGTTCCGGCAGGAGGTGGCGGCCGCACGGCGGGTCAGCGGAGCGTTCACCGCGCCGGTCGTGGACGCCGATCCGGAGGCCGTACGCCCGTGGATGGCGACCCTGTACGTACCCGGGCCGACCCTCGCCGAGCAGGTGAAGCGGAACGGCCCGCTGGCCCCCGCCGAGCTGCGCAGGCTGACCGCCGGACTGGCCGAGGCGCTGCGGGACATCCACCGGGCCGGTGTCATCCACCGCGACCTGAAGCCGAGCAACGTGCTGCTCTCCGACGCGGGCCCGAAGGTCATCGACTTCGGGATCTCCCGCCCGTACGACAGTGATCTGCGCACCGAGACCGGCAAGTTGATCGGCTCGCCGCCCTATATGGCGCCCGAACAGTTCCAGCGGCCCCGCGAGGTCGGGCCGGCCGCCGATGTGTTCGCGCTGGGGGCGGTGCTCGTCCACGCGGCCACCGGGCGTGGGCCGTTCGACTCGGACAGCCCGTACATCGTGGCGTACCAGGTGGTGCACGACGAGGCGGACCTCAGCGGGGTGCCGGAGGATCTCGCCGAGCTGGTCGGCCGGTGCCTGGCGAAGGACCCGGCGGACCGGCCCACGCCCAACGAGGTGATGGCGGCGCTGCGGCCGCCGTCGTACGAGGCTGCCGCGTTCATACCGGCTCAGCGGCGTACGGGGCCGGGGGCCGTGGAGGCCGGTGCCGGTGGGCGGGAAGGGGCCGAGGACGCTACGCATGTGCGCGGGGCGGCCGTGCCGGCTCGGCGGTGGCGGGTGGGGCGTGGTCGGCTGGTGATCGCGGCGGCGCTGCTTCTGGTGGTGGCGGGAGTGGGGGCCGGTGGGTTCGCGGTGTGGGGTGGCGGTGGTGGCGGCGGTGGGGCTGCGGAGGCGCCGGAGCGGAAGAGTGCGGAAGGCGTCGCCTTCTCGCCGTGGAGTACCACGTTGCGGGCCTCCGGGAGCGCGACGCCTGTCTGTGCCTCCGCCGGGGTCGGTGCGGCGCTGTACTGCGCGGTGGACGGGACCGGGACCGCGCGGATCGACCCCGCGAACGGGCGCGTGCTCTGGTCGGACCGGAACACCGCGCTCCGCGAGGCCTCGGCGCCCGTCGTCTCGGGCGGAGTCGTGCTCTCGGCCGGTCCGGACGGGAAGCTGCGCGCGTACGACCCGGTGAAGGGCGTTCCCGTACGGGAGACCGGCCTCTCCGCGAGTCCCGGCTCCTCGTTCTCCGCTGGCTCCACGCTGCTGGTCGTGGCCGACGGCGGCACGGTCACGGCGCTGGACGGCGCGAGCGGGGTGGAGCGGTGGGAGCGGGCGCCGGCGGGACACGTACGGCCCGACTTCGGGCTGTACGACGAGGCGTCCGGCCTCGCGTACGCCTTCGAGCACTCGGCGGCCGGCACCTCCACCCTGATGACCGCCGTGGACGCGGCGAGCGGCCGGACCTCGTGGCAGCGGCGGCTGGACGGGATGCTCACGCCGGTCTCGACCGCGGGGGCCGGGGAGCTCGTCCTGACGGCGATGAACGCGGACATGCAGACGGTCGGGCTGGTGCGGTACGCGCCTGGGAAGCGCTCGGCCGTACGGATCGCGCTGCCGTTCCGGCTGGACGAGCCGCAGGTGGTGATGGGCGGCGACGCCGCGTACCTGCTGGGGCGGGGCGGGTCGCTGCTGGCCGTGGACACCGGAGCGGGGAGCGGGAAGGCGGAGCTGTGGCGGCTGGAGACCGGGGTGGGGAGGGGGTCCGCGCCGGTGCTCGGGGAGGGCGGGCACCTGTACTTCTCCGCCGCGGACGGGCGGCTGCTGGCCGTCGACACGGGGCGGGGGGCGCTGGTGGGGCAGACCCGGGCGCGGCTGAGCGGGGGGAAGCTGACGTACGCGTCCGACCTGCCGGCGCCGGTGGCGGCGGGGCGGGTGGTCGTGGGGACGGCGCCGGACGGGTCGGTGTTCGCTGTGGACGGGCTGGAGCCGGGGGGTTGGTGAGGGGGCGCCCTTGGCGCCGATGGCTCGGGTGGGGGGCGGGTGCGGGTCCACCCGGGGCTCTGCCCCGTGCCCCGCTCCTCAAGCGCCGGAGGGGCTGGACAGGCGGGGCCCGCTCCTCAAGCGCCGGAGGGGCTGACGTACGGGCGCCGGAGGGAGGGGGAGCCGAGTGCGGCTCCCCCGACAGGGTCAGCCCAGCTTGGAGACGTCCCTGACCGCGCCGCGGTCCGCGCTCGTCGCCATCGCCGCGTACGCGCGCAGGGCGGCGGAGACCTTGCGCTCGCGGGCCTTGGGCGCGTACACACCATTCAGCGCCTCGCGGCGGACGGTCAGTTCGGCGTCGTCGACCAGCAGCTCGATGGAGCGGTTCGGGATGTCGATCCGGATGCGGTCGCCGTCCTCGACGAGGGCGATCGTGCCGCCGGAGGCCGCCTCGGGTGAGGCGTGGCCGATGGACAGGCCCGACGTACCGCCGGAGAAGCGGCCGTCGGTGACCAGGGCGCAGACCTTGCCCAGGCCCCGGCCCTTGAGGAAGGAGGTGGGGTAGAGCATCTCCTGCATGCCGGGGCCGCCGCGCGGGCCCTCGTAGCGGATGACGACGACGTCGCCTGCCTTGATCTCCTTGCGGAGGATCTTGTCGACGGCCTCCTCCTGCGACTCGCAGACGACGGCCGGGCCCTCGAAGGTCCAGATCGACTCGTCGACGCCGGCCGTCTTCACGACGCAGCCGTCCACGGCGAGGTTGCCCTTGAGGACGGCGAGCCCGCCGTCCTTGGAGTAGGCGTGCTCGACATCGCGGATGCAGCCGCCCGCCGCGTCCAGGTCGAGGGTGTCCCACCGCTCGGACTGGGAGAACGCGGTCGCGGAACGGACGCAGCCGGGGGCCGCGTGCCAGAGTTCGACGGCCTCGGGGGACGGGGAGCCGCCGCGCACGTCCCAGTTCTTCAGCCACTCGGCGAGGGTGTCGGAGTGCACGGAGTGCACGTCCTCGTTGAGCAGACCGCCGCGGTGGAGCTCGCCGAGCAGGGCGGGGATGCCGCCGGCGCGGTGGACGTCCTCCATGTAGTACGTACCGCCGGGGGCGACGTTCGGGGCGACCTTGGCCAGGCACGGGACACGGCGCGAGACCTCGTTGATGTCGTCGAGGTCGTACGCCAGCTCGGCTTCCTCGGCGGCGGCCAGCAGGTGCAGGATCGTGTTGGTCGAGCCGCCCATGGCGATGTCCAGCGCCATGGCGTTGTCGAACGCGGCGCGGGTGCCGATGGCGCGGGGCAGGACCGTCTCGTCGTCCTGCTCGTAGTACCGCTGGGTGATGTCGACGACCGTGCGGCCGGCGTTCTCGTACAGCGCCTTGCGGGCGGTGTGGGTGGCGAGGACCGAGCCGTTGCCGGGGAGGGAGAGGCCGAGGGCCTCGGTCAGGCAGTTCATCGAGTTGGCGGTGAACATGCCGGAACAGCTGCCGCAGGTGGGGCAGGCGTTCTCCTCGATGCGGAGGATGTCCTCGTCGGAGATGGACTCGTCGACCGCGTCGCTGATCGCGTTGACCAGGTCGAGTTTTCGCACGGTGCCGTCGACGAGGGTGGCCTTGCCGGCCTCCATCGGACCGCCGGAGACGAAGACGGTGGGGATGTTGAGGCGCATGGCGGCCATCAGCATGCCCGGGGTGATCTTGTCGCAGTTGGAGATGCAGATCAGCGCGTCCGCGCAGTGCGCCTCGACCATGTACTCGACGGAGTCGGCGATCAGGTCGCGCGAGGGCAGGCTGTAGAGCATGCCGCCGTGGCCCATGGCGATGCCGTCGTCCACGGCGATGGTGTTGAACTCGCGCGGAACCGCGCCCGCCGCCAGGATCGCCTCGGAGACGATCCGGCCGACCGGGGCGAGATGGGTGTGGCCGGGGACGAACTCGGTGAAGGAGTTGGCGACCGCGATGATCGGCTTGCCGATGTCCGCGCTCGCTACGCCCGACGCGCGCATAAGGGCGCGCGCGCCCGCCATGTTGCGTCCGTGGGTGACCGTGCGGGACCTCAGCTGGGGCATCGTCGCTCGCTCCTTCGGCAGGGGGACTGCCTCCGACAGTAAAGAAAGACTGCCTTCGAGCGTACGCCTCGAATCCAAGATCTGGACAGGCTGTCCGGAATGCGGGACGCGATGGTCGCTGGATGGGCACGCGCCGTGCCCGGCCCGGACGGCTCAGCTCTCCGTCAAGTATCGCTGGAGCGTCGGGGCGACCATCGTGACGATGTCCTCCGGGTCCGCCGACGCGAGCGGCTCGGCGCGGATCACGTACCGCAGCATCGCGATGCCGAGCATGTGCGAGGCGGCCAGCTCCGCGCGGAAGGTGGCGTCGGGGACGTCGAGGTCCGCGGCGATCCGCTCCAGCAGCCGCCGCAGGACGAAGCCGCGCAGCACCTTCGCCGCCGCCTCGTGGGTGAGCGCGGAGCGCAGGACCGCCAGGAGCGGGGCACGGGTGGCCGGGTTCTCCCATACGGAGAGGAAGTAGCGGGCCAGCCGCTCCCCCAGGCCCTCCGGGGGGCCGCCGAGGACGGCGGGGATGACCAGGGCCGGTTCGAAGGAGAGCTCGACGGCGGCGGCGAAGACCTCGTCCTTCGTACCGAAGTAGTGGTGGACGAGGGCCGCGTCGACCCCGGCGGCCTTGGCGACCTGGCGGATGGAGGTCTTGTCGTAGCCGCGCTCGGCGAACTCGGTACGGGCCGCCTGGAGGATGCGCGTACGGGCGTCGGGCCCGTCGGACGCGGCCTGGCGGGACGGGCGCCCCCGGCGCCGGGGGCCGGGTGCGTCCCCGGTCATGGGCGGTCCGGTGTCAGGGACGGGTGCCGGAAGTCCGGTGTCAGGGACGGGTGCCGGGAGTCCGGTGGCAGCGACAGGTGCCGGAAGTCCGGTGTCATGGGCGGCGGGGCTCGGGGGCCGGGTCGGCGGCCGAGGCGAGGTGGAGCCGGGTGAAGGCCAGGGCCTCGGCGAGGTCGGCCTCACGTTCGGCGGAGGACATCGCGCGCCGCGTGTTGACCTCGATGACGACATGGCCGTCGAACGACGTACGGGCGAGGCGCTCCAGCAGCTCCGCGCACGGCTGGTCACCCCGGCCCGGCACCAGGTGCTCGTCCTTGGCCGAACCCTTGCCGTCGGCGAGATGGACGTGGGCGAGCCGGTCCCCCATCCGTTCCACCATGGCGAGGCTGTCGGTGCGGGCGGTCGCGGTGTGCGAGAGGTCGACCGTGAAGTGCCGGTAGTCGTCGTTGGTGACGTCCCAGTCGGGGGCGTACGCGAGCATCTCGCGGTCCCGGTAGCGCCACGGGTACATGTTCTCGACGGCGAACCGGACATCCGTCTCGTCGGCCATCCGCCAGATCCCGGTCACGAAGTCCCGGGCGTAGTTGCGCTGCCACCGGAAGGGCGGGTGCACCACGACGGTGGAGGCGCCGAGCTTCTCGGCGGCCGCCCTGGCCCGCTGGAGCTTGACCCAGGGGTCGGTGGACCAGACGCGCTGGGTGATCAGGAGGCAGGGCGCGTGGACCGCGAGGATCGGGACCTGGTGGTAGTCGGAGAGCCGGCGCAGGGCCTGGATGTCCTGGCTGACGGGGTCGGTCCAGACCATGACCTCGACGCCGTCGTACCCCAGGCGCGCGGCGATCTCGAAGGCCGTTGCGGTGGACTCGGGGTAGACCGAGGCCGTTGACAGGGCGACCTTCGCATCGGGGATGCGCACCACTGGTTCTGCCACCTGGACAGGGTACGGGCAGTGGTGCGCCGCGCCGAGGGAGCCGGGCGGAAAGTGATCAGGGCCATGGGCACCGGGGGTCACCCGGGCAGCGCGGCCCGTTCCGCCGGGAGGTGGTCCAGGCGGCGCAGGATGACGCCCTCGCGCAGCGCCCAGGGGCAGATCTCCAGCTCCTCCACGCCGAACAGGTCCATCGCCCCCTCGGCCACCAGCGCCCCGGCGAGCAGCTGGGCGGCCCGGCCCTCGGAGACACCGGGCAGTCGGCCGCGCTCCTCGACCGTCATCGCGGCCAGCTTGGGCACCCACTCCTCCAGGGCACTGCGGCTGAGACAGCGCTGGACGTAGAGGCCCTCGGTGGAGCGGGCGGCGCCGGCTATCCGGGCGAGCTGTTTGAAGGTCTTGGAGGTGGCGACGACGTGGTCGGGGCGGCCGGAGCGGCTGAACTCGCCCACGGTCCGCGCGATGGTGGCCCGTACGTGCCGGCGCAGCGCCCGGACCTGCTCCGGGACCGCCGGGTCGTCCGGCAGCCAGGCGCCGGTGAGGCGGCCCGCGCCGAGCGGCAGGGAGACGGCCGTGTCCGGCTCCTCGTCGATCCCGAAGGCGATCTCCAGCGAGCCGCCCCCGATGTCCAGGACCAGCAGCTTCCCCGCCGACCAGCCGAACCAGCGGCGGGCGGCCAGGAAGGTCAGCCGGGCCTCCTCCTCGCCGCTGAGGACGGCGAGGTCGACGCCGGTCTCGACCCGTACGCGCTCCAGGACCAGGTCCGCGTTGGTCGCCTCGCGCACCGCGGAGGTGGCGAAGGCGAGCACGTCCTCGCACCCCTTGTCCTCGGCGGCCTGGACCGCCCCGGTGATCGTCGCCACGAGCCGGTCCACGCCGGGCGGACCGATCGCACCGGTCTCGTCGAGCAGTTCGGCGAGCCGGAGCTCGGCCTTGTGCGAGTGCGCGGGCAGCGGGCGGGCGCCGGGGTGGGCGTCCACCACCAGCAGATGAACCGTGTTCGACCCCACGTCGAGGACTCCGAGTCTCATACCGGAACGCTACTGCGCCGTCGCGTCTTACTCTGGGTTCGTGCCAAAGACGAAAAAGGCGAAGCCGGGCAAAGCAACGAAGAACCCGAAGAAGCAGAAGGTGAACGGGGAAACATCACAGCCGGAAGCGGACGCGTCGGATGTCCGTACGCCCGACCCGTCCGACGAGAAGGGCATCGACTTCGCGCGGGCCTGGGTGGAGTTCCCGGACCCCGGCGACGACGACCAGGTCTTCCGCTGCGATCTGACGTGGCTGACCTCCCGGTGGACGTGCATCTTCGGCAGCGGCTGCCAGGGCATCCAGGCGGGCCGCGCCGATGACGGCTGCTGCACGCTGGGCGCGCACTTCTCCGACGAGGACGACGAGAAGCGGGTCGCCGAGAACGTGGCCCGGCTCACCCCCGAGCTGTGGCAGTTCCACGACGTCGGTACGGACAGCGGCTGGGTCGGCCTCGACGAGGACGGCGAACGCCAGACGCGCCGCTGGGAGGGGTCCTGCATCTTCCAGAACCGGCCGGGCTTCCCCGCCGGCGCGGGCTGCTCGCTGCACATCCTGGCGCTGCGGGAGGGCAAGGAGCCGCTGGAGACCAAGCCGGACGTCTGCTGGCAGCTCCCGGTGCGGCGTACCTACGACTGGATCGACCGGCCCGACGACACCCGGGTGCTCCAGGTGACGATCGGTGAGTACGACCGCCGGGGCTGGGGTCCGGGCGGCCATGACCTGCACTGGTGGTGCACGTCGGCCACGTCCGCGCACGGGGCCGGGGACCCGGTGTATGTGACCTACCGGCCCGAGCTGATCGAGCTGATGGGCAAGGAGGCCTACGACCGGCTGGTCGAGCTGTGCGAGGAGCGGCTGGCCTCGCTGCTGCCGATGGCCCCGCACCCGGCGGATCCGCCGGTGGCACCGGTGGCACCGGTGGCGCCGGTGGCGCCGGAGAGCTGACGCCCGGCCCGGCGCCACCAGGACCCGGTCGTTCCGATCCCGTCGGTTCCGGGGCGACCGTACGCCGTTACTCCGTCGGGCCCGGCTTGCTTACTCCGTCAGGCCCGGATCACTGACCCCGTCAGGCCCGGATCACTTACAGCGACTAACACAATGAGGTGGATCGGTCCTGTTGGCCGTGTCCGCGTCAGGAGTTGGGCGTTGTCCGGACATGGGGACTTCGCCGTGGATCGTGTCGGATGACCTGTGGGAGCGGATGGAGCCGCTGCTGCCGCGCAAGGAACGTCGGTTTCGGCACCCTGGACGGAGGCCGCTGCCGGACCGGCAGGTGCTGTGCGGCATCCTCTTCGTGCTGCATACCGGCATCCAGTGGGAGTACCTGCCGAAGGAGTTGGGCTTCGGGTCGGGCATGACCTGCTGGCGGAGATTGCGGGACTGGAACGAGGCCGGCGTCTGGCAGCAGCTGCACGAAGTGCTGCTGGCCGAGCTCAACGCGGCGGCCCGCCTCGACTGGTCACGTGCCGTGGTCGACTCCAGCCACGTGCGTGCCATAAAAGGGGGAGCCTGACGGGACCGAGTCCGGTCGATCGTGGCCGAACCGGATCGAAACACCACCTGATCACCGACGGACACGGCACACCGCTCGCCGTGATCCTCACCGGCGGCAACCGCAACGACGTCACCCAGTTCATGCCGCTGATCGACGCCATCCCACCCGTCAAAGGCCGGACCGGGCACCCGCGACGCAGGCCGGACTCAGTCTTCGCCGACCGCGGGTACGACCACGACATCTACCGTGACCAGGTCCGCCAACGCCGCATCGTGCCGGCCATCGCCCGCCGCGGCACCCTCCACGGCACCGGACTGGGAACCTACCGCTGGGTCGTCGAACGCAGCTTCGCCTGGCTCCACGGCTTCAAACGCCTCCGCATCCGCTGGGAACGCCGAGCCGACATCCACGAAGCCTTCCTCAAACTCGCCTGCTGCCTCATCACCCACCGACAGATCAACTCATTGTGTTAGCCGCTGTTACTCCGTCGAGCCCGGATCGCTTACTCCGTCGGGCCCGGCTCGCTCGGGTCCGGCGAGGGGGGCGGCGGGTCCGTGGGGTCCGGGTCGGGCGGGTCGGTCGGGGTGGGATCGGTGGGTACGGGGTCCGTGGGGCCGGGGTCGGCGGGCCCGGGGCCCGGATCGGTCGGCCCGGGATCGGTCGGTCCCGGATCGGTGGGGCCGGGGCCCGGCCCCGGATCGGTCGGACCCGGGTCGGTCGGGCGCGGGTCCGTGGGGCGGGGCGATCCGGGGCCGGGGCGCGTCGGGGCCGGCTTGCCACCGGTGGGCGGGGCGGTGGCGCCGTGGCCGTCGATGAGCACCGCGGAGCCCGAGGGGTTGAGCGCGATCCGGGCGTGCCACGGACCGCGCGGGGCCGCCGCGTGGTTCACGGCGACGGTGATCGTGGTGGACCGCCCGGCGGCGAGCGTGCCCGACGTACGGCTCAGGCGCAGCCACCGCGCGTCCGTGGCGGCCGTCCAGTCGACCGGGCCCCGGGCGGAGGCGGTCAGCGTGATCGTCGTGAGCGCGCCGGAGGTCCGGGCGGTGACGGTCAGACGGCCCGCGTTCTCCCGGTCGCCTCCGGTGCTGACCACCTCGGACCTGACGTCCGGGGAGTGGACACCGCGCCGGTCGCCGGGACGGGCGTTGCCCGCCTCCTCGTAGGCGGTCGCCGGGTCGTCGCCGTGCTCGTCCGCGTCCTCGATCTCCGTGGCGGTGACCTTGGAGCCGTCGTGTCCCTCGCCGGTGAGCGGGGCGCCCCGATAGGCGGCCCACAGGGCGATCACCGGGGCGGCGACCACGGTGGCGACCACCGTGGTCGTCACGACCCGGGCGCGCAGCCGGTCGCGGCGGGCGGCGTGGTCCTTGGGGTCCAGCGGGTAACCGCTGCGGCCGAAGCGCGGGCCGCCCGCGCGGGAGCGCCGGGCCTGGGCCAGGGCGACGTAGACGGAGGGGCGGGGGGCCTCGACGAGCGGCAGCGGGGCGGCGGGGGCGACGGCGGCTCCGGGCCAGGGGCCCGCGGCGTCGACCCGTTCGGCGGCGCGGCGGCAGCGCGGGCAGTCGTCGACGTGCCGGACCAGCTCGCGGCGGAGTGCGGCGGAGAGCAGCACCTGGTGGTCGCCGGTGAGCCGGGCGACGGTGGGGCAGCCGGCGCTCTCCACGACGGCGAGCGCGGCGCGGGTCCGCTCGACCTCGCAGGCCGCCGCGGCCAGGAGCTCCCGGGCGGCGGCCGGTTCCAGGCCGAGCACGGAGGCGACGGCGCGGGGGGTGAGCCGGTGGCGTACGGCCAGTTCGAGCGCTTCGCGCTGCTCCGGGGTGGTGCCGGCGGCCTCGGGCCAGGCGAGCGTGGCGAGCTCCCGTCTGCGGGCCTCGGCGGCCGGGGACTCGGCGGGGTCGGGGGTGGTGGCGTCCTCGGGGGTGGGGGTAGTGGCGTCCTCGGGAGTGGGGGTGGTGTCCTCCCCGGCGGCCGAGGGGCGTTCCGCGGGGCCCGCGCCGCTGGCCGGCGCCGGGGGCCTGCGGTGGGCCTGGCGGCCGTGCCTGCGCTCGGTGAGGGTGCGCAGGCACGTCCACCGGGCCAGCGCGTAGAGCCAGGATTGGCGTTCCTCCTCGGCCTCGGGGCACCGGGCGTCGTGCCGGTCCGCGATCGCCAGGACCGCACCGAGCGCCTCGGCCGCCGCGTCATGGTCGCAGAGCACGGAGAGGCAGTAGGTGAAGAGGCCGTCGAGGTGCGGCTCGTAACGTGCGGCCGGTCGCTGGGCCGAGGCGTGGGGTGCTCGTCGGTGCGCCCGGTGTGCGCCGGTGGTGTGCATGGGGGTATGCAGCCTGCTGCTCGTCACCCGGCGACCGTAGGCAAAGGAGGACGTGCCTATAGCCCCCCTTGAGTACATTTAATCCTTACGGGTGAACGTATCCCTCGAAAGGGGACGGGGATCACGGATTCCGTCCGTATTGCTTCCGTGCGCCCTCTGTGCGGAGAACGCCCCGCGCCCCCCGCGCGGGCGGCGTTGTCAGACCCCACCTATACGGTGACGCCATGGCTGCTGCCCGTACGAGATCCGCGAAGGACCGGCCGTCCTACCGCTGCACCGAATGCGGCTGGACCACCGCCAAATGGCTCGGCCGATGCCCCGAGTGCCAGGCATGGGGGACGGTCGAGGAGTTCGGCGGCGCCCCCGCCGTGCGCACCACCGCGGCCGGCCGGGTCTCCACCGCCGCCGTCCCGATCGGCCAGGTCGACAGCCGCCAGGCCACCGCGCGTTCGACGGGCGTCGGTGAGCTGGACCGGGTGCTCGGCGGCGGGCTCGTGCCGGGGGCCGTCGTGCTGCTGGCGGGCGAGCCGGGCGTCGGCAAGTCGACGCTGCTGCTGGACGTGGCGGCCAAGGCGGCGAGCGAGGACCACCGCACGCTCTATGTGACCGCCGAGGAGTCCGCGAGCCAGGTCCGGATGCGGGCCGACCGGATCAAGGCGATCAACGACCACCTCTACCTCGCGGCGGAGACCGATCTGTCGGCGGTGCTCGGGCATCTGGACGCGGTGAAGCCCTCGCTGCTCGTCCTGGACTCGGTGCAGACGGTCGCCTCGCCCGAGATCGACGGCGCGCCCGGCGGGATGGCCCAGGTCCGGGAGGTCGCCGGAGCGCTGATCCGGGCCTCCAAGGAGCGCGGGATGGCCACGCTGCTGGTCGGCCACGTCACGAAGGACGGCGCGATCGCGGGGCCCCGGCTGCTGGAGCACCTGGTCGATGTGGTGCTCTCCTTCGAGGGCGACCGCCACGCCCGGCTGCGCCTGGTGCGCGGCGTCAAGAACCGTTACGGAGCGACCGACGAGGTCGGCTGCTTCGAGCTGCACGACGAGGGCATCACCGGCCTCGCGGACCCCTCCGGCCTCTTCCTGACCCGGCGCGACGTGGCGGTGCCGGGCACCTGCCTGACGGTGACGCTGGAGGGCAAGCGGCCCCTGGTCGCCGAGGTGCAGGCGCTCACCGTCGACTCCCAGATCCCCTCCCCCCGGCGCACCACCTCCGGTCTGGAGACCTCCCGGGTCTCGATGATGCTCGCCGTGCTGGAGCAGCGCGGCCGGATCAGCGCCCTGGGCAAGCGGGACATCTACAGCGCGACGGTGGGCGGCGTGAAGCTCACCGAGCCCGCCGCCGACCTGGCGATCGCGCTCGCGCTGGCCAGTGCCGCCAGCGACACCCCGCTCCCCAAGAACCTGGTGGCCATCGGCGAGGTGGGGCTCGCGGGCGAGGTCAGAAGGGTCACCGGGGTCCAGCGGAGACTGGCCGAGGCACACCGTCTCGGCTTCACCCACGCCTTGGTACCGACCGACCCGGGAAGGGTTCCTTCGGGTATGAAGGTCACAGAAGTCGCCGACATGGGGGATGCTCTGCGGGTCCTCCCGCGCCGGTCTCGTCAGGAGGCGCCGCAGCCTCGTCAGGAAGACAACGCGCGCCGGTAGACTTTGCCCTGGTCTCGCCCGCCCGTGGACACGGCATGGGGGACGCAAGGGCACCGCAAGACCTGTCGACCGGAGGAGTGCAGTGGCAGCCAACGACCGGGCGACAGCGCCCGGAAAGTCCGGCCAAGGCACCGGCAACGAAGCCCTGATGCGCGCCTCGTTGAGCGCGGTCGCGCCCGGAATGGCCCTGCGGGACGGCCTGGAGCGCATTCTCCGTGGCAACACCGGCGGGCTGATCGTCCTGGGCATGGACAAGACCGTCGAGTCGATGTGTACCGGCGGGTTCGTGCTGGACGTGGAGTTCACCGCGACCCGACTGCGCGAGCTGTGCAAGCTCGACGGGGCTCTGATCCTCGACAAGGACATGACCAAGATCCTGCGGGCCGGGGTGCAGCTGGTCCCGGACGCCTCGATCCACACCGAGGAGACGGGGACCCGTCACCGCACGGCGGACCGGGTCTCCAAGGCCTGCGGCTTCCCCGTCGTCTCGGTCTCCCAGTCCATGCGCCTGATCGCGCTGTACGTGCACGGGGAGCGGCGGGTCCTGGAGGAGTCCTCCGCGATCCTGTCCCGGGCCAACCAGGCGCTGGCCACGCTGGAGCGGTACAAGCTGCGCCTGGACGAGGTGGCCGGCACGCTCTCCGCGCTGGAGATCGAGGACCTGGTCACCGTCCGGGACGTGACGGCGGTGGCGCAGCGGCTGGAGATGGTGCGGCGGATCGCGACCGAGATCGCGGAGTACGTGGTCGAGCTCGGCACCGACGGACGCCTCCTCTCGCTCCAGCTGGACGAGCTGATCGCGGGGGTGGAGCCGGAGCGGGAGCTGGTGGTTCGGGACTACGTTCCCGAGCCGACGGCGAAGCGGTCGCGCACGGTGGCCGAGGCGCTGACCGAGCTGGACGCGCTGAGCCACACGGAGCTGCTGGAGCTGCCGGTGGTGGCGCGGGCGCTGGGGTACAGCGGCTCGCCCGAGACGCTGGACTCGGCGGTCTCCCCGCGGGGCTTCCGGCTGCTGGCGAAGGTGCCGAGGCTGCCGGGGGCGATCATCGAGCGGCTGGTGGAGCACTTCGGGGGCCTCCAGAAGCTGCTGGCGGCGAGCGTGGACGACCTCCAGACCGTGGACGGGGTCGGGGAGGCGCGGGCGCGCAGCGTGCGGGAGGGGCTCTCGCGGTTGGCGGAGTCGTCGATCCTGGAGCGGTACGTCTGAGTTTCGGCCGGGGAGGTCGTCCTGGTGGGCGGCCTCCTTTTGTGTGCCGTCCACCGGGGCTGAAGGTCCCGTCCTCAAACGCCGGACGGGCGGGGGGGCGGCGCCGGACGGGACGGGGGTGGCGCCGCGGCGGGATGGAGGTGGCGCCGCGGCGGGTCAGGAAGAGGGCGGCTAGTCCTTCTTCAGGACGAAGGAGGCTCGGCGGACCGGGGTGGCCGGGGCCTTGGCCTCCAGGAGGTACGTGCCGGGGGCCGCCTTCGTGGCCGGCGGGGTGGCGCAGTTGGGGGTCGAGCGGACGCGGTTCCAGTCCACCGTGTGCACGATCGTCGCGCCCGCCGGGACCTTGAGGAAGAGCGGGGCCGGGGACGCCGGGCAGTCCTTCGAGGACCAGATCACGTCGTCGCTCTCGGCGCCGGCCTCGGTGACCGTGAGCACCACGTTCTTCGGTCCGAGGTCGGCCTTGCAGGTGGCCGACGAGGTGTTCCGGGCGATGAGCTCGAACTTGGGCCGGTCGTCGGGGCCGTAACTGACCTTGGTGCGCAGGGTCAACTCCAGTGTGCCCGGCTTGCACGCGGGGAGCCGGGAGCCGGCCGGGACCTGCTGACCCGCCGTGGAGCCGCCACCCGATGCCGTACCGCCCGCGCCCGAACCGGCCGTGCCCGCGCCGCCGGTTGACGTACCGTCGGATCCCGCGCCGCCGCTCGCGCCGCCGGAGCCCGCGCCCGCGTCACCGCCGGAGCCGGTCCCCCCGTCCGAGCCGTCCGAGCCGCCGGAGTCGCCCGACTCGTCGCGGCCGCCCGGCTGTTGGCTGATCGCCGGGCCGGAGCTGCCCGGGCCCGGGGTGATCGACTCCACCGGGTCGGAGCCGCCGGGCTTGCCGTCGTCCTTGGTCCCACCGGAGTTGACGGAGGTGACCGCCCAGGCCACCAGCACCGCGAGCAGCGCAACCAGAAGCCCCGCTACCGCCCTTCGGCGCCAGTAGATGCTGGAGGGAAGCGGACCGACCGGATTGCGCATAGATCCCACGGGCCAAACTGTACGAGAGTTCGGGGCCGACTCAGGCCCCACCCGCCGCTCCGGTCACAAGTTTTGCCGATCATCATCAAGTTTTGCCGATCATCATCACGGAGAGCCGGTCACAGGGGACAGAACGGGTGGCGTTCTCACCCCCCGGGGCCACCGCGCGGGCCGACACCCCCGCACCCGTCACGCCGCTCCCGCCTTCCGTGCCAGGATCGTCGGTGCGATGACTGCCATGACTTCGACTTCACCCCAGACGCCCCCCGCCGCCGCCTCCCTCCACACCCCCGTCATCGGGTGGTTCGAGCAGCACGCCCGCGATCTCCCCTGGCGCCGCCCCGAAGCGGGTGCCTGGGGGGTGATGGTCAGCGAGTTCATGCTGCAGCAGACCCCGGTGAGCCGGGTCCTGCCGGTGTACGAGCAGTGGCTCGCCCGCTGGCCCCGCCCCGCCGACCTGGCCGCCGAGGCGCCCGGTGAGGCGGTCCGCGCCTGGGGCCGGCTCGGCTACCCGCGCCGCGCGCTGCGGCTGCACGGGGCGGCGCAGGCGATAACGGAACGGCACGGCGGCGACGTACCGAGCGAGCACGGCCAGCTGCTGGCGCTGCCCGGGATCGGCGAGTACACGGCGGCGGCCGTGGCCTCGTTCGCGTACGGGCAGCGGCACGCGGTGCTCGACACGAACGTCCGCCGGGTGTTCGCCCGCGCCGCGAACGGCATCCAGTACCCGCCGAACGCGACCACCGCCGCCGAGCGCAAGCTCGCCCGGGCGCTGCTCCCGGACGAGGACGAGCGCGCGGCGCGCTGGGCGGCGGCCACGATGGAGCTGGGCGCGCTCGTGTGCACCGCGCGCAACGAGGACTGCGACCGCTGCCCGATCGCCACGCAGTGCGCGTGGCGGCTGGCCGGGAAGCCCGCGCACGAGGGGCCGCCGCGCAAGGGCCAGACGTACGCGGGGACCGACCGGCAGGTGCGCGGGCGGCTGCTCGCGGTGTTGCGCGACGCGCTGCATCCCGTACCGCAGGCCGCTCTGGACGCGGTGTGGGAGGAGCCGGTGCAGCGGGCCCGGGCGCTGGACGGGCTGGTCGCCGACGGTCTGGTCGAGCCGTTGGCGGACGGTCGGTACCGGCTGCCGCTGACCTGAGCCCCGGGCCCCTCGCCCGGCACTGTTACACAACCGATGGACAGCCGTGCGTCGGCGTACGGCTGCTCCGCACAGCCTCGTGACAACGCCTCCGTAGCGTCTGCGACAGCGGTACACGGGGATCCACGGGGACGGAGGCGGTTGTCATGGCGCAGGGCGAGGTGCTCGCATTCGAGGACTACGTACGCACACGGCAGGAGGCGCTGCTGCGCAGCGCGCGGCGTCTGGTCCCTGACCCCGTGGACGCACAGGACCTGCTGCAGACCGCCCTGGTGCGGACCTACGGCCGCTGGGACGGCATCGCCGACAAGTCCCTGGCCGACGCCTATCTGCGCCGCGTCATGATCAACACCCGTACGGAGTGGTGGCGGGCGCGCAAGCTCGACGAGGTGCCCACCGAGCAGCTGCCCGACGCCAGCGTCGACGACGGCAGCGAGCAGCGCGCGGACCGGGCCCTGCTGATGGACATCCTCGGAATCCTGGCTCCGAAGCAGCGCAGCGTCGTCGTGCTGCGACACTGGGAGCAGATGAGTACGGAGGAGACGGCCGCGGCGCTCGGCATGTCGGCCGGTACGGTCAAGAGCACGCTACACCGGGCGCTGGCGCGTCTGCGGCAGGAGCTGGAGAGCCGCGAACTGACGAGCCGCGAGGCGGTCGCCCGGGAGACCGGGAGCCACCGGGAGACCGGGAGCCACCGAAGCGCGGCGCCCGCCGTCACCGGCCGGATCCCGGCCCAGCGGACGAGGGCCGCGTCGGCCACGGCGACGGTCACCTCCGTCACGGCGGCGCGGGCCCGGACACCGGCGCGGCACGACGGGCGTCACGACGAGCGGGGGCGGGAGCGGTGCGCGGCCTGACAGCCAGCAGCGACGGCAGCGGGAACGGCGGCACGAGCGCCGGGAGGGGCACCGACGACGGGGGCACCTCCGGGAGACCTCGCCGGAGCCGAGGGTTCCGGTCGGGTATGGCGGCGAGTGGTACGGCCCTGGCCGGACTCGCCGCCTTCGGGCTGTTCTGCGTCGGCTGCGCCACCGGCGGCACCGGCACCCGTGACGAGGGTCCCGCAGGAAGTCAGCCGGTCGCCCAGGTCTCCTCCCGCCCCACCCCCTCCGGCACGACCCCGCCCACCAAGCGTGTCGACGCCGTGGCCCTCCTCAAGGGCGATCCCGCCGTGAGCGAGCGGGTCAGGGAGGGGCTGCGGCCCTGCGCCGGCCAGGCCTATCCGGTCGACACCTCCTACGGCTCGCTGACCGGCGGCCCGTCCGCCGATGTCGTGGTCAACGTGATGAGCTGCGCCGATTCGGTGGGGATGGGGACGTACGTCTACCGCGCCCGCACGGACGGCTCGTACGAGAACGTCTTCATGGAGGAGGTCCCGGCCGTCTACGGAACCATCGACCGGGGCGACCTCGTGGTGACGACCCAGGTCTACGGGTCGAAGGATCCGCTGGCCTATCCGTCCGGCTCCGAGGTGGTCACCTACCGTTGGGCCGACGAGCGCTTCACCGAGCACGACCGGGTGCACAACGACTTCAGCCGTGCCGTCGACGGCGGCGGCGCCATCGAGGCGCCCACGCAGGCGGAACCGGTGGACCCGGTCGACCCGAGCGGGAACTGAGAGCGAGACGCAACGTCCATGGCCGAGACCCACGTCCTCTTCGTCGAGGACGACGATGTCATCCGTGAGGCCACCCAGCTCGCTCTGGAGCGGGTCGGCTTCACGGTCACCGCGATGCCCGACGGGCTCTCCGGCCTGGAGGCCTTCCGGGCCGACCGGCCGGACATCGCCCTGCTCGACGTGATGGTGCCGGGGCTCGACGGGGTGAGCCTGTGCCGTCGTATCCGGGACGAGTCGACCGTGCCCGTGATCATGCTCTCCGCGCGGGCCGACTCGATCGACGTGGTGCTCGGCCTGGAGGCCGGGGCGGACGACTACGTCACCAAGCCCTTCGACGGCGCCGTCCTGGTCGCCCGCATCCGGGCGGTGCTGCGCCGCTTCGGCCACGCGGCCGGACCGGACGGCGCCCCGCAGCACGGCGGCGGTGCGGACGGGGAGGCCGGGGGGATCGGCGGGGTGCTGGCCTTCGGCGACCTGGAGGTCGACACGGACGGCATGGAGGTGCGGCGCGGCGGCGAGCAGGTGGCGCTGACGCCCACCGAGATGCGGCTGCTGCTGGAGTTCTCCTCCGCGCCCGGCACCGTGCTCTCCCGCGACAAGCTCCTGGAGCGGGTCTGGGACTACGGCTGGGGCGGCGACACCCGGGTCGTGGACGTGCACGTCCAGCGGCTGCGCACGAAGATCGGCCAGGACCGGATCGAGACGGTCCGCGGCTTCGGCTACAAGCTGCGCGGATGAGGCAGCCGGTGACACGCCCATGAAGCGACTGGCCCTGCGGACCGGGGTCCGCTGGAAGATCAGTATCGCCATCGCGGCGGTCGGCGCGCTGATCGCGGTGGCGCTGAGCCTCGTGGTGCACAACGCGGCCCGGGTCTCAATGATCGAGAACGCCCGAGAGGTGCAGTTGGAGCGGCTGCTGGGCGCGCAGCGCTTCTACGAGGCGACGAGCATGCAGCAGAACGGGCCCAAGTTCGGCGCGAAGCTCAACGACCCGACGATCCCGCCGAGCCTGCGCGACGAGGTCCGCAAGAACCGGCGGGCCACGCATGTGACGGAGACCGGCGACGGGGTGCCCGACGTGTGGGCGGCCGTTCCGCTGGCCAACGGGGACGTGCTCTCGCTGCACACCCGGTTCGCGGACCGGTCCGCCACCATCATGGACGACCTGGACCGGGCCCTGATCATCGGCTCGGTCTCGGTGGTCTTCGGCGGCTGCGCGCTCGGCGTCCTCATCGGCGGCCAGCTCTCGCGCCGGCTGCGCAAGGCGGCGGCCGCGGCGGGCCGGGTCGCCGAGGGCCGGACCGACGTACGGGTCCGGGAGGCCGTGGGCGGGGTGGTCCGCGACGAGACGGACGAGCTGGCGCGGGCGGTGGACGCGCTGACCGACGCGCTGAACGAGCGGATCGAGGCGGAGCGCCGGGTCACCGCCGACATCGCGCACGAGCTGCGCACCCCGGTGACCGGGCTGCTCACGGCGGCCGAGCTGCTGCCGCCGGGCCGCCCGACCGAGCTGGTACGGGACCGGGCCCAGGCGATGCGGACGCTGGTCGAGGACGTGCTGGAGGTGGCCCGGCTGGACAGCGCCTCGGAGCGGGCGGAACTCCAGGAGCTGCCGCTCGGGGAGTTCGTCAGCCGGCGGGTCGGGCTGCTGGACCCGGATGTGACCGTGCGGGTGGTGCACGAGTCCTGGGTCTCCACGGACCCGCGCCGCCTGGAGCGCATCCTCGGCAATCTGCTCGGCAACGCCGCCAAGCACGGCTCCACCCCGGTGGAGGTCACGGTGGAGGGCCGGGTGGTACGGGTCCGGGACCACGGTCCGGGGTTCCCGGAGGAGCTGCTGCGGGACGGGCCGAGCCGGTTCCGTACCGGCTCCATGGACCGGGCCGGGCACGGGCACGGGCTGGGCCTGACGATCGCGGCGGGCCAGGCGCGGGTGCTGGGGGCCCGGCTGACCTTCCGGAACGCGGCGCCCTCGGGTGCGGCGGAGGGCACGGGCGGGGCGATCGCGGTGCTGTGGCTGCCGGAACACGCGCCGACGGCGACGGGGAGCCTCCCGATGCCGATGACGGCGGACGAGCGGCAGCCGGAGGAGCAGCACCAGGGATGAGCCCCGGGGCCCCGGGGATGAGCACCGGGGATGAGCACCAGGGCGAGCACCGGGGGCGAGCACCGGGGATGAGCACCAGGGATGAGCACCGTGGGCGAGTGCCTTCCCTCCGGGCGTACGTACAACGCCGACGGCGACCCCGAGGAGTGGCCGTGAGGCCGTCCTCGACGTCGCCATCGGACGGGTGACCCGGGCGCACGCCCCGGGTACCGGGGTGTAACGGGTCCACTGACTCTGTTCGGTTGTGCTGCGCGTCCGCCGGGGTGCCGGCCGGTGCCGGGGACCGGCGGTCTCGCGCGGTTACGCCGGCCGGATCAGATGGAGACGTGCACCGAGCGGAGGAACGCGGCCGGGTTCAGCGCCGAGCCGTAGTTCGGGCTGGTGCGGATCTCGAAGTGCAGGTGCGGGCCGCTGGAGTTTCCGGTGTTGCCGGACAGGGCGATCTTCTCGCCCGTCTTGACCCGCTCGCCGATCTTCACGTCGACCTGCGACAGGTGCGCGTACTGCGAGTACTTGCCGTTGGAGTGCTTGATCACGATGGCGTTGCCGTACGCGGGGCCGTCACCGGCGCCGTTCGGGCCGGCCTTGACGACCCGGCCGGCGTGGGCGGCGGTGACCGGGGTGCCGATCGGCACGGCGAAGTCCTGGCCGGAGTGCTTGGCGGCCCAGCGGGCGCCGCCGGTGCCGTAGCTGGCCGTCAGGGTGTACTTCTTGACCGGGGTCTTCCAGGAGGCGGCGTTCTTCTTGGCGGCCTTCTTCTTGTTCTCGGCCTTCTTCTTCGCGTCGGAGGCCTTCTTCGCCGCGGTCTTCTCGGCGGCGTCGGCGGCCTTGCTCTGCGCGGTCGCCTGCTGGGCGACCGAGTCGGCGGTGGTGCTCGCGGCAAGGGGAGCGGCGGCGTCGGTGCTACCGGACGCGAACGCCGAGCCGGCACCCAGCACCACGGACGCTCCCAGGCCGGCGGCCAGGACGGCGCCGCGGATGCGGGAGGCGGACGGGCGGATGGTGTGCTGGTTCGTTGCGCGCTTCATACGGTGAAGTCCTCCGAAGGTGAGTGGACCCGGCGTGCTGTCCGGGCTTGCTCCACCTTGGTAACCCGCACCCCCGCCGGTGCTCAAACACCCCATCTACGAAGAAAAGCCGTAGCAGGGGGGCGGGGAATTCGTCGCGGTTGTCCCCCTTCGAGCGGCCGGACCGGCGACGAAATCCCGCACTCCCATGAGGTTTAAACGCTGTTCTGCGGGCACTTTTCCGGACATGGCACCGCGAACGGGCGGTATCGCCCTCCGCCCCGGAGCAGCCTCCGCCCGCCGGGCCGAAGGTCCCTCCGCCGCTCGCACCGCCATCCCCTAACGCGGGTAGTAGGCCTGTTTCGGCCTGTGCGCCTTGTCACCGCCGGTGGGACCTGAGTCCTTCCGATTCGGGACCTTCGGCCCGCTACGTCACTACGCTGACGGGAAAGCGGAACCGCGCCCCAGGGGGACCACCATGACGGCCGAGAACACCCATGACCTGGACGGCATCGAGCTCGCCGACGCCGTCCAGTCCATCCGCGACCAGCTGATCGAGGCGGCGACCCGGGCCTCGGGCCGGCCGGTCTCCTTCGAGGTCGGGGACATCCAGATGGAGTTCACGCTCGAACTGCGCAAGGAGGCCAGGGCGGGCGGCAAGGTGAAGGCCTGGGTGGTCGAGGCGGGCGCGGACGCCTCGCGGTCGACGGGCCGCACGCACAGGGTCGCCTTCACGCTGAGCCCGCGGAACGCGGTGACCGGGGAGGCGTGGGAGATCGGGACGGCGGACGACGGGTCCACGGCGGGGTTCGGTGACGGGGCCGGGCACCCGTGAGCGCGATGACCCCGTCCGCCGCCCAGCTCGCCGACCGTACGGTGGTGGTCTCCGCGATCCGCCAGGGCAGCGGTGTCCTGCTCACCGACCGGCTGGTCCTGACCTGCGCCCATGTGGTCAGGTCCGGGTCCGTCCACATCGCCCACCCCGCCCTCCCGGACCGCGTCCGGGCCACCGTCACCTGGATCGACCACCAGCTGGACGTGGCCCTGCTGGAGGCCACCGAGCCGGTGCGGCGCGTGCCCCCGGCCCGCCTCGGCCTGCTGGACACCCGCGAGGCGATCCCCGGGTGCGAGATCACCGGTTTTCCGCGCGTGCAGCGCTACGGCCGGGACCAGCGGCTGGAGGTGGACCAGTACACGGCGACGGTCCTGCCCATGGCGGGCCGGGTCCGTGACCTGCTGGTCTGCGAACTGGACGGCCCGCCGCCCGCCGGCCACGACGACGGGCCACCGGCCCTGTCCGGCCTCTCCGGCGGCCCGGTCTTCGTCGGGGACGTACTCCTGGGCATCGCCCGGCAGGTCCCGCTCCGGCGCGAGGGCCGCCGGGTCGAGTGCGTCCCGCTCGGCCCGGTCCTCGCGGCGGAGGCCTTCGCACCGGCCTACCGCCGGACCGGCGCCGTGCCGCGCGTCGAACGGGTCCACGGCAGCTTCCCGAGGGACCACCGGTACGAGGCGGAGTACGCGCAGGCGCTGGGCATCGCGTACCGCCGTACGAAGGTCTTCGGCCTCGACGAGCTGAGCCGGCACGCCTCCGAGTGGGACCTGGACACGGCCTACCTCAGCCTGGAGGCCCAGGCACCGGCCTCATCGGCCCGGACCGGCGGGGCCGCTCCTCCCCTCCCCCAGCGCATCGACACCCTCCTCATCGACCGCCCCCGCGTCCTGCTGCGCGGCGAGGCGGGCGCGGGCAAGACGACCCTGCTGTGGTGGCTGGCCGCCCATGCCTCGGCCCGCACCCTGGATGACCACCTGGCCCCGCTGAACGGCCTGGTCCCCTTCGTGGTTCCGCTGCGCACCCTGCGGGCTCGCGGCGGTACGTTCCCGGGCCCGGCGGAGCTGTCCGGCGCGGCGAGCCTGGTGCTCGACACGGCCCCGGAGGGGTGGGCGGGCCGGGTCCTGGAGTCGGGCCGGGCGCTGCTGCTGGTGGACGGGTTGGACGAGGTGCCGGCGGAGGACCGGGAACAGGCCCACGACTGGCTGTCGCAGCTGCTGCGCCGCTACCCGCAGACCCGGTGCGTCGCCACCGTACGACCGCTGGCCGTCGAACCGGACTGGCTGCGGACCGAGGGGTTCGCGGAGCTGCGGCTGCTGCCCATGCGGAACGAGGACATCCAGGCGTTCGTCGCCTCCTGGCACCGGGCGGCACGGCTGTCCGAGGACGGCGGCGCCGAGCGGCTGGACGAACTGGAGGGGGATCTCTCGCGGCAGTTCGACCAGAACCCCGCGCTCCGCGACCTGGCCCGTACGCCGCTGCTCTGCGCGGTGATCTGCGCCCTGCACCGCCGGCGCGACGGCTTCCTCCCGGAGACTCGCTGGAAGCTGTACCGCTCGGCTCTGGACATGCTCCTCGGCCACCGCGACCACCGCCGCCGCATCGGCGACCCCGAGGGCGTCGAGCTGGACATCGAGGAACACACCCAGCTCCTCCAGCGGATCGCCGTCTGGCTGGTCCGCGAGGGGCAGTCGGAGTTCACCCGTGAGCAGGCGCTGCGCCAACTCACGCGCGGGCTGGCGGGGATGGAGCGGGTGAGCGCGCAGGGCCCGGCCGCGAAGATCCTCACCCACCTGCTCAACCGCAGCGGGCTGCTCCAGGAGCACGGCGACGACACCTACCAGTTCATCCACCGCACGTTCCAGGACTACCTGGCCGCGAAGGAACTCATCGAGGACGACCACCTGAACGAGCTGCTGCGCCACGCCGACGAGGAGGCCTGGCAGGACGTGATCCTGCTGGCGGCGGGGCACTGCGGCCGCCGCGAACTCGGGCTGCTGGTGAGCGGGTTGCTGGATGCGGGCCTGGGACACGGCGAGGGGACCGTGGACCGCACCGGCCTCCACGTCCTGGCCGGGCTGTGCGCCCAGCACGCGGCATGGCTGGACAGTGCCGTACGGGACCGGGTGCGGCAGAGCACGGCGGCACTGTTCCCGCCGGTGGACGAGGACCAGGCCGCCGCGCTGGCCCGGCTGGGGGAGACCGCGCTGGAGTTCCTGCCCCACCCCGGGAGCCTGTCCTCCGATGCCCCCTCCGCCCGGTGCACGGTCCAGTTACTGGGAATGATCGGGGGCCGTGCGGCCGTCCCGCACGCCCGCGCGTGGGCAGAGGAACATCCGGAGCTCGGCCCCGAGTTCATCAACTTCTGGGACAACTTCCCGCTGGACGTGTACGTGTCCGAAGTCCTGGAGTCCTGCCGGCTCGCGGGCGAGTTCGTGCCGGTCTCCCGCGGGCACCTGGGGTATCTGTCCCGTCTGACGGACATCGACCAGCTTCTGGTGACGGGCGACGTGCCGGAGACGGAGCTCGGGTCGGCCGTCGAAGCGCACCGGCTCACCCGGCTCGCGTTCGGTGACAACCGGCTGATCGCCGATCTCGGCGCGCTGGCCTCCGCCGTGCCGAGCCTGGCCTTCCTCCATTTCTCGCGCTGCTCCGCCATCGAGGACTTCGGGCCCCTCGTGGACTTCCCCGAGCTGGAGAGCCTCAGCCTCCGCCACTGCGGGACGGCCCGGCTGGACGCACTGCCCGCCCTTCCCCGCGTCCTCTTCCTGGGCCTGCACGAAGACCGCCCGGTCAGCCTGGGCGGGCTCTCGTCCTGGGAGGCGCTCACCTCGCTCGCCGTGTCCCGGCTCACCTCGTTCGCCGACGCCGCGGCGGAGCTGCGGGACCATGGGGGCGTCATCATGCTCCGGCTCGCCGATCCCCCGTCGGCGGCCGACTGCGAGACCGTCGGCCCGCTCCCCTCCGTCGAGCACCTCGTTCTGGACACCCATGGGGACGCGGAAAGCCTGGCCCTCCTGCGCCACCCCTTCCCCGCGCTCCGGACGCTCAGGCTGAACGCCGAGACCGGGCACCCGGGCGGCGACCTCACGCCGCTGCACAGCAGCTGGCCGGGCCTTCAGGTGACGGTGACCGCCGACGAAGAAGGGGCTGCCCCGGACCGGCCGTGAAGCCGAATCCGGGGCAGCCCCTCCGTCATGCCCTACGGGCAGGTCACGCGTCCTTCGACAGGTTCGGGCCGGCGCCGCCTGCCGCCTGCTCGATCGGGGGGACGTCGGGCAGAGCCGACTTCTCCTCGCCGCGGAACGAGAACTTCTTCTCGTCACCCTCGCCCTCAACGCCGACGACCACGATGTGACCGGGACGCAGCTCACCGAAGAGGATCTTCTCGGAGAGGATGTCCTCGATCTCGCGCTGGATCGTCCGGCGCAGCGGCCGGGCGCCCATCACGGGGTCGTAGCCCTTCTTCGCCAGGAGCGACTTGGCCTCGGAGCTGAGCTCGATGCCCATGTCCCGGTCCTTGAGCCGCTCGTCCACCTTGGCGAGCATGAGGTCGACGATCTGGATGATGTCTTCCTCGGTCAGCTGGTGGAAGACGACCGTGTCGTCGACACGGTTGAGGAATTCCGGCCGGAAGTGCTGCTTGAGCTCTTCGTTGACCTTGACCTTCATCCGCTCGTAGTTCGTCTTGACGTCGCCCTGGGCGGCGAAGCCCAGGTTGAAGCCCTTGGAGATGTCCCGGGTCCCGAGGTTGGTCGTCATGATGATGACCGTGTTCTTGAAGTCCACGACCCGGCCCTGGGAGTCGGTCAGGCGACCGTCCTCCAGGATCTGGAGCAGGGAATTGAAGATATCGGGGTGGGCCTTCTCGACCTCGTCGAAGAGGACGACGGAGAACGGCTTGCGGCGCACCTTCTCGGTGAGCTGGCCACCCTCTTCGTAGCCCACGTAACCGGGGGGCGAACCGAAGAGACGGGAAACCGTGTGCTTCTCGCTGAACTCCGACATGTCGAGAGAGATCAGCGCGTCCTCGTCGCCGAAGAGGAATTCGGCGAGCGTCTTGGAGAGCTCCGTCTTACCGACACCGGACGGGCCGGCGAAGATGAACGAGCCACCGGGGCGCTTGGGGTCCTTCAGGCCGGCTCGCGTACGGCGGATCGCCTGCGAAAGGGCCTTGATGGCGTCCTTCTGCCCGATGACGCGCTTGTGGAGCTCGTCCTCCATGCGCAGCAGACGGGAGGACTCCTCCTCCGTCAGCTTGAAGACCGGGATACCGGTGGCGGTGGCCAGGACTTCGGCGATGAGCTCGCCGTCGACCTCGGCGACGACGTCCATGTCGCCGGCCTTCCACTCCTTCTCCCGCTTGGTCTTCGCCGCCAGCAGCTGCTTCTCCTTGTCGCGGAGGGAAGCCGCCTTCTCGAAGTCCTGGGAGTCGATGGCCGACTCCTTGTCGCGGCGGACACCCGCGATCTTCTCGTCGAACTCGCGGAGGTCCGGCGGCGCGGTCATCCGGCGGATGCGCATCCGGGAACCGGCCTCGTCGATCAGGTCGATCGCCTTGTCCGGCAGGAAGCGGTCCGAGATGTACCGGTCGGCCAGGGTCGCGGCCTGGACGAGGGCCTCGTCCGTGATGGAGACCCGGTGGTGGGCCTCGTAACGGTCGCGTAGACCCTTCAGGATCTCGATGGTGTGCGGCAGCGACGGCTCCGCGACCTGGATGGGCTGGAAGCGGCGCTCGAGAGCGGCGTCCTTCTCCAGGTGCTTGCGGTACTCGTCGAGCGTGGTGGCACCGATGGTCTGGAGCTCGCCTCGCGCCAGCATGGGCTTCAGGATCGAAGCCGCGTCGATGGCGCCCTCCGCGGCACCCGCACCGACCAGCGTGTGGAGCTCGTCGATGAACAGGATGATGTCGCCGCGGGTGCGGATCTCCTTGAGGACCTTCTTCAGGCGCTCCTCGAAGTCACCCCGGTACCGGGAGCCGGCGACCAGGGCGCCGAGGTCCAGGGTGTAGAGGTGCTTGTCCTTGAGGGTCTCGGGCACCTCGCCCTTGACGATCGCCTGGGCCAGGCCCTCGACGACCGCCGTCTTGCCGACGCCGGGCTCGCCGATGAGGACCGGGTTGTTCTTGGTCCGGCGGGACAGCACCTGCATGACCCGCTCGATCTCCTTCTCGCGCCCGATGACCGGGTCGAGCTTGGACTCACGAGCGGCCTGGGTGAGGTTCCGGCCGAACTGGTCGAGCACCAGGGAGGTGGAGGGCGTGCCCTCCGCGGGGCCGCCCGCGGCCGCCGTCTCCTTGCCGCCCGAGTATCCGGAAAGCAGCTGGATGACCTGCTGCCGGACCCGGTTCAGGTCGGCGCCCAGCTTCACGAGGACCTGGGCGGCGACGCCCTCGCCCTCGCGGATCAGGCCGAGCAGGATGTGCTCGGTGCCGATGTAGTTGTGGCCCAGCTGAAGGGCCTCGCGGAGCGACAGCTCCAGGACCTTCTTGGCTCGCGGGGTGAAGGGGATGTGCCCGGAAGGAGCCTGCTGCCCCTGCCCGATGATCTCCTCCACCTGCTGGCGGACCGCCTCGAGCGAAATCCCGAGGCTCTCCAGGGCCTTAGCGGCGACACCCTCACCCTCGTGGATCAGGCCCAGGAGGATGTGCTCGGTGCCGATGTAGTTGTGGTTGAGCATCCGGGCTTCTTCCTGAGCCAGGACGACAACCCGCCGCGCGCGGTCGGTGAACCTCTCGAACATCGTTAATCGCTCCTCAGAGCGGTCGGTCAGTGAGGGGTCGGTCCCCTCCCAGTCCTTCCGCATGCTAGTCCCGCAGGACGGGACAGCTCATTCCAACTGCCGACATCCGTCCGGATCACCCCGCACCGGCGCGGGGATTCTTACTGCCGAACAGCTGACAACTGCTCCAACCCGATGGTGCGAGACGATGTTCCCGCAGGCCAGGCAGATACCCCTTTCGCCAGTACGCCGATGGCGAACGTGGGACGCCTCGGCCAGCGTGTCGCCCCTTCCCACTAGGGAAGTCTTACCCGCAATCACCGACAGTCCATGCGGCGCGCCCCCGTTCCCTCCGCTACGGGCGAACAACCTCGCGCTGCTGGACGCTCCCGCGCGCCCGGCCGAGCCGGACACACCGTGATCGTCCGGAAACCCCGCGTAACCCCGGCGTCGATTCAGCGGTTCATCGGACATGGCCCTCGTCGTCCCGCCGCCCCGATCGTCACCCGACCCCGGTCCGGGTCCCGCCGCTCTCGCCCGGTGGTACGAGCGGAAGCTCGGCTGGGCCACCGAGGGCTGTGCTCCGGTACGGCTGCTCACCGGGCTCCACTTCGACGTGCTGGAGCTTCCCGCCGCGGCCGGTCACGCGCTGCTGCGCCGCCCGGTGCGTACCGGGCCGGTGCTGCTGAGCGGTGGAAGGGTGGGGCTGCTGGTCGCCGCGGGCGGCGCCGACGAGCTGCCGGGGCTGCTCGACTGGCTGGAATGGGGTCCGATCGCGCTCGGTCTGACCGCCGTGGGGGCGGGGGGCCGGGTCACGGCTCCGTCGCCCCGGGGTGCGGGCTCGCCGGGGGCCGCCGTGTGGCTGCGGCCCCCCGAGCCGGGGCAGGCGCCCGGGCCGGCGCTCCCCGCTCTCGCGGGCTTCGGGGGCAGCGGGGGGGATGCCCCCGATCTCGTACGCCTGGTGGACGCGGCGGCGACGGAATGCCATCGGGTCCGGTTGTCGTGTGCCCGGGCCGGGCTGCGAAAGGGCAGTCCGGAAGATCAGCCGTTCGCCTTCTCGTAAGCCTCACGGATCTCGGCGGGAACGCGGCCACGGTCATTCACGTTGTGGCCGTTCTCCCGCGCCCACCGGCGGATTTCCGCGGTGTCCTTGTTGCCCCCGGCCACGGATCGGCCCTTGCTCCGGCCCGTGGCGGCGCGGCCACCGGTGCGGCGGCCACCCTTGGTGTAGGGCTCGAGAAGGCCGCGAAGCTTGTCCGCATTGGCCGTGGTGAGGTCGATCTCGTACGTCTTGCCGTCGAGCGCGAACGTCACGGTCTCGTCCGCCTCGACACCGTCGAGGTCATCGACAAGAAGGACCTGAACCTTCTGTGCCACGGGATTTCCTTTCATCGAAAATGGAGTACGCGGAAAGGAAACCGCTTTTCTCGGGAAAACACAAACCCCCGGGAGAGGTTCAGGGGCTCGAGAACACGGGAAACGTGCGCGATTCGGACATAGGGATGCAGGGCTTCCGCAGATCACAGGTGCAGAAGCATCCGACTGTTGCCCAAGGTGTTCGGCTTCACTCGTTCGAGACCGAGGAACTCGGCGACGCCCTCGTCGTAGGAACGCAGCAGCTCACTGTAGACATCCGTGTCGACCGGCGCCTCTCCGATCTCGACGAACCCGTGCTTGGCGAAGAAGTCCACTTCGAAGGTGAGGCAGAAAACCCTGCGCACCCCGAGCCGGCGGGCGGTCTGCAAGAGCTTCTCCAGTACGTGGTGCCCTACCCCGGCCCCCTTGATGCGCGGGTCGACGGCGAGAGTCCGGACTTCCGCGAGGTCTTCCCACATCACATGGAGAGCACCGCAGCCGATGACCCGCTCATCCTCGTCGCGTTCCGCGACCCAGAACTCCTGGATGTCCTCGTAAAGGGTGACGGTGGCTTTGTCGAGCAGGATGCCGCCGGACACGTACCCGTCGAGGAGCCGTCGTACGGATGGCACATCGCTCGTCCTGGCCCGGCGGACGGTGATGGCCGTCCTATTTACCGACGGGTCGGTATGAAAGTCGGTATCCGGTTCGGTTTGCGGCTGCTCTGAGGACATGCCCCGACGCTATCGCCCGCTCCCGGGCTCCGTGTCATCGGCCGGGTCGGCGCCTTCGGCGGCTTCGGCGGTCGGTTCCGGAGGGCTCGCCGCCGGATTGCCCACCGGGCCGCCCGCCGGATTGCCGGCCGGGCCGCCCGCCGGATTGCCGGCCGGGTTCGGGGAAACCATGCGAACAGCGTCCTGAAGGGCTTCGCGCTGCTCCGGCGACATCATGCCGAAGAACGCGACAAGGGCGGCGGCCGGGTTGTCGCTGCGCGACCAGGCTTCGTTCATCAGTGCGGCCGAGTAGGCAGCCCTGGTGGAGACGGCCGTATATCGATATGCCCGGCCGTCCACTTCCCTGCGGACCCAGCCCTTCTGATGGAGATTGTCCATTACCGTCATCACCGTCGTGTAGGCGATGGACCGTTCCTGCTGGAGGTCCTCGAGGACTTCCCGCACGGTGACCGGACGGTTCCATTGCCAGACGCGTGTCATCACGGCGTCTTCCAGCTCTCCCAATTGGCGGGGCACGGGATCACTTTAGTGCCAGATGTCCCGAATGGCTGCTTATTCACCGAGCCAAAAGAGCGCACGGCTCTCATGAGCCGTGCGCTCCAGGGTGCGCGTGGGGGTTACCCGGCGCCGGTGGGCCGCTGTCGCCGTCAGGCGTTCTCCGGACGAGCGGTCTGCTTTACCGATTCCGCGCGCGCCATCGCCGCGTCCACGGCGTCGTCCTCCTTGGTCTTGTTCGGACCGCCCTGACTCTTGACGATCGTCACGACCACACCGATGAAGAAGATGGCCATCACCACGGGGGGCACGAGCGCGGATACGTAGTCCATGCCCTCCAGGGTAGCGAGCCCGGTGCGAGGGGATGCGGCGACCTCCCGGTGGAGGCCGCCGCATCCCCTCGCACCAGGCTCGTGCGCGGTGTCGGCGCGGTCAGCCCGTCGCGCGCTCCTCCTCCGAGGGGGGCGGCACGGGGCGGCGTCGGGGCGGGAAGACCTCGGAGGGCTTGGGGGCCGGGCGCGGGGCGGGGGCCGGCGAGCGCCCGGGGGCGGGGGCGGCCGGGGTCTTGGGGCGCTCCGGCTGCCGGTCGGCGGCCCGGCCGCCGGGCAGGGCGAGCAGCCGGCTGCGGGGGCCGGGGGCCGTCACCGTGGCGGAGCGGCCGGCGAGCCGGGCCCGTACGGAGCGCTCGGCGAGGATCCGGCAGCGTTCCAGGAGCGCCGCGGCGAGCGGTTTCCCGCGCAGGGCGCGCAGGGCCGCCAGATCGTCGGGGCGGGGGTCGTAACCGGCCGCCAGAGCGTCCTGGAGAAGCTCCAGATAGCCGGCGACGGAGCCGGGGAGGGCGGCGCGGTAGCGGGCGAGGTCGGCGAGGAGGAACGCTCTCAGCCGGCCCGCCTCCCCGACCGCCTCGTCCACGGAGCCCGCGAGCCGCAGGCAGTCCTGGACATCCTCGTCGGACAGGGGCATGGGGTGGAGGGCGATGGCGAGGGCACGTCGGAGCACCCGCAGCTCGTCCGCGCTGAACGCCATGCCGCCTCGTGAACCGTAGGGCGTGGGCATGACGCGACAATACGTGCTAAAGAGACAAAATCCGTTTAACTGGCCGCCGGTGGCGCGGCGTCCGCGAGCGATGTCCGAAGCCGTCGCCCGGGGCCGTTCCCGCAGGTACGCCGCGCCCGCGCGGTCGGACGCACTACGACCGGGACACGTTCCGCTCGTAGACCAGGCGCAGCCCGATGAGCGTCAGCCACGGCTCGTGCTCGTCGATGACGGAGGACTCCCCCAACACCATCGGAGCAAGGCCGCCGGTCGCGATGACCGTGACGTCGTCCGGGTCGGCGGTCAGCTCCTTCTTCATCCGGGCCACCACCCCGTCGACCTGGCCCGCGAAGCCGTAGACGATGCCGGACTGCATGGCCTCGACGGTGTTCTTGCCGATCACACTGCGCGGCCGGGCCAGCTCGATCTTGCGGAGCTGGGCACCCTTGACGCCGAGCGCCTCGACGGAGATCTCGATACCGGGGGCGATGACCCCGCCCGCGTACTCCCCGCGGGCGGAGACAGCGTCGAAGGTGGTGGCGGTGCCGAAGTCGACGACGATCGCCGGACCCCCGTACAGCTCGACGGCGGCGACCGCGTTGATGATGCGGTCCGCGCCGACCTCCTTGGGGTTGTCCATCAGGACCGGCACGCCGGTCTTGACGCCGGGCTCCACCAGGACGGCGGGGACGTCCCCGTAATAGCGGCGGGTGACCTCGCGCAGCTCGTGCAGGACCGAGGGGACGGTCGCGCAGATGGCGATGCCTTCGATGCCGTCGCCCAGCTCCATGCCGAGCAGCGGGTGCATGCCCATCAGGCCCTGGAGGAGGACCGCGAGCTCGTCGGCGGTGCGCCGGGCGTCGGTGGAGATCCGCCAGTGCTCGACGATCTCCTCGCCGTCGAAGAGGCCGAGGACCGTGTGCGTGTTGCCGACGTCGATGGTGAGCAGCATCAGGCGTCGGCCCCGTCGGTGGTGGACGCCTCGCGGAAGTCCAGGCCGATGTCGAGGATCGGCGAGGAGTGGGTGAGCGCCCCGACGGCCAGGTAGTCGACGCCGGCGTCGGCGTAGGCGCGGGCCGAGTCGAGGGTGAGGCGGCCGGAGGATTCGAGGATCGCGCGTCCGGCGACCAGGGCGACGGCCTCGGCGGTCTCGGCCGGGGTGAAGTTGTCCAGCAGGATCAGGTCGACGCCCGCGTCCAGCACCTCTCGGACCTGCGCCAGCGTGTCGACCTCGACCTCGATGGGCAGGTCGGGGAACTCCGCGCGGACCCGCTTGAACGCCTCCGCGACGCCTCCCGCGGCGACGACGTGGTTGTCCTTGACCAGGGCCGCGTCGGAGAGCGACATCCGGTGGTTGACGCCGCCGCCGCAGCGCACCGCGTACTTCTCCAGCGCGCGCAGGCCCGCCGTCGTCTTACGGGTGTCGCGGACCCGGGCCCCCGAGCCCTCCAGCACGTCCGCCCAGGCGCGGGTGGCGGTGGCGATGCCGGAGAGGCGGCACAGCAGGTTCAGCGCGCTGCGCTCGCCGGTCAGCAGGTCGCGGGTGCGGGTGGTGACGGTGAGCAGCTTCTGGCCGGGGGCGATCCGCTCGCCGTCCTCCACGTGCCGCTCGACCTCGAACTCCTCGGTGCAGACGATCGACAGGACCGCCTCGGCGACCCGCAGCCCGGCCACGACGCCCGCCTCGCGGGCGGTGAAGTCACCGGTGATCACGGCGTCCTCGGGAACGGTCGCCACGGTCGTGACGTCCACCCCGCCGTCCAGGTCCTCCTCGATCGCCACATGGGCGACGTCCTCGACCTGGACGGGGTCCAGCCCCGCCTCGGCCAGCAGCAGCGCGAGCGCGGGGTCGAGACCGCACTCCAGGGCCTCGGGGTCGAACCCACCGTCACTGCCACAGCCGCAGTCGTCGCCGCAGCCTCCCGAGGGCGCGGAGGATGCGGGCGCGCCAACCCGGATCAGCGGTACGTCCACAGGTGTGGGGCGCGGATTCTCTTCGGGCGTGGACACGGTTGCGGCTCCTCGGGGGCGTGGCGGGTGGTGCGGGTGCGGCTCGCGCAGCTGCTTCCAGCAGTCTGCTCAATCCGCCGGACGTACGGGCGGGAATGCGGCGGTCTCCGTGCGGTGGACGACCGGGGTGCGGTCCGGGGCGATGCGGACGACCAGGTGGCGGCGCCAGTGCTCGTCGTCGCGGTCGGGCCGGTCCTCGCGCCAGTGGCAGCCGCGGGTCTCCTCGCGCTCCCGGGCGGCGGCGACCAGGACCCGGGAGACCAGCAGCAGGTTGGTGGCCTCCCAGGCGTCGACCCCGGGGACCGCGTCCTTCGGGTCGGCGGCGTCCACATCGGCGGCGGCGCTGCGGTGCAGGGCCGCCAGCTCCTCGGCGGCGGCGGCCAGGCTGCCGGCGGAGCGGAGGACTCCGGCGCCCCGGGTCATGATGCGCTGGATCGCCGTACGGGCCTCGGGGGCGAGCAGCGGGACGGGGGCGTCGGTGCCCTCGCCCATGGTTTTGGCCGGTTCCGTGCGGGGCGGGCGGGTCTCGGCGATGTCCGCGGCGATGCGCTCGGCGAAGACCAGGCCCTCCAGGAGGGAGTTGGACGCCAGCCGGTTCGCGCCGTGCACCCCCGTGCAGGCGACCTCGCCGCAGGCGTACAGGCCGGGGACGGTCGTGCGGCCGCGCAGGTCGGTGCGGATGCCGCCGGAGGCGTAGTGCGCGGCCGGGGCGACCGGAATCGGCTCGGTGACCGGGTCGATGCCGTGGGCACGGCAGGCGGCCAGGATGGTGGGGAAGCGCTGCTCCCACATCGGCGCGCCGAAGTGCCGGGCGTCCAGATACATGTGCTCGGTGCCGTGCTCGTGCATCTGCCGGGTGATGGCCTTGGCGACGATGTCACGCGGGGCCAGCTCGGCCAGCTCGTGCTGCCCGAGCATGAAGCGGGTGCCGGTGGCGTCGACGAGGTGGGCGCCCTCGCCGCGTACCGCCTCGGAGACCAGCGGCTGCTGGCCCTCGGAGTCGGCGCCGAGGAAGAGGACGGTCGGGTGGAACTGGACGAACTCCAGGTCGGAGACCTCCGCCCCGGCCCGCAACGCGAGTGCCACGCCGTCGCCGGTGGAGACGGAGGGGTTGGTGGTGGCGGAGAAGACCTGGCCCATGCCGCCGGTGGCCAGGACGACCGAGGGGGCGCGGACCGCGCCGACGCCGTCGTGCTGGCCCTCGCCCATGACGTGCAGCGAGACTCCCGCCGTACGGCCTTCGGCGTCGGTGAGCAGGTCCAGGACGAGCGCGTTCTCGATGGTGTGCAGGGCGGCCGAGCGGACCGCCTCGACCAGGGCGCGGGAGATCTCGGCGCCGGTCGCGTCGCCGCCCGCGTGGGCGATGCGGCGGCGGTGGTGGCCGCCCTCGCGGGTGAGCGCTATGTCCCCGCTGTCGGTGGTGTCGAAGTGGGCGCCGGTGGTGATCAGGCGGCGTACGGCGTCGGGGCCCTCGGTGACCAGGGTCCGGACGGCCTCCTCGTCGCAGAGGCCCGCGCCCGCGACCAGGGTGTCGTCCAGGTGCTGCTCGGGGGTGTCGCCCTCGCCGAGCGCCGCGGCGATACCGCCCTGGGCCCAACGGGTCGAGCCGTCGTCGAGGCGGGCCTTGGTGACGACCACGGTGTCCAGGCCGGCGGCCGCGCAGCGCAGGGCGGTGGTGAGACCGGCGACCCCGGAGCCGACCACCACGACGTCCGCGTCGATGGCCCAGCCGGGGGCGGGGGCGGTCAGCCGTATTCCGGTCACGTCAGGGCTCCGAAGGTGAGGGGGATGTTGTCGATGAGGCGGGTGTCCCCGACCCGGGCGGCGACGGCGAGGATCGCCTCCCCGCTCTCGCGGTCGTCGGGGATCTCGGTGAAGTCCGCCGGGTCGACCAGGGCCAGGTAGTCCAGGACGAGGGGGTGCCTGCCCCGGGCGGCCGCCTCCTCCAGGATCGCGCGCGCGTTGGCCCGTACGGCGGCGGGCGCCCCGTTCGGCCGGGCCAGCGCCACGGCCTGGGCGTCGGCGGCGGCCCGGGCCTCGCCGAGTTTGTTGAGCCCGGCGGCCCGGTCGCCCCCGGGCGCGGTGGCCTTGGCGCGTTCGTGCAGGGCCTGCTGGGCGGCGAGCCGGTCCTGGGCGGCGAACAGGGCGCGGGGCAGGGCGAGCGCGGTGTGCCGCTCGTCGGCCGAGAGGAACCTGTTGCGGCTGGAGAGCGCGAGGCCGTCGGCGTCGCGGACGGTGGGGACGCCGGTGATCCGGACGGGGAAGTTCAGGTCGCGGACCATGCGGCGGATCAGGGCCAGCTGCTGGGCGTCCTTCTGCCCGTAGAACGCCTCGTCGGGGCGGGTGAGGTGGAGGAGCTTGGCGACGACGGTGAGCATCCCGTCGAAGTGGCCGGGGCGGGCGGCGCCTTCGAGCCGTTCGCCCATGGGGCCCGCGGTGATCCGGACCTGGGGCTCTCCGCCGGGGTAGACCTCCTCCACACCGGGGGCGAAGACGGCGTCGGCGCCGGCGGCCGCCGCGGTCTCCAGGTCGGCGTCCAGGGTGCGCGGGTAGCGGTCCAGGTCGGCGGCCTCGCCGAACTGGAGCGGGTTCACGAAGACCGTGACCACGACCTGTCCGTCCGGGCCCGCCGCCGTGCGGGCGGCGCGGATCAGGGTGGCGTGGCCCTCGTGGAGGGCGCCCATGGTCATGACGACGGCCCGCTCGGCCCCGGCGGGGCGGGGCAGCGCGTCGAGCTCGGCGGCGGTGCGCAGGAGGGCGGGGGCGGTGGGGGCGGTCCCCCGGTGACCTTGGTGACCTTGGTGACCTGGGTGACCTGGGTGACCTGGGTGACCTTGGTGACCTGGGTGACCTTGGTGACCGTGGTGACCCGTGTTGTCCCTGTCTCCGGTCGTCGTCATCGGATCTCCCCCGGTCCCGGGCGGCTCTCCTGGTCGGCCAGGGCGACGAGCAGGTCCTCCGCCAGCTCCGGCTTGAGCAGGCCATGGGCCAGGGCCCGGTCGGCCGTGGCGCGGGCCATCGCAAGGTAGCCGCCGACCATCTGCGGGGCGTGCGCGCGCAGCTCCGAGACATGGGCGGCGACCGTGCCCGCGTCGCCCCGGGCCACCGGGCCGGTCAGCGCGGCGTCACCGGAGCGCAGGGCGTTGTCCAGGGCGGCGCCCAGCAGCGGGCCGAGCATCCGGTCCGGGGCGGTGACCCCGGCCTCGGCCAGCAGCTCCATCGACTCGGCGACCAGGGTGACCAGGTGGTTCGCGCCCAGGGCGAGGGCCGCGTGGTAGAGCGGACGGGACTCCTCGGCGATCCACTCGGGCTCACCGCCCATCTCGATGACCAGCGCCTCGGCGGCCAGCCGCAGCTCCTCGGGGGCGGTGACCCCGAAGGAGCAGCCCGCGAGCCGCTGGACGTCGACGGAGGAGCCGGTGAACGTCATCGCCGGGTGCAGCGCCAGCGGCAGGGCCCCGGCCCGCAGCGCGGGGTCCAGGACCCGGGCCCCGTACCGCCCGGAGGTGTGGACGAGCAGCTGTCCCGGCCGTACGGCACCGGTCTCGGCGAGCCCCTCGACCAGCGAGGGCAGCGCGTCGTCGGGGACGGTCAGCAGCACCAGCTCGGCGCGGGCGAGCACCTCCGCGGGCGTCACCACGGGCACGTCGGGGAGCAGGGCGGCCGCGCGGCGCCGGGAGGCGTCGGAGACACCCGAGACGGCCACCGGGCGGTGCCCGGCGAGCTGGAGCGCGGCGGCGAGTGCGGGGCCGACGCGGCCCGCTCCCACGACGCCGACGGTGAGGCGGGCGGGGCGGTCCCTCGCGTCGAGGGGTTCCTTCGGAACTGTCGTGTTCACGCGGCGATGGCCTTCCGTTCCAGTCCGCGGGGGGTACCGGACGATTTCTCTGCATGCTACGCCAGCGTTTCGACGAAGCCCGCCCGCCGCCCACAGCCTGTGGATAACTCTGCGGTGCCGACGGGACATCCCCCGGGCGTGCCGTCAGAGGTCCGGGGGATGATCGTCCCATGACAGCCATGGATGAGCAGGAGCAGCGGCGGCGCCGACTGGCCGCCTGGCGGGGGTCCCACCGGGTGCTGGCGCGCCGGGGCACGGACGGCACGGTGGGCGAGGGGCTCGCGGCGCTGGCGGCCGCCGCCGGTTCCGTACACGATCCGGACGACGCGGTGGACGTGTACGGGGGCGGGGTCGTCGCCGAGCTGGAGCGGCGGGTGGCCGGGCTGCTGGGGACGGAGGCGGCGGCGTTCTTCCCGACCGGCACCATGGCCCAGCAGGTCGCGCTGCGGTGCTGGGCGGGGCGCACGGGCAACGCGACGGTGGCGCTGCACCCCCTGGCCCACCCGGAGCTGCACGAGGAGGGGTCGCTCGGGGCGGTGAGCGGGCTGCGCACGGTGCACCTGACGTCGGCACCCCGGATGCCGGGCGCCGAGGAGGTGCGGGACCACCCCGAGCCGTTCGGCACGCTGATGCTGGAGCTGCCGCTGCGGGACGCCGGGTTCGTGCTGCCGACCTGGGACGAGCTGGCGGAGACCGTGGCGGCGGCCCGGGAGCGGGACGCGGTGGTCCACCTGGACGGGGCGCGGCTGTGGGAGTGCGGTCCGCACTTCGGCCGGGACCTTCAGGAGATCGCGGCGCTCGCGGACAGCGTGTACGTGTCCTTCTACAAGTCGCTGGACGGGCTGTCGGGGGCGGCGCTGGCGGGCCCGTCCACGCTGGTGGAGGAGGCGCGGGTGTGGCGCCACCGGTACGGGGGCCAGGTCTTCCAGCAGTACCCGGCGGCACTCTCCGCCCTCATCGGTCTGGACCGGGAGCTGCCCCGGCTGCCGTCGTACGTGGCCCACGCGAAGGTGGTGGCCGGGGCGATGGCGGAGGGGTTCGCGGAGGCGGGGGTTCCGTGGTTCCGGGTGCGTCCGGAGCCGCCGCACACACAGCAGTTCCAGGTCTGGCTGCCGTACGCGGCCGAGGTGCTGGACGAGGCGTCGCTGCGGCAGGCGGAGGAGACGGGCGTGACGTTGTTCCGGCGCTGGGGTGAGGGGGCGGCCGGGGCCGCCGGGTCGCCGCCGGGGGTGTCGGTCACCGAGGTGACGGTTTCGGGGGCCGGGCTGGAGTGGTCGGCGGAGGATGTGCGGGTGGCGGTGGCCGGGTTCGTGGAGCTCCTGGAGTAGGGCCCGTGTCGAGTGGCCGGCCCGCGGCACCGGGGCTCCGTCCTCAACCGCCGGACGGGCTGGGGTGGGGCCGGGCGGGCTGGTTTTCGGTCGGCGGGTGGGTCAGCCAGTGGTGGTACAGGTCGCGCAGCGTCCTGCGGTCGTGGCGGCCCGGCGGGGGCGGGGCGAGCTCGCCGAGGCGGGCCGCGCGGTAGGTGTCGAGCATGTGCTGCTGAAGGGCGTCCATGTATTCAGCGTGCGCAGGTCACCCCGGGGGCCGCGCGCTGATTGACGGCCCCCGTCAAATGGAACGACGAGCCCGTCCGCGTACCCGCACTATGTACGGGTGAGCGTGACCATAGACATCGCGGGCCTGCCCTCCGAGCGCATCGATTTTGCGACCTCCCCCCTCGCCGAACTGGGGGTCGCCCTGCACGCGCTCTCCGAGCCCGGCCACCACCCCGGCGTACACGGCTGGGCCACCGCCACCGCGGCGGCCCTGGAGCCCGATCTCGCCGACCGGCTGCTGGAGGCGGAGTTCCTCTGGCGGAACACCTTCTCCGACATCCTCATGCCGTTCGCCGGGATCCGCGGGGGCGACGGCAGGACCGGCGCGACCCTCGCCGAGGACCTGGACATCCTGGACCGGCTGGACGACGAGCGGTTCGTCACCGCCGCGCTGGAGTTCACCTGCACCAGCCTGTACGGGTCGGGCGCCGCCTCCCCGCTGTCGGACCCGGCGATGCGGGCCCGCGCTCTGGAGATGGCGGCGGCCCGCGGCCCGCGGCAGGTCGAGTTCACCCAGCGGCTGCTGGCCGACCCCGCCCCCGTACGCCGCTGGCTGAGGCGGCTCTTCGAAGACCTCGACCAGGCGTTCTTCGCGGACACCTGGCGCCGGGTCTCCGTCCAGCTGGTCGCCGACGCGCGGCACAAGACGGAGCTGCTGCGACGCAAGGGCCTCGGGGAGGCGCTGGGGGCGGTCTCCGCCGCCATGACCGTGGACGAGGAGGCGGGCAGGATCTCCATCGACAAGCTGGCCGAGGGCCGGACCACCGCCGTCGACCCGGCCGTCGGCACCGGGCTCACCCTGATGCCCAGCAGCTTCGGCTGGCCGCACCTGATGGTGCTGCACGCCCCCGGCTGGCGGCCGGTGATCCACTACCCGGTCCGGATGCCCGACCTGCCGACCCCCGCCTCCGTGGAACTGCTCCAGCTCCGGATGGAGGCCCTGGCCCACCCGTTGCGGATGCGCCTGTGCCGCAACCTGGCCCGCTCCCCGTACACCACCGGCGAACTGGCCGACTCGCACAACATCACCGCGCCCGAGGTCTCCCGGCACCTGTCGGTACTCAAGAAGGCCGGCCTGATCACGACCCGCCGCCGCGGGCGGTACGTCCTGCACCAGCTGGACCTGACGGTCGTCGCGCGCATCGGCAGCGACTTCCTGGAGGGCGTGCTGCGCTGACCGGCGACGCCGGTTCAGCCCGTTCCGCCGCCGGCGCGCACCAGACCCGTCTCGTAGGCGAGGACGACGACCTGGACCCGGTCGCGCAGGCTCAGCTTGGTCAGGATCCGGCCGACGTGCGTCTTGACCGTCGCCTCGGAGAGGACGAGACGGGCCGCGATCTCCCCGTTCGACAGGCCCTGCGCGACCAGGAGCATCACTTCGCGTTCGCGTTCGGTGAGCTTCTCGATGTGCTTGTTCCTCGGCTCCTTCTCGCTGCTGGGCAGCATCGGGGAGAACCGGTCGAGCAGGCGGCGGGTGGTGGAGGGGGCGACGACGGCGTCACCGCTGTGCACCGAGCGGATCGCGGAGAGCAGTTCGGCGGGCGGCACGTCCTTGAGCATGAAGCCGCTGGCGCCCGCCTTGAGCCCGGAGAAGGCGTACTCGTCCAGGTCGAACGTGGTCAGGATCAGCACCTTGGGCGGCTGGGGCCGGCCGCAGATCCGGCTGGTCGCCTCGACGCCGTCCATCCGGGGCATGCGGACGTCCATCAGGACCACGTCGACGGCGGTGGAGCGCAGGATGTCGATCGCCTCGGCGCCGTCCCCGGCCTCGGCCACGACCTCCATGTCGGGCTGGGCGGCCAGGACCATCCGGAAGCCCGTACGCAGCAGCACCTGGTCGTCGACGAGCATCACGCGGATCGCCATGGGGTCTGTCCTGTCCTGTCTGGGTGGTGAGGGGGTTGCTCTGGTGGGGTGGGAGGGTGGTGGCCGGGGTCAGTCGGCGGGCTTGAGCGGCAGCAGCGCGCTGATCCGGAATCCGCCGCCGGGCCGCGGCCCCGCGTCCAGGGTGCCGCCGACCATGCCCACCCGCTCCCGCATCCCGATCATCCCGTGCCCGGCGCCGTCCGCGCCGCCGTCCTCGTACAGCTCGTGCGCCGCGCCCCGGCCGTCGTCCTCGACCAGCAGCCCGAGGCCGTCGTCGAAGTAGACAAGCCGGACACTCGCCCCGGCATCGGGGCCGCCGTGCTTGCGGGTGTTGGTGAGGGCTTCCTGCACGATGCGGTACGCGGTCAGCTCCACGCCGCTGGGCAGCGGCCGGGCGGTGCCCTCCACCTTGAAGTCCACCGCCAGACCGGTCTGCCGGACCTGCTCGATCAGGTCCTCGATCTGCTCCACGTCGGGCTGCGGAACGTACTCCCCGCTCTCCGGCGCGTCACCGGTCCGCAGCACCCCCAGCAGCCGCCGCATCTCGGCCAGCGCCTGCCGGCCGGTGGAGGAGATCGTCTCCAGCGCCTGCCGGGCCTGGTCGGGCGCCGCCTCCATCACGTACGCGGCGCCATCGGCCTGAACCACCATCACGGAGACGTTGTGCGCGACGACATCGTGCAGTTCGCGGGCGATCCGGGCCCGTTCGGCGGCCACCGCGACCTTGGACTGCGCCTCGCGCTCCCGCTCCAGCCGGGCGGCGCGCTCCTCCAGCTGGTTGAAGTAGGCGCGCCGGGTCCGCAGCGAGTCGCCCATCACCCAGGCCAGCACGAACGGCACCGTCATGATGACCGTCACGAAGACCAGCTGGGGCCAGGACGCGCCCGGCTCGGGGTCCCAGCGCAGCTGCGAGAGACCGGCCGCGCTCAGGCTGCAGATCAGGGCGAGCCGGGAGGCCCAGCGCTCCCCGATCGTGGCCACCGTGAAGGTGATCACCAGCATCGCGAAGTTGCCGATGCCGGGCCGGACGTCGAAGACCAGCTGGCCCACGCCCACCGCGATGGCGAGCAGCAGCATTCTCTCCGGCAGCCGCCGGCGCAGGGCCACGACCGTGGAGAGGCCGAGCGCAACCGGAATGGCGAGGACCTGCTCCTGCCCGGCGTCGTACATGCCCGACGCCATCGACATGCCGGAGAGCCCGAGGAGGACGACCGCCCAGAAGACGTCGACGCCCAACGGGTGTCTGCGGAGGAAATCGTAGAGGCGCTGCACGTAGCCAGCGTAAGGACAGCGGATAGGTGCCCGGGTCAACCGGAGGGCCGATCCAGGTTCTGGGACCGTACTCCCCAAGGTGGAGACTTGCCCGCATGACGGAGGAGTGGCAGGGGTGGCGGGAGGCGGCGCAGACCGCTCTGTACGGGGACGAGGGCTTCTACCGGAGCCCAATCCGGAGCCCGGAGGGGCCGGCGGGCCACTTCCGTACGTCGGTCCACGCGTCGCCCCTGTTCGCCCGGGCGGTGGCCGGGCTGCTGGCCCGGACGGCGAGCGAGCTGTCCACCGGCCCGGTGGCCCTGGTCGACGTGGGGGCGGGCCGCGGTGAGCTGCTGACCGGGGTGCTCGCCGCCGTACCGGAGGGGCTGGAGGTGATCTCGTACGGGGTGGAGGTCGCCGCCCGTCCGCCGGGCCTGGACCCGCGGATCGTCTGGTGCGCCGAGCCGCCCCGGGGCGTCACCGGGCTGCTGTTCGCCAACGAGTGGCTGGACAACGTGCCGGTGGACGTGGCGGAGGTCGACGGGGACGGTGTCGCCCGGTACGTCCAGGTGCGGATCGCGGACGGTGCCGAGCGCCTCGGTCCGCCGGTGACCGGGGCGGACGCCGCCTGGCTGGAGCGGTGGTGGCCGCTGTCCGCGCCGGGCGGGCGGGCGGAGATCGGGCTGCCCCGGGACCGCGCGTGGGCGGGTGCGGTCGGCTCGCTCGCGGCCGGGCTGGCGGTGGCGGTGGACTACGCGCACGTACGGGGCGCCCGGCCGCCCTTCGGGACGCTGACCGGGTTCCGGGGCGGGCGGGAGGTGCGCCCGGTGCCGGACGGCTCCTGCGACCTGACCGCGCATGTGGCGCTGGACGCGTGCGCGGCGGGGGCGCCGGGGGCCGCCGGGCTCACGGACCAGCGTGCGGCGCTGCATGAGCTGGGGATCACCGGTGACCGGCCGCCGCTGAGTCTGGCCGCCGCCGATCCGGGGGCGTACGTACGGGCGCTGGCGTCGGCGGGCGAGGCGGCGGAGCTGACCGCGCGTGGCGGGCTCGGCGACTTCGGCTGGCTGCTGCACCGGGTGGCGGCGCCGGGGCACGGGTGACCGCCCCGGCGCGGTGAACCGCGGGGCGCGAGTGACGTGCGGGCGCGGGTGGCCGCCGCGCCGGAGGTGACCGTCGGGGTACGGGTAACCGCCGTGGCGCGGGTCCGGGCAGGGAATACTGGCCCTCATGACGGAGACGACCATCGGCATCGGCGGCGCGGCGGAGAGCACCGACATGGTGCTGAACATCGGCCCGCAGCACCCCTCGACCCACGGCGTGCTCCGGCTGCGGATCGTCCTGGACGGGGAACGCATCCAGCACGCCGAGCCGGTCATCGGCTACATGCACCGGGGCGCGGAGAAGCTGTTCGAGGCGCGCGACTACCGGCAGATCATCATGCTGGCCAACCGCCACGACTGGCTCTCCGCCTTCTCGAACGAGCTGGGTGTCGTGATGGCCGTCGAGCGGATGCTCGGCATGGAGGTGCCCGAGCGCGCGGTCTGGACGCGGACGCTGCTCGCCGAGCTCAACCGGGTCCTCAACCACCTCATGTTCCTCGGCTCCTACCCGCTCGAACTCGGCGGCATCACCCCGGTCTTCCACGCCTTCCGGGAGCGCGAGGAGCTCCAGGCGGTGATGGAGGAGGTCTCCGGCGGCCGGATGCACTACATGTTCAACCGGGTCGGCGGGCTCAAGGAGGACGTTCCGGCGGGCTGGTCGGGCCGGGTCCGCGACGCCGTCGCCTCGGTCCGCTCCCGGATGGACGTCTACGAGAACCTGGTCCTCGGCAACGAGATCTTCCGGGGCCGTACGCGCGATGTCGGCGTGCTCTCCGCCGAGGCCGTGCACGCGTACGGGGTGTCGGGGCCCATCGCCCGCGCCTCCGGCGTCGACTTCGACCTGCGGCGCGACGAGCCGTATCTCGCCTACGGGGAGCTCCAGGACACCCTGGAGGTGGTCACCCGGACCGAGGGCGACTGCCTGGCCCGCTTCGAGTGCCTGCTGGAGCAGACCCTCAACTCCCTGGACCTGGCCGACGCGTGCCTGGACCGGATGGCCGGCCTGGAGCCGGGGCCGGTCAACCAGCGGCTGCCCAAGGTGCTGAAGGCGCCCGAGGGGCACACGTACGCCTGGACGGAGAACCCGCTCGGCGTCAACGGCTACTACCTGGTCTCCAAGGGCGAGAAGACCCCGTACCGGCTGAAGCTGCGCTCCGCCTCCTTCAACAACATCCAGGCGCTCACCGAGCTGCTGCCGGGGACGCTGGTCGCCGACATGGTGGCGATCCTGGGTTCGCTCTTCTTCGTCGTCGGGGACATCGACAAGTAACCGGCGGGCTCGCGCGTCAGGACACCGCGCCGCGCAGCTCGGCCACGTCGATCTGTTCGGTCTCGTCGTGCGCGGTGAGGTCGATGACCTTGCCGACGGCCCGGTTCTGCGCCGCTCCCGTGCGGTGGGCGGCGAGCGCCTCCTCGCCGACGACATCCGCGAGGTCCTCGTTCTGTACGGCCTCGATCGCGGCGTTCGTCTTCTGCGTGCCGAAGAAGTCGAAGCTGCCCCCGGGGACCAGGTGGCGGCGGGCCGCGGCGTACGGCACGACGGCCGAGGCGGCGGGGGTCCTGCGCGGTACGTGCACGGGTGCGGAGGAGGCCGGAGCCTCCGCCGCGGGGGCCTTCGCGGCCGGGGCGCGCGGGGCCGGGGCCTGCGCGGCCGGGGCCGGCGGGGCCGGGGCCTGCGCGGCCGGGGCCTTCGCGGCCGGGGCCTTCGCGGCCGGGGCGGGCGGGGCCGGGGCGGGCGGGGCGGGCGGCGCCGGGGCCTTCGCGGCCGGGGCGGGCGACGGGCGGCGGTGCTGGTGGTGCTCGCCCGCCCCGGGGGCCGCCGCGCCCTTCCCCTGCGGGCCCGTCCCCTGCGCGCCCCGCTCCGCGGCCTCCCGCTGCCGGGCGGCCTCCGCGGTGCGGCGCGCTTCCTGGAGCGCGGCGTTGTGCGTGAGGTTCAACAGGGCCTCGTCCGCGCGGCGGTAGGCGGCCGGGGTCGGCGTCGACCGTCCGGTGGGCAGCTCCGGGGGCGCGGCGGCGGCCTCGATGGCGAGCTGCCTGCGGCCCTCCAGCGCACTGGCCCGCTCGGTCTCGGCGTTGGCGTACCGGCGCAGCAGACCCGCGTGCTCCCCGCGCAGTCCGGCGAGCTCCACGCGCTTGCGGCGGAGCTTGGTCTCCAGACGGGTGCGCAGCTCGCGCGCCTCCTCCAGGTCCTGCTCCAGCTCGGCTATCCGCTCCTCGGCCCGCCACTCGTCACGGGTGCGTGCCCGCGTCAGCTCGGCGACCCGCAGCCCCGCGGCCCGGTCCCAGCTGCGCATCAGATACGCGCCGGTCAGGGCGGCGGCGGCCACGGCGGCCACCAGGCCGCGCAGGGCGAGGGGTTCGGCGAGCAGCCAGGCGCCGGAGGCACCGACGACCGACACTCCCGCCACCACGGAGGGCGGCAGGATTCTGTGCAGGGGTGGCGAATGACGGTGGCGTCCACGTGGCATGGCCTGAAATTTACCGTGTGTGCGCGCCACTTGGGGGGCCGCTCGGCAATCTGTTCCCCGCCGGTTACCTCGCGGCCCCCGAAACCCCTACTTCCTGGTCGAGAACTACTTCTCGAACAGGCCCTCACCACTCGTTCAGGGCCCTTCCCGATCAGGGCTTACTTCTTGATCAGGTCCTTCGACCCCAGATACTCCTTGGCCACGTCGCTCGGCTTGGCGCGCTCGGCGTCGACCTTGCGGTTCAGCTCCGCGAGATCCTCCGTGGTGAGCGTGTCGGTGAGCTTTCCGAGCGCGTCGGCGATCTCCGGGGCGCCCGCGTCCTTGGCATTGAGGACCGGCAGGACGTTGTCGGCGTTCTGGAGCTTCTTGTCGTCCTCCAGGAACACCAGCCCGTCCAGCACCGCGTCCGTGGTGGTCGTCAGGACCAGCTCGACCTTGCCGTCGCGGACGGCCTGCTTGGACTGGGGGGTGCCGACGCCCTTGGGGTCGATACCCGTGACGTCGATGCCGTACGTCTTCTTCAGACCGGGTGCGCAGAAGGGCCGCACCTCGCACTCGTCGCCCGCCGCGATCTTCACCTTGAGCTTCGACTTCCCGAGATCGGAAAGGGTCTTGAGGTTGTTCTTCTCGGCGAATTCCTCGGAGACCGCGAAGGCGTTCTGGTCGACGGCCTTCCCGGCCGGGAGCACCTTGAGACCCAGCGGGCCCGCGAGCTTCTCCAGGGCAGTGACCGTGGCGTCGGCGTCCCCGGAGGCGAGGGGGGTGCTCTGGGCCTTCTTCGCCCCGTTCACCTTGGCATTGAGGAATTCGGTGATGGTGGCCGCGTATTCCGGTACGACGTCGATCTCGCCCTTCTCCAGCGAGGGTTCGTACAGCTCACGGTTCTTGACCGTGGTGATCGAGGTGTCGTACCCGGCGTCGCCCAGGATCTGCGCGTACAGCTCGGCGAGCACCTTGGACTCGGTGAACGAGGCCGAGCCGACGACGAGGGAGCCCTTCTCGCCGCCGCCCGACGAGCCGGAGTCGCCGCCCTTCTCCTGCTCGAGGCTGTCGCCGCCGCAGGCCGCCAGCGACCCTGCCAGCGCCACCATGCCGATGACCGCTCCGGCTATCCGCGAGGTCCTGCTCATGTTGTTCTCCGTCCGAACAGAAGAAAAAAGATGACCAAAGGGAAGAAGTCGGGGGGGGCCGCACGGCCCTTACGCGGTCCGGCGGCGGCGCAGCGGTGACAGCACCCGGTCCAGCGCCACCAGCACCCCCTCCACCAGCAGGGCGAGCGCGGCGACCAGGATGGCGCCCGCGAAGACCTGCGCGGTGTCGTAGGTGTTGAACCCGGCGGTGATGATCCGGCCGAGGCCGCCGAGACCGACCATGGCGGCGATCGAGGCGGTGGCCACGACCTGGACGGCGGCGGAGCGCAGCCCGGTCATGATCATCGGGTAGGCGAGAGGCAGCTCGACCCGGCGGAACAGCTGCCCGCCGGACATCCCCATGCCCCGGGCGGCCTCCACCACGGACCGGTCCACCTCCCGCATGCCGACATAGGCGTTGGTCAGCAGCGGCGGCACGGCGAACAGCACCAGCGCGATGATCGTGGGCCAGTAGCCGGAGTTGCGCAGGGGCGTGACCATGAACAGGGCCAGCACCGCGAAGACCGGGATGGCCCGCCCCACGTTGGAGATGTTGACCGCCAGCGCACCGCCCTTGCCGATGTGGCCCAGATACAGGGCGAGCGGCAGGGCGATGGCGCAGGCCACCGCCAGGGCGACCCCGCTGACGTACAGATGCTCGCCGAGCCGGTGCGCGGCTCCGCCGTCGCCCGACCAGTTGGCCCCGGTGGTCAGCCAGGTCCAGGCTTCGCCGATGACTCCCACGGGTCAGCCCGCCTCCACCTTCGCCGGGGCGGGTATGCCCGCCGGACCGCCCGAACCGTCAGGACCGTTGAGACCGCCGCCCGAACCACCCGGGCCGCTCGACGTGCCGCCCGCACCCGTACGCGTATCCCCCGTCGCCGCCCGTATACGCGTCCAGGGCGTCAGCAGCCGCTGGAGGCCGAGGAGCAGCAGGTCCGCCGTGACCGCGAGCAGCACGCACAGCACCGAGGCGGCGAGCACCTGGGCCTTGAAGAAGCTCGGCAGCGCGTCCTCGATGAGATTGCCGAGGCCGCCCTTGCCGACGAGCGAACCGACCGTGGTCAGCGCGACCGTCGACACGGTGGCTATGCGCAGCCCCGCCATCAGCGCGGGCAGCGCGAGCGGGAGCTCCACCTCCCACAGCAGCCGCCACGGCCCGTATCCCATGCCCCGGGCGGCCTCCTTGGCGTCCTCCGGGACCGCTTCGAGGCCGGCCAGGATGTTCCGCACCAGGATGGTCAGCGAATAGAGCACCAGGCCCGTGACGACCAGCGCGGCGGAGAGCCCGAAGAGGGGCAGCAGCAGCGAGAACATCGCCAGCGAGGGCACGGTGTAGAGGATCGTCGTCAGACCGAGCACCGGTCCGGCGAAGCCCCGGCCCCGGCGGGCGAGCAGCGCCAGCGGAAAGGCCACCGCGAGCCCGATGAGCACCGAGACCACCGTGATCCCGATGTGCTGCACGGTGGCGTCCGTCAACTCCTGACTGCGGGAGCGCAGATACTCACCGCAGATCCAGTCGTTCGTCGCCAGGCAGTTCTGTCCGGCCATCCGGCCCCCACCTCCCGTTTCCCCGTCGCGCCCGTGTCGAACTGATGTCTGGCGAGCCTATCCTCGACCACTGACAATCGCGGAAGCTGTCGCATTCCAGCAACATGCCCTTCACAGAACGCCCTCCACAATGGGGAATCATGATCCGTTTCGAGCACGTCACCAAGCGGTACGCGGATGGCACCACCGCCGTCGACGACCTTTCCTTCGAGGTCGCCGAGGGTGAACTGGTCACGCTCGTCGGACCTTCCGGCTGCGGCAAGACGACCACGATGAAGATGGTGAACCGGCTGATCGAACCGACCGAGGGGACGATATTCCTCGACGGGGACGACATAGCCGCCATCGACCCCGTCGAACTCCGCCGCCGTATCGGCTATGTGATCCAGCAGGTGGGCCTCTTCCCGCACAGGACGGTGCTGGAGAACACCGCGACCGTCCCCCATCTCCTGGGCTGGAAGCGCGGAAAGGGACGCGAGCGCGCGGCCGAACTGCTCGACCTCGTCGGACTCGACCCCGCCGTCTACGGCGACCGCTATCCGGAACAGCTCTCCGGGGGTCAGCGTCAGCGCGTCGGTGTCGCCCGCGCCCTGGCGGCCGATCCGCCCGTCCTGCTGATGGACGAGCCCTTCGGCGCGGTCGACCCGGTGGTCCGCGAACGGCTCCAGAACGAATTCCTGAAACTCCAGGCCCAGGTCCGTAAAACCGTGCTGTTCGTCACCCACGACATCGAGGAGGCGGTCCGCCTCGGCGACCGGATCGCCGTGTACGGGCAGGGCCGCATCGAGCAGTTCGACTCCCCCGCCACCGTCCTCGGCGCCCCCGCCACCCCGTACGTGGCCGACTTCGTCGGCGCCGACCGGGGACTGAAGCGGCTCTCGGTGACCCCGATCGAGGAGAGCGACCTCGACCAGCCCCCGGTCGTCCACCTCGACGACTCCCTCGCCGAGGCCACCGGGCGCCTGCGGACCGGGGGCGCGCGCTGGGCCGTCGTCCTGGACGGCCGGGACAACCTGCACGGCTGGATTCCCGCCGACGCGAGCGCCGCGGCCGGGGACGCGGCGAAGGCCACCGTCCGCGAGCACGCCCGCCGGATGGAGGCCTGGCTCCCGCTCGGCGCCCCGCTCAAGCAGGCGTTCGCCACCATGCTCCAGCACGACGCGGGCTGGATCGCGGTCATCGACAAGGAGAGCGAGGGCCGCTTCCTCGGCGTGCTGACCCCCGCCCGGCTGCACGAGGCGCTGCGCCGCTCGATCGACGCCGACGCCCAGGCGCTGCCGCGCGCGGAGGTGGCCGTGGAGACGGTCGCCGGCGCGTAGCCCCGGCGCCGGGGCCTCCACCGGTCGCCACCGTACGGCCCGGCAGCACGGGTACGTCACGGCGGCGGCCGCCACGACCGCCAGAAGTGCGTTGCCCGTGAGACCCGTGGGTGAACTGTCCTGCGCTTTCTCAGCGTTCCGCCGGCGTTCCCTCCCGTACTCCCTCTCCGCTCCCGAGTGGGAAATTTCCGGATTGCGGAGGAACCCTCGCCACTCGACCCCCGTCCTAGAGGACGCACTCGTCCGGAGCGGCCACGGCCGACGGACCGAAGAATCTCTGCGATCTCATCTGGAGCCACGGGAAGCGATGTCTGTCACGGTAGACGGGGACAAGTCAGTACCGGTTCCGCGGCGGGTGCGGCGGCTGCCGCGCGGCCCGCGCCCCGCGTCCGTACCGGCCGTCGTCGGCACCGCCTGCACCGTCGTCGGGCTGATCGATGTGGCGGCCGGGGTCTTCCCCCGCTTCCGGCACAGCCGGACGCACACCCTCGCCGAGATGCTCCCCGGGGCGCTCGGCCCGTTCGCCGCCGCGCTCTCGCTGAGCGCGGGCATCCTGCTGTTCCTGCTCGCGCACGGGCTGAGGCGGCACGAGCGGCGGGCCTGGCGGGCGGCGGTGGTGCTGCTGCCGGTGGGGGCCGTGGCACAGTTCGCGTACCGTCACTCGCTCGTCGGTGTCCTGGTCTCCCTGACCCTCTGCTGCCTGCTGGTCCGCCACCGGGACCAGTTCCGCGCCCTGCCCGACCCGCGCAGCCGCTGGCGGGCGCTGGCCAACTTCATCCTGTTCGGGGCGGGTTCGCTGGCGCTCGGGCTGGTCATCGTCTCCGTCCACCCCGGCCGGACCGTCGGTGCCCCGTCCATCGCGGACCGGCTCCAGCACGTGCTGTACGGGCTGTTCGGCGTCGAGGGCCCGGTCGGCTACGCCGGGCGGACCGGCTGGACCGTCGCTTGCTCGCTCGGCGCGCTCGGCCTGCTGACCGCCGGCACCAGCGTCTACCTCGCCCTGCGCCCCGAACACCCGGCCGCCCGGCTCACCGCGGACGACGAGAGCCGGCTGCGGGCGCTGCTGGAGACGCACGGCGGGCGCGACTCGCTCGGCCACTTCGCGCTCCGCCGCGACAAGGCCGTCTTCGCGCTCCGCCGCGACAAGGCCGTCGTCTTCTCCCCCAGCGGCAAGGCCGCCGTCCGCTACCGGGTCGTCTCCGGGGTGATGCTGGCGAGCGGCGACCCCATCGGCGACGTGGAGGCCTGGCCGGGGGCCATCGAACGCTTCATGGACGAGGCGAAGGCGCACTCCTGGACGCCGGCCGTGATGGGGTGCAGCGAGCGCGGCGGCGAGGTCTGGACCCGGGAGACCGGGCTCACCGCCCTGGAGCTGGGCGCCGAGGCGGTGGTGGACACCGCGGATTTCTCCCTCGCCGGGCGGGCCATGCGGAACGTGCGCCAGATGGTAAGGCGCATCGAACGCAACGGCTACGGGACCCGGGCCCGGCGAGCATGTGACACCGAGTCGCCGTACCGGTTCAACGCCACGTTCCTTCCCCGCCGGGAACTCCGCTTCCCGGTCTCCCGCACCGGCCGCGACCTGCCCCGCACCGAGATCGCGGCGATGCGGGCGGCGGGGTTCGTGAACCTCTGCCCGCCCCGCCCGTTCCGCTCGCGCGGTCCCCGCCCGTGCGGCCACGCCGTCCGCACCCCCCGGGAGCACGGGGTACGCGCGGCGTAGCCGCCGCGCCCGCACCCCATAGGCTGGTGGTATGAGTACGTCACGCCCGCGGGGCACGGTACGAGGGCTGCCGGAGTGGGACCGCTGCGCGGTCATGGGGGTCGTCAACGTGACGCCCGACTCGTTCTCCGACGGGGGGCGCTGGTTCGACACCACGGCCGCGGTCAAGCACGGCCTCGACCTGGTGTCCGAGGGTGCCGACCTGGTCGACGTCGGCGGTGAGTCGACCCGCCCCGGCGCCAGCCGGGTGGACGAGTCCGAGGAGCTGCGACGGGTCGTCCCGGTCGTCAAGGGGCTGGCGTCCGAGGGCGTCACCGTCTCCGTGGACACCATGCGCGCCCGCGTCGCCGAACGGGCCGTCGCCGCGGGGGCCGTCCTGGTCAACGACGTGAGCGGCGGCCTCGCGGACCCGGACATGATCCCGGCCGTCGCCGCCGCCGAGATCCCGTTCGTCGTGATGCACTGGCGCGGCTTCAGCGAGTCCATGAACAGCCGCGCGGTGTACGAGGACGTGGTCGCCGAAGTCCTCGCGGAGCTGCGGCAGCGGCTGGACGCGGTGGTCGCGGGCGGCCTCGCCCCGGAACGCGTGGTGATCGACCCCGGTCTCGGCTTCGCCAAGATGGCCCCCCACGACCTGGCCCTCGTCGCGCACCTGGACGAGCTGCACGCGCTGGGCCGCCCCCTGCTGGTGGCCGCCTCCCGTAAACGCTTCCTCGGCCACGTCCTGGCCGGCCCCGGCGCCGGCCTGCCGCCCGCCCGCGAGCGCGACGCGGCGACCGCGGCGGTCTCCGCCCTCGCCGCCCGGGCCGGTGCCTGGGCGGTCCGCGTCCACGAGGTCGGGGCCACCGCCGACGCGGTACGGGTGGCCCGCGCCGTCGAGGGAGCCGCGTGAACGAGGACCACGCGGCGGCCGCCGCCGACATCGCCGAGGTCGAGGCGGCCAACACCGCCTTCTACGAGGCGCTGGAACGCGGCGCCCACGAGGACCTCTCCGGCCTCTGGCTGCCGGGCGAGGACCTCACCGTCTCCTGCGTCCACCCGGGGTGGCCGGTGCTCACGGGCCGGGGCGAAGTGCTGCGCAGTTACGCCCTGATCATGGCGAACACCGAGTACATCCAGTTCTTCCTAACCGACGTCAACGTCGCCATGACCGGCGACACCGCCCTGGTGACCTGCACCGAGAACATCCTCAGCGGCGGCCCGGCCGAGGAGGGCGACGCGCTGGGACCGCTGGTGGGCCAGCTGGTCGTCGCCACGAACGTGTTCCGGCGCACCGCTGAGGGCTGGAAGCTCTGGTCCCACCACGGCTCACCCGTCCTGGCGGACACCGACGAGGAGGACGACGAGGAACCGTCCCCCTGAGGACGGGGAACCACCCTCATGAGTGGCGGCTCCTCTCGATGGGTTGGAATCCATGACCGTGGGGTATGGGCGGCTACCAGCCCCGTGAGGCGCTGTCCATAGCCCCCACGGGCGAGCACCGCCGGTGCTCGCAGGTAGATTCGAAAGAAGGCACTCTGCCGCCCGTACGCGGTCGGGTGCCTCCTGGACCAACGACAGCAGGAGTGATTCGCGTGGATCGTGTCGCGCTGCGCGGCCTCAAGGCCCGTGGGCACCACGGCGTCTTCCCCCGGGAGCGGGAAGAGGGCCAGACCTTCATCGTCGACCTGGTGCTCGGCCTCGACACCCGCCCCGCGGCAGCCGCCGACGACCTGGCCCGGACCGTGCACTACGGCGTCGTGGCCGAGGAGGTCGTCGACGTGGTGACCGGTGAGCCGGTCGACCTGATCGAGACGCTCGCCGAGCGCATCGCCCAGCAGTGCCTGAAGCACGAAGGTGTCCAGGAGGTCGAGGTGGTGGTGCACAAGCCGGACGCGCCGATCACCGTTCCCTTCGACGACGTGACCATCACCATCACCCGGAGCCGAGCATGACCGCGTTTTCCACCGAGGGGCAGAGCGACCCGACCGTACAGCCGGTGCCCACCGCCGTCGTCGAGCAGGTGGACGCCGCCGACATCACCCTCTCCAACCCCAAGATGGCCGTGATCGCCCTCGGCTCCAACCTGGGCAACCGGCTGGAGACCCTCCAAGGCGCCGTCGACGCGCTGGAGGACACCCCGGGCCTGCGGGTCAAAGCCGTCTCCCCGGTGTACGAGACGGAGCCCTGGGGCGTCGCCGCGGACAGCCAGCCCTCGTACTTCAACGCGGTCATCCTCGTGAAGACGACGCTGCCCCCCGCCTCCCTGCTGGAGCGCGGCCAGGCCGTCGAGGAGGCCTTCGAGCGGGTCCGCGAGGAGCGGTGGGGCCCGCGCACGATCGACGTCGACATCGTGTCGTACGCCGACGTCCTCTCCGACGACCCGGTGCTCACCCTGCCCCACCCCCGCGCCCACGAGCGGGCCTTCGTCCTGGCCCCCTGGCACGACGTGGACCCCGAGGCCCAGCTGCCCGGCGCCGGGCCGGTCGCCGAGCTGCTCGCCGGGGTCGGCCGCGAAGGTGTCCTGCCCCGCGCCGACCTGGAACTGCGTCTGCCGGAGTAATCGTTAGGCTCGACGGGCACGAGCTCAGGAACATGGACGAGCGCGCGAACACGGTGGAGCTCAGGAACACGGACGAGCCCACCAGCACAGGCGGGCTCAGGAGCACAGGCGGGCTCAGGAGCACAGGCGACGAAGGGCGGCTCACGCGGTGAAGCAACTACGGCTCGGGGTGCTGGTCGGCCTCTTCGCAGCCGCCGGCGTCCTCTCCTGGGGTGGCGCCCGCCTCTGGGACTCCCTCGGCACGCTCCCGAGCGTCCCGCTGGCCGCGTCGATCGTGCTCGCCGTGATCGCGGCGATCCTGCTCGCCACCGCGCTCTCCCTGCGCGCCCGCCTCCGCGCCCAGCGGGAGCGTCGTCCCGGCGCCAAGGGCGTCGAACCCCTGATGGCGGCCCGCGCGGTCGTCTTCGGCCAGGCAAGCGCCCTGGTCGCCGCCCTGGTCGCCGGGATGTACGGCGGCACTGGCGTCTTCCTGCTCTCGTTCCTCGACGTCCCACCCCGCCGCGACCAGGCCATCTACGCGGGCGCGGCGGTGGTGGCGGGCATCGGGGTCGTCGCCGCCGCCTTCTTCCTGGAGCGCGTCTGCCGCCTGCCCGAGGACAGCGAAACCAACCACGACGGCACGGGCGCGGCGGCCGCCTGAGGCGGTGCCGTGCCCGTGCCGTCGTGGCCGGGAGCGTCCTCGGCCGTGTCAGCGGGCCAGTATCAGGCTCATCGCCTCGGCGCGGGTGGAGGCGTCACGCAGCTGTCCCCGCACGGCCGACGTGGTCGTCTTCGCACCCGGCTTGCGGATGCCCCGCACCGACATGCACATGTGCTCCGCCTCGATCACCACGATCGCGCCGCGCGCCTCCAGGATGCGCATGAGCGAGTCCGCCACCTGCGTGGTCAGGCGCTCCTGCACCTGCGGCCTGCGGGCGTAGACGTCCACCAGCCGGGCCAGCTTCGACAGGCCGGTGATCTTGCCCGAGTCGGCCGGGATGTAGCCGACGTGCGCCACCCCGTGGAACGGCAGGAGGTGGTGTTCGCACAGGGACATGATCTCGATGTCCTTCACCAGCACCATCTCGTCGTGCCCGAGGTCGAACGTCGTGGTCAGCACGTCCTCCGGCTCCTGGCGCAGGCCCGCCAGTATCTCCCTGTACGCCCGCGCCACCCGCCCCGGTGTCTCCTTGAGGCCTTCGCGGTCCGGGTCCTCTCCGACCGCGATGAGCAGTTCGCGTACGGCCGCCTCGGCCCGCTTCTCGTCGAAATCGCCGATCGATCCCTGGCCGTCCAGCGTCACCGGGTCGGTCATCTGTGCCTCGTTCCTCTGTGCTGCCCCGTGCGCGGTTCGCACGCGGACATCGCAGGCATACGGAAAAGCCGCGCCCCCACAGGCTAAAACCTGGGGGGCGCGGCATCCATTCCGGGCCCGGTGCTCGCCCCGTGACGGGGGTCTCACCGGGTGCGGTCCGGGACTAGCTCTCGGGACGCTCCTCGGGGATCGCCTCGGTTGAGGGGGCGATGTCCTTCGTGAGGTCCGTCGCCGGGGCGATCTCCGGCGGGGTGGCCGAGCCGTTGGCGGTGGAAGCGCCGTTGGTGAGGGCCAGTTCCTTCGGAGAGAGCACCGGAGGCCGCGTCGACGGGGTGCGCCGGGCGGAGCCGGTCCACGCAGGGCGGGCGGGACGCCTGACGATCGGGGCGAAGATCTCCGCGATCTCCTCCTTGCCGAGCGTCTCCTTCTCCAGGAGTTCGAGCACGAGGGCGTCGAGGATGTCGCGGTTCTCGACGAGGATCTCCCACGCGTCGTTGTGGGCGGTCTCGATGAGCTTCTTGACCTCTTCGTCGACGAGCGCCGCGACCTCTTCCGAGTAGTCGCGCTGGTGGCCCATCTCACGGCCCAGGAAGGGCTCGGTGTTGTCGCCACCGAACTTGATGGCGCCGAGCCGCTCCGTCATGCCGTACTGCGTGACCATCGCGCGGGCCGTCGCCGTCGCCTTCTCGATGTCGTTGGCCGCACCGGTGGTCGGGTCGTGGAAGACCAGCTCCTCGGCCGCGCGCCCGCCCAGCATGTACGCCAGCTGGTCGAGCATCTCGTTGCGCGTCGTGGAGTACTTGTCCTCCTCCGGGAGCACCATCGTGTAACCGAGGGCGCGACCGCGGGAGAGGATCGTGATCTTGTGGACCGGGTCCGACTGGGGGGAGGCCGCCGCGACCAGGGCGTGTCCGCCCTCGTGGTACGCGGTGATCTTCTTCTCCTTCTCGGACATGATCCGGGTCCGCTTCTGCGGGCCCGCCACGACGCGGTCGATGGCCTCGTCGAGACTCTCGTTGTCGATGAGCTTCTTGTCGCCGCGCGCCGTCAGGAGCGCGGCCTCGTTCAGCACGTTCGACAGGTCGGCACCGGTGAAGCCGGGCGTGCGGCGGGCGACGGCGCCGAGATCGACGTCCTTCGCCACCGGCTTGCCCTTCTGGTGGACCTTGAGGATCTCCAGCCGGCCCAGCATGTCGGGGCGGTCGACCGCGATCTGCCGGTCGAAGCGCCCCGGACGCAGGAGGGCCGGGTCGAGGATGTCCGGGCGGTTCGTGGCGGCGATCAGGATGACCCCGCCCTTCACGTCGAACCCGTCCATCTCCACGAGCAGCTGGTTGAGCGTCTGCTCGCGCTCGTCGTGCCCGCCGCCCATGCCCGCACCGCGGTGCCGGCCGACGGCGTCGATCTCGTCGACGAAGACGATCGCCGGGGCGTTCGCCTTGGCCTGCTCGAAGAGGTCACGCACCCGGGAGGCACCGACACCGACGAACATCTCGACGAAGTCGGAACCGGAGATCGAGTAGAACGGCACACCCGCCTCGCCGGCGACGGCGCGTGCGAGCAGCGTCTTGCCCGTACCGGGCGGCCCGTAGAGCAGGACGCCCTTGGGGATCTTGGCGCCGACGGCCTGGAACTTCGCCGGCTCCTGGAGGAACTCCTTGATCTCGTGGAGCTCCTCGACCGCCTCGTCGGACCCCGCCACATCGGCGAAGGTCGTCTTCGGGGTGTCCTTGGTGATCAGCTTGGCCTTGGACTTGCCGAACTGCATGACCTTGGAGCCGCCGCCCTGCATCTGGTTCATCAGAAACAGGAAGACGACCACGATCAGGACGAAGGGCAGCAGCGAGAGGAGGATCGAGACGAACGGGGACTGCTTCGACGGCGAGACGGTGTAACCCTTCTCGATGTCACCCGCCTCGAACTTCTGCTGGAGCGTGTCGGCGAGCTCGACGCCCTGGTTGCCGATGTAGCTCGCCTGGAACTTGTTGCCGGACTCACCGGCGAGCTTCTGGCCGTCCTTAAGTTCGATCTTGAGAATCTGTTCGTCACCGGTGGTCAGCTTGGCCTGCTCCACCTGGTCCTTGCTGATCGCCTGGATCACCTTGCCGGTGTCCACCGTCTTGTAGCCGCCCGACGAGCCGACGACCTGCATCAACACGACCACGGCGAGGACGGCCAGCACGATCCACATGACCGGCCCACGGAAGTATCGCTTCACGTCCATCCATACGGAGCGAAGACGCCCCGTCCCTCCTGCCCGTAGGTAAATGCTGCTGTGTTTGAAAAGAGTGCTCTTCGGACGGTACCCCAGCGGGGACGCCCGCGACCGCTGGGTGCGGCGGAGAAACCCGCTTTCGAAGCTTCAACGGCCCGAAGGCGGCGAGGGTTCCCGGGGAGTCAGCCGCCGTAGACGTGCGGGGCGAGCGTGCCGACGAAGGGGAGGTTGCGGTACTTCTCCGCGTAGTCCAGCCCGTAGCCGACGACGAACTCGTTGGGGATGTCGAAGCCGATCCACTTCACGTCGATGGCCACCTTCGCGGCGTCCGGCTTGCGCAGCAGGGTGCAGACCTCTAGGGAGGCCGGCTCCCGGGAGCCCAGGTTGGACAGCAGCCAGGACAGCGTCAGGCCGGAGTCGATGATGTCCTCGACGATCAGGACGTGCTTGCCCTTGATGTCGGTGTCCAGGTCCTTGAGGATGCGGACGACACCGGAGGACTGGGTCCCCGCCCCGTACGAGGAGACGGCCATCCAGTCCATCGTGACGGGGGTGGACAGCGCGCGCGCCAGGTCCGCCATGACCATCACCGCGCCCTTGAGGACGCCGACGATCAGCAGGTCCTTGCCCGCGTACTCCGCGTCGATCTTCGCGGCCAGCTCGACGAGCCTGGCGTCGATCTCTTCCTTGGTGAGGAGCACCGACTGAAGGTCGGTACCCATGTCCTTCTCGTTCACCCACGTCTCTTTCTCTGCCTGCCGGGCCCGGGGTGCGCCCCGGGCCCGGGCAGGCTGTTCGCCTGCGTTTCAGCCGCTCGCGCGTCAGCTCTGCCGAATGACCAGTCTGCCACCCTGCCGTCGGGCCTCGACGCGGCCGGGCAGGTTGATGGCCCGCTGGCCGCGCCAGCCGGTGATCAGGCGGTCGACTTCTTCGAGATGGCGGGCGAAGAGGGAGCCGGCGGGTGCCCCGGCCTCGATGACGGCCCGGCGCAGCACCCGGCGGCGTACCGCGGGCGGCAGGACGTAGAGCTTGGCGCACTCCAGCTGGCCGGTCTCGTCCCGTACGGAGAGCTCGGCCTCGGCGGCCCAGGTGTCCAGGGCGTCGGCGTCGTCGCGGGAGAGCTGGGCCGTCCGGGCGAGCGCCTCGACGACACCTTTGCCGAGCGCCTTCTCCAGGGCGGGCAGGCCCTCGTGGCGCAGCCGGGAACGGGTGTAGGCGGGGTCGATGTTGTGCGGGTCGTCCCAGACGGGGATCGACTGGACCAGGCACGCCTTGCGGGCGGTCTGCCGGTCGAGCTGGAGGAAGGGTCGGCGGTAGCGGCCGGCCGGCCCGGAGGCGGCGGCCATGCCGGAGAGCGAGCGGATGCCGGAGCCGCGGGCGAGGCCGAGCAGGACGGTCTCGGCCTGGTCGTCGCGGGTGTGGCCGAGCAGCACGGCGGCGGCGCCGAGGCGCTCCGCGGCGGCGTCCAGCGCGGCGTAGCGGGCGTCGCGGGCGGCGGCCTCGGGGCCGCCCTCGCGTCCGACGTGCACGGCGACGGCCTCGACGGGGTCGAGGTCCATGGCGGCGAGCCGGGTAACGACCTCGGCGGCGCGCAGGCCGCTTCCCGGCTGGAGGTTGTGGTCGACGGTGATGCCGCCGGCCCGGACGTCGAGCTTGCGGGCCTCGAACGCGAGGGCCGAGGCGAGCGCCATGGAGTCGGCGCCGCCGGAGCAGGCGACGAGGACGAGCGGGGTGGCGGGCCGTGCGGGGAGCGCGGGCCGTTCGGCGAGGGTGGCGCCGTGGCTGCCCGTGCCCGCTTCGGCGAAGTGGACGGAGCGGGAGGCGGGCGCGGAGCGCCGGGCCTCCTCGGCCGGCCGGCCGAGGCCGTCGTGCCGGTGGAATTCGGTGAGGACGTCGTGGAGTACGCGGCGGACCGCCAGGCGTATCGCCGCGACCGCAGGATGGGGACCCATGTCCGGTGCCCTTCGTGAAGGTTCGGGAGGAGCGTCGAGCGCCGGAACGCGTGAGTCCCGTCACTCAGAGTGCGTCGATGGTGACAGAGGCAAGCTGTTCATCGAGCATTGCACGCCTTCCCATGCCCTCATGGTCCCTCGGATGGGTGATTGGAGGGCGGATTCCCGGTCCTGGGCCGGAAAAGGGTCACGACTCCGCTGTGCGGTGCACCCGCGCGACCCACTCCGCCGGTTTGGCGATCTCGGCCTTGGTCGGGAGGGTGTTGGGCGAGGTCCAGACGCGGTTGAAGCCGTCCATGCCGACCTCTTCGACGACCGATCGTACGAACTTCTCGCCGTCCTTGTACTGCCGGAGCTTGGCGTCCAGGCCGAGCAGCCTGCGCAGCGCCTGGTCGAGCCGGCCGGCGCCCTGGGCCCGGCGGCGCTGGAACTTCTCCCGGATCTCGGCGACGGAACCGACGACCTCGGGGCCGACGCCGTCCATCACGTAGTCCGCGTGGCCTTCGAGGAGGGACATCACGGCGGTCAGCCGGCCGAGCACCTCGCGCTGTGCGGGGCTCTGGACGACGTCGACGAGGCTGCGTCCGCTCTCCTCGCCCTGCTCGCCCTCGGGGCGGCCGGCGCCGGAGAGCGACTGGGCGGCCTCGCGCAGCCGCTCCAGGAAGGTCGCCGGGTCGACGTCGGTCTCGTCCAGGAAGGTCTGGATCTCGCCCTGGAGGTGGTCGCGGAGCCAGGGGACGCCGGTGAACTGGGTGCGGTGGGTCTCCTCGTGGAGGGCGACCCAGAGCCGGAAGTCGTGCGGGTCGACGTCGAGTTCCCGCTCGACGTGGACGATGTTGGGGGCGACCAGGAGCAGCCGTCCGCCGCCGTCGGCGGAGCCGGGGAGCTCCCGGGTGGCGGGGGCGAACGTCTCGTACTGGCCGAGGATGCGGGAGGCGAGGAACGACAGCAGCATGCCCAGCTCGACGCCGGTGACCTTGCCGCCGACCGCGCCGAGCACGGCTCCGCCGGGTCCGCCGGAGCGGCGGCTCTCCATCTTGGCGAGCAGCGGGCGCAGGAGTTCGCGGAAGCCCGCGACGTTGGCCTTGATCCAGCCGGCCCGGTCGACGACCAGGACGGGGGTGTCCTCCGGTTCGGTTCCTTCCGGGATCATCCGGGTGAAGAGGCGGACGTGTTCCTCGGAGGCCTTGGCGTGCCGGCGCAGCTCGGCGACGACGGCGCGGGCCTCCTCGCGGCTGATATCGGGCCCGGGCCGCACCAGCCGGGTCGCTGTCGCGACCGCGAGGTTCCAGTCGACCATGCCTGCTCCACCGAAGCTCGTCATGTGTCAACCGTACGTGAGGCCTTCGCCCGGTGGTGGGGTCTTGCACGGCTCTTCGGGGGTCGGGGCGGCTCAGCCGCCGGGTCCGGCGAGTGCGGCGGCCAGGGCGTCGAGGGCGGGTTCGGCCTCGGCTGCCGAGAGGGTGCCGGAGGCGAGGAAGGCGAAGGCGAGCAGCCGGCCCTGGGGGTCGACGACGGTTCCGGCGAGGGCGTTGACGCCGCGCAGGGTGCCGGTCTTGGCGCGGATCAGGCCGGTGGCGCCGGGGGCGTCCCGGTAGCGGGTGCTGAGGGTGCCGCTGAAGCCGGCGACGGGGAGGCCGGTGAGGACGGGGCGCAGTTCGGGCCGGTCCCGGTCGGCGGCGCGGTCGAGCAGGGTGGCGAGGAGCTCGGCGGTGACCCGGTCCTTGCGGTCGAGCCCGCTGCCGTCGGCGAGGTGGGCTCCGGTGGTGGGCACCTTGAGCTTCTTGAGTTCGGCGGTGACGGCGCGGCGGGCCCCGGCGAAGTCGGCCCTCTCGCCGGCGGCGATGGCGGTCTGCCGGGCGAGTGCCTCGGCGAGGTCGTTGTCGCTGTTGGTGAGGGTGCGCTCGACGAGGGCGGAGAGCGGGGCGGAGTGGTGGGTGGCGACGGTGCGGGCCCCGGCGGCCGGGCGGGCCTCACGGGGCTTGCCGGTGACCTTGACGCCCGCCTTGCGGAGCTGGGCGGCGAAGGCGCGGGCCGCGTCCCCGGCCGGGTCGTCGGTACGGGGGGCGTGGCCGCGGTCCGTGCCGTCGAGGCGGCCCTCGTCGACCATCAGGGCGGTGACGGGGGCGATGTTGTCGTTGGGGCCGATGGGGTGGCGTTCGGGCCCGGTGTAGCGGGAGGTGTCGTAGGTGAGGCGTACGGAGGTCCGGTCGCCCTCGCCGTTCTCCTCGCTCTCGCGCAGGGCCGCGGCGACCGCGGTGGCCATCGAGCGCAGGGCGGGCCCGCTCAGCGTGGGGTCGCCGCCGCCGACGAGGGTGAGGGTGCGGGCGTCCTTCGAGAGCCGGGCGGTGGTGGCGATGCGGTGGTCGGGGCCGAGGGCGGAGAGCGCCGCGGTGGCGGTGGCGATCTTGATGGTGGAGGCCGGGGTCATCGGGGCGGTGGCGCCGTGCCCGTACAGCTGCTTGCCGGTGGCGGTGTCGACGACGGAGGCGGCGGTCACGGTGCCCAGCGCGGGTGCGCCGATGAGCCGGGCGAGGGCGGTGCGTGGATTCGCGGGGTCCTGGGGGGCGGAACGGGTGACGGAGCCGTCGAGGGCGCCGAGGACGGCGGCGGCGCTGGGGGCCCGTTCCGGGGCGCCGGGGAGCCGGCGGCCGTGATGTGCGCCACCTGTACGGTCGGTGGCGGCTGCCAGCTGCCGCTCGGCCTTACGCTGGCCGTTGTCCCAGGGACCGGCGGCCAGGACGGCGCCGGTGGCCACGACCAGGCCGAGCACGGCGGAGCCTGCGACGACCTGCCAGGTGTCGGACCCGCTGCGCTTGCTCTTCAGGTCCTTGAGCCTGCCCCAGGGGCCCGACGGGCGGTTCGACGGTCTTTCCACCGGCTCGGCCACCGTTGACCAGCCCCTTTCGCGAGCACTCTTCTGCGTGGGGGACACTTAATCACCCGTCGTATGTGTTGATCATGGAGGAGCCACCCGTGGAGTTCGACGTCACCATCGAGATCCCGAAGGGTTCGCGGAACAAGTACGAGGTGGACCACGAGACCGGTCGGATCCGCCTGGACCGTCGACTCTTCACCTCGACCAGCTACCCGGCCGACTACGGCTTCGTCGAGAACACCCTCGGCGAGGACGGCGACCCGCTGGACGCACTGGTCATTCTGGACGAGCCGACCTTCCCCGGCTGCCTCATCAAGTGCCGTGCCATCGGCATGTTCCGGATGACGGACGAGGCCGGCGGCGACGACAAGCTGCTGTGTGTCCCGGCGTCCGACCCGCGTGTGGAGCACCTGCGCGACATCCACCACGTGTCGGAGTTCGACCGCCTGGAGATCCAGCACTTCTTCGAGGTCTACAAGGACCTGGAGCCGGGCAAGTCCGTCGAGGGCGCCGACTGGGTCGGCCGTACCGAGGCGGAGGCCGAGATCGAGGCCTCGTACAAGCGTCTTGAGGCCCAGGGCAACAAGCACTGACGTTCCCCTTCCGGTTCCGTTTGTGAGCCGGACGGCCGTACGGCGACGGGCGGCACACCCTCATGGGTGTGCCGCCCGTCGCCGTTGAGCGGACGCCTCGTCATGCGGGGCCCATGCCGGTGGCCATACTGGGCACACGTGCGCCCGGAAGATGCAGCCGAGCAGGAACGAGGTCGAGTGGTGGCGGAATCGGGCGGTCCGGAGGACCAGAAGCCCCAGTCCGACGAGGCACGGAGCGCTTTCGCACCGCCCGCCGGGACGATGCAGCCGGTGTCACCGCCCGAGGAGGACCATCCGACTTCGGAGTTCGCGATCCCGACCGGGGTGCACCCCGAGGCGAGCGGATCGGCGGGTTCCGGCGGCGGCTCCGGGGGCGGCTCGGGTTCGGACACGCTGAGTTCCGCTTTCACCCCGCCGAGCGCGTACCACGCCCAGCAGGCGCCGCCCGCGTTCACCCCGGCGCAGGGCATTCCGATGGTCAAGCTGACCAAGGAGGCGCCCTGGCAGGACCGGATGCGCACGATGCTGCGGATGCCGGTGACCGAGCGCCCGGCGCCGGAGGCCATCCAGCGCACCGACGACGACACCGGTCCCGCCGTGCCGCGGGTGCTGGACCTGACGCTGCGTATCGGGGAGCTGCTGCTGGCCGGTGGTGAGGGCGCCGAGGACGTCGAGGCGGCGATGTTCGCGGTGACCCGTTCGTACGGGCTGGACCGCAGCGAGCCGACCGTCACCTTCACGCTGCTGTCCATCTCGCACCAGCCGTCGCTGGTCGACGACCCGGTGACGGCGAGCCGTACCGTACGCCGCCGGGGCACCGACTACACCCGGCTGGCGGCCGTCTTCCGGCTGGTCGACGACATCACCAGCGAGGACACCGAGATCTCCCTGGAGGAGGCCTACCGGCGGCTCGCGGAGATCCGCAGGAACCGGCACCCGTACCCGGGCTGGGTGCTGACGGCGGCCGCCGGGCTGCTGGCCGGCTCGGCCTCCGTGCTGGTCGGCGGCGGGGTGCTGGTCTTCGTCGTGGCGGCGGCGGGCGCGATGCTCGGCGACCGGCTGGCGTGGCTGTGCGCCGGGCGCGGGCTGCCGGAGTTCTACCAGTTCACGGTGGCCGCGATGCCGCCCGCCGCGATGGGGGTGGCGCTGACGCTGACCCATTCGACGGACATCCGCCCCTCCGCGGTGATCACCGGTGGGCTGTTCGCGCTGCTGCCGGGGCGGGCGCTGGTGGCGGGGGTGCAGGACGGGCTGACCGGCTACTACATCACCGCCTCCGCCCGTCTGCTGGAGGTCATGTACTTCTTCATCGGGATCGTCGCGGGTGTGCTGATCGTCCTGTACCTGGGGGTGCAGCTGGGGGCCGCGCTCAACCCCGAGGCGCAGTTCGTGCCCAACGACCGGCCGGTGCTCCAGATCCTGGCGTCGATGGCGCTGAGCCTGGCCTTCGCGGTGCTGCTCCAGCAGGAGCGGTCCACGGTGCTGGCGGTCACCCTCAACGGCGGTGTCGCGTGGATCATCTACGGGGCGCTGGCCCGGACCGGGGACATCTCGCCGGTCGCGGCGACGGCGGTGGCCGCCGGTCTGGTCGGCCTGTTCGGGCAGCTGTTCTCGCGCTACCGGTACACGTCCTCGCTGCCGTACATCACGGCGGCGATCGGGCCGCTGCTGCCCGGTTCGGCGACGTACTTCGGTCTGCTGGGCGTCGCGCAGAACGAGCTGGACCGGGGGCTCGCCTCGCTGTCGACGGCGGTCGCCACAGCGCTGGCCATCGCCATCGGGGTGAACCTGGGGAGCGAGATCTCCCGGCTGTTCATGCGGGTGCCGGGTGCGGTCGGCGGGGCGAGCCGCCGGGCGGCGAAGCGGACCCGGGGGTTCTGAGGCCCACGGGCGTACGCCACGACGACGGTGCCCCTCCCCGGGACCGGGGAGGGGCAGCGTCGTCGTGGCGGGCAGGCGGCGGCGCTCGGCCGTCGTCGCGTGGAGGTCAGCGCCTGGCGTGGCGGCCGCGCTGGCCGGAGGCCGGACCGGCCGGGGGTGCGCCGGGGGTGTTGCGCGCCTGGGCGGCGGCCTTCTTGCCCTGGCTGCGGGCTCTGAGGACCTCGATCACGATCGGCACCACGGAGATCAGCACGATCAGGATGAGGATCATCTCGATGTGCTCGTGCACGAAGTCGATCTTGCCGAGCAGCGCGCCGAGCACGGTGACGCCGACGCCCCAGAGGATGGCTCCGACGATGTTGTACGTGATGAAGGAGCGGTAGTTCATCCGGCTGACGCCCGCGATGATCGGCGTGAACGTCCGCACGATGGGCACGAACCGCGCCAGCACCAGGGACTTCGGCCCGTGCTTCTCGAAGAACTCGTGGGCCTTCTCCACGTTCTCCTGCTTGAAGAGGCGGGAGTCCGGGCGCTTGAAGAGGGCGGGGCCGACCTTGCGGCCGAAGAGATAGCCCACCTGGTCGCCGACGATCGCGGCGACGGCGATCAGCGTGCAGACGAGCCAGAGCGGGTACTTCAGCTGTCCTGTGGTCACCAGCAGCCCCGTGGTGAACAGCAGGGAGTCGCCGGGCAGGAAGAAGCCGATCAGGAGTCCGGACTCGGCGAAGACGATGAGGAGGAGGCCGGGGAGGCCGAACGTGTTGAGCAGATAGTCCGGGTCCAGCCAGCTCGGGCCGAGCGCAAGCGTATTCAAGGGTCCGGGCTCCAGGATGAGGGGTGTGACGGGGGCTCCATCAGGCCGCCCCAAGCTATCAACGCCCGATGCGTGCCGGTGGTTCCAGTGCCGCACAGCGGGAATGCGCATCCTGCGAAGTGGGGCGGGGCCGGGCGCGCGAGGTGCCGCAAACGGGGGCATCGAGGATTTCGGCGGCGGCGGCGCGGCACCATCGCCCGCCACCTAGGGGCGTTTTGCCCTGTTCGCCGCTTGAGGGTGAGCCGGTGGCCCTCGACTCCTCCGCGTCTCCACGACCCGCCCCCACCCCCGCCCGGCGCCTCCTGCTGCTCGTCCTGCCCGCGATCGTCGTCGGCGTGGTCTGCGCGCTGGTCCTGCTCGGGGTCAGTCTGCTGGCGGAGCAGGTCCAGGACGTGCTCTGGGGGACCCTGCCCGGCGCGCTCGGTACGGGCCGGTTCTCCTCGCTCTGGATGATCGTGATGCTCACCGCGACCGGGCTCGCGGTGGGCCTGGTCCTGCGGGCCGTGCCCGGCCACGGCGGGCCGGATCCGGCCACCACCGGCCTGGTGGACGCGCCGATGCGGCCGGGCATCGTCCCCGGGCTGCTCCTGGTGACCGTGCTGGCGCTGGCGGGCGGGGTGAGCCTCGGGCCGGAGAACCCGATCACCGCGGCCAACATCGCGCTCGCCTGCCGGCTCGGCCGGCGGGCCGCGCCCGGCGCGCCGGCCGAGCTGTGGGTGGCGCTCGCCGCCGCCGGGACGATCGGCGCTCTCTTCGGCACCCCGATCGCCGCCGCGCTGATCCTCTCCGAGACGCTCGCCTCGCAGCCGGGCCCCGGGGCCTTCTGGGACCGGCTGTTCGCCCCGCTCGCGGCCGGTACGGCGGGGGCGCTGACCATGTCGCTGATCGCGGAGCCCAGCTTCGACCTCTCCCTGCCCGGGTACGCCGGACCGCACTGGGGCGACCTGCTCTCCGCCCTGCTGGTCGCCTCGGCGGGCGCGCTCCTCGGCCTGCTGGCGGTGTACGCGTTCCCGGTGGCGCACCGGGTCTTCCGCGCGCTGCGGTACCCGGTGCTCGCGCCGGCCCTCGGCGGGCTGGCGCTGGGGCTGCTCGGGGCGCTGGGCGGCCATCTCACCCTCTTCAAGGGGCTGGACGAGGTGAAGGAGCTCGCCGGGGACCCGGACGGCTGGTCGGCCGGGGAGTTCGCGGTGATGGCGGTGGTGAAGACGGCCGCCCTGGTGACCGCGGCGACCTGCGGGTTCCGGGGCGGGCGCATCTTCCCTGCGGTCTTCGTGGGGGTGGCGCTCGGGCTCTGCGCGCACGCGCTGGTCGACGCCGTACCGCCGGTGCTCGCGGTCTCCTGCGCGGTGCTGGGCGTGCTGCTCGCCGTCACCCGGCAGGGGTGGGTGAGCCTGTTCACGGCGGCGGTGCTGGTCGGCGACACATCCGTACTGCCGGTGCTGTGTGCCGCCACCCTGCCGGCCTGGCTGCTGGTGACCGGGCGGCCCCGGATGCAGCTGGACGGGGCGGGTGCACCGCTGCGGTGAGGCGGCGGCCCAGGTACGTACACAGGCGGGTCCGCCCGGCGCGCCGGGTGCGGCGGATATCCGTATCGTCAGCTTCGTACCGCTACGTACGGTTTCGCGCTGATGCTGTCCCGCCGGAGGTCTCCGCATGCCCGCGCCCGTCAACGTCACCGCCGAGGCCTGAGAGACCGAGAGCCGAGAAGCCCAGAGCCGAGGAAGAGGACTCCCCCCATGCCGCTCCACCGAGGCGCCCACCCCCAGCGGGACGAACACTCCGAGGAGCGGCTCAGGCTCGCCCTCAACCCCTTCTACGGGGAGGCCGATCCGACGGCGGCGATGAACACCGCGCCGCCCCGGCACAAGCTCCCCGACGGGCCGCTGCCGCCGCTGACCGCGTACCGGCTGGTCCATGACGAGCTGATGCTCGACGGCAACTCCCGGCTCAACCTGGCCACCTTCGTCACCACCTGGATGGAGCCGCAGGCCGGGGTGCTGATGGGCGAGTGCCGGGACAAGAACATGATCGACAAGGACGAGTACCCGCGCACGGCCGAGCTGGAGCGGCGCTGCGTGGCGATGCTCGCCGACCTGTGGCACGCGCCCGATCCGGCGGCGGCCGTGGGGTGTTCGACCACCGGGTCGAGCGAGGCGTGCATGCTGGCCGGGCTCGCCCTGAAGCGCCGCTGGGCCAAGCGCAACGCGGACCGGTATCCGGCGACCGCCCGGCCCAATCTGGTGATGGGCGTCAACGTGCAGGTCTGCTGGGACAAGTTCTGCAACTTCTGGGAGGTGGAGGCCCGGCAGGTCCCGATGGACGGCGAACGCTTCCATCTCGACCCGCAGGCCGCCGCCGAACTCTGCGACGAGAACACCATCGGGGTCGTCGGCATCCTCGGCTCCACCTTCGACGGTTCCTACGAGCCCATCGCCGAGCTGTGCGCGGCCCTCGACGCCCTCCAGGAACGCACCGGCCTCGACATCCCGGTCCACGTCGACGGGGCGTCCGGCGCGATGGTGGCCCCCTTCCTCGACCCGGAGCTGGAGTGGGACTTCCGGCTGCCGAGGGTGTCCTCGATCAACACCTCGGGCCACAAGTACGGGCTGGTCTACCCGGGAGTCGGCTGGGCGCTGTGGCGTACGGCGGACGAACTGCCGGAGGAACTGGTCTTCCGGGTCAACTACCTGGGCGGCGACATGCCGACCTTCGCGCTGAACTTCTCCCGGCCCGGGGCGCAGGTGGTCGCGCAGTACTACACGTTCCTGCGCCTGGGGCACGACGGCTACCGGGCGGTCCAGCAGGCCTCCCGGGACGTGGCCCGCTCACTCGCCCGGGCCGTGGCGGAGCTCGGGGACTTCCGGCTGCTCACCCGGGGCGACGAGCTGCCGGTCTTCACCTTCACGACGAACCCGGACGTCCACGCGTACGACGTGTTCGACGTCTCCCGCCGGCTGCGGGAGCACGGGTGGCTGGTCCCGGCCTACACCTTCCCTCCCCACCGGCAGGACCTGTCGGTGCTGCGGGTGGTGTGCCGCAACGGGTTCTCCTCCGACCTCGCCGCCCTGCTGGTCGAGGACCTCAGGCAGCTGCTCCCCGAACTACGGTCGCAGAGGCACCCGTTGAGCCATGACCGGGAAGTGGCGACGGCCTTCCACCACTGACGTACGCCAGGCCTTTCCGGTCAGGGACGGGAACACCTCGTCCAGCGCCCACGTGACCAGCGACTCGCGGACAAGCCGGGTTCCACCATTCGCCGAACGTGATCAGTCGTTGTCCCCGGGGTCCGCGACACCCGTCGCGTACGGATTCTCCTCGCCCTCGGCGAGCACGCCGGCGAACGGGTCGCCCTCGCCCGCGAAGGTGTACGCACCGCCCTCGATCCGGGCGATCAGGCCCCGGGTCCACTCCGCGCCGGTGTCGGCGGAGTGCACCCACAGGTTCATGATCTCGCCGATGTGGCCGAGGGATTCGGGACCGTCCTCGGGCGTGTAGTACTCGGTGACCGCGTCCCGCCACTCCTTCATGCCCTCCACCCGCTCCTTGAGCAGCGCGACCGCCTCCTCGCGCGGCAGGTCGACGATGAACCCGATCGCCGCCGAGAGGACGTCGAGGTTCTGGTCGTAGGAGCGGATGGCGTCACGCAGCAGGGTGCGGTACTCCGCCAGGCCCTCCTCCGTGACCTCGTACTCGGTACGCGGCGGGCCGCCGACGGTGGAGGGGGCCGTCTCGTGCGCGAGGAGCAGCCCCTGCTTGGCCATCTGCTTCAGCGCGTGGTAGATCGACCCGGGCTTGGCGTTGGACCACTCGTGGGCGCCCCAGTACTCCAGGTCGTTGCGGACCTGATAGCCGTGCGCGCGGCCGTGCATGCGCACAGCACCGAGGACCAGCAGCCGGATCGCGGACATGACACCCATCCCTTCCCGGGGGCTTCCGCCTTCCGGGCTCCTATTCAACTTTGACTAGGGTAGCCCGTGCCGCCGGGGCCGGCAGTGCCGTGCCGGGCATGTGAGGAGGGGCGCCGGTCAGAAGGGGAAGACCGAGCGCCCGTGCTGGATCGACATCCACTTCTGCGTCGTGAAGGCCTCCACGACCGCCTCGCCGTTCAACCGCCCGACGCCGGAGGTCTTCTCGCCGCCGAACGCCACCAGCGGGTCGTCCTGGACGGTGGAGTCGTTGACGTGGAACATCCCGCTCACGATCCGCTGCGCGAACCGCACCCCGCGCTCCGCGTCGCCCGTGTGCACGGCGCCGCTCAGCCCGTAGGGGCTGTCGTTGACGATCCGTACGGCCTCGTCCTCGCCGTCGAACGTCATCAGCAGGGCCACCGGGCCGAGGATCTCCTGGGCCAGCAGCGGTGATTCCTCCGGCAGGTCCGTCAGGACGGTCGGCTCCACGACGTTGCCGCGGGTCCTGCCCCGTACCAGCGCCGTCGCGCCGTCCGCGACCGCGCGGTCGACCAGCGAGGTCAGGGCGTCGGCCTGGAAGGCGTCGACGACGGGGCCGATCCGGGTCTCCGGGTCCCGCGGGTCCCCGGAGGTGAGGGCGGCCACCGCGGCGGTGAAGCGCCCGGTGAACTCCTCGGCCACCGACCGGTCCACCAGGATGCGGTTGGCCGCCATGCTGACCTGGCCCTGGTGGAGGAAGCGGCTGAAGACCGCCGCCCGGACCGCGTAGTCGAGGTCGGCGTCCTCCAGCACCACCAGGGCGCTGTTGCCGCTCAGTTCGAGGACGGTCCGCTTGAAGAACCCGGCGGCGGTGGCGGCGATGTGGCGGCCGACCCGGTCGGAGCCGCTGAACGCGATGACCTTGGGCACGGGGTGCTCGATGAACGCGTCGCCGATCTCGGCGCTGTCGGTGATCAGGACGTTGAGCAGTCCGGCCGGCAGCCCGGCGTCCTCGAAGATCTTCGCTACCAGCCCGCCGCCCACGACGGGGGCGCTCTGGTGGGGCTTCACGACGACCGCGTTGCCGAGCGCCAGCGCGGGCGCGACCGACTTCATGGTCACCAGGAAGGGGAAGTTGAAGGCGCTGATCACTCCGACGACGCCCACGGGGAGCCGGTAGAGACGGTTCTCCCGGCCGTCTCCGACGGCCGGGAGCAGGCGGCCGGTGGGCCGCAGCGACTGCCGGATCGCCTCGCGCAGGACCTCCGTCGCGCCGCGCACCTCGTACGCGGCGCGCGGCCGGGTGCCGCCCAGCTCCTCGATGACCGCCTCGACGATCTCCTCGGTGCGCTCCCCGGTGATGCGCAGGGCCCGCTCCAGGACGGCGCGGCGCTGGTAGGGGTCGGTGGCGGCCCACTCCTGCTGCGCGCGTTCGGCGGCCCGGTAGGCCTGGTCGACCTCCAGCGCGGTGGCCACGGTGACGGAGGCGAGTTTCTCGCCGTTGTAGGGATTGAAATCGATGATGTCCCATGAGCCGCTGCCCGTGCGCCACTCGCCATCGATGTACTGGTGGGCCAGTTCATGGAAGAAGGACATGCAATCCCTTACTGCAGGCGTTCGCAGACTCCTGATGTGACGTCATCGTACTGATACATCATGTCAGTTGGAGGAGTCCGCGCAGGAGATCCCGGCTCTCCTCCGGGCCCGGGCTCTCCTCGCAGAGGCTTCCCATGGCCTTTTCGTACTGCGCGACCTCCTCGGGCTTGTCCAGATAGAGCGCACTTGTCAGCTGCTCCAAATAGACAATGTCCGACAGATCGGATTCCGGGAAACGGAGCATGGTGAACGAACCGCTCTCTCCCGCATGCCCTCCGTAACTGAAGGGCATCACCTGGAGGGTGATGTTCGGTTGCTCCGACATGTCGATGAGATGCCGCAATTGGGCACGCATCACATCGCGCTCGCCGTACGGGCGGCGCAGGGCGGCTTCGTCCAGAACGGCGTGGAAGATCGGGGCCCGTTCCGAGACGAGCGCCTTCTGGCGCTCCAGGCGCAGGGCCACCCGGCGGTCGACGTCGGCGGCCGACGCACCGCGCATTCCCCGCGAGACGACCGCGTGGGCATAGGCCTCGGTCTGCAACAGGCCGTGCACGAACTGGACTTCATAGATCCGGATGACCGAGGCAGCCCCCTCCAGACCCACATAGGTCTGGAACCAGCCCGGCAGCACATTGCCGTAACTGTGCCACCAGCCCGCCACGTTGGCCTCGCGCGCCAGACCGAGGAGCGCGTCGCGCTCCGCGTCGTCCGCGACACCGTAGAGCGTGAGCAGATCCTCGACATCCCTGGCCTTGAAGCTCACCCGTCCCAACTCCATGCGGCTGATCTTCGATTCGGAGGCCCGGATGGAGTAGCCGGCCGCCTCACGGGTGATACCGCGCGACTCCCGCAGCCTTCTGAGCTGAGAGCCCAGCAGGATGCGCCGCACCACCGATCCACTCGACTCGCCTGCCGACACTGGTGTGACCCTCCCCATCGCCTACCGGGCACTCGGGGCGCCGGGGCCTTCTCCGCGGGTCGGGCCCCAGAACCCCGAAGCCAGGATTCTGCCACCAAAACGCTTCAGCCCGTACTCATTCGATTACGGAAATGGGAAGACGTCCGGAAAGCTCCGAAACTGCCCGACGGAAGAAATACGCCGGAATCACCACGCTGTCGGGCAGGTCCGGCGCGTGCACGTGCATCTGCCCTTGCATCTGCCCTACGCATTGGGAAGCATGGCCCCTGCGCACCTGCGTGCTCGTGTTGTGCCGCTGTACCCCCCGCAGTACCGCTGACAGGCAGTGCCGCTACAGCCGCGAATCCCGGGAGTGCCTCGTATGGGGACGAATGGATCGACGATGCTCGAGCCGTTACGGCAGGGGCTTCCCCCGACCGACCCCTCAGGGGTCGCCGGCTCGGCCTCCTGCGCTCTGCCCGCCCGCTACGAAGCGGTCGGCGGAGCACGGCAGTTCACCAGGTCCACCCTGGAGCGGTGGGAGCTGAGCGAACGTTTCGACGATGTCGCCCTGGTGGTGTCCGAGCTCGTCACCAACGCCCTGCGCCACGCACTGCCGAGCGACCCGCCCCGGGAGTTCCAGGACCCGCCGGTGCGGCTGCATCTGATGCGCTGGAGCTCGCGGCTGGTCTGCGCGGTGCGCGACCCCAGCCGTCAGAGCCCGGTGGCGGGCGAGGCGGCGGACTCCGCCGAGTCGGGCCGCGGCCTGTTCCTGGTGGAGTGCGTCAGCGACGGCTGGGGCTGGCATCCGTCGCCCGCACCGGCCGGTGAACTCCCCTCGATGCCCCTGTACGGCAAGGTGGTCTGGGCGCTGTTCCGGCTCTCGGACTGCGCGAAGAACGGGCAGGAAGCCTAGCGGCCACGGGAGTCGGCCCCTGGGGCCACCTGGCCGCCGGAGTCAGCCCCCGGCGGCCAGGTGGTCGAACTCGCCGTCCTTGACGCCGAGCAGCAGCGCCTCGATCTCGGCCGGTGTGTAGACGAGCGCGGGCCCGTCGGGATGGCGGGAGTTGCGCATCGCCACGTCCCCTCCGGGCAGTTTGGCGAACTCCACACAGGATCCCTGGGAGTTGCTGTGCCGGCTCTTCTGCCAGACGACTCCGCGAAGCTCTGTGGCCGCCATGCCGTTGTACACGTGGTGCACAGGACGCTCCCCGAGTTGCAAAGTGCAAGTGTCAACTAGGTCGGATCATAGCTGTGTTCATATGCCAATGCATGAGCAGATGCACGTGCACGCGGGGTGTTGCTTTGATTACAGGCTTTCCGCCCCCCGCGGAAGCGATCCGCGGTCTTCCGGAAACCTTCCGCAAACCTTCCGGAAGAGAGACGAACGGCACGCCTATTTCGCTCCCGCATAACGGAGTTGACAAGACGAATCCTGGTAACGTGACGCGGTCTTTCGACCGGGAACAGGACCGGGAACAGCAAGGGGGAACTCCACGTGACCAGGTTCGCAACCACCGGCGGTGCCGTGGTCGCCGCGCTGGCCGCCGCACTGGCGCTGACCGCGTGCGGCGGCGACGACGACACGGGCAGGGGTTCCGGCGCGGACACCGGAGCGAGCACGGTGCCCGGTGGCGACGGGGCGTCGGGGAGCGGCGAAGCGGACGCCGCGGCGCTGGAGGGCACCTGGGTGGGGCTGACGGACGGTAAGAACGTCACCGTATCCATCACCGCGGGCAAGGTCGCCCTCGTCGCCGACCAGGCCGTGTGCCAGGGCGATGTGCGGGACATGGGCGAGGTGATGCTCGCGCTGAAGTGCACCGGCGGGGCCACCGACCGGACGATGGGCGCGATCGGGTCCAACGACGGCAAGAAGCTGGTCCTCTCCTGGGACGGCGGGGTCGAGGACACCCTTTCCAGGGCCGACCCCGGCAAGCTGCCGTCGGATCTGCCCTCGCTGCCGGAGATGCCCGAGGTGCCCGAGCTGCCGGAGCTTCCCGAGGTACCGTCGCCGTCCTGAGGCCCGGCCTTCCGGAGCGGCCCCGCCCGCTCAGCTCTCCGCCAGGGTGCTGCTGACGCGGGTGGAGCCGCCGCGCTCGTCCAGGGCGCGGGTGAACTCCTCCAGCGCGTCCAGCAGCAGCGCCGCGCCCCGGCGCACGACCGGGTCGCCGACCGGCGCCGTACCGTCCCGCACCGGTGTCGGCATGTCCCAGTGGGCCACCGCGTCCACCACCGGCTGCCAGCCGGGCAGCCGCCGCTCCCGTACCGCCCTGGCGCCCTTCTCGGTGGCCCGGCGCAGCGCCTCGGCCAGCTGGGCGGCGCCGGGCACCGGGTCGGCCGACCGGGCCGGCAGGTGGGCCTCCAGCACCATCGCGGACCGGCCGAGCTGGGCCAGGGCGTGCTGGGCGTCGGTGGCGGCGGCGCGGGAGATGCCCCGGTGGCGTACGGGTTCGTGCTGGGCGGTGGCCAGCGCCTCCTGCCAGGCGACCCTGGCCTCCCGGGTGGCGATCAGGGCGTCCCGTACCTCTTCCAGGTCGCGGTGGGCCGGGTCGGCGTACCGGTCGACCACCGTCGCCGCGTACCGCCCGTCCGCCACCAGCCACTCCGCCAGCCGGTTACGCAGCCGCGGGGTCTCCCAGGCCGGGTAGAGCGCGTACGCGGTCATCGCCAGAAGCCCGCCGGCCAGCGTCAGCACGATGCGTTCGGTGACGGTCTGCGACCAGTCGTCCCCCGCCATGCCGAGCAGGAAGACGACGTACGCGGAGACGCAGACCTGGCCGACCGCGTACCCGGTCCGCATCAGCAGGTACATCAGCCCGGCGCAGACCACCGCCAGGAGCGCGGAGAGCCGGGCGTCGGGGTGGGCGGTCTGCACGACGGCGGTGGCGAGCCCGATCCCGACCAGCGTGCCGCAGAACCGGGCCACCGAGCGGCCGTACGTCTGCGAGAACTCCGGACGCATCACCATGACGGCGGTCATCGGCGCCCAGTAGCCGTGGCCGAGCGGCAGGGCGGCGCCGACGAAGTAGCCCGCCACGGCGACCACCGCGACCCGGATCGCGTGGCGCAGGATCGGGGAGCTGAGGTGCAGCTCCCGGCGCATCGCCTTCAGCACCACCGGCACCAGCCGCGGCAGGGTCGGGCGGTGCCGGGTGTCCGGGGCGAGGTTCTCGGGCAGGCCGCTGTCGGTGCCGGTGCCCTCCGCGATCTCCAGGACGTCGTCGAGCAGGGCGGCGAGCCGGTCGGCGGCGCGCAGGGCGGGGCCGACGAGGATCACGTCGTTGTCGGGGGTCTTGAGGACGCCCAGGTCGGTGGCGGAGAGGTGGACGGGTTCGCCGTACCGGACGGCCCGGGCGGCGGCGTCGAGCACGGACCCGGCCGCGCCGAGCAGCTCGTTCACCCAGGCCCGCTCCAGGCCGTCGCCGGGGACGCCCATCGCCGGGTCGGCCAGCGAGGCGAGGACCGGGCGCAGCCGTTCCGCGATGCCCCGGGCGCCGTGCAGCTCGGCGGGGCGGCGGCGGGCCTGGCGCGGGGTGACGGCGGCGGCGCTGCGGGCGGTCATCAGGGGCAGCGGGTCGAAGGGGGCGACCGGGTCGTGGCGCAGCCTGCGGGCGTAGTCGGCCTCGGCCGCCAGCGCGTCGGCGAGCGCGTCGCGCTGGGCGCCCCATCTGCGGATCGGGAAGAGGACGATCAGCGCCGCCTGGACCACCCCGCCGACCAGGATCATCCCGGCATGGGCGGCGGCGTCCAGGACGGAGGTCGGCAGGGTGATCGTCACGAGCATGATCGCCACGTTGGAGGCGGCGATGATCCCGCCTGTGGGGCCCGCCGCCCAGGCCAGACCGGCGAGGAAGGTCCAGGCGCCGAGCAGGCAGAGGAACAGCACCGGGTGCGAGGCGGTGACATAGCCGAGGAACGTCGACACGGCGAGGCTGGCACCGGAGACGAGGGCGAGCACGGGACGGGGTCGCCAGCTGCGCTGGAAGGTGGCGATCGCCGCCTGGAAGGCGCCGAACGCCGAACTCGCCGCGATCTCGGGCCCGAAGAGGACGAGGCTCGTACCGACGACGAGGGCGAGCCCGGCCGCCCCGCGGAAGGCGATGAGCGGTTCGAGGCGCTGCCGCTCGATCTCCAGCCCCGAGCGGGCGGTCTCCTTCAGCGCCCGGAGCCAGCTCATGGGCCCGAGCCTAGCCCGGATTACGGACAAGCCCGGCTTACGCCATGATTTCGCCGTCGCGTCCACGGGGTGTGCGGCCCCGCGCGCCACCCATGCGGGCCCGGTCGGCGGCCTCGGTGCCGTGCGTCCAGCCGTCCAGGTCGGTGGCGCCGCGGACCCGGGTGGTGGTGGTCCGGGGGAACATCCGCTCGGCGGTCTCGGTGACGGCGACGTCCCGGGCGGCGAGGACGGGGAGCAGGCCGCCGGTGGCGGGGCCGCCGGTGGCGGGGCCGCCGGCCGCGTCGGTGTCGGTTTCCGCAGTCGCCGTGGCCCGTTCGGCGCTGTCGGCGAGCCGGGAGCCGAGCCGCTGCGCGTACGCCATCAGGAACGACTGCCGGAAGGTCTTGGTCCGCTTACGGCCCGAGGCCCGCTGCCCGGCCTCCGCCCGGGTCATCGCCGCCGTCCCCTGCACGAGCAGCGAGGTGAACAACAGCTCGACGGCCTCCAGGTCCGGCTCGAAGCCGACGACCGTGCTGAAGCCGAGGTCGCCGTTCCACACGGCCTGACAGCGGTTGGCGGAGGCGACGGCGTCGAGCAGGATCGCCTTCGCGCTCTCGTACGGGGGCTCCACCCCGATCCGGCACGCCCCGGGGGCCTCGGTGCTGTGCGTACGGGCGGCGATGAGGGCCTCGTCGATGCTGTGCCGGGCCATCAGCTCCTGCGCCTTGCTCGTCAGCGCCTCGGCCTCCTCCGGGAAGCCGGTTGCCTCCGCCTTCGCCAGCAGGGCCCGGATCCGGGTGAGCATGCGGGGCTCGTCGGGGGCGGGCGGCCGGTGGAGGTGGTCGGCGGCGGTGCCGGGCGCCGGGCCGACGGGCTCGATCGCGGGGAGCCGCAGCAGCAGCCGGTACAGCTCCAGCAGGTCGGAGGCGTAACCGAACCGGTCGGGCCTGTTGCGCGGCGCGGGCGGGGGCAGTTCGGCGAGCTGGGCGCGCCAGCGGGGCGGCAGCTCGGCGTAGCGGGCGGTCTCGGCGGCGATCAGCGTGCCCGCCAGCACCGCCCGCCGCTCGTCGAGCTCCAGCCGGACGAGACGGACCAGGTCGGCGGGGTGCCAGCCCCGCTCCCAGGCCCGGCGCACGAACTCCTCGCCGCGCCGGTGCAGCGCGTCGTCCGCGTCCGGGGCGGCGGCGAGCAGGGAGGCCCCGGTGTCCAGGGCCGCGTCGCCCTCCGCGTACAGCGCCGCCGCGCATGCCTGGTCGATCACCGGTTCCATCCGACCAGGGTAGGCGGACCGTCCCCGGGCCGGGCGGTGCCGGCGGAGCGCCCGGTTCCGGGGTGTTGTCGGTGGTGGGTGCCAGACTCGCACCCATGACCGAACGGTGGGCGGTGGCGGCCGGGGACGGGGGCGGGGCGCTGCTCGTGCCGTTGGAGCGGGACGGCACGCCCGCCGGACCGGTGCTGGCCGAGCCCGATCTCGTCGCGGCGGTCCGCTCCCGGCCCGAGGTGGGGCGCTGGGTGTGGCGGTCCACCGCCGAGCTCTACCCCCGGCTGCTCGCCGCCGGGGTCCGCGTCGAGCGGTGCTACGACATCGAGTGCGCCGAGCTCCTGCTGCTCGGCCACGCCGGGCGGCTCGGTGAGCCCCGGTCCGCGGCCGCCGCGCTGGCCCGGCTGGAGAACGCGCCCGTGCCGCCGGACCCGCCCGCCCGCTCCGCCGAACCGGGCGCGCAGTCCTCCCTCTTCGAGCCGTCCTCCGGCCCCGGGGTCCCCTTCGAGGGGCTGCTGCGGGTCTACGCGGACCAGACGCGCCGCCACGACGCCGCCGAGCACCCCGACCGGATGCGGCTGCTGACCGCGTCGGAGTCGGCGGGGATGCTCGTCGCGGCCGAGATGCACCGGGCCGGGCTGCCCTGGCGCGCCGACGTCCACCGGGAGGTGCTGCACGGGCTGCTGGGCGAGCGGTACGCGGGCGGGGGCGAGCCGCGCAGGCTGGCCGAGCTGGCGGACGAGGTGTCGGCGGCCTTCGGCAGGAGGGTCCGCCCCGATCTGCCCGCCGATGTGGTGAAGGCGTTCGCGCGGGCGGGGATCGCGGTGAGGTCGACCCGGCGGTGGGAGCTGGAGGGGCTGGACCACCCGGCGGTCGAGCCGCTGATCGCGTACAAGAAGCTGTACCGGATCTGGACGGCCCACGGCTGGAGCTGGCTCCAGGACTGGGTGCGCGAGGGCCGCTTCCGCCCGGAGTACCAGCCGGGCGGCACGGTCAGTGGCCGCTGGACGACCAACGGCGGCGGGGCCCTCCAGATCCCCAAGGTGATACGGCAGGCCGTCGTCGCCGACGAGGGGTGGCGGCTGGTCGTCGCGGACGCCGACCAGATGGAGCCCCGGGTGCTGGCGGCCATCTCCCGCGACCCGGGCCTGATGGAGGTGGCCGGTCACGACGGCGACCTCTACAAGGCGCTGTCCGACCGGGCGTTCCACGGCGACCGCGAACACGCCAAGCTGGCGCTGCTCGGTGCCGTCTACGGCCAGACGTCCGGGGACGGGCTGAAGAACCTGGCCGCCCTGCGCCGCCGCTTCCCGCGCGCCGTCGCCTATGTCGACGACGCGGCCCGGGCGGGCGAGGAGGGGCGGACGGTGCGGACCTGGCTGGGCCGCACCAGCCCCCCGGTCGCGCTGGCGGGCCAGGACGAGGAGGCGGGCATCCCCCAGGAGGGCGGTGAGGCCACGTCCGACGGCGGGACCGCCCGGGCCAGGGGCCGCTTCACCCGGAACTTCGTGGTGCAGGGCAGCGCCGCCGACTGGGCCCTGCTCCTGCTGGCCGGGGTGCGCCGCACCCTGCACGGACAGGGGCTCCGGGCCGAGCTGGTCTTCTTCCAGCACGACGAGGTGATCGTGCACTGCCCGGCCGAGGAGACCGCCGCCGTGACCGAGGCGATCCGGGCGGCCGGCGAGCTGGCCGGACGGATCGTCTTCGGGGAGACCCCGGTGCGGTTCCCGTTCACCACGGCGGTCGTGGAGCGGTATTCGGACGCCAAGTGAACCGGGGGGCACGCGAAGGCGCCCCGTTCACGCGCCGGACGGCGTGAACGGGGCGCGGGGCGGTGGTGCGCCCCAGCTGCTGGTCTACCCGCGTTCCCACAGCGCGGGGACGTTCGGCGGCTCCCAGCCCGTGACGGACCGGTGTGCCTGCCGGCAGCGGTAGGCGACCCCGCCGTAGGTGACGCGGTCTCCCGCGCGGTAGGAGGTGCCGGGCGACCACGTGCCACCCGGCGGATCGGTCGGCGGATCGGTGGGTGGATCGGTGGGTGGATCGGTGGGTGGATCGGTCGGGCCGGGTGTCTGGGCGACGTTCAGCACGAAGTCGAAGGTGCCCTGGCGCCCGTTGCCGGCGCTGCGGACGTTCATCAGCAGCTCCGGGTCGAACAGGGCGTCGGTGTTGTTGCGCGGCTCGCCCGGGAAGTAGAGCTGCGTGGTCAGGATGCGGCCCCCGGGGGCCTGGGCCTTCACGTGGATGTGGCGCGTGCGGCCCGGGTAGAGGCCCGGTACGACGGTGGTGAGGCTGAACGACCCGTCGGCACCGGTGAACTGGTGCCCCCGGAAGGCGAACCGGGCCATGTCGTACGACCCGTCGGTGTCGGCCTGCCAGAAGTCGAGCAGCGCCCCGGAGATGGGCCGGCACGCCCGGCCGAAGACGTAACCGCTGACGGTGAGCGGTACGCCGGGGGTGGACGGTGTCACCAGGCTGGTGCGCCGCGGGGAGTCGGGCTTGAAGTACGGGCCCTCCATCTGCGGCGGTGTCGTGTCGTCGCCGTCGTCGCACTGCGGGGTGGGGGCCAGGAGAGCGCCTGCGCCCGGCGGTGCGGCGTCCCGGGCGAGCGCGACGCCCCCTCCGGCGAGCAGCGGAGCCGCGCCCGCGACGATGGCGGCCTTCAGGAGACCTTTGCGGCTGATCCGCCGCCGGTCCGCCGACGCCTCATCGGACGCGCTCGGCTCATGGGGGGTTGCGTTGTCCATGTGTGGGGTCATGACGGTTCCTCGGAGTCCTCGGTGCGGGGAGCGGGAGAGGTTCAGGAGGTTCGGTGTGCCGGCGGGTGGCCGGTGCGGGCGCGAGCGCCGGGCCGGTGGTCAGACCCGCTGCCACAGGGCCGGGACGGCCGCCGGGGTCCAGCCGGCCTGGGCCGTGTGCGCCTGGAGGCAGCGGTAGGCCGCTCCGCCGTACGTGACGGTGGCGCCGACGGCGTACGACGTACCGGCTGCCCAGGTGCCGCCCGGCTGGTCGGTGGGCGGGGTGGTCGGGTTGCCACCGCCGCTGGTGACGAGCGTCAGCCCGTACGCCTCCAAGGCCGGCAGGAGCGGCTGGAAGTACGTCGTGCCGCCGGAGGAGCAGTTGCCGGAGCCGCCGGAGGTGACGCCCTGCGCCTGGCTGCCGGAGATGTACGCGCCGCCGGAGTCGCCCGGTTCGGCGCAGACGGTGGTGCGGGTCACGCCGGAGATGGTGCCCTCCGGGTAGGTGACGCTGGTGTTGAGCTGCTGGATCGTGCCGCAGTGCCAGCCGGTGGTGGAACCGGAGCGGCAGACCGAGGCGCCGACGACGGACGGGGTGGAGCCGGTGACGCTCACGTCGCCGCGCCCGTAGCCGTTGACCAGGGGCCTCGGCACCCAGTTGGCGTTGGTGGCGACCCAGGCGTAGTCGCGGCCGGGGAAGGTCGAGCCCTGGAAGGTGCCCTGGGCCTGCTGGTCGACGCCGTTGGTGGTGGTGCCGGTACGGCCGCAGTGGCCGGCGGTGACGAAGCCGTTCTGGGTGCCGCGCGTCACGGAGAAGCCGACGGAACAGCGACCGCCTCCGTTCATGTAGTACGCGTCGCCGCCGCGGATGTCCGCCAGGGCGCGGGGCTGCTCGGTGGACCGGGCGACGGTGACCAGCCGGCCGCCGACCCCGGCGGCCTTCACGAACGCCTCGGCGGCCGAGGTGCTCGCTCCGTTCACGACGACCCGGTTGGCCTCGACGTCCACGTACCAGACGGGCACGTTCTTCGGCGCCTTGCTCAGCGCCGCCCCGTCGAGCCGTTCCTTGACCGCTTCGAGCCGCTCCAGGCTGTGGCCGACGACCTCGGCCCTGGCCCCCTCCGCCGTGATGCGGGCGGCCTCGGAGGCGTCGGTGGTGGAGACGGTGAGGTCCGCCCGGTCCCCGCTGACCCGGGCCCCGGCGAAGCTGGCGCCGAGGGTCCTCTCCAGACCGGCGGCGACGGCCGCGGCGCGGTACTCGCCCGCGATCCGGGTCCTGGCCGCGTCCGCGCCGAGTCCGAGGTCGCGTTCCATGGCGGCCAGCAGTCCGGGCGGGAGGCTGTCGGCGGAGACGGCAGGGGTGGTGGCCGCGGGCGGGTCGGCGGACGCCACTCCGGTCAGTCCGGCGAGTGCGAGCGCGCCCACGGCCACGGTGGCGGTCGCGGTGGCGCGTACGCGTCTGCGGAGCGCGGTGGTGTTCTCCACGTAACTCTCCTTGTTCCAGGGGGGTGTCCCGGGCCCGGTGGGGGTTGGTCCGGACCAGGGAATTGCCGTCACCGTAGCCGCGGGCCGAACCGGCGCAGGAGATCCCGTTCGCCCCCTCCCCCCGCGTTATGGGGGCCTGCCGGAACGGGGAGCGGCCTCCTCCGCGCGCGAGGCAGCGCGGGCGTCTCCCCATCGGTGCTACGCCCGGGTAGGTTCGGCCCCATGCACACAGGGCAACTTCTGGGCTCGGGACGCACCGCCGACGTATACGAAATCGACGGCTCCTGGGTCCTTCGCCGCTACCGCGACCGCTCCGACACCACGCAGGAGCTGGCCCTGATGTCGTACGTCCGCGCCTTCGGGTATCCGGTGCCGCGCATCGGACCGCCCGCCGAGGGGGCCCGCCCCACGGACCTGGTGCTGCAGCGGCTGACCGGCCCGACCATGTCCGAGGCCTTGGTGGCGGGAACCCTGGGCGCCGCCGAGGGGGGCGCGCTGCTCGCCCGGTTGCTGCGCGAACTGCACGCGATCCCGCCCCGGGTCTCGGCCGATCCGCAGGACCGCATCCTCCACCTCGACCTGCACCCGCTGAACGTGATGCTGACGGACCGGGGGCCGGTGGTGATCGACTGGTCCACCGCGACGGAGGGCCCGCCCGGCTTCGACCGGGCGATGTCGGCGCTGACCCTGGCCCGGGTGGCGCTCGACCCGCAGTTCCCGGCGCCGGAGGACGAGGCCCGCACGCTGCTGGCGGCGCTCCTCGCGGAGCTGGCCGGGGACGGGGGCGCCGACGCCGAAGATCTGGCGCGCGCCCGGGCCCGGCAGCGGGAGAACCCGTTCCTGACGGCTCCCGAACGGGGTTGCCTGGACGCGGCGGTGGAGCTGGTGCTGGGCTGCGCGCCCCCGTCGCGGGGCTGACCTGGCGCCTTCCGGCCGGACCGTGCCGGGATCACGGCGGTGATCCTGGACGGTGGCGGAATCACGGTGGTGATCCTGGACGGTGGCGGAATCACGGTGGTGATCGCGCACGCGTCGGCGTGCGCTTGACAGGCATTCCCCGAGAACACCATGATTCCATTAATTGACTAATGGAATCGAGGCGAGTCGCGTGGCAGACACAAGCACTCCCGACGGATCTCCGGGCAGCTGGGCACTGGAGGCCCGCGGCCTGGGCAAGCGCTACTTCCGCGGCTGGGCGTTGCAGGACTGCTCCTTCCGCATCCCGGCCGGACGCATCTGCGGACTGGTCGGCCCGAACGGCGCGGGTAAGAGCACCCTGCTCGGCCTGGCGGCCCGTCAGGTCACGCCGAGCGTCGGCGAGTTGCAGATCTTCGGCGTGCCCGTCGACGACCCCGCCGTGATGCCGAGGTTCGCCTTCCTCGGCCAGGACAAGCCGCTGTTCAAGCGGTTCACCGTGGCCGACACCCTGCGGATGGGCGCCGAGCTCAACCCGGGCTGGGACGCGGCGGCGGCCGAGCGGATCGTCCGCTCCGGCAACATCCCGCTCCACGCGAGGATCGGTACGCTCTCCGGCGGCCAGCGCACCCGCGTCGCCTTCGCGCTCGCCTTCGGCAAACGCCCCGACCTGCTGCTCCTGGACGAGCCGATGTCGGACCTCGACCCGCTGGCCCGCGACGAGATGAGCACGCTGCTGATGGCGGAGGCCGTCGAGCGCGGCACCACGGTGGTGATGTCCTCGCATCTGCTGACCGAGCTGGAGGACATGTGCGACTACCTGCTGGTGGTCGCGGACGGCCGGATCCGGATGGCCGGGGACGCCGACGCGCTGGTGCCGGCCCACACCCTGGTGACGGGAGTGACCCGGGACGGCTCCCTGCCGCCCGAGCTCGACCGGCACACCGTGGTCGAAACCCGCGTCCAGGGACGGCAGTTCCAGGCGATGATCCGGCCGAAGGGCCCGCTGCCCGCCGACTGGGAGAGCGCCGAACCCTCCCTGGAAGAGGTGCTGCTCGCCCATCTCCGCTCACCGGACGCACCCTCGCTCTACACCCAGGGCGCCCGCGTCGAAGCCGAAGGGACCCAGGCCGCATGAGCACCCCCACCCTGACCGAGACCCCCGCCGAACACCGCCCCAGGCCGCGCCTGTTGCGCGGGCTGCCCTGGCTGGTCGTACGCCAGCACCGGACCGCGATCTTCTGTGTCCTCGGCCTCACCGTGCTCGGCACGCTCTGGATCGTCTACCAGCGCCATGAGCTGGTCCAGCTGCTCGACGCGGCCGGCCGGCCGGAGAAGGAGGTCGCGTACTCGCTCCAGGACAGCGAGAGTTACGGCTACCTCTCCGGGCTCCTCAACGGCCTCCCGCTGATCCTCGCCTTCTTCGTCGGCGCCCCGCTGATCGCGGGCGACCGGGAGAACGGCACCGCGCAGCTGGCCACCACGCAGTCCGTGACCCGCCGCCAGTGGGTGATCGCCAAGCTCGGTCTCGCCTACACCCTCGCCCTGGTCTGCGGCCTGGTCCTCTCGGCCGCGTTCACCTGGTGGTGGGAGCCGCACCGCTCCTTCTTCACCAGCGAGTGGATCGAAGGCCCGATCTTCGACAACACGGGCCCGGTCCTGCCCGCGCTCCTCCTCTTCATGACCGCCGCAGGCATCACCATCGGCGTCCTGGCGCGCCGGGTGCTCCCCGCCATGGGGCTCACGCTGGTCTTCACCTTCGTCACCGAGATGGCCGCGGACATGGTCCGGCCCCGTCTCGGCTCCACCCGGATGTTCACGTACCCCAAGGACACCGAACTCCCGGCCCGTTTCGACGAGGCGTACGAGGTGGACCGCTGGGTCGGCAACGCGGACGGGGACCTGTTCGGATGGGGCACCTGCGCCGAGGCCACCGAGCAGGCGCAGAACGCGTGCGTCGAGAAGCACGGCATCGTCAACGACGTCATCGAGTACCTCGACTACGAGCAGATGGCGGCGATGCAGTGGACCGCGGCCGGTCTTCTGCTCGCCGCGACGGCGCTCCTCACGGGGTTCGTGGTGTGGCGGGTCTCGCGCCGCCCGCTGTAGGGGCGGTGCGCATCCCTTACGTAAAGTGTCGGCATTCGAGCGGAAGGTGAAGTCCGTGGTCGTGTTCCGCATCGACCGGCGCAGCGGGGTGGCGACGTACCTCCAGATCGTCCGCCAGGTCGAGCAGGCGCTGCGCATGGGGGCGCTGGAGGAGGGCGACCGGCTGCCCACCGCCGCGCAGGTCGCGGCGGAGACCAAGGTCAACCCGAACACCACGCTCAAGGCTTACCGCGAACTGGAACGGGCGGGCCTGGCCGAGGTGCGCCAGGGGGCGGGCACGTTCATCACCCGCTCCCTCGCCCAGCCCCAGTCCGGCCCCGACTCACCGCTGCGCGCGTCCCTGACCGCGTGGATGCACCAGGCCCGCACCGAAGGCCTCACGGGTAGGGACGTCACGGCCCTGTTCCACGCGGCGTTCGAGACCACCTATCCGGGCGAGGCGCCGGACTGAGGTTGCCCTCAGGTACTGACGGGCTGCGCCGAAAGCGTGACGCATCCCCACCGGTTGCTCTAAAGTTTGCGTCCTCATAAGGAACATTTCCTTGTAACTCGCAGCTATGAATGAGGAATTGGGGCAAACTTGACAGTCCCCGCCCAGCCGACGCCGCCCCCCGGGCCTCGGCCTCCCTCCCCGTCACCGCAGCCGCCTCGGATCGAGGACGCCCGCACCGAGACCACCCGTCTGCTCTGCGCGGGCCCCTACCTGCGGGCGCGCTTCCGGCGCAGGGTCGTGTCGGAGCTGGTCGAGCACAGCGGGCGGACGGTGGCCCCCTCGGCCGGTGTCGACATCGTGCCGGTGCTGGCCCACGCGTTACGGGCACGCGGGCTCGAGTTACGCGCCGGCGGCTGGGTCGCGCTCCTGGGGGTGCTCTTCCTGCTGGCGGACTACTTCGGCGAGAGCTTCGGCTGGATGACCTCCTGGAGCCTGGCCGAGGCGTACGGCCACAGCTATGTGGAGCAGGACTTCTTCCTCCCCACCGACCTGCTGGGCGTGCTGGACACCTCGTGGCACGGTCCGGGCTCCGGGCTCTGGGCGTGGAACTACGCCATCGTGAGCGCGCTGCTGTGGGCGGCACGGAGCGCCTCGGGACGCGGCACCAGTGTCTACTCCCTGGACGGCCTGCGGGGCCGGGGCCGGGGCCGCGGCCGGCTGGTGGCGCTCGTCCCCCAGGTGCTGATGGCCCTGTACTGGGCCTCGGCGCTGGTCGCCGTGTGGAACCACGCCGGGAACTGGATGGCGGTGGTCTTCCCGCTGCTGATGGTGATCCCCGTGTGGCGGCACCGCAACGCGGTGGAGGCGGTGATGCACGGTCGGCTGGGCGCCGAGGTCTTCGGCGAACAGCCCCGCGAGGAGCTGACCGGCCCGGGATGGCTGCGGGAGATCGGCCGCGCCATCGACCGGGAGCAGACATCGGGGATCGTCCTGTACGAACCGTCCCGGCCGTTCGTCGGGTCGGGGAGTGCCCTGCCGTCCTGGTCGCTCGTGATGGACCTGCGCCGCAGGCCGGGGACGGACGCCGAGCCGCTCACCGCGGCCGGGGTGCTCGGCTGCGTGGGCGAGCGGCTGGCGGACCTCGGCCGGCTGCCCTCACCCCCCTCGGGCCTGGACCGGCTCAGGGGTGTGGAGATCGACGAGTTGGTCTACCTGCCGTCGGGGCCGGCGAGGAACCAGGTCGACCACGGGGCGGCCGCCACGGAGTCGCACCGGTCGGCCGCGGTCGGCGAGGGCGGCGAGGCGCGACGGCACTTCCTGCGGGTCCGGGTCGCCGCGTGGGACCACCAGGTGGTGGTCTCCGTACTGGTACGCGTGCACACCCAGGGCGAGCTGCTGGTGCTGGAGGTCGTGCCGCACGTACTGGACCCGCTCGATCCGGCGTTCGCACTCGTCGACGTCCTGGTCGAGCGGGGCCGTTCCCTCCCGGCGACCTCTGCGGCGCGAGCACTGCTCTGCGCCCCCGCCTCCGGGGTGGCGGCGGTCCTCTCCGCCACGCGCACGGTGACCGGTGAGGTCCGCCGAGCGGTACGCCACCGGCTGCGGGGCAGCGCGCTGGACATGCCGGCCGAGGGAGCGGCGGCATCCGTACGCGAACTGGCCTCCCTGCCGGGGAAGTCGACGTTGCAGCGGATGGACGTCAGCCGCTACCTCAGGACGATCCAGGAACGCATCGGCACGGGGGCCCTCCAGGCCCTGATCGAGAAGGGCCACGACACGGGACGGCTGGAGCAGCAGATCATCGAGGTGAGCAACGGCGGGGTCTACATCGGGGCGATGAGCGGAGGAGCCGTGGCGACGGGCCGAGGCGCCAGGGCGCGGGCCGGCGGAGCCGTGCGCCAGATGATCCGCTGACGGGACGGCCGGCCGGTGAGCCGGCGGGAGGGCACCTGATGAACGGCGAGAGCGGCGAACGGGACAGCGGGGAGAGGGACATGGGCGGACAGGACGAGGCGGAGAACGGCGAGCGGGCGGCCGGCTCCGGCGACGGGCCGGCGGGCACGGACGCACCGGGCGGGATCGTCATCGGCGAGTTCGGCGGGGGAGCCACGGCCGCGGGCCGGGAGGCGAGGGCGGAGGACGCCGGCCGGCGGATCGGCCGGCCGGGCGACGTCGGCGGACCGCCGCCCGTCGCGGTGCCGCTTCCCGGCGGCATCTCCATCGGACGGATGACCGGCGGTGCGGCGGCCTCGGGTCCCGGCGCGCAGGCCGTCGACCGGTCGGACCGGTTCATCGAGGCGACCCCGCAACTCATCGACGCGCTCGTGCTGTTGCGCGGCGATCCGGGCGAGGTGGGGGCGGAGGCCGCCGAGGCCGAGCGGGAGATCCGGGACACCGGGGCGGTGGAGCGGGGCCGGCTGCGGCGGCTGGGGGCGCTGACGGCCCGGGCGGCGCGGTCCGTGGGCGAGCAGACGGCGGCCGGGGTGGCCGCCGGGGTGATCAACGGAATGCTGACATGAGCGGATGGGACGCGGCGAACCAGCGCTGGGAGCCCTCCCCCGCCCCGGAGTCCCGGTGGCGGCGGGTCAAGGAACGGGGACTGCTGGCGGCTGCCGCCGTCGTGGCCGCGGCCGTGCTGAGCACGGTCACCTTCGGGGGCGGGCTGCTGCTGTTCGGCGACGACGAGGCACAGGGTGCCGAGACGTCGGCGGAGGCCACCACCGGGGAGACGGACCCCTCGGAACCGGACGAAGGCGCCACCGGGACGGACGGGACGGACGGGACGGACGGGACGGACGGGACCGACGGCACGGACGGGACCGACGGCACGGACGCCGGGGCCGCGACCGGACCGCCGCCGGGGTTCGAGGTCCAGGAGGACACCGAGGGCTTCCAGGTGCAGGTCAGAGAGGGCTGGGAGCGCAGGGAGGAGCAGCGTGAGGAGGGTGTCGTCGTCTACTACGAGACGGATGGCGGGGACGGGTTGCTCCAGGTCTACCGGATCTCCGAACCGGGCTTCACACCGGTCGACGCGCTGACGGAGACGGACCGGATCATGGGCAGGACCGACGGCTACCAGCGCGTCCGGCTGGAGGAGCTGGACACCTCCGACCCCACAGGCACCGCCGAACTGGAGTACCGCGTGCCGCGCGCCGACGGAACGCTGCGGCGGGCGCTGCTCCGCGGGTTCGTCGACGAGGAGGAGGTACGGTGGGTGATCCTGGTCGCCGGACCGGACGACGAGTGGGACGCCACGTACGCGGAGTCGGCCAGGGTGGCCGCCGCCTCGTTCTGCACCCAGGACCTCTGCGCGGCCACGCCCTGAGCCGTCGCCTCCCCCTCCCGTACCGGCGGCCCGGTCCAGGCGCAGCCCACCGGTACCGGCTGCCGGTCGCGCGGGGCGCTCCAGCTCACCCGCCCCCAGGCGCCCGCCTGCCGGCCGAGGGGCACCGGCACGCTCCAGGGGCGGCCGGACAGGCCGGCGCCGAGGGCCTTCACACATGCCTCCTGGACCGTGAAGATCCAGGCGAACTCGCGTCTGCGCCTCTCCTCCGGCAGGGCGGAGAGCGCCTCGGCGTCCGCGGGGGAGCAGCACAGGCGCAGCAGGTGGTCGCCGGCGGCGACGGGGATCTGCACGTCGACGCCGACGTCACGGTTGACGCCGACGGCCGCGGCGACCCAGCCGGCGGAGTGCGAGAGGCTCACCCCCAGGTCGGGCCGGCCGGGCAGATACGGCCGACCGCTCGGACGGGCGGCGACCGGACCGCCCCGGAGGTCCTCGCCGACCGTCCGCAGCAGGGCGCGCAGCAGCGTCCGCGAGGCGGTGTGCTCCTCGGCGCGCCACGGCGGCAGGTGCGCGGCGGCCGCCCGGTCCCTCGCGGCGACGGGCAGCGCGTCCAGCACCTCCGCGTTCCGGCCGACCGCGTAGTGCACGCCCTCGGCGGGCGTACGCCACCGGGCGGGGCCCGGTCCGGGGGTGTTCAGAGCCGGTCCGGCACCCGGCGCAGGGTGCGGATCGGGCGGGCGGCCAGCAGCGCGGAGGCGGTGAGGAAGGAGACCACGACGCCGACCATGAGCACCGCCTTGGTGGAGAACAGGCCGACGGCGGGGCCGGCCAGCGCGCTGCCGATCGGGTACATGCCGACGGAGCCCGCGACCTCGTACGCGTGGATGCGGTTGAGCATCTCGCCCGGCACCTGGGTCTGCACGCTGGTGGACCACATGACGCCCCAGATGCCGATCCCCGTCCCGACCGCGACCTGGGCGACCGCGAGCATCCAGACCGGCCAGCCGAGCACGATGCCGAGGGGGTATATCGGGTACGCCATCATGGCCACGGCCCCGGCGGCGAGCGGGCGTTCGGGCTTGTAGCGGATCGCCAGCAGCCCACCGATGATGGTTCCGGCGCCCAGCGCGGCGTTGACCAGGCCGAAGGCGCGCGCCCCGTGCTCGGGCACGATGACACCGGCGGCCAGCGAGAGCTGCGGCCCCCAGGCGAGCACCGCGTAGAACATCCAGATCACGATGACGCCCCAGAGCCAGCCGCGGGACCAGAACTCCCGCCAGCCGACCGCCAGGTTGTGCCACATGGACTCCCCGGCCGGAGGGGCGGGCACCACGCCGAGCCGGAGCGCGAACAGGCAGAGGGCGCTGGTCCCGTAGGCCACGGCGGAGATCACCATCACCCAGCCGGTGGAGCCGAACCCGACCAGGGTTCCGGCCAGCGCCGGTCCGCCGAGGCCGGTGATCGCCTCCGAGGTGCGCAGGACGCCGTTGGCGCCCTGCACGTCCCGGGAGACCAGCGGGACGGTGGAGGCGGCGCCGGGCTGGAAGAGCGCGTTGGCGGTACCGGCGACCACCAGCAGGGAGTACAGCTGCCAGAGGTGGTCGATGCCGTGGATGAAGAGGAGGGCGAGCAGGATGTGGGCGGTCAGGTTGGCCAGATCCGCGATGATCATCATCCGGCGGGCGGTGAACCGGTCGGCCAGCACCCCGCCGAACAGCACCAGGCCGGCGAACGGGGCGACCAGGAAGGCCATGGAGTAGCCCGCCGTGTCCAGACCGTACCCGTCGATGAGCAGGCCGGCCGCCACCGCGACCGGCAGCATGGCCCAGCTGAGCAGACCCGCGCTGCGGCCGACGAAGTAGTACGTGAAGTTACGGGACCAGATCGTCGGCTCCCCCGCGGAGGGGCCATCGCCGGGTCCGGCGGGGCCGTCCTTCGGCGGTGGCGGAGGGGATTCGGCCGCCGCATGCTCTGCCAAGCGCTCTTCCATGGCCGTTCATATCCTTCGGTCGGTGGTCGGATGTCGGGGCCTTCATCGGGGGCTCCATCAGGTCTTCTGCGGCGGCGTGGTCAAGCGCCGGCGGTGGGGCCGGCCATTGCCGCCAGTTCCCCCACGGTGACCAGTTCCAGGCCGCGCTCCAGCAGGCCCTCGATGATCGACGGGAGGGCCTGTACGGTCTGGGCGCGGTCGCCGGCGCCCTCGTGCATCAGCACCACCGAGCCCGGGCCGGCGCCCTCCAGGACGGTCGCGGCGATCTGCTCGGGCCCCGGCCTCGACCAGTCGCGGGCATCCACGTCCCACATCGCCAGGGTCGTCGGATGCCCCTCCAGTGCGGCCAGCACCTCGGGGGTCAGGGCCCCGTACGGCGGTCGGAACCAGGTCGGGACCGCGCCGGTCACCCGGTCCAGCTCCTCCGCCGTACGGTCCAGTTGCTCGCGCAGCTCGGCCGGCGTCAGGTCGGGCAGGAAGGGGTGCGACCAGGAGTGGTTGCCCAGCTCGTGGCCGTACGAGGCGATCCGCCGTACCTCCTCGGGCAGCGCCGCGACATGGTGGCCGACGCAGAAGAAGGTCGCCCGGGCCCCGTACCGCTCCAGGATCTCCACCACCTGGCGGGTGTACACCGGGTCGGGGCCGTCGTCGAAGGTGAGCGCCACCCGCCGGTCGTCCCGGCGGCCGTGGTCGAAGCAGCCCCCGGCCTCCGTCAGCGCCGCCCGGGCCGGCTCGCCGCGCCGTACGCCGTCGAAGTACTCCTCGGCGCGGCCGGTCAGCGTGCCGCCCTCGGCGGTCACCCGGGCCGGCGCGCCGGGCGCGGTACGGGCCTGCTCCGCGAGCTGCCCGGCCGGGACGGAGCCGAACCGGGGGCGCGGCGGCAGCAGCCAGGGGTCCGCGCGGTACACCTCCAGACCGGCCGCCGTCATCGGCCCGTCGAGCAGCCCGTTGGTGCTGTCCAGGACCACCGCCGGGGCCGGGCCGTCACCCAACCCCCCTAGCCAGGCGATGAGTTCGCCGACCTGGCCGCCGTCCCAGCTCCTCGGCTCGGCCACGTGGCGTCCCGTGTCGTCCAGGACCTCGACCCGGTAGCCCGTCTCCGTCCAGGCGATCCCCGCGTACCGCTTGCTCATCGGTCCCCCAACTTGATCGCCTTGGCCACGATCGACCGCTCGACCCCGCGGAGGAACTGCTCCATGCCGGTACGGCTGATGACGGCCGGGTCGGCGGTCATGGCCAGGTCCAGGGCGCCCGGGGCGGTCAGCGCGTCCACCGCGATCGAGACGTTCCTGCGGGGCAGGAACTCCGTCGGCCAGTGCAGCTCCGTCCGGGCGGTCAGTTCGCTCAGCGGGACCTCCGGCCGCTCCACGGTGTCGAACGGGCCGACGGCCGGGTCGCGGGTGTCGTTCCACCAGTACGAGTGGTCGGCCGCCGCCTCCTGCTCGATCAGCCCCGCCACCTCCCGGTCCAGCGCCCACTTGTCGTACGCGGCGTGCCGGAACGCGCCGAACGCGACCGACCGGGTCCGCCGCACCGCGTCCTCGAAGTCCCGGTCCGCGTCGGTGAGCCGGAACAGCGCCTCCTGTGCCACCGTGGAGACCGCCGCGGCGGCGGCCGGCTGGAAGCGGTTGCCCACCACCACCTGGAAGAGCACGTCACCGCTGCCGGAGGCCAGGGCCAGCTGGTGGGAGACCGCGCCCAGCAGCACGGCGGCGTCGCTCACCCCCAGCTCCTGCGCCACCCGCCCTACGGCGACCGCCAGCGCGGGCGAGCGCAGCAGCGCGTTGGGGAAGCGCCGGGTGGGGTCGTCGCGGAGCTCCGGGGCGGCGGGGTTCCGGAAGATCTGCCGGGGGCCGGCCGTCAGCTGCTCGACCCAGTAGCGGCGGGCCGCCTCGTCCCGGCGGCGGCCGAGCGGGGACGCCTGGACCTCCGCGGCCTCCAGGGGCTGGAGGGCGGGGCGGGAGGCGCGCAGCGACTCGGCGGTCTCCCCCGCCTGGATGGACTCCAGGTCACGGAGGAGCCGGCCCAGGCCCCAGTAGTCCATCCCGGTGTGCGCGCCGACCAGCACCAGGCGGTGGACCAGGCCCCCGCTCTCCACCAGGCCGGCCCGCAGCGGCCACTCCCGGGTGTGGTCGAAGGAGCGCCCGGCCAGCTGCCCCAGCAGGGCGGCGCCCACCTCCGGGGCCAGCTCCGCCGAGCTCGTACGGATCGCCACCGGAAGCTCACCGCTGCCGTCGACGACCTGCTCCAGTCCGTCGAGCTGGTCCGGGTCGTTCCCACCGTCCGCCGCATGCGGCAGGAACCGGGTGTGCAGGCTGTCGTGGAGCAGGAGCAGCTCCCTCAGGTCCGCGAGGACCCGGTCGACCGGGCGGGGCGGGGAGACGGCGAGGTCGACCGGCAGGTTGTACCGGGGGGCATCGTCGCCGAGCCGGGAGACGACCCCCCAGATCGCCCGCTGCCCCCAGGTCGCCGGGCCGGACCCGGATCTCGCGGAGTCCAGCCTGATGGTCCGGTCCTCGGCCGTCGTCATCGTCTTCCCGCCTTCCCTTCCACTGCCTCGTCTGCCTCGTGCGATGTCTGTGGTGGCCGGGGCCGGACGCCTCGCGGGTCCGGCCCCGGACCGGTGCGCTAGGGAGCGGCGGCGAACAGCGCCACATGGGTGCGGCCGGAGCGCGGGTCCGTGTCGCACAGCACGATCCGCCGGTACTCGCGCTGCCACTCCTGCCAGTGGTCGGCCAGCTCCAGCCAGAGGCTGGTGCAGTAGCTGCCCGGGGCCACCCGGTGCACCTCGCCGTGGGCCGGGACGTCCTCGGTGACCCAGGGGCCGAGGACCAGCAGCGTCCCGTCCTCTTCCAGCTCCCGGCCCAGCGCTGCCGCGGCCGAACCCGCCGCGTGCGCCCGGACGAACCGCAGCCCGGCCCCGGCCGAGGCCGCGAGGACCAGGGCGGCCGCCGAGTCGGTCAGCGGGGTCTCCTGGACCAGCGGAAGGGCGATGGGCAAGGTGGTCTGCTCCAGCACCGCGATCACCACCTCCGCCGCCCGCCCCGAGCGGTGGTACGCCGAGGCGATCCGCAGCGCCGTGAAGGGCGCGGCCAGACCCTGATGGCCGATAGCGAAGTTCACCGCCCGGCCGCCGAGGTGTTCGGTCAGGTGTGGGGCGACGGCGGTGAACGGGACCACGTCCGGGAGGGCGTGCGCGACGATGGCCAGCTCCGGCCGGCTCCCGCCGACGCCCTCGTCGGCGACGAGCAGGTCCACCAGGTCGCGGTGGTGGACGTGCGGGCCCCGGCTCAGCAGCTCCCCGTCCGGCTTCTCCCCGAAGGGGGTGAGCAGATCGCGGAAGTAGTCGAGTGCGGCCGGAACGCCCTCCGCCGCCCGGCCCCGCGGCGCGCGCACCGAAGCGGCGGCCCGTAGGGCGAGTGTGCTCATGACGTCTCCTCTGCGGCGCGGTTCATGACGTCTCCTCTGCGGCGCGGACGGTGAGCGGACTCAGGACGCCTCGCTGCGGCGCGGTTCATGACGCCCCCTCTGCGGCGCGGACGGTGAGCGGACTCAGGACGCCTCGCTGCGGCACGGTTCATGACGCCCCCTCCTCCGCGCGGATCGCGGCCTCGACGTAGTCGGCGAAGGAGCCGAGCGTCCTCAGGTGGTCGATGTCGAGCCCCTCCGGGTCGACCGAGATCCCGGTCGCCTCCTCGACGCTCATCAGCATCCCCAGTACGGCGATGGAGGTGAGCTGCAGCTCGTCGAAGAGCGCGGTCTCCTCCATGAGCCCGCCGACCGGCCGCTCCAGCACCTCGCTGAGCGCCTTCCCGATGGTCCGCAGCAGTTCCTGACGTTCCATCAGGCCAGGCCTCCCGCCCGGTGCGTGATCACCATCGCGCCGAAGGTGGCGCCGAGCCCGACGGAGACCAGCAGGTAGTGGGCGCCGTCGACCAGGCGGCCCGCGTCCCGCAGGGTGGTGTAGTTGACGAAGACGTCCGAGGCGTAGGTGTGGCTGAAGCGCGGGACGTTGTCCAGGAACACCTTCTCCGGCTCCACCTCCAGCTCCTTGATGGTCTGCCGCCAGGCCAGCTTGTTGACGTTGTGCGGGATCACCAGGTCGACCTCGTCGAGGCTCAACCCGGCGTCCTTCAGGGCTTCGTGGATGACATCGGCGATCCTTCTGCCGTACTGCTCGCCGAACTCGGTGTTCTGCTGAGGGGTCAGCTCCAGCCACTGGGCGTACTCGCCGAGCGTCCGGATGGCGAAGGACCGGACCACATCGCCCGCACCGTCCAGGGTGATCAGGCAGGAGGCCGCGGCATCGGCCATGATCGAGGTGTTGGGGATGTGCTGGACCATCGGCGAGTACGCCTGTTCGCCGGTGACCATCAGGGCGTACGCGCCCTCGGCGCCCTCCGCGCGGAGCAGTTCGCCCAGCACCTCGATGGCGCCCAGGCTGCTGACACAGGCCTGGTGGCTGAAGCCGAAGGCCTCGGCGTCGCGGAGACCGAGGTCCTCGCCGACCACCTGGGCGATGTCCACGTCGGGCGGGGCCACCGCCTGGGTGGTGTGCGCGTACGCCAGGTAGTCCACCCGGCCGTGCTCGGGCAGGGCGTCCAGAGCGGCGCGGGCGGCGGGCCGCAGCAGGTCGATCAGCGGGAGCCCGGGGTCGAAGCGGAGGGTGTCCAGCCCGTAGAACTTGCGGAACACCCCGAGCTGGGCCCGGTGCAGGCCCAGCCGCTCGCCCAGCTCCTCGATCCGTACGCTGCGTTCGGGCAGGTACGACTCGATCCGCTCCAGGGTGATCCGGCGCTCCGTGGCCGCGGAGCGGTCGGCCGGGGGCCGGTCGGTGGTCGCGTGCCCCATCAGCCCGTCACGACCTCGGCGCGGATCAGCCACAGCCGGTTGGCGCCGCGGCGACCCCGCGGCTGGACCTCGTAGGGCCAGCGGCCCTCACCGGCGCCGGGCTGGCCGGGCTCGCGCAGGTCGGTGGTCTTCCAGCCGTGCGCGGTCAGGAACTCCTCGGGCTCGTCGGTGCCGAAGATCCACGGCGTGCCGTCGGCGGCGAGGGCGTCCAGGAAGCGCTTCGAGAACGGGCTGCGCAGCATGGCGCGCCCGAGGACGTCGAAGGCCAGGTGGCTGCCGGGTGCGGAAGCGGAGGCGAGCAGCCGCAGCAGCCCGCCGGCCTGCTCCTCGGTGAGGAAGAAGGTCAGCCCCTCGGCGACCCACAGGGTCGGCCGGGTGCGGTCGAAGCCCGCGGCCTCCAGGGAGGGCAGCCACTCCTGGGTGAGGTCGGCGGAGACCTCGCGCCGGTCGGTGCGCGGTTCGGCCCCCAGCGCGTCGAGCCGGCGCCGCTTCTCGGCGATCAGTGCGGCGTGGTCCACCTCGTAGAGCTCGGTGCCGTCCGGCCAGTCGAGCCGGAACGCGCGGGTGTCCATGCCCGCCGCGATCAGCACGACCTGCTGGATCCCGCTCCCGGCGAGGACCTCCCCGATGGCGTCGTCCAGGAACCGGGTCCGGATGGAGATGAACGGGAGCACGCCGCCACCGACGTACCGCTCGATCAGTTCGAAACCCTTGGGCGCGGCCAGGTCGCGGGCCAGCGGGTCGACGAACAGCGGGTCCTCCCGCTCGGACTCCTGTGCGCGGGCCGCGGCCATCCACTGTGCGGTGTACGAGACTGCTTCCATGCTGAAGACCCCTCCTCGGGATCAGGCGAACGGGCTCGGGGGGACGGGCTTGGGGGGACGGGCTCGGGGGGGGGACGGGCTCGGGGGGGGACGGGCTCGGGGGGGGGACGGGCTCGGGGGACGGGCCCGGGGGGGAACGGGCTTGGGGGAGCTCGGCATCCGAGGAGCTCAGGCGAAGAACGCCTTCTCGATGGTCGTGAGGGTCTGGAAGTCCTCGATGTCGATGGTGTCGAAGTCGATCTCGACACCCGCCGCGTCCTCGATGGTGTAGACGAGCTCGACGAAGGCCAGCGAGTCGACCAGCCGGCTCTCGATGAGGTCCACGTCGGCGGCGAGTTCGGTGCGCTCGGGGTGACGGCCGAGGATCCAGTCCCGGACCTTGTCGATACCTGCGGAGCTCATGGCATTCCCTTCGAAGTCACTGATCCAGCGAGATGGGGTGGTCGGGAGGTGGAGGCGGCCGCCACGGCGACGGCGAAGCCGGCGTCGTGGCTGATGCTGACGTCGATCGGGCCGAGTCCGGCGTGCTGCGCCAACTCGGCCGCCGCGCCGGAGAGCCGGACCCCCGGGCGGCCGCCGGGGCCACGCAGGACCTCGATGCCCTGCCAGGGAACCGGCCTTCCGACCGCGCCGAGCAGCTTGAAGACGGCCTCCTTGGCGGCCAGCCGTCCGGCGATCCCGGCCCGGTCGGGCGCCCCGTCCGGGGTCCGGGAGAGGGCCAGCTCGTCGGCGGAGAGGAACCGCCTGAGCACCGGCCCGATGTCGGGGTCCAGCAGCTCGCCGACCCGGGCCAGCGGCACGAGGTCGACGCCGATCAGGGGCTGGCTCACGATGGTTCCGCCGCCGTGCGCACAGCGGCGGCCGGCGCGGCGGTGCGCACGGCGTCCGGCGCGGCGCCACGTACGGCATCCGGCGCGGCGGTGCGTGCGGCGTCCGGCGCGGGGCCACGCGCAGCGTCCGGCGCGGCGATGCGTACGGCGGCCAGCGCGGGGCCACGCGCAACGTCCGGCGCGGCGACGCGTACGGCGGCCAGCGCGGCGTCGAGGTCCGCGTCGAAGTGCTCGGTCAGGACGGCGAGCCAGCGCTCCAGGCCGAAGGCGACACAGGAGGTGTGGGCGTGCTCGCCGGACTCCAGCCGGATCGAGCACCGCTCGCCGAAGAAGTTGCGGTGGGTGTTGACCGAGGCGATCGCCAGGTCGCCGTACTGGAACTCGTACTTGACCGGACTGAGCTTCTGCATCAGCGCCCGGCCGTTGTCGTTGCGGAAGAACGGGTCCCCGGCCGCCGCCCTGCCCAGCTCGATGCCGAGCGCGCCGGCGAAGGCCTGGATCCGCCCGGTGAAGCGGGCCAGCACCTGCTGGGTGTGGTCGAAGCTGCCGAGCGCGACGATCTCCCGCATCTGGAAGCTGGCGAGGCGGCGCAGCCCGCTGTAGTGGTCCTCGTTGCGGAAGCAGCGGTTGACCAGGGTCACCAGGGAGTCTTCGGCGACCTGGCCGCCCTCGTGGAAGAGGTACGCGCCGTAGCAGGTGGCGTGCGGCAGCCCGTACCGGGCCTCGGTCACCGTCCCGGGCCCGAACTTGCCGTCCACCGGCTTGAACTGGTCTTCCGTCAGTTCCAGCGAACCGGCCACCCAGGCGAGGTGGGGGAAGTTGGTGTAGACGTCGAACTTCTCCAGGTCGGTCACCGGGAAGAGCGGCGGGGCGCTGATCTCCTCGGCACCGTCCGCCAGGCCCCAGCCGGTGAAGACCCGGTCGAGCTCCTTGACGAGCGAGGTGGCCTGCGGGCCGAGGATGGCGAGGGCGGGCTCGCCGTCGCTGCCGGTCAGGCGGGTCATCGGATGAGTCCCGTCTTCTCGAGGTACTTGGTGGTCTTGCGGAAGGTGCGCAACTCGGCCTCGGCCCGGGCCGGGGAGGCCAGCAGGGCCCGGCGCAGCTCGTGCGGGCGCTCGATGCCGGCGTCGCGGTAGACCTGGGGGTGGTAGAGGGACTCGAAGCTGTGCCGCATGTAGCGGCGCAGGTAGGTGGAGACCTCGTCCAGCTCCTGATCGGTGGCGGTCTGCTTCAGGTCCTGGTGGAGCAGGCCGACCAGTTCGCGGCCGAAGGCGATGTGCCGGGACTCGTCCTGGTGGTGGATCCGGTTGATGCCACGGATCGTCTCGTGCAGCCGCCCGTCCTCGGCCATCGCCGAGTTGAAGTGGTCGACCAGCTCCTCGAAGATCAGGATGCGGGCGAAGACCAGGAGGCTCTGGACCTTGTCCGACGGAGCGGCCGTCTCCGCGCCGCCGGCGGGCTGCCGGTAGATCTTCTTCCCGTAGCGCAGGCAGAACTCGGCGAAGAACCACATGTGCTCGTTCTCCTCACCGATGAAATGGTGGAAGAACTCCGACGGCGTTTCGAAACCGGTGGTGTGAATCCGGTTGACCACCTCGATGAGCAGTTCCCGGATGCCGTGGACATTGAGACTGTAGAAATTGATGCTCTCGTGTTTGGACAGCGTGCGGAGCTGTTCCGGAGTGAGTCTGTCGGCCCATTCCGTCCCGTACGTGGTGGTGAGCTCGGGGCTCATCCACCACATGTCCTCGGGGAGCCGGTCCGGCCACTCGAAGAGCCGGTACGGGTTGTAGTAGTCGTCGATCGACTTGGTGGCGAGCCGGTCCAGAATTCCCCGGAACCGGTCGCTCCGGTCGATCACGTCGCTGACCATCGCGTGACTCCTCCGTTCACTTCGAGGGCTCCTTGCTGATTCCAGACTAGAAATCCCGGCAGGGCTCATCAATGCCCGGAACCGGCTGCCGAATTCGGCCAGCGGGCCGTTCGGTTCTGGTCAGGGAATTCCCTCACGGAGGTGCCCGGTGGCCGGATACGGCTGCCGTATCCGGCCGGCGGACAGTCGTCCCGTTACGACCGCTCGGCGAGCTGCGCGCGCAGGGCGGCGTTCTCCTGCTCCAGCCGCTCAAGCCGCTCGTGGAGCGGGGCCAGGGCCTCGGACACCTCGCTCTGGCTGAAGCGGGGGGTGATGTGGTTGGGGCAGTTCCAGGCGAAGGCCTCGACCCGGATGGTGACGACCTGTTCGACCCTGCCCTCGGTACGGGGCGACTCCAGCCGTTCCGCGAGCGGGAGGTCGTCGTCGACGAGTACGGCGGTGGCGTGGCCGTACAGCTTGAGGCGGGTCTGGCGGGCGTGGTCGATGAAGAAGAGCGCGACCCGGTCGTCGCCGCGTACGTTGCCGGTGGTGACGTACTGCCGGTTGCCCCGGACGTCCAGGAAGCCGAGGGTGTGCTCGTCCAGGACGTGGACGAACCCCTGCGGCCCGCCCTTGAACTGGACGTACGGCCAGCCGGTCTCGCCGACGCTGGCGAACAGGAACCCGTCGAGGCCCCGGATGAACTCGGCCGCCCGCGCGTCGAGCGGCTGGGGCTCCTCGGCCTGCTCCCGCAGCCGGCGGCCGGCCGCTGTGGCGCTGCCCATCTCCTCCTGGACCTGGCGCACCGCCGTGGTCTGCGCGAGTTGGTTGAAGCGGCTCATGCGGCACTCCTCAGGGCCAGGTCGACCAGGCCGGTTCGGGCTGCCAGCACACCGGCCTGGAAGCGGCTGCTGGCTGACAGGTCCTGCATGATCGTGGCGACATGGCGGCGCAAGGTCCGCTCGGACATGCCCACCCGGCGAGCGATGACCTCGTCCTTGGCCCCGGAGGCCAGCAGGGAGAGCAGGGTCGCCTTCAGCTCCTCCATGGTCCCGGCGTAGCCCGCCGCGCCGGAGTCGAAGTCGACGGCGGACTCCCAGACCCGGGCGTGCAGCCCGGCCAGGAAGGCCGCGACCGTGCTGTCGTAGACGACGGCGATCTCGCCGTCCTTGCCGTCCTTGCCGTCCTCGCCGTCCTCGCCGTCCTCGCCGGAGGGGATGAAGGCGGTCTTCCGGTCGAAGACCAGGAAGCGGTCGCTGACCTCCTTGGTGGTGCGCACCTGCCCGCCTGCGGGCAGGAGTTCACCGAGGTGCGCGCGGGTGCCGGAGTCTCCGCGCGCGGTGTGGGGGTACAGGATCCGCCCTCGCGCGCCGCGCCGCAGCGCCTCCAGCACCAAGGGGCGGGCCAGCCGCAGTTCGCGGGTCTCGCGGGCCACGCAGGGCTGCATGACCAGGACCTCGGTGGTGCAGCTCTGCGCGGCCTCCAGCAGCCGCAGCTCGATCTCCTCCTGGTCGCCGGTGATCACCACCGGCTCGGCGCGGGTTCTGGCCTGCTTCTCGAAGGCCGCCACGAAGGAGCTCAACTGCCCTTTGAAACCCGCGAGTCGGTGACGGCTGTCGAGGATCTCGCGCTCCAACGGGACCAGCAGCTCCATCTGGGCGGCTTCCGGGCTGACCGCGACGAGTCGGTCCGCGCCACCGCCCTCCGCCGTCTTGACCAGGCGCAGTTCACGCAGCACGCCCACCGCGTGCGCGGCTCGCTGCGGCGGGACGTCGAGCTCCTCGGCTATCCGGGACGGATGGAAGGCCCCTTTCCCCAGAACGTGTTCATAGAGAGCGACCACGAACTCGTCCATCTCGGCCGCCCGTTGTCCTCCCTGACGTGGGGCCTGTGCCGCGAAGTGCATCGTTACCTCATTCTGAGTGCGCGGATGATGGTGGCATGGCCGAGGGAGAGGGGCCCGGAACGCGCCCCGCACGGGCGGCGGCGCGACCGCCCGTGGGCTGTGGCGCCGTATCACCTCATGAGTCGGCACGGGGACCGGCCTCGGTGGCGCGGATCGGTGCGGATCGGTCCGGTTTCGGTCCGCCTTCGGTGCGGATCGGTCCGGCTCCGGTGCGGATCGGTGTGGATCGGTCCGGCTTGGGTGCGGATCGGTGCTGCTGGTGCGGTTCGGTGCGGCCACAGTACGGTCCCGGACTGGTCGCTCTCCTTGAGCCGGACCAGAGGGCGAGGAACACCCGGGAGACCGGTCCCGGCCGGACGCACCGGCGCTGACCTGCGGTTTCGCCAGCCACCGCAGACCGGCCCTCAGCAACCGGCAGAACTCGTCCAACTGCCGGAGTAGTTGTCCTGCCGCCGGCCCCCTCAGCGGATCAGCCCCGGGCTGGTGACACCCTCGGCGGCGCCCGTTCCGTCGCCGTGCCGGGTGAGTTCACCCGCCGGGGAGAGCGCGTCGCAAGCGGCCCGCCCGGCGTGGTTCTCCCGCTGTCCGGCGCCGGCCTCCCGCCGCGCCGCGCCGGTCTCCCGCCGCGCCGCGCCGAGGCGGCGCAGCGCCAGCGCCTGCCCGTCGGGCCAGCCGGCCTGCCGCGCGAGTGCCAGCGCACTGCGGAACAGCTCGACGGCCTCGGCCTCGTCGGCCAGCGCCCAGCGGCACTCGGCGCGCCGCAGCTGCGCGGCGGCCTGGGCCCGGGGCTCGCCGTCCGCGACGGCGGCGAGCAGGCCGGCGGTGGCGACCTTGAGGCACTCGCCCGTGTACAGGCCCGCCGAGAGATGGCTGTGCAGGCTCTCCGCCAACCGCCAGGCGAGGGTGGTGAACCCGGCGGCGGACGCTTGGGGGACCGCGCCGGCCAGGTTCTCCCGCTCGCTGTCCAGCCACTCCGACGCCTCACCGTGGTCCGAGAAGACCAGCGCGGCCGAGGGGACCGATCCGCAGGAGCCGACCGGGCCCGCGCCCGACCCCTCCGGATAGAGCAGCCGGGCCGCCGCGTCGGCGTGGTGGAGGTACCACTCGAAGAGCCGCTGCCGGGCGGCGTGCGCCTCCTGGGCACTGACCAGCTCACGGGCGTACGAGCGCAGCAGGTCGTGCAGTCCGAAGCGGCCGGCTCCCCGCTCCCGTACCAGATGGGTGTCCGTCAGGGTCACCAGCAGCTCCGCCGATGCGGCCGAGGTCGCGTCCGTCAGGGCCGCCGCGCCGTTCACGGAGACGTCCGGGCCGGGAATGAGGCCGAGGAGCCGGAACATCCGCCGGGCCTCGGCCGGGAGCGCGAGGTAGGAGAGGTCGAAGGCGGCCCGTACCGTCGAGCGCCGGTCCCCCTCGATCCGCAGCCGGCTGAGCATGTCGTCCCCCGCCAGCTCGGCGCAGTAGTCGGCGATGCCCGTGTCGCGGGCCACCAGGTTGGCCCCGGCGATCCGGATGGCCAGCGGCAGGCCGCCGCAGACGCGTACGAGTCTTCGGGCCGCCTCCTCCTCGGCCGTGGCGGCGCACTCGCCGACGATGCCGGCCAGCAGTTGGCGGGCCTCGTCCGGGTCGAGGACGTCCAGGGCGAGCTGGCGGGCGCCGTCGCTCACGACCAGGCCGGCGAGCCGGCTGCGGCTGGTGATCACCACCGAGCAGCCCCGGGCACCCGGGATGAGCGGCCTGACCTGCTCGGGGTCGCGCGCGTTGTCCAGCACGATCAGCATCTGCTTGTCGGCGAGCAGGGTGCGGTACAGCGCCGCCGCCTCGTCCTCGTCGGCGGGCAGCTGGTCGGGCGGGGCGCCCAGGGCCCGGAGGAACTGCGCCAGGACGTCGCCGGGGCGCAGCGCCGGAAGCGGGGAGTGACCGCGCAGGTCGACGAAGAGCTGCCCGTCCGCGAAGTGGGCGCGCCGGGCGTGCGCCCAGTGCTTGGCGAGGGCGGTCTTGCCGACCCCGGGCGCGCCGACCACCGCCACCACGTGCGCGCGCTGCCCCGGGTCGGGCGAGAGGAGCGCGTCCAGGTCCCGCATCTGCCGTCGCCGTCCGACGTAGGAGCCGGCCATGGCGGGCAGCTGCGCCGGGAGCGGGCCGACGGTCGACGGGCGGCTGGGCGGCGCGGGGCGCTCCGGGCGCTGCGCGAGGGGCAGTTGCTGACGCAGCACCCGCAGGTGGGCGTCGCGGACCTCGGCGCTGGGTGCGATGCCCAGCTCCTTGTCGAGCCGGTCGCGCAGCCGGCCGAAGACGTTGAGTGCGGCGGCCTGCTCCCCGCAGCTGCCGAGGGCGAGGATCAGCCGGGCGTGCAGGCCCTCGTGCAGCGGCTCGCTGTTCACCATGGACCAGAGCAGCGGGACGGCCTCCTCGGGCCGGCGCAGCAGCAGCGCGGTGTCGGCGTACAGCAGCACCGCCTTGACCCGCCGCTCGTTGACCACGACCGCCGCCGGATGCTGGCGCAGCACCGGGTCCGCGTCGGCGAGCACCGGCCCCCGCCACCAGCGCAGGGCCTGGGTCAGCGACTCGTAGGCGGCACCCGGGTCCGGCGCGCGGTGCAGCCGCTCCGCCTGGGCCAGCAGCTCGTCGAAGTGGCCGAGGTCGATCTGGCTCCGCGACGCCTGGAGCAGGTAGCCGGTGGGGGTCCGGACGACGGTCGGCGCCGGGGCGGTCCGCGGACCGCCCGGTTCCAGCAGCCGGCGGACCTGGCTGACGTAGGTGTGGATCAGGCTCTGGTGGGAGCTGGGCGGCCCGGACGGCCAGAGGGTGTCGGTGATCTCCCGCTGGGTGGACGGCTCGGGGTGCTTGAGAGCGAGCAGGCCGAGCAGGCGGCGCAGCATCGGGCTGGTGACCGGCACCGGGGCCTGGCCGCGCTGGAGGGCGAGCGGCCCGAGGATCAGCAGGCGCGGCCGGCCGGCACCGCGCGGTGGTCCGGTCCGGGTGGTGGCGAGCAGCTCCGCCAGTTCTCCGCCGGTCAACTCCAGTACGTCCGCCAGCCGTTGCAGGGTACGCGCCTGAGGCCGCTGGACCCGGCCGCGCTCGATGTCGCGCAGCGCCCGGGTGCTGATCCCGGCCCGTAACGCGGCCACCTCCTGACTCAGTCCGGCCCGCCGGCGGAACGCCTGGAGCCGCGGACCGAACGCCCCCTGCTCGCCCGCCGGACCTCCCCCGGGCAGCCCCGCGGCCGACGTCCTCCCCGACATGGCATCCCCCTCATCCACGACCGCCCCCGGTCGATCATGACCGGCGGCGGCATTGCGGGCCGTGCGCGGCCGACTCTGCAGAGGCTTCGTCGCCGACCAGTTTGGACTAGACCAATGGGTCAGGCAAGGGGACATCCGACGCGCGGACGGGGTGCCGGGCCGGGGGACGGTGGCACCCGGCGGGTGGACGGTTACGCCTGACGGGCGGACGGGGGCCGCCGGGTGGGCGGTGACCCCCGGCGGGCGGACGGTTTCACCGGACAAGCGGACGACCAGCGGGCGGACCGGGAACAGCGGGCCGCAGACCCGCACCGGAGGCAGCGGCCACCGGGACGGGGCTTCGGTGACCACCGGGACGGGCCTTCGGCGCGACCAGCCGCGCGGCACCGCCGCCGCCCGCCATGTCACCCCTCGTCGCGCAGCTGGGCCGCCAGGGAGGCCAGCGGCTCGCGCTCCTCGGTGTGGCCCAGGGCCGTCAGCCGGGCGACCGCCCCGTCGAGGCGGGTGAGCGCCGGGGCGGGCCGCTCCAGGTAGATCCCCTCCACCGCGCCCGCCAGCCGCACGCACTCGGCCCACTCACCGGCGCTCCCCTCCTCCGGTCCCGGCTCACCGAGCAGGACGAGGGCTTTTTCCAGGGCCGCGAGGGCGTCCTCGTACGCGCCGGCAAAGGCGTGGACCCGCCCGTACTCGTAGGCCAGGGCGGCGTCCAGGGGACGCCCGGCGGCCTCGTAGTCGGCGGCGCGGGCCTCCTCGGCGACCCGGCCGGCGGCGGCGAGGTGGGCGAGGGCGCCGGCCAGACCGTCGGCCCTCTGCTGCTGGGCCTGGAGGCGGGCGAGTTCCCGCAGGCAGTTGCTGATCAACTCGTAGCGCGGGGCCAGGGCATGGGCGGCGAGCGCCCGCTCCGCGACCTCACGGGCCCGGTCGAAGTCGCCCGCCTCGCCGAGGATCACGGCCGTGTCCGCGGCGATCAGCGCGTGGCTGCCCGGGTCGTCCTCCCAGCCGGCCGACTCCGCCGCGAGAGCGACGAACTCCGCCGTGGCGGCCTTGAGATCCTCCCCCGCCTGTAGCGCACGGGCGCGGACCAGTCGCAGCTGAGCGACCAGCCGGTCGTCCAACTCCCCCGCCACGACATACGGTTCGGCGAGCAGTGAGTCGAGCAGCGCGATGCAGTCCTCGACCCGGCCCAGATCGAGGCAGAGCTGCGCCGCGTTGCTGTAGGTGCAGTACGCGTCCGTCCGCTTTCCCTCCCGCAGATCCGCCTCGGCCGCCCGGGTCAGCTGGAGCAGCGCGTCCTCGGGGCGCCCGAGGTGCATGCAGGCCTCGGCCAGGTCGCCGTGGAGGCGAGCGGTGTCGACCGCGTCGGCCGGCCAGGTGGCGGCCAGGCGCAGCCCCTCGGTCAGGTCCGCGTGCGCGGCCCGCGCGTCCCGGAGGCCGAGCTGGAGCCGGCCCCGCAGCCCGAGCGCACGCGGCAGGTGCCAGGCGGGACCGTGCGATGTCAGCCGGTCGCGGAGGGCGTCGACCTCGGTGACCGCGGCCGGCAGATCGCCGGAGAGCGCGTACGTGCTGGCGCGCAGCAGCATCGCACCGGAGACCTGTCCGTCCAGGCCGTGCCGGGTGGCGAACTCCTGCAGCCGATCCACCTCGGCGAGGACCGGCGCGGCGTGTGCCTCGCTCCCCGACGTCTGCAGCCGCAGGCCGAGCGCCGCCACCCGCAGCCTCAGCAGACGGCCCCCGATGTACGGGGCGAGGCCGGGCGTCTCCTGCTGGAGCCGGACCACGGCCGCGTGGGTGTCGGTCAGGGTGGTGACCCTCACCTCCACCCCGTCGGCCCCCTCCACCGGCGTCTCTGCCGTGGCGAGCAGGGCGCAGGCCCGGGCGAGCGCCGCGTCGCCCGGTGCTCCGGCGTCCTCGTACAGCCCGGCGGCCTCCTCGTGGAGATCGACGGCGACGGTGAACTCGTCCCGCTCGGCCGCCCGGTTCGCCTCGTCGGCCAGCAGGTCCGCGCACAGCTGGACGTACGGGCCGACGGCCGGGTCCTCGGGATGGGTGTAGCCCCGGGCGGCGACGAGCGTACGCAGCCGGGCCCAGCAGGCCCGCGCGTCCGGGTGCCCCTGTTCGGCCAGCGCCCGCGCCCGGAGGATGAGCTCGGGCAGCGCCTCGGGAACCGCTTCGGCCGTACGGGTGGCGGGCGCGGCGGCCGGGGCGGCCGGGGTCAGGTCGTCCAAGGGGCGGATGCGCAGGGCCAGTTCCAGCGTGTCCAGGAGCGGGGCACGGTCCAGGCGGGCGCGGCGGCGCGCGGAGTGGGCCGTGGTTCCGTTACGGGTGTCGAAGCGGTCGGCGAGGCCGTCGGCTCGGCCGCGTACCTCGGCGCGCAGCCCGGCCACGGTCCAGGTGCGTCCCGCGTACCCGGCCGCGGGCAGTTCGCCGTGGCCGAGGGTCTCGACGCGGTGGAGAAGGACCTCGACACCGGTCAGGAAGTCGAGCTGGTCCAGCGGCGATTCCACCTCGTCGAACAGGTTCCGGTTCTCGGCCAGCAGCTCCAGACCGCGGCCCTCGTTGCCGGTCAGCGCGCAGAACTCCAGGTGCCGGCCGACCTCCGGGGACATCGACGGGTTGCGGCGGGAGCCGCGGTATCCGGCCAGGTGCAGTTCGCGCGCCCGGTCGGCGCGCCCGGTGCGCAGCAGGGGCAGCAGCGCGTACGAGATGGAGCGGGCCGGCTCCTCCTTGCAGGACTCCTTCCCGGCCAGGACGAGCGCCCAGACGTCCAGCGCGCGCTCGTCGTCGCCCGCGGCGAGGTGGTACCGGGCACGCTCGCAGATCTCGCAGGCCTCGCAGTCGCTGTGCGGGGTCCGGCGGCGGCCCGCCCACAGCTCGTAGGCGAGGGTGGTGTCCTCGCCCACATGGGCGGCGAGCCGGTAGGCCTGCCCGTAGTACGGCTGGAGGCCCAGGCCCGCCTTCTCGTACCGCTCACGCATCTCCGTCAGCCACTGGCGCAGGCTGGTCAGCGGTATCTCGGGCAGCGCGCGCAGCGCGTCGGCCACCCACTTGAACCGCCAGAACAGCTGGTGGCGCAGACGCTCGTCGAAGACGTCGGGCCGCTCGTCGAAGAGGGTGAGCAGCCGGGCGAAGACGACGGGCGACCTCCGGGGGTCGGAGCCGTAGGTGTACGCCTCCTGGAGCTCGAGGAGGGCGTGGATGAGCGGTACGGGCTCGTCGAACCGCTCGGCGGCGTCCACCAGCTCCTCTGCGGTGACGGTGCGGGTGCGGCCGTAGGGCAGCCGGTCGTTCTCCCGGAGCGCCTGGTACAGCTCGTCGGTGCTCCGGGGGTGGGGTGCGGTGGTCATCGTCAGCTGTCCTTGCGGAGGGCATGGGCGAGAAGCTCGAGGAAGGAGCGGTTGATCAGGCTCGACTCGGCGGGCCTGAGCGGGCGCCGGGAGAGCAGCGCGGCCTGCCCGTAGAGGGCCTCGGCGCTGGTACGGGCCAGCTCGGGCTCGTCGATGGCCACGGCGGTGCGCACCAGCGGGTTGAGCTGGTTCAGGATCAGCTGGGCGCGCGGGGCCTCCTGGCGCAGCGCGCCGAGGATGTCGCCCCACAGGCCGCCATCCTGCTCGCGGGCGAGCTGGGAGCGGGTGCGCTCGTGCCGGGCCTCGCGGCTGTCGACGAGGAGGGCGGGCGCGGAGGCGGGGTGGAAGGTGCGCAGCGCGACATCGCAGTCGAAGACGGCCAGGGCGTCACGGGCCAGGCCGAGGTAGGCCGCGGCGGCCAGTTCGGTCTCCCGGTCGACGGGGTCGAGGTGGGCGGTGAGGGTGGCCGGATCGAGGTCCGCGACGCTCGCCTCGGGCCGGATCTCGGGGAGCCGGTGCACCAGTTCGCGGTCGTAGGTGTAGCCGCCGTTGACGACGCCCAGCCCGGCCGCCGAGGCGATCGCCGCGACCTGCCGGAACTCCTCCACGCTCGACGTCACGAGCACCGTGCGGTGGGTGCGCGCGAACTCGTCGAGGGTGGTGTGCCCGTCGGTGGTCTCGAACGGCAGCCAGGGCAGCAGCAGCCGCAGGATCTCGTCGTCGTGCACCGCGAGCGACTTCACGGCCAGGTGGTGGGTGTGGAGGAACCGGCCGAGCAGCTCCGGATCGCTGGCGGCGGCCCGGGCGATCCACGCGCGCAGCCGCTCGGCGAGGGCGTCGCGTACGGCCGCGAGCGTGTCGTCCTCGTACAGGGACTCGCGGGACGCGGTGGGGCGCAGGCTTTCGGCGTCGATGACACAGCGGACGAAGAACGCCCACTCCGGCAGGATCTCGTCGGCCTGCTCCGAGAGCAGCATGCCCTTGACGTGTACCCGGTGCCCGTGGCGGCGCCCGGCCGGCACCGCCTCGGGCAGCACGCACGCGATGCCCTTCAACCCGACGGCCGGCAGGTCCAGCTCGATGGTGTCCAGCGGCGCGAACCCGAAGACATCCTCGCCGTACGTCGCCAGCGCGCGGGACCGGGCTCCCGGGGTCGGGTACGTACGCGTCCAAGGCGCCGCCTCCGCATTCACCAGGACCCCCGACGCCCCCGCCGCGCCGCCATGGAAGGTCACCGGATGCCGTAGCAGCGACCCGAAGTGCCGAGCCAGCCCGTGCACCTGCGCCGGCCGGGTCCACTCCGCCGTATCGGCGCGCGGAGTGAGCGTGACCGTGGTACCTGGCAGGGGCCGGGTGGACGCGGGCAGGGTCCGGACGCTGTAACTGCCGTCGCCGTGCCCGCGCCACTCCACGGCGAGCGCGTCGGGGGTGCGGGCGGACCGGCTGAGCACATGGATCTCGTCCGCGACCAGAAAACAGGAGAGCAGCCCGATCCCGAACTGCCCGATGAACTCACCGCGTTGTTCGGCGATCCCCTCGGCGCGCTTGCTGCTGCGCCCGATCGTGGCGAGGAAGGTGTGCACGTCGGCCTCGCTGAGCCCGACGCCGTCGTCCTCGACGCGCACGACGGACCCGTCGGCGAACAGCCGGATGCCGAAGGCGTCGGCGGGGGCGCCCGGTTCGACACCACGCCGGGCGGTCAGCGCGTCCACCGCGTTCTGCAGGAGCTCCCGCAGATAGACGCGGGGACTGGAGTAGAGGTGATGGGAGAGGAGATCGACGAGGCCGCGCAGATCCACCTGGAAGGCGCGGTCGGCGCCGTCCGGGGACACGGGAGGGGGCAGGGTCATCGGGCAGTCCGAGGGAAAGGGCCGACAGGCGGCGTACGGGGAAGAAGACCGGGCTCAGGCGCGACGAGGAATTGGGATGGCTGACTCAGGCACGACGGGAGAAGCCGGGATGGCTGACTCAAGCACGACGGAAGGAACCGGAGTAGCTGACTCAAGCACGACGGGAGGAACCGGAGAATGCCGGCCCAGGAGCGACGCAAGGAACCGGAATGGCCGGCTCGGGCCCGACGGTGGCGACGGGCGAACTGCTCTTCCGGCTCCGCGAAGTAGGTCCAGGGCCAGCTGGTGTAGGCGCCGTCAAGGGCGTGGAAGACGCGCCGGACCGTATGGCGCTCGTCGGCCAGCGACAGGGCCATGGCGAACATGTTGAAGTCGTGCTGCCACCCCGGACGCCGTACGTAGGCGGGATGGAGGATGCTGTGATCGGCCGCGTGCCGCAACTCCGCCCGGATGTCGGCAGATCCGAGGCAGTCCGGCTCCTCCGACTCGACCTACTCCTCGATGTGGGCCATGGCGATCACACAACCCAGCCGATGCCCCTGCGGAGCCCGGGCGAACGCCCCGCGGGCGAACGCCAGGGCCTGCCCCGGCTCGCCGCCCCACCGGGGCTGCAACTGCGACAGCCAGTCGATGTGGACCTCCGGGTCCAGCGGATCACGGCGCAGAGCGGCGTCGAACCGGGCCTGGTTGACGTCCTTCCCGAGCGACAACCCGCGCCCGGAGGTGAGGAGCCGCCGCCACGGGGTGACCCACTCGGGCTCCAACTCGGCCGCCAGTAGCAGCTGTTCCTCGGCAACCGCGAGCCGCTCACCGAAGATCCGCCACTGCTCCCGCGTGACATCGACGGCGAGCGTGGAGGTACGTGCCTCCCACCCCCAGCTGACATGGCGCGTGCCGGCTCGGCGGGCTTCTTCGGTCATCGCCAACGCGTCCGTCCGGTGCCCTCCACGAGCGGCGGTGTACGCCAGTGTGCAGAGCATCTGCGCGTACGCGGACGCCGAAGCTTCGGTACGCAGGCCCGTGGCTTCCCCTCCGGCGGCCGCCGCCTGCATGAGGCGCTGGGCCTCCTCGGAGCGGTCCTGGCGGCGCAACACGATCGCCAGCTCTCGGACTGCGGCTGCGGACGCGAGAGGAGAGCCGGATACCTCGGCCCAAGTGCGGGCGCGGTCCGCGGTGAGCCGGGCCTGATCGTACGAGCCGAGCTTGCTCAGCACCGAGGCGGTCAGGCTGTAGACGGACGAGAGCCGGGCCTGATCGAGCTCCCGGCGCGACGACGCGGCGGAGTGCCCGTCACCGATGAGGCCGGGCAACGCGGCGAGGAGACGCCCCTGCGGGCGCCCTTGTCGTACAACTCGCGGGCGGTAGCCAGCCGGGCGTCGAGCGAACCGCCGCCGGTGGGGCTGGGGGTGTCGGCCAGAGCTTCGTCCAACCCCAGCAGCAGGGCGGCTGATCCGGCAGCCGCCGTGGCGGTGATCAGCGTGCGGCGGCGCATCGGGTCCTCCTCGGCGTGCGGACTGGCCGTCACTCTAGTGGCTGCCGACGGGGTCGGGGCGGGGGGCGCCAGGGAATGCACCAAGACGTGTCGTGGGACGCCGACTTCCAGTGCTGCGCGGTGCACCAAGGCCAGATCGACCACCCTGTTGCGGCGCTCCAACCGGGACACCGTGGCGGCTGAGCAGCCGATCCGGTCCCCGAGGGTGGCGAGGGTCCAGGCGCGGTGTTCGCGGCCGAGACGGATGAGCGCGCCGGGGCGCCGCTGCGCGGCTAACTCGCGCGCCATGGGCGTGTTCCAAAGGTCAACGGGCACAGGTCCCTCCCACGCCGCACGACCGGGGTCCCCAACCGTACGGTCGGCGGACGGCGCCGTCGAGACCGCTTGCACAACGTGCAAAGCCCTTGCACGACGGGACCGTTGGGCGCTGCTGGGCAGGTCAGTGCGGTGTCCTGGGTGCAGCGCCCCGGACCGCGGGGCCTCGTCCATCGGAGGCATCATGGCAACGGCTGTTGCAACCTCTCTGGTCACCGGCCCGACGACCGGCCCGATCCGTTCTGCGCGGGAGGTCGTGCCGACCGGCCTGTGGGACAAGCAGGTCGGGCTCCTCATGCGCGACTACCCCTACGACTCGGTCATGGCGGCCCGGGTCCTCGGACAGGGCTACGCCTACCTGCTGACCGCGATGAATCACCGGGGCCAGGCCCTAGGACTCGCACCCAGCAAGATCGTCGACATCGGTGTCCACACGATCATCCTGGACACCGTGGCGTACGCCACGCTGTGCGAACGCTTCAACGGCGGACACTTCCTGCACCACGTTCCGGACGTCGACTTCAAGAACGACGGGTCCGTGCTGCGGACGGCGGACCTGATCGCGGCTGACGGCTGGGAGGTCGACCTGCCGCTGTGGTCGGACGCCGCCAACTGCGGCCCCTGCCACCCCGGCAACGACTCGCACTGACTCACCTTGGGCTGAACGCCCCGCCGGGCCCCGCGCCGATTCTGGCCGGGGCCCGACTCACGCGTGGGTGAGATTCCCCGGAGCTGGCCCGGCGGCGGACGGCGCCCGCCAGGATGATGCGGGTGACCACCACCACAGACCTCCTGCATCACTACGGCCGCACCCGTGCCGAACGAGACCGCGCCGTCCCCGACACTTTCCACTGGATCTGGAGCCAAGACAGTGGCCCCGGCCCCGAGCTGTTGGGCGACCTGACGGGCAAAGTCGTCGGAGACCTCGGCGCAGGCACTGCCAGGCAGGCCGCCCACCTCGCGACCCATCATTCCCCCGCCCGGGTTGATGCCGTCGATGCCTCACCCGCGCAGTACGCCATGGCCACCGAGCTGTTCGGCCACCTCGCGCCGCGCCTGCGCATCATCGGGTCCGATGTCGGGGAAGCGTGCACGGACGGCGCCCGACTCGTACGACGTGCTGTACAGCGTCTTCGGCGCCGTCGACTTCACCGATCCGCACGAACTGCTGCCGTCCCTGGCTACAGCACTGCGTCCCGGCGGCCGGCTGGTGTTCTCCACGCTCGCCCACTACCTAGGCGGCGCACCTGCGGCAGCGGACATCGTGCCCGCCGACGTACCGGCAAGAACCCCTGGCGGGGAAGCGACCACGATGCGCCGCTGGGTACTACAGGAACAGGTCTGGACAAAGGTGCTCGACGAGGCCGGATTCACCCGAATCAGCATCGACAGACTGCCGTCGACCACCGACGCGCCGCGCAGCGCGGACACACTGCTCGTGACCGCCGTCCGGCAGGCTTGAGCTGAGGGCCCCGAATGCCGCTGCCCTCGGGCCTGCAGATGAACCTTCTAGGCAACGAGGCTGTGGTGCCCGACCCTGTCATCGTTCCGCTGCCCACTCGCCTGGGGGTACGCAAGGCCCAGCAACTTCGGCAAGTCAGCCGTCACCACCCGGTAAGCGTTGCCTAGACGCAGCACCTTGACCGGGTAGTCCCCCTGCTTAGCGAGTCCGTATCCCGTTGGTCGGCCGATCATCAACGCTCGGTTCGAGGTGTCGAGGTCGATCATGGCAGGGAGAGCAAGCAGCTCGTCGCCCGTCAGCCCTCGTGCTTCACGGGACGAATCGGGTGCCGCCATGGTGTCCTCCGGGGAATACTCCGCGTCACACTGACGCCACATGTGTATCACGGAGTTGCAGCAGCGCTTCTTGGTCACCTAAAGTGTCACCATGACACCTGATCAATGGCCGACAGCGTTCACCGGTCGAATCGCCAGGCGGTTGCGGGACTCGCGCAAGGCCGCCGGCCTCACCATGGCCGAGGTTGCTCAGGGCTGTGCCGAACGCGGCTTGCCGGGGTTCACCGAGCACTCGATGAAGAATCTGGAGTCCGGGCGTAAGACGAGCATCACCGTCGCGGAGGTCGTCGTGCTGGCTGACGTCCTGGGCGTGCCGCCGGTGACTCTCCTCTTCCCGCTCGGATCCTCAGCCACGGTCGAGGTCCTCCCCGGTCGCGAAGTCTCCACCTGGGATGCGGTCGCATGGTTCACCGGCGAGTCGCCCTTGGTCGAGCCCGCTCCCGATGGTTCCGCTCGGGACCTCCTCGACCTCTTCCGGCAGCACGGTGACCTGGTGGCTGCCGCGATGTCTTCCAACTCCGCGGCCAGGGAGAGGCGGCGGGCGGCCGGCACCACCCTGGACCGGGCCCGCAGAGCCACCCTCCTGCAGCGCGCCGAGGGCTACGAGGAGCACGCGTTCGAGGACTGCCAGGAACTGCGCACCTTCCGTGGCCGTATGCGCGACCGCGACCTGGCCCCTCCGCCTCTGCCTGACGAGCTGGCCTTCGTCGACCAGCCCGAAACACCGACCGCTTCGGAGGACAGCGAGTGAAGAACGGCAACCTCATACGACGGTGCCGCTGCACGGACCCGAAGTCCAAAAAGGAGTACGGCGCTTCCTGCCCCAAGCTCAAGTCCTCGCGCCGACATGGCACCTGGACCGCCGTTCAGGAACTCGAACCCGCTCAGGACGGCCGTCGCAGGCGGTTCCGTCGTGGCGGCTTCGAGACCTCCAGCAAGGCCCAGGAGGAGCTGGACAAGGTCCGTGCCCTCATGGCCTTTCCCGAGGAAGACGACGCCTGGGGCAAGACAGATCAGCGACCTCGTGGAGAACTGCGTCAAGGACAAGGACAAGGACCCGGTCCCGGACTACGACGAGACCCGCCGTCGCTTCAAGACCGGGCAGTCCCTGAACTCCAAAGTCACCGTGGCGGAGTGGCTCGACACCTGGTTGGCGGGGCGCAAGCGCCTGCGGCGCGGTGGGGCGGCTCGCTACGAATGCGATATCCGCGTCCACCTGAAGCCCCATCTCGGTCACCTGCGCCTCGACAAGCTCCGCGTCCACCACATCGACTCGATGTTCGACGCGATCAACGAGCGCAACATCGAAGTCCAGGAACAGAACGCCCAGCGGCGCGTAGTACGCGACGACCTCAAGGCTACGCCGAACAAGGGGGCCGAGAACCGCGCCCGACGCCACTGGCTTCGGGCTCAGCTCGACGCGATGCCCCCCTTCCGACGGGTCACCGGACTCAACACCCAGCCGCACATCAGGGACACCCTCCGCGCCGCGCTCACCATTGCCATCTCCCAACAGGTGATGCCGGACTTCAACCCTGCGGCACACGTCGAGTTGCTGCCGGGTACGAAGCCGAAGGCCCTCGTCTGGAGCGATGAGCGCATCGCACGCTGGAAAGAGACCGGCGAGAGGCCCTCACCGGTCATGGTCTGGACCCCCGAGCAGACGGCAACGTTCCTCGACTTCGTCGAGCACGACCGCCTGTACGTGCTCTGGCGGCTGATCGCCTTTCGGGGCACACGGCGCGGCGAAAGCTGCGGCGTCCGCTGGGAAGATCACTCGACGAAGGCGCGCTCGCTCGCCATTGCCACCCAGCTTGCGCAGGACGGCTGGGAGGTTCACGAGGGCGCCCCGAAGACCGACAGCGGCATTCGCCTGATCGCACTCGATGAGGAGACGAACCAGGACCTCCTGTCTCACAAGGCCCGTCAGCAACGGGAGCGGGAGGCGTGGGGCGAGGGCTGGCAGGACACTGGTCGGATCTTCACCCAGGAGGATGGCTCCCTTCTTCACCCTGGCAAGGTCAGCGACCTTTTCGAGCGTCTGGTCGAAGCCGCTGGCCTTCCTCCGATCCGGCTCCACGACCTTCGCCACGTCGCAGCGACGCTGATGCTCGCCGCCGGGGTCGACATCAAGGTGGTCTCCGAGACACTCGGACACACGGATCACCCGGGACATCTACCAGTCGGTCCTGGACGATCTCGCTCGTGACGCCGCCGAGAAGGTTGTACAACTCGTGCCGCACGCCCGGAGGCCCTTGGCTGCGGTGAAGGACGGGGAGCCGACGGCCTCTCCCCGTCGGCCGAGGATGACGCCTCCCCGCAGAAGCGGCGAGGCCAAGGAAGAACGCTCCGCCTGATTCAGGCGCGAAGGAGCCCCGGTCAGCTGCAATCTGACCGGGGCTCTGGCATGTGGTGAACGTCACCGGCTAGGGCTTGTCCGGTCGATCATGTCCGGAGCCAGATGACGAGGGCTGCTGCGGTGGCCGTGCCGAGGAATACGTAGCCGCGCTTGTCGTATCGGGTGGCGACGGCTCGAGCATTCTTGAGCCGGTTGATGGCCCGTTCGACGGTGTTGCGTTTCTTGTACCGCTCTTCGTCGAACCCCGGCGGGCGCCCGCCTCGTGAGCCTTTGCGCAGGCGGGCCGCCTGGCTGTCGGTCTTCTCGGGGATGGTGTGCCGGATGCCGCGTCGTCGCAGGTAATCGCGGCAGGGTCCACCATCTGTTCGATCAGGGCGGCCTCCTCGAATGCGCGCGCCGCATGAGGAACAGAGCAGCTCGTTGGACGAATCCTCGTTGCGGTACGCCTGGGTGGTGAGTAGGCGGCAGGCAGGTGTCTGGTGGTCACATGGTGACGAGCGAGGTGGTGAGGGGCATGGTGGCCCAGCCGTAGAGGATGTTGTTCAGTGCTCGTCGTGGGGTGGCTTTGGGATCCCTTTGGAGTGTGGGGGTGTGGCGTGCCAGTGCTCTGAGTAGTGCGGTGGCTTCGAGCGTGGCGAGGTGGTTTCCCGCGCAGCGGTGTACGCCGTGTCCCAGGGAGAGGTGTTCGGTGACGCCGGGACGGTGGAGGTTGTAGGAGTCGGCGTCCGGGCCCCATTGGGCCGAGTCGCGGCCGGCAGAGGCGTAGACGACCCAGATCTGGGCGCCTGCCGGGATCGGGGTGCCTCCCACGCGGGTGTCGCGGGTGACGCGTCGGCCGAAGGAGCGAACCGGAGCGGCGTAGCGGAGGGCTTCGGCGTGGGCGGCGGGTGCCAGTCGGTCCGGGGCCGCGCGCATCGCCTGCCATTGGTCGGGGTGGGCGGCGAGCTGGTGGAGGGTGGTGGCGATGGAGTGGACGGTGGTGTCCATGCCGGCGACGGTGTAGGCGATCATCAGGGCCACGCCTTCGGCTTCGGAGACCTCGCCGCGGTCCACGGCGGTGAAGATGGCGGCCATCCAGCTGTTCGGGGCGACGTTGTCGCGGGTGACGGAGGCGCTCAGGTGGTCGCGCATGGCCCGGGTGAGTGGAAGTCCGGCGCGGGTGCGGTCGTTGTCGGGGCCGAAGCTGGTCAGTGTGGCGTCGGACCAGGTGTGAAGGTAGGGGTGGCTTTCGGCGGACAGTCCCATCAGTTCCAGCACTACGTCGGACACCAGGACCATGGCCAGGTCGTTGACGGCGTCGAAGGCACCGTGCGCCACGACTTCCTGTGCCAGCCGGTCGGCGCGTTCCTCCACCGAGTTCTGTAGTCGGGCGATCGCCCGGGGTGCGAGCTGGGCGGAGAGTACGCGTCGCAGCCGGGCATGGCGGGCACCGTCGGCAGCGAGCACGGCTTCGGAGAGGAAGGTGCGTTGAGCGGTCTCATTGAGTGCTAGGCCGCCGTGGGAGGTGAAGGTTTCTGCATCGGCCAGCACCGCCTTCACGTCGGCGTGCCGGGTGATGGCCCACACGCCGTGCCGGGTGAGGTGGACGGCGGGACCCAGTGCGCGCAGCGTGGCGTAGGCGGGGAAAGGGTCGGCCAATACGTCGTCGGCGAACAGGTCGAGATCGCTGCTGACGGTCGATGTTGCGATGCCGGGCATGGGGAGCTCCTAAGGGGTTTGCCGGGGGCCGGTCGCAGGGGGCCGGGGGTTTCCGGCTTCGCGCCGGTGGCGCGTGCGGCGGGCGTGGGCGACGGCGGAGGGCCACAGCAGCCGTCGGGGCGGGAGGAGGCCGGGTCGGGGAGGTCCGTCACCGGAGGGTCTCCCCGCTCGGTCCCGGGCCCGGTGTGCCGGTCTGGGTGACCGGATCGCGGGCGACGGCCTCCGCGATCCGCTCGGTCAGTTCGCGCACGGTGGCGGTCCGTCCCCAGCCCTCGCCCAGCAGGGGCAGGCCGAGGCGTTCGGCGGTGATCTGGAGGATTTCCACCTGGTCGACGGAGTCAGCGCCGATCTCGTCCCAGGTGGTGTGCTCGGTGAGGAAGGTGAGGTCGAGGCCGGGCAGCACCACGCCCACCGCCTCACGCACCAGCCGAGTCACGTCCGGGCGGCCGGATGTCATGGGATCACCCTTTCGGTGGAGGTGGTAGCGGGAGTCGGTCCGGCCGGGACGGCCGGTGGTTCCGGCAGACGCAGCCGTACGGCCGCGACCGCCACCAGCCGGTCTTCCCCGGCCCGGCGTACGGTCACCTCCCCGGTCTCCCGGCGGGGATCGGCTTCGTCCCGCCACAGTCGCGCGGTCAGGGTCAGTTCCGTGCCGGGGTCGGCGTTGGCGGCGTACAGCAGGCGGTGGTCGAGCAGGCAGCGGTCGACGAAGCCGCGGTCGTCCCGCTCCAAGGTGTGCCACAGGCGCAGCAGCGCGGTGTCCACCAAGGAGAAGTAGCTTGCGAAGTAGAGCAGTCCGGCCCCGTTGAGGTCCCGGGCCGCGTCGACGCGGTACGCGCTGCCGTGGACCGCGCCGAGTGGGCGGTGGCCCGGTATGCCCCCGGGGTGAAAGGAGGCCGCTCGGCGCGCGGCGGTGCAGTCGGCGCGCGGGGAGAAGCGGGCGGGTAGCGGGGGCAGCGCGTCGGCACGGAAGCCCACCGGTGTGGCCGAGACCAGATGGTCGTTGCCGGCCGGACGGCTGCGGGTGACCCACCGGTTGTAGGTCTCCACGTAGAAGCAGTGCGGTCGGGGCCGCTCGTACGCCTCCTCCGGCTCCAGCGCACCGCCCGGCGCCGCCCCGTCGAGGGCGATCCGGTGGAGGGTCAGCAGGGACTCGCCGCCGAGGGTGAACACCCGTGAGGTCAGCTCCAGCCGGTCGCCGAAGGCGAGGAGGTAGGGATGGGCTCCGGGGGCGCCGCGCACGCGGTAGTACTGGAAGGCGAGGTAGACCGGCTGTCCGGTGGCGGTGCGGGCGCGGTACGGATCGATGCCGCAGGCGTGGCCGACGGCGTCCCACGTCCAGTCACCGGCCCGGCCGAAGAACAGCCCGCCCGGACCGCACATGGACGGGGTCACCACGATCTGTCTTCCGTCGGGCGGCGGGCGGAGGGTGGGAACGGACTGGGACACGTGGGGTCCTTCCGTGCCGGAGGGGGCCGGCGGGCTCTCGGGCGGCGGGCTGGTCCTGTCCGGTCCGCGTCGGGCGGGTGGGACGGTCCTGTTCACGCGTGGCACGGTGGGGTGCGGCCGCCGGCCAGCGCGACCACGTCGCGCAGGGCTTGGGGCACGTCGATGGGCGCGTACGGGTCGCCGCCGGCCTCCTCGGCGTAGGCACGGTGCAGGTTGGCGACGAGCCGTTCGGGGTTGAGCAGGTTCGCGTACGGGCCCGGGTCGGTGGCCCGGGCCTGTTCCAGCGGGGTCCGGCCGGCGGCGAGGCCGCGGCGCGCCCCTTCCCGTACGGATTCGAGGTAGGCGATGTCGCGGTGCAGGATCTCCGGGCCGCCCGGCGGTCCGTGCCCGGCGACCACCACGGCCGGGTCCAGACGGGTCATCGCCCGCAGCGCGTCCAGGGTGCCGGTGAGTGAGCCGTCCACGCAGTAGGGGGTGGCGCCGGAGAAACAGATGTCCCCGGTGAACAGCACCCGGGTCTCCGGGTCCCAGACGACGGTGTCGTTGTCGGTGTGCGCGATGCCCGGGTGGTGGAGGTGGAGCGGACGGCCCGCGGCGGGGAGTGTCATGCGGTCGTCGTAGACGTGGTCGGCGGGTTTGGGCACGATCTCGCCCCAGTCCACCTCCGGCCATACCTCCTGGACCATGAAGGCGGCTTCGGCCATCGCACCGGGCGTGGCGCGGTGCGCGACGACGGTGGCGTCCGGGGCAGCGGTGCGGTTGCCGAAGGTGTGGTCGGCGTGGTGGTGGGTGTTGATCACCGTGGTCACCGGCAGGGAGGTGAGACGGGCCACGGCGGTTCGCAGCGCTCGGGCTCGCGCCACCGTGGCCGTGGTGTCGATGAGGGTGACGGCCTCGTCGCCGACGTAGACGCCGCAGTTGTTGAGGCACCAGCCGCCGTCGGGCTGGAGGTAGGCCCAGCAGCCCTCCGCGAGGGGGACCAGGCGGGGCTCGTCCGAGCGGCGGGACGGGGTGGGCGACATGGGCGACTCCGGTGGGCGGACGGACGAAGGGGACGACCACGTGGGTAGGGGAGTGGCGTGTGCGGGTCTACGACGCCCGGGGCTCGATCGGCGGCGTCTCCCGGACGAAGGGGTCGGAGTGCTGGTGGACGATGCGCCACCGGCCTTCGAGCAGGCGGTACAGCAGGGTCACCCGCCGCTCGGCGGTGGTGCCGGACACCCGGTCGTGCGTGCGCTGTCGCCGCACGACGCACGCGGTTTCCGCCGTGACGACCTCCTGAACGGGCGTCTGTTCGAACACGCCCTGCCAGTCGCGGCACTGAACGGCGATGGCGTCGAAGTGGGCGGCCACGGAGGCCCATCCGGTAGTGATCCCGCCGTAAGCACTCATCAGCGAGATGTCGTCACCGCGGTGCCAGAGCTCCTTGTATGGTTCCGGATCGCCGTTGACGAAGGCGGTGTTGGCGTCCTGGAGCCGTTGGGGCTCGCCGTCCCAGGGAACGGCGGACCGGGGCCCGGTGGGGTCGGTGGTCATGCGGGTGCCTCAGGTGACGGGACGGGCGGGGAAGCGGCGGGCGTCCCGGCGGAGCGGGAGGCGCCGGATGCGCGGAAGGAAAGGTGGGCGGCGGGGTGGTAGTAGCGCCGATCGAAGGTGGCATAGGCACCGACCCGCTGGTGGAACGCCTGGGCTTCCGGCAGATGCATGGCCGCGTCGGCCGCGTGGGTGTTGGTCCAGTGGGCGTGGATGGTGACCGAACGTCCGTCGGGGCTCGGAAGGAGGTCGGCGGTGAGGAAACCCGGCGCGTGCCGGACGACACGGTCGGTGAGGGCGGCCAGGTCGTCCAGGAGGTCGCGCCGGCGGCGCGGGTCGGTGGTGAAGACGGCGATGACGACGACCGTCTCGGCGGGTGCGGCCGGGGGTGCGGGCACCCCGGCGAAGAAGTGGTCCGCAGCGGCCCAGTCGGCGCAGTGTTCCCAGTGCTCGGCCGGGCGCCCGCCGGTGAACCGCCACACCCCGCAGATGTCCGTGTCCAGCCGGTGGCCGTCGCGGTGGGCGGTCAACCGGCCGATGACGGTGCCGAAGCTGTCGTCGGCGCTGATCCGGTGCGGGACCAGTCGCAGGGTTCCCGGCGCGGCGGCCCACAGGGCTGCCTGGCGGGTGAGGACCGCGTCCCGTCCGGTCCAGGTGCCGGCCAGCAGCGGTGCGGTGCCGTGGGAGTGCAGCCGGATGTCATTTGCGGCGTACCGGGCCAGCAGCGTCATGTCGGCGTAGAGCGCGCGCAGAAGGGTGGCGTGGGGGTGCTCGCCGCCGGCCGGGGACCGTCCGGCGGCGGGATCGGGGGGCATGGACTGCAGCAATGTGGTCTCCCTGGGGAGAAGGGGGAGGCAAGACGCCCCCCGGGGTGCGAACGGCGGCGGAACGCGGGTCAGTACGTGCCCAGGCCGCCGCAGACGTTCCACGCCTGTCCGGTGACGGCGTCGGTGGGGGCGGCGGCGAGGAAGCCCACGGTCTCGGCCACTTCCTCGGCGGACAGGTGCCGTCCGAGGGGCACCAGGGCGTTGCGGCGCCGCAGCACCTCCTCGGGACTGCCGCCGGTGAGGGCGGTGAGCGCTTCGCGCACGCCGGTACTCATGTCGGTCTCGACCAGTCCGGGGCAGACGGCGTTCACCGTGACCCCGGTGCCCGCGAGTTCGACGGCGAGGGTCCGGGTCATGCCGAGGACGCCGTGCTTGCTCGCGGCGTAGGCCATGCCCATAGGGGCGGCCTGTTTGCCCGCGGTGGAGGCGATGTTGACCACCCGCCCCCAGCCGCGTTCGAGCGCGCCACCGCGTGCCAGCCAGGCCCGGGTGGTCAGGAAGCTGCCGGTCAGGTTGACTGCGATGATCTCGTCCCAGTCCTGCGGGCGTGTGTCGCGTCCCGGGGCGATCCGGGTGATGCCGGCGCTGTTGACCAGGATGTCGCAACCGTGGTGGCGGGCGAGAAGCCGATCGAAGAGGAGGTCGACCGCCCGGGAGCTGCGCACGTCAACGACTAGGCCGTCCACGTCGGTCGGTCCGGTGGCGGACATCCGCTCTGCGGCACGATCAGCACCCTTCTGGGTCGTGGCCGTGATCACCACGGTGGCGCCCAGGCGCGCCAGTACGGCCGCGCTGGCCAGGCCGATGCCTCTGCTGCCCCCGATGACCAGGGCGGTGCGTCCCGTCAGTGGCAGACTCATGCGTGGTCCTCCGCGGGGTCGGCGTGCTCGATGGCCCTCGCCAGGGCGGGTGAGGGCTCGGTGGCATCCGTTATGGAACCCGGAGCGGCGCCCGCGTCGGTGGTTTCACTGCTGTGCGGCAGGACGGTCACCCGGTAGCCCCCGCCCAGGTCGGCGTCGACGGCCCGTGGGGCCGCGCACGCGGTAGCGTCCCGGTCCTGCCGGCCCCCGGCGGCGCCCCGGTCCTCGGTCACGTCCGCGACCAGGGCGCCGTGGTGTTCGAGAGCGTCGGCGAGCGCGACCGCGTACCCCAACGTTTGTGGCCATCCTGGCGACGGAGCTTCGGCGGGGTCGTACCGCAGATCGCGCAACGTCCCGGGTCCCGTGCGACCGTTCGGAGCCGGAGCCGGGCGGCCGAGCGCGAAGAGAACGGCACCCTCCACCGGCGCGTGCGGGGGCTCTTCCACCGCGCGCAGCGCTTCCGTGACGAGTCGGCCCGACGCCGACTCCACCGCTCCCACCAGTACGCTGTCGACCACGCCGCGCTCCAAGGCGTCGCGGGCCAGCCAGAACGCCTCGCCCAGGGCCGACGGGCCCCCCGTCGTCGTCTTGGCGCGGCCCAGCAGGCCGTGGGCGATGGAGACCTCCCCCTGGGCGGCAGTGGGGAACCAGGCGGTGACGAAGTGCGGATGCACCCAGCGTCCGCCGCGATCGCGCAGGATCGCCAGCTCACGCTCGGCGTAGCTCCAGCCGCCCAGGAGGTTGGCCAGGAAGAGTCCGGTCCGCCCGGGCCTCAGGGCGGGCAGCCGGGCAAGCAGTTCCGCCGCGGCGGTTAGGGCGAGCGCCGTGAAGGGGTCGATGCGTCGTCCGAGCTTCGGCGGGACAGCGGGATGGAGGCATGGATCGCGGTCCAGTCCCCGTACCGCGGGGCCGTCGGCGGAAGTGCCGCGCATCCGTTCGGCGGGTCCGGGCAGCAGCCGGACCAGGTCCAGGACGGTGAGCTCGTCCAGGAGGTCCAGGGTTCGGGGTCCGGCGGCCCCGGCGGGGTTCACGGCAACACCCGCAGGACACAGGCGCTGTGCAGTCCGGAGAAGCCGCTGCTGGTCTTGAGGACGTACTGCGGACTGTGGGGCCGTGGCGTCTCCAGCACCAGGTCGAGGGGCACGTCGAGGGTCTCCTTTACCGTGTTGGCGGTCGGAGGGAGCAGGCCCAGCCGGGTGTAGCCGACCGCTCCCACGACCTCCAGCAGATTGGCGGCGCCCAGCGCGTGACCGGTGACGCCCTTCTGGGCGACGACCGGTATCCGGTGGGCCCGAGGCCCGAACACCTCCTGGAAGGCCGCAGCCTCCGCCGCGTCATTGAACGGGGTCGAGGTGCCGTGCGCGTCCACGCAGTCGATCAGCTCAGGGGAGAGCCCGGCGTCGGCGAGCGCCTGGAGGATCGCCCGGGTGATGTCCTGGCCCGTCGTGCGCAGCGCCGTCATGTGGAAGGCGCTGGAAACCGAACCCCAGCCACACACCTCCATCAGGCCGGGGCGCCCCGCCGCGGCGGCGGTCCCCTCGTCCTCCACGACGAGTGCCGCGGCTCCCTCACCGAGCACGAAACCGTCCCGGTGGCGGGAGAAGGGACAGGACGCCCCGGTCGCCGGGACCTCACGGGCGGAGAGCGCCCCCGCACTGCGGAAGCCCGCCACGACCACCGGCGTGAGCGGCGCGTCCGCAGCCACGACCAGAGCGCGCCGGGAACGGCCTGCGGTGACGGAGTCCACCGCGGCGCCGAGCGCGTCCATGCTCGCGGTGCATCCGGTCGACAGGGTCAAGGGCCGCCCGCCGATGCCCCACACGGCTCGTACATGCCGGGTCAGTAGGTCGAAACCAAGGTCACCGGCGGCCGGGCGATCCCCACGGCGGAAACCTTCCTCCACCTCCGCGAGGCCACCGATCGCGGTGGCGACCACCAGATCCGTCCGCGCCAGTTCGCCGACCGAGAGCCCCGCCTGGCCGATGGCCTCCGCCACGGCACGGGCCGCCAGGGCGACATGGCGCGCTTCACCGGGCCGACCGGGGCCGTCGTCCCCCCGTACCCGATAGCCGATCGGCCGGGAGACGGCCTCGAAGCCCTCTCCGGCCAAAGGCTCCGCCGGAGCGGTCCCCCGCAGCAGCCCCGTCACGTGCAGGGCGGCCGATCCCCCGGCCGGGGACACCACTCCCACACCGGTGATGAATGCTCTGCGTCGCACTGCCATGACACCCCCTGACTCCTCAGGTGCTGCACAACTGAGATCAGTGCGAACATCGGCTAGTAGGGACGGCCAACAGCACGGCATTCAGTTTTGGGCCACGCCCCCGGAGCGTGGGAGGCGGAAGCGACGGCGCACGGAACTGCAAACGTCCAGGGGCCGTGCGCTGGAACAGGCGTGCGTATTGATACTGGGCATGGCTGAGCAACCGCAAAACCGCAGGGGCGGTGCGCTGGCAGTTCTCCGCTGCAGGCGCCCCGCCTGCCGAAGATCACTCCGTGCGGAGACCGGGCTGTCCAGTCGGGCTCATGCCTCCGGCACATGTCGCCTGAGGAAGGAAACACGGTCATTGAGGCGCGGGAAAGGCTCGTCCGGGACCGGCACGCCGAGGAAGGCGCAGAGCGGCTCCCACCCCTTGCTGATCTCATGGACCAGCAACCGGCCCGGTTCGACAGCTTCACGCACCTGAGCCGCATGGTCGGTGAAGACCTGCTTCGCATGGTCTGGCTCACCGAACCGGCCGTCGAACGTGCGCTGCCACACGACGCGCTCGACCACTCGCAGAAGCGGTACAGCCTCGGGCCGCCACGTGCCCGGACGCAATTCACGACCGATGGTGGAGCGAGCACTCTCGTACCACCGGTCAGGGTCCCGGACCGAAAGGATGACGCGCGCGTCCGGGTAGCGGGCGACCAACTCGCGCCAGAACGCGGTGCCCGGCCAGTCGACGGTTGAACGGAAACCGGCGAACAGGGCCTCCCAGTCCGCCTCCTCGCCATCGGCGGCTGCCTCCCACAAGTCCGCCCGTTCGGGGAGCCGCAGCAGATCCGTCATGTGATGACAGGGACCGAACCCCAGCCGCTCCAGAGCGGCTTTGAGAGACGTGCTGCCCGTGCGTCCGAAACCCACTCCAATGATGTCCATCCGCGCTCCTTCTTCCGACCGGTCCTGACACCAGCTCACAGTTTTACCCGGCAACTCGCCCGAAAGGGCCGTACCGTGTGGATTCCTCCCTCGAGGACGCGGACATGCGAGTCGTTGCTGGCACAGTCGTCCGTCTCGGACGGCGTCATCGTCTGCGATGCCGACATCAGCAACATGATCCAAGTGCTTGTCGGCCTGGTCGAGAACGATAAGTTCATGCAGGTCTTTTCCGGGAGGCTCGGCCCTTGTGATGGTGATCTGCGTGTGCGCGGTGCCGGTCACGTGCCCGGCTTGAAAGCGGAACATGGTGAAGACGAGCTGGCTGGACGCCGACGACTCCGACCAGGCCGTGCAGTAGCTGCTGCGGGTCCTGGCCGCGTACGTGCCTGAGGAACTGTGCCGTCCCGGACTCGAGGCGGTGCAGCGGCCGTCGACTCTCCTCGGCGAAGTCCGTAAGCAGCTTTTACTTCGCCATCGGCAGACGCTTGCCCTTGGGCGGCAGGGGACGCCTTCTCGCACTCCACGAGCAGCGCCAGGTCCCGCTCGGGACGGTCACCGGTCAGGTCGAACTGGGCGGCAGCGCGGGTGAGTTCGACCAGCGACGCCTCGACGAAGGCGCCGTTGTCGGCAGCGGGGCGTACCGAGCGGCGGTAGCGGGTGCCGCACTGGTCCGAGCAGTAGAGCCGGCGGCGGCCTCGATCCTAGGGCTCGCGCGTACGTACCTTCGGACTGCGGTGCAGACGTACGGGAGCGAACATGCCGGCCGCGATCGGGCGTCAACACCGGAGGTGGCGCCGGCGCTGATGCCCGGCCGCGCGGCCGGGCATCGACGCGTAGTCATCGCGGACTCGCGGGTTTCCTGTGCTTGCGGGAGGACGGATGATCCTCCCGAGAGTTACTTCACGTCGACGTAATCCGCCGCGGAGGCGACCGCCGGGCTGGTGGACGTGCCGACGAAGGAGTAGCGGAAGTAGCCGTCCGCCGTGGCCCTCGTCGTCGTCCTCACGTTGCCCTTGCTGTCCGTCCTGACGGGCCTGAGGGTCTTGTAGGCGCTGGTGCCCCTCTTCTTGAACTGGAGCGCCACCGGCTGCTTGGCGTAGCCCCCGTACGTGTAGGTCTCCCAGTTGGCGCGGGTCAGAGCACCCGTGACGGTGATCGCCTTGTTCTTCTTCACCGGTTCCGGCGAGGCGTTCACCGTCAGCTTGGCGTTGCGCAGGACCTTCGCCTTCCCGGCGGAATTCTTGGTGTAGTAGTCACCGTCGTTGGCCAGGACATGGGCCCTCACGGTCCAGGTCCCGGTCGTGGTGTTGTCCTGGACACTGCCGCGCGGGCTGATCTTCAGCGTGTGGGTGCAGGTGGTCGTGGTGAAGCTCTGGCGCACGCACTTGCCCGCGATGTTGTCGGGGATCACGAGACCCCAGTAGTCGCCGTTCGGGAGGGGCGTGTGCCCCATGATCGGGAAGGTGTTTCCGGTCTCAATGCCCGAGTTGTCCGTAGCGGTCACCGCGATGGTGAACGTCTTCACCTCCTTGGCCCCCAGGACGATGTTCTTCCCTCCGTTGACGACCACCTTCGTGATCCTGATGTCGCCCGAGAAGTCATCCGCCTGGGCGGCCACCGGAATCGTGAGCGTGGACAGGGCGAGAACCGCGGCGAAGCCCGCCACGGTGGTGCGGTGATGCATGAAAGCGTTTCTCCCGTGCTCCAGCGCCTCAGGAACGTCCTTAAGGCGGGCGGATGATGCCCACCCGGTATGCGGGTGGCACGGACATGACCATCAGGGCGCGCGACTGGTTGCCCATCGATCGCACGGCGCCCTTCGATGACGAGCGCGGCGGGCCCTCGCCGGCGAGAATCGACCCGGTTGGTTGGGGGTGTCGAAGTCGGCAGCGGGCGGACGTATGGCCGCGTACGAGGCGAGGCCGAACGCGTAGCGCCCCTGCTGCCAGGTGTGGTCGCTTGGCAAGGATCCCGGGTACGAAAGCCCGTCGAACCCGTTGGAGCGGTTGATAATGCCGGGCGGGCAGGCGTGCCAGGGAGCCGACCACTGTGCACGTGCCCTTCCGGCTTGCCACGTTGAAGGTCTGATCTTTATTACGGAAGTTCTGCCGCAGCATCAACCGGATTGCCGATTCCTCGTCCGCGGGGGATACGCCCGTGGGCTCGGGAAGGGTCTTCTGTGGCTGATGGTGGTCAGGCGGGGGTGTGTCGGCGGGCGGGGTGACGCGCGCGATCGTGAGGCCGTCAGAGATCGGGAGGATGACGATCTCCACGCGCGGGTCGGCCGCCGCGTGCAGGTTGAAGGCGTGGATCACCGTGGCGCGCGGGGTGGCGTCGGGGTCCAGGACCTGACCGCGGCACAGGACGTTGTCGACGAGAAAGAGGCCGCCGGGGCGCATGCGGGGGACGAGTTCCTCCCAGTAGGCGATGTAGCCCTCCTTGTCCGCGTCGATGAACGCGAGGTCGTACTGCGGAGAAGTGGGCAGGGAGCGCAGCAGGCCGAGGGCGGGCCCGACGTGCGAGGTGATCCGGTCTTCGAGACCGGCCTTGCGCCAAAACGTTTCGGCGACGTCCATGGACTCGCGGCTGATGTCGCAGGTCAGAAGACGGCCGTTCGGTCCCAGACCGCGGGCGATGCACATCGCGGAGTAGCCGGTGAAGGTGCCGATCTCGATAGCCGCCTGGGCTCCGGTCAGGCGCGCGAGCTGCGTCAGCAGGGCCCCTTCCTCCACGGGGACCTGCATCCGGGCCAGCTCGGGGTCCATGTCCTCGGTGTGGGCGCGCAGTTTCCACCCCACGGGGTCGGCGGGCAGCCCGTGCTCGATCAGGTAGTCGTGCAGGGGCGGCGTCAGGGCCACGGCCTTGAGGTGGCTCAGCTCGGGACCGACCGACAGATCGATTTTCCCGGAAGGCTGCTCCACGGCCGGGACGGCCTGCGGGGAGGGCTCCGGAACCCGCCATCCCTCCGGCATGGTGGCGAAGTCGACGAACGACTCACGATCCGCGGTCGCGATGGCCTCCTCGATCTGCTCGTAAAAACCCTTGCCCGCCTCCTGGGAGAACGTGATCGCCGAACCGTCCATAGCGCTGGGTCGCTCCACGTACTCGGCGAACGACGCCTCCCCGGCGCAGCTGTCGTCGTACCCCTTGGCGAACATCTGCTTCACCACGCCGAATCCGTCGTGGCGCACCAGGGTGCTCCCGCGCGGGCGGCACCCCCTCTCCTCCAGACGGGCACGGAAGGCGTCCAGGTCGGTGCAGGCGTAGGCCACGTGCTGGCAGGCGTGGTCACCGTGCCGCTCGACGAACCGGGTCACCTGGGACTGGCCCGCCCGGTCGATGCCCTCCACCAGCGCGATGCCGAAACCGCCGTAGTCGATGCACCAGATCTTCATGCTGCTGTCGGGGTCCTGGGGCCGGACGTCGTCGATCCGGTTGATCAGGGTGCCTCCCTCGATCTCGATGTGGTACCAGGTCCACCGTTCGAGGCTGCCCGCCGCACAGGCGTACGTGATGTGGTCGACCTTCGTCAGTTCAGACACTTCAGCTCCAGGCGCATAGGTTGCCGGGCCCGTCCGGTGCCCGGCAACAGGGAGGTACGCAAGATGACACGCGGAAGGGGCGACGCGCGGACGAAGCCTCCCCCACCGACGGCTCCCCCCTTCCTCGTAACAACAGCGCAGATCACACGTCACTACACGCGTGACGATCACTCGCAGACTCTCGGCAGAAGAGAACAAGCCACCGCCGCGCATCTGGGCCTGCTCCATGGGGAGTTGGACGGTGATGAGCTACCAGGTCAGGCCGGAGAAGAGCCGGCTTCGGTGACCAGGCGGGTGGCTGTCTTGTCGTGATAGCCGGGTGCCTTCGCGATGACGTAGTGGCCTGGAGGACGAGTTGGCGAATCACGGAGATCCTGCCGCGATGCGGAAAAGCACCGATCTTCCGCGGATGGAACTGTTCCCTCACCATCCGTATAGCTCATTCGGGTGGCCTGCCGGCAGATACCCGGCTCCAGTGCAGAAACAGCCCTACGGTACGGGCAGTCATCGGGCCCGCCTCGGACGTTCCGGGCCTCCTTCAACGCTCGCTCACCTCGGGAGGCAACATGCCGCATCGTTCCCGCAAGACCTTCGCCGCCATGCTCGCCGCAGCCGCCTCCCTCGCCTTCACCGGACTGGTCATCAGCGCGCCGACCGGCCATGCGGCCACCACCCCCACGATCGCGCAGTTCTCCCCGCAGGACGACGGCGACGACGAGGAGGACACCACCTGCGACGGCGTCATCGACTGGACGCCGGAAGCCTTCTACCGATCCGGCACCACCGTCCGCCACGGGGACCACCTCTGGCAGACCAATGCTTGGGTCAAGGGCGGAGAAGAGCCCCACGTGGGGTCATCCACCTGGACGATCGTCGCAGATTGCCGTCCCCGTTGAGCGACGACGGCACCTGACCACCACAACCGGCGCACCACCGCTGACCGCCGCCCGGCGGGCATGCGAAAGGAGACCATCGGGTGATCACGCAGATGGGACGGTTCCGACGGGATCCGCTGGGATTCATCGAGGACTTCTCCCGCCGCCATCCGGCCGGTGTGTTCCGCCTTCCGTGGGGTTCTTGGTGCGTAGGCGACACCGACCTGGCGCGCGTCGTGCTGCGTTCTGCGGAGTTCAACTCCGGCCTGTCCCCGTTCTTCGGGACGCTGCTGCCTTCACGGTCGGCCCAGGTCGGTCTCGGCCGCGCCGAACGGGACACGCTGCAGGCCGGTATGCCCCAGTACCGCGCGGCGGTGGCCCGGGAGGTGGACGGACTGCCCGCGGCCAGCCAGTGGCCCGAGGCTGCGGTGGGGCTGGTGTACCGGGGCTTGTCGGACCTGCTGCTCCACCCCGATGCCCCGCCTGGGTTCCGCCGACGGTTGGAGCAAGCCGTCCACGGCGGCCTGATGGCCCGCCGGCCCACCGTACGCCAGCGAGCAGCGGTCGAGGTGCTGCGCAACAGGCTGCGGCCGGCCCTCATCGAACAGGTGGGAGAGCGCCGGAAGGAAACCGTCCGTACCGGCGGGCCTCGTGACGTGCTGGACTCCGTCCTCGACGCGTGCCCTAAGGAGCTCACCGACGAAGCAGTCACCTCGCTGTACCTGCTGCTGTTCCGCTCGCTCGTGGGCGTCACCGGTTACTCGGTGGCGTGGTCGGTACTGCTGGCCGCTCTCCACCACACCCCCCGCGCCCCCTGGCCCTGGCCCGCCGACCGGGTCGTGCGGGAGGCCGCGCGCCACCGCCCCGTGGTCTGGATGGTGGGACGCGCCGTGCCCCGGCCCATGGAATTCGCCGGTCACCCCTTCGAGACCGGGACGGTTCTCTCGGTCAGCCCCTACCTGCTGCACCACGACGAACACCACTGGAACCGTCCCGAGGTCTTCAGACCCGAACGCTGGGACGAACCGGGCGGGCGCGGCTTCTACCTGCCCTACAGCGCCGGCCCGTTCGTCTGCGCCGGAGCGTCCCTCGCCCACGATCTGATCACCGAAGCCGTCAGCGCCCTGACCGCCGACTCTCACCTGACCGTCACCGGGGGCGACACACGCCCGATCGTGACCGACAGCACCACCCCACGCCCTTTCACCCTCCACCGCACCCCCAGGACCCCCCGTCGGCCACCAGCCCGGAAGAAGGTGAACACCCCATGATCACGATGCTCCGGACCGTCTTCAGCAACAAGCCCGCCGCATGGTGGGCCTCCAGCCCGATGCACTGGAACCTCTAGCTCCGGCTCCTGGCCGGGTCGGCCCGTACGGCCGAACAACAGCCGTGCGAGCCGGCCCGACCACTTCGACGGATATCCCTTCCCCATCATCGCGGCGACCTTGCGACCGTGTCCTGGGTGGAAAGGCCGACAGGTCACCGCTGCCCATGATCACGCGGAAATGCTTGAACGGTGCTTATGATCACGCGGAAGCGCTTGGGGAACTGTGAAACCTAGAACCTGCTGTAGGGGTCGCGACTTCTTGAGCACTCAATCCCGCGGGAACACCGGAATCCGCGTCTCATGAGCAGCGCTCGTTCGCGGTGATCTTGAGCAAAATCGCTTGCCGGATCCTGGGCAGCGTTCACTGGCGGTAGTCGGCTCTGGTGTCGGGGTCGCAAGAAGGGTGCGTCCCGCTCGTGGTCGGCCTGGAGCACAACAAGGAGGTCGTAAGCGGCGGGCGGGACGCTCAGCGCGATCAGGAGCGTGCCGTCGGTGGGGGTTAAGCGGTGGCCGTGTCCTGGCTGCGGGTGTGTGCGACGAGGGCGTGCGCGGCGGTCGGGTGGGCGGGCAGCAGGGTGTTTAGGCCGGTGAGGTCCAGCAGCCGCTCAAGGCGGTCAGGGACGGCGGCAAGGACCAGGGTGCCGTCGGCGGTCTTGGCACAGCGGTAGATGCCGACTAGGGCGTTGAAGCCGGAGGAGTCGCAGAAGGTGACGGCTGCGAGGTCCAGGATCAGGTGGCGGTGGCCTTGTTCGATCAGGGCCAGTGCGTGGGCGCGCAGTTCGGGTGCGGTGACTACGTCGAGTTCGCCTGCGATGTGGGCCAGAGCGAGGTCACCGTCGGTGTGCTGTGCGGTGAGACGGAAGGCGGTCACAGGCAGCTCTCCGGCATCTCGCCGGCGGGGGCGATGGTGTGGACGGTGGCGCTGGCGGTGAGGCTGGCCCCAGCATCGGCGAGTGGGACGGACAGGGCCAGCAGGGCGACGTCGTCGCCGGCCCCGTGAGGCGTGGCGTCGAGAAGGGCGACGGTGTCCTCGACGACTGCCGGCGCGCTCACCGGTGCGGTGCGGGCGACCAGGAAAGCGGCCAGGCCCTCTTCGCCGAGCATGCCCCCACCGAGGGTGCGGGCCTCGGTCAGTCCGTCGGTGTACAGCAGCAGTCCTTCGCCTGGGGCGAGGTGGAGGGTGTGGGAGGCGAAGTGCGCCTCAGCGAGGGCGCCGATGAGCATGCCGCCCTTGGGGCGCACCGCCTGTACCGTGGCCTGGCCGCGCAGGTGGTAGACCGGGGGGTGCCCGCCGGTGGCTACCGTGACGGTGAATCCTTCCTTCTCGTGCGGTTCGAACACGCCGAAGACGGCCGTGCAGAACCGGGTACCAACGGCCGGATCGAGCAGCAGCGCCGTGTTCAGCGCGGTGAGCACGGTGTCGGGGTCCGGGTCGATCAGGGCGGCGGCGCGCAGGGTGTAGCGGGTAAGGGAGGTGACGGCGGCGGCCTCGGGGCCCTTGCCGCACACATCGCCGAGGAAGAACGCCCACCTCTTGCCGTCGAGCGGGAAGACGTCGTAGAAGTCGCCGCCGACGTCCTGCGGTGAGGCGGTGGCGTAGTGGCAGGCGAGCTCCAGACCAGGTACCACCGGCAGGGCCGGTGGTAGCAGGGTGCGCTGGAGGGTGGAGGCAAACGCCTGGATGGCAGCCGTGTCACGCTCCGCGCGCTCGCGGGCCTCCTCCTGCTCGACGCGCCGTTCTTGTTCGGTGCGCAGGGCGTTCAAGGCCGCCAGGCGCATCTCCATCTCGTCCAGCACGATCGCGGCCAGGTCAGCGAGGGTGGCAGTGTCGTCCTGGGTGATCAGACGGGGCTTGGTGTCGAGGATGTTGACGGTGCCCAACCGGTGGCCGTCGTGCGTGATGATCGGGGCGGCTGCGTAAAAGCGGACCGCCATAGGTCCGGTGACCAGGGCGTTGTCGCAGGCGACGGGGTCGGTGAGAGTGTCCGGGATTACCAGCGTCTCGTCGGAGAGGATTGCCGAACCGCACAGGCCCGGCTCCCGGCCGATCTCGCTCACGCCGTCCAGGCCGTGGGCCGCCTTGAACCAGATCCGGTCCTCGTCCACGATCGTGACGCTCGCCACCGGCACCTTGAACAGTCGGGCCGCCATCGCCGCGACGCGGTCGAACGCGCCGTCTGGCGGGGTGTCGAGGATGTCGTAACGCCGCACCGCCCCGATGCGACCGGCTTCTTGTGCCGCGCTGAGCGACCGGTGCTGCGGCTTGTCCGCTGGGCCGGTCGTATATCCCGCTTGCGGCATCTGCTGTCCCTCCTTGGCACGCCGTCCTCCTGGCCGAGGACGGAGGCAGCCTAAACCAGTCCTCCAACGGCAAGAAATCCAGGCGTCCCCAGGTGGCCAAGGGAGAATCACAAGTAACCGACGACTACTGAACGTCACCGCTGTCCATGATCGCGCGGGAATGTCCAAACGGTGCTCATGATCACGCGGAAATGCTCACAGAATCGCGGAACCTATATCGAGCCTGTCGGCGGACTCGTGGACGGTAGCGGTGAAGAGGTCCCAGGCGTACGCGGCGGGGTCGGTGCGCAGCATGGTCTGTGACCAGTGGCCGGCCAGTTCACCGAAGGCCCGGCCCACGATGCCATGGGTCTCCGCCTGGGTGATGTGGGCTTCGACGTACGCGCGGTAGGCGGGCTCCTGGAGGGTGTGGAAGGCGCGGAACGCGGCGGGCAGGACGATGCCTATGCCATCGTTGTGCGGCTTCGGCGGCGCGGTCATCCGAAAGCCCCGGCGGAGATGGTGCAGGTGTAGCCCCCTGCGGTTCGGCTGGAGAAAGCGGCCGCGCGTGCGGCGTTCCACAGCCGGCAAGACCACGCTGGCGCGTCTACTCGCAGACGCCTTCGAGGTCCAACTGATCGAGACCACTGCCACCAGCGAATGGTCCCCATATCACGTCGTCGGTGGTTTCCCGCCCAGCCGTCGATGGTGGGCTGAGTGCAACCCATGGCGCAGTTACCCGTGCTGCCCTACAGTGCGCCCAAGTCGTCCGGCAGGACGAAGGAGAGGAATCCGAGGCGGAAGCGGGCGACGAGTCTCTCTCCGGGTACCAGGCTGCTGGCTATTCATCGATGAATTCAACCGAGCCGACATCGATAAAGCGATCGGTTCCTTGTTCACCGTACTGTCCTCTTGCGACGCCCGGCATCTCCAGACGACACCAGTGGAGCTGTGGTTCGAATCCACGCCAGACCGACAGAATCTCTGGGTTCCGGCTCGTTTCCGGATCATCGGGACAATGAACGACCTGGACACTTCCTTCGTCAATCGGATGTCGCAGGGCCTGACCAGACGTTTTCAATTCGTAACTGTAGGGGTGCCCACGGAGCGCGCAAGCACAGATCAACCAATCACTGAGCTTCTTCGAGATGGCCACCGATCGGGTGACGGGCTGCGACCGCAACGAACAGGGCCCCCGAGCTGTTGATCGAGATGTCTGACGTCTCAACAACACTGCTCGGAGGCCCTGTTGGTCATCTATCCTGCCGCACTCGACCTGCCGCATGCGCTCGTGGACTGGGTGACCATGCTCGTCGTCACCCGCGAGGGTGACCGCCGCTGCAAGCTTCGCCCGTCCCAGCGTGCGACGGCGGCACTGGTGTACCTGCGCGAGCACACCACCCTGGCGAAGATCGCGGCCGGGTTCGGGATCAGCGAGTCCACCGCTCACGCCTACACCACCTCGGTCATCCACCTTCTCGCCGAACGCGCCCCGGGCCTACTGAAGGTCCTGCGCGAGACCGATCCCGGCTTCGCCCTGCTGGACGGCACCCTCGCCGAGTGCGACCGGGTCGGCGACGGCCGGGCCGACTACTCCCACAAGCACAAACGGCACGGTGTGAACG
>NZ_JBIVLW010000018.1:0-136110 GCF_044752765.1 Streptomyces sp. NPDC088706
CGACGCCACATACACGATGTCCACCTCGGGGTCTTCGAGCAGTTCGGCGTAGCTCCCGTAGGACGCCGGGATGCCGAACCGGTCCGCGAACGCACCGGCACGCTCGGCGTCGCGCGAGCCGACGGCCACGACCTTCTGCTCGGTGTACGTCTGGAGCGCCTCGACGAACGAGGCCGCGATCCAGCCCGGGGCTATCACCCCCCAGTTCAGAGCCGGTGCGTCGCGGGGAGAAGGCGTCCGCGGTGCGGGCAGCGCGATGCGTGTCGCCTCGACTGCGCCGGCTGACTTCTCGTGTGCCATGGGGGTTCCTATCGGTTCAGGGGGAAACGCGGTGTTCGCGGAAGACCGTGGCGGTGCCTCGGGTTCGCGGTGCGTCCCGCACGGTGACCTGTACGCCGGAGTTCCGGCGTACAGGCCGTACGGGGACGAGCGGGGGTGCGGAGAAGCGGAGCCGTACCCGCCTCTTCGCGCGGACGGCGGTCCGGGGAGGCGGCCGATCATCGCCCCCTCCTCTCACGCAATCGATTGCGCTACGGTACGGCGACAACGCCCGAGGTTGTCAAGCCCTCCGTGGTCGCGGCTTCCCGGCGCCTCGGACCGACCCGGAGCGCGACCCGGGGGGCCGGAAGGAGGAGGTCCAGGGCCTGTCGTCTCGATCATGCCGGACCCCGCGAGCCCGGCCTGATCGAGACGACAGGCGCCAGGGCGTGTCCGGCGGATCAGGACCGGACAGGCCCTAGGTGGTTTCGCGCAGGACGAGCCGGGTGCGCAGGGCGACCTGCGCGGGGCTCGCACGGCCTTCCCTGCGCTCCAGGAACAGGCGCCCGCAGGTCGAGCCCACCTCATGGGCGGGGTAGCGGATCGTGGAGAGCCTCGGGCGCACCAGGGAGGCGATCTCGATGTCGTCATGGCCGATCAGTGCCACGTCGGACGGGACGGCGAGGCCCATGCGCTCCGCCGCCTCAAGAGCGCCGACGGCGGTGCGGTCGTTGACGCAGGCGATCGCGGTCGGCGGGTTCCTGCGGCTCATCAGCCGGCGCAGTCCCGCGGCGCCGGCCTCCCGGGTGTGCTTCCCGCGGACGATCAGCCCGGCCGGCAGATCGAGCCCGTGCCGGCCGGCGGCGGCTCGGAACAGGTCCAGGCGGGGGTCTCCTGCCGGTGTACCGGCCGGCCCGACCAGCATGCCCAGCCGCTCGTGCCCCTGCCGCGCGAGGTGGCCGACCGCCCGGTCGACGGCCTCGTGGGAGTCGGCGCGCACCAGATCCAGGTCGCCCAGCGCGGCGTCGGCACTGACCACGACCGGGATGTTCGCTGCCCGGACGGCGTCGAAGTCGTTCGGTACCAGCCACATCGGGGTGATCACCACTCCGTCGAGTCGGCGCCTGACCGTGTCGTCGAGGTAGAACAGTTCCTCCGCACGGTCCGCGTTCGTGTTGCAGACGACGACGTGGTACCGCGCCGGGCGCAACGCGTCCTGCAGCCCTCGGGCCAGCTGGGCGTAGAAGGGGTTGGCGATGTCCGGGATGATCAGCGCCACGGTGCGGGACTGCCCCGTGCGCAGGCTCTGGGCCACGGTGTTCAGCCGGAACCCCAGCTTCGCGATGGCCGCCTGCACCGCGTCCGCCGTGCCGGGAGCCACCCGGCGCTTGCCGCTCAGCACATAGGACACGGTGGTCACCGAGACCCCCGCGGCACGGGCCACATCGTTCATCGTCACCGGCTGCTGTTCCATCCCGGACCTCTCCTTCTGCGGCCGGGCGCCGCCGGCCCTGCCGGACAGTGCCGGCAGCCGTCACAGGCTACGACGTGGGCGCAATCGATTGCACCCACGTCGACGGCGAGAAGGAGCTACCGCCCCGAACGCACCACGCGTACATCGGCGGCCCGGACGAACGCGACCCGGTGGCCGTACTGGATCTCGTAGTACTGATCCCGGCCGACCACCGTCCTCTGCCCGGCGGGGTCGAAGGTGACCGCGTAGAAGTACGCACTGCGCACCCGGTCACCGGCCACGTACCGCTGACCCTCCGTCAGGGTGTAGGGCAGCGGGGCCAACGGCTGGACGGGCACGTCCGCCGGGTAGGCCGACGCCTCCGGGTACGCGCGCCCGTACACCGGTACGCTCCTCAGGCCGGGCCGGGGCGTGACCGTCCGCCCCGAGGCCCCGACCGCCGTCGGCCGCTCCGCCGGATTGCGGAACCACGCCTTCTGGCCCAGGTACCAGATCGCCGTCCAGTCACGCCACCGGCCGGCGACCGCGTACTGCTGGCCGGTGGACACACGTGAGGAGAGGTCGTTCACGCCGGTGGTCGGTGCCGTGCCGAGGCCCGGATCGCTGATCAGCGGCGCGTTCACGTCATGGTCGGAGTACAGCCGCACCGCACCGGACCCGTGGGGCGCGCACGGCACGCCCGGCGCCTGGCAGCTCGTGAACAGCGGACGGTTGGCGGCGTAGTCGGGGCGGATCGTCACCAGGCCGGCGTCGCGTCCGGCGGTGGCCTCGAAGGGGCGTCCCAGCAGCCGGAAGTAGTGTGCCCAGTCCCAGTAGGGCCCCGGGTCGGTGTGCATTCCGGGAATCGTGACGGGGGTCGTGCCGGGCACGTTGTCGTGGCCGAGGATGTGCTGCCGGTCGAGCGGGATGTCGTACTTCTTCGCCAGGTACCTGACCAGCCGCGCGGAGGACCGGTACATCGCCTCCGTGAACCAGGCGTCCGGCTCCGTCAGGAAGCCCTCGTGCTCCAGGCCGATCGAGCCCGTGTTGACGTACCAGTTGCCCGCGTGCCAGGCCACGTCCTTCGCCTTCACGTGCTGGGCGATCCGGCCGTCGGTGGAGCGGACCGTGTAGTTCCACGAAGCGCCGGACGCGGGGTTCCGCACCCAGCCCAGAGCGGCCTCCCAGGTGCCCTCGATGTCGTGGACCACGATGTAGCGGATGGGCTGGGAGGCGGGCCGCGCGCTCAGGTCGTGGTTGCCGAACCGGCCGTCCCCCAACTGCTCGTACGGGGCCGGCACCCACTCGCAGGACACCGTTCGCGGGCACTCCGCAGGGCCCTCGGACGGTGTGCCCTTCCGGCCCGTGCGGGTGAGCCCCGCGGTGCCGGGGGTCACATCGGGCCGGGCGGTCAGGGTGACTCGCTGGCCGGCGTCCGTGGTGCGTGCCTTGCCGTCGCGGATCACCGCGTACACGTCGTCGGCGTACGCGGACGATGCCGCGGGGTCGTCCGTGCCGGAGAAACGGGCCACCGCCTGGTACCAGTCGGCCGGGTCCCCGCTCGCCGGTCTGCCGAGGCCGCGCTGGGCGGCGGCCAGCAGCGCGGCGCCGCCGGCCACGTTGGCGGCCGGGTCGGTGCGCAGTCGCCGGCCGGTCAGCCCGGTCAGCTCCGCGGCCCTCGGCAGTGTCATCAGGCGGGCCGGCGGGTCCTCGCTCCTCGGCAGCCGGATGTCCGGACGCCCGGGCCGCAAGTCGTCGCCGCGCAGGTCCTCGGCGACCTCGGGGCGCTCCGAGGCCCGGGCCAGGTGGGTGCGGGCGTCGGTGAGGTGCATCGGCCCGTACCCGCCGACCACGCTCGGCGCGCCACCGTGCGCGTCCCAGCGGGACTGGAGGTAGGAGACGCCGAGCAGCACGCTCTGCGGCACGTGGTACTCGGCCGCGGCGGCGGCGAACGCCCGCTGGAGCCGGTCCGACGAGGGTGTCGCGGCGGACGGGGACGTACCGAGCAGCGGCAGCAGCAGCGCTGTCACCGCCACGGCGCCGACGGGGGCGCTGACGGATGAGGATCTTCGCAAGGCGGACTCCTGTGCGAGGGAGGGACGGACGCGGGCGGCCGTCGATGGCACCACCGCCCTGATGGCCCGTCAATCGTGCTCCCCCGTGCCCGTTTCGCCCTGCTACCGGGTGTCCGGGCGCGTCGCCCGGCGGTCCCGCCCCTTCGTCCGGGTCGGGTCGGGCCAGGTCGGTTCAGGCCGGGGAGGAGCTCACCGCGTCGATGAGGCCGGTATCCGCCCCCGCGAGTTCCGGCACGGTTTGTGCCGCGACCGGGTCGCTCGCCTCGGTCCGGCGAGGCCCGGCGAAGGCCGGCGAAGGCCGGGCTCCCGGGCCGGCCCGTCAGGCGGACGCCATCCAGTGGCCGGCGAGGCGGGCGACCCAGCGCTCCGCTTCGTCCGGCCTCGCCGGGGGCTCGCCGACGACGACCACTTCGCCCACCCCGGCGCGTGCCAGGTCGGGCAGCGTCTGCGGGGTGGCGTCGGTCAGCGCCACCGCCACGGTCAGTTCGTCCCAGGGGCGGTCCAGCTCCGCGCAGTGCTCGCGCAGAGCGCGGACGCGGTCCACCGCCTCGGCGGCCGAGAGGCTGAAGCCGTACCAGCCGTCGGCGACCTCGGCCGCCCGGCGCAGCGCCGCCCGGCCGTTGCCCCCCATCACGACCGGGATGCGCCGGTCGCGTACCGGTTTGGGATTGACCCGGACCGCGCTGAAGCGGGTGAATTCCCCCTCGAAGCCGGCCACGTCCTCCCGCCACAGCGTGCGCATCGCGGCGAGGTACTCCTCGGTGCGCCGTCCGCGGCCGGCGAAGGGGACACCGAGCGCGGTGAACTCGTCGGCGGACCAGCCGATGCCGACCCCGATCGTGACCCGCCCCGCCGACAGGACGTCCAGGGTCGCGGCCTGCTTGGCGACGACGAGGGGGTTGTGCTCGGGAAGGAGCAGGACGCCGGTGGCGAGTGCGATCCGCTCTGTCGCGGCGGCCGCGAAACTCAGCACGAGCAGCGGATCGAGCCAGTCCGCGTCCGCCGGTACGGCGATGTGGCCGTCGTCGGAGTACGGGTACCGCGACACCGGGGCGTCGACCAGCACGACGTGCTCCCCCGCCCAGAGCGTGGCGAATCCGTGTGCTTCGGCGGCTTGCGCCACCGCCCGGACGATCTCCGGCCGGGCACCGTTTCCGATGCCCAGGGCATGCAGGCCCACCCGCACGAGTCACCTCCTGAGACGGAGCCGCTCCGCCCCGGCACACCGCGTGGACGTGATGGGCCGAGGAGGACCGGCGCGAGGAACCGACCGTAACAGCGCGGTCCCCGCCCCGCCCCGCGTGACGGGCCGCACGGCGGAGCTCGGCTCGCGTGCGGGCCGCACTTCTCGCCCCTGGAAACGCTCAGGTCCGCCGAGCGTTCGCAGGCCACGTCCCCCGGGGCCGCGAGGGCGTTTGGGCAGCGCCCCGGCCCGTGGAAGGCTGACCGCCATGACGACGAACGCGGACACCTTCCGGGACCTGGGCCGAGAACGCCTGTTGTACGGATGCATGGGCCTCGGCGGCGACTGGGACACCACCCCCTACCGAGCCTCGGACATCGCCGGGGCGGAGGCCGCGGTCGAGGCGGCGCTCGACAGCGGGATCACGGTGTTCGACCACGCCGACATCTACCGGCACGGGAAGTCCGAGGCGGTTTTCGGTGAAGTGCTCGCCCGGGCGGACGGGTTGCGCGAGCGCATCGTGCTGCAGACCAAGTGCGGTATCCGGCAGGCCGCCGGTGACCTGCCGGGGATGTACGACCTGAGGGGCACGACCATCCGCCGCCGGGTCGAGGAGAGCCTGGAGCGCCTGCGCACGGACGTGATCGACGTGCTGCTCCTGCACCGCCCCGATCCACTGGCCGACCCCCAGGACGTGGCCGACGCCCTGACTTCGCTGCACCGGCAGAAGCTGGTGCGCAGGTTCGGAGTGTCCAACATGAGCGCCGCTCAGATCGCGCTCCTCCAGGCCCACCTGGAGTTCCCCCTGGTCGCGAACCAGTTGGAGATGAGCCTTGACCGCAGGGACTGGCTGGAGACGGGCGTGCTGGTGAACACGCCGGAATCGGCGTCCGTCGGGTTCCCGGCGGGGACGGTGGAGCACTGCCAGGCAGTCGGGATCAGCCTTCAGGCCTGGGGTGCTCTCGCCCGGGGCCGTTTCACCGGTCGGCAGGAGACCCCCGCGGAACAGGCCACGGCACGGCACGTCGCCGCGCTCGCCGAGACGAAGGGCACCACACCGGAAACGATTCTGCTGTGGTGGTTGCAGAGGCACCCGGCGCGCATCGCCCCGGTCGTCGGCAGCTCCCGGCCCGAACGCATCCGCGCCTGCGCCGACGCCGTGCGGCGGGAGCCCGAGCTCACCCATGAGGAGTGGTACGGACTCTGGGTCACCGCGCGCGGCGCCGCGCTGCCGTAACCGCGCGATCGGCCCGGCCCGGGGGCGCCCGGGCACAGGTCCGCCCCGAGCATGCCCGGGGTGCCGGACGGCAAAACCTGACGGAGAAGGAGACTACCGACCAGTAGAACGACGGTCGTCCAGCCACCAGGATTGTGCGTGAGCATGACAGTTCGTTCGTTCCCCCATGACGTGCGAGCCACCGTCAGTTCCACACCCAGGAGACCTTCATGCATGCAGGCGACACCACCGTGCGCACCGCCGCGGCACTGTCCGCGGCCATCACCCTCGTCGTGGTCCCCGTCACCTCGGCCACGGCCCAGGACGCGCCGGCCCGCACCGCCACCGCGGTGGCCACCACGGGCGTCGACTACGGCCGCTGGCGGCAGGACGTCGCCGCCGTCGCCGCCGAGGCCCGGCCGTGGCTGGAGACCCGCACCGGGAACGCGGGCGGGGAGAAGCAGGCGATCGTCCTCGACATCGACAACACCGCGCTGGAGACGCACTTCCACCCGTTCTGGAAGACGCCCACACCCGCCGTCGCGGACGTGCGGGAGCTGGCGCGCTACGCGGACTCCCGTGGCGTGGCGGTCTTCTTCGTCACGGCCCGGCCGGACATCGTCCGCTCCCTCACCCGGTGGAACCTGGAGCAGGCCGACTATCCCGTCGACGGGCTGTACGTGCGCGCGCTGCCCGACATCTTCGCCGAGGTCAGCGCCTACAAGACGGAGAAGCGGGCCGAGATCGAGGCGAAGGGCTACAAGATCATCGCCAATATCGGGAACAACGACTCCGACATCGTCGGCGGCCACGCCGAACGGACGTTCAAGCTGCCGGACTACAACGGCCGGCTCTTCTGAGGCACGCGCGTCCATCGGGCCTACGGGGCTTCGGTACCGTCCCAGGTCCGGTGGTAGTCGCGCCAGTCGGGGCGGTGGCCGGGCAGGCCGGTGCGGCCGCCGCGGAGCCCGTCGAGCGTGAGCGCCAGCATCCGGCGGCGGGCGTGGTCGTCCTCCGTGGTGCGCCGGGGGTAGCGGCTGAACATCTCGATGACATGGGTGATGTCCAGCGCCGTGACGTCCTCGCGTACGGTCCGGTCCATGAGGCCGCGTTCCAGCAGTTGCTCCATCAGCTCCTTGGCCCGCTCATTGGCCGCGGACACCTCCTCAGGGACCGGGAAGGTGCCCGCGAGGGAGGCGAAGGCGCCCGCCCGCACCTCGACCGCGCGGGCCATGTACCGGGCGAGGGCCTCCCAGCCGCTGCCGGTCCCCCCGAGCTCCTGCCGCAGCGCCTCGGTGGTCTGGGCGATGCCGACCGCGCACAGCCGCTGGAGCAGCTGGTCCTTGCTGCCGTAGCGGCGGTAGAGCGTGCCGATGCCCACCCCGGCCCGTTCGGCGATGGCCGAGACCGGGGCTTCGGCCCCCCGCTCGGCGAAGACGGCACGGGCCGCCATGAGCACGAGCATGTCGTTGCGTTCGGCCTCGGCCTGCCGGCCGAACCGCCCTCCGGTCCGGGCCCCCGCGGCTGATGGCGTACTCATGACGTACAGGCTATTGCCTATCGGAGCGTTGTGCTCCGATACTCCCGTTCGGAGCACAACGCTCCGATAGGAGGCCCCCGTGGAAGAGACATCCCTGCTGGTCTGGTCGGCGCCGGTGTTCGTTCTCCTGATCGCCCTGGAGATGGTCTACTACAAGCTCCACCCCGACGAGAACGCCAGCGGCTACAGCGTCCGGGACACCGCCACCAGCCTCTCCGTCGGTCTGGGAGCCGCTCTGGTCGACGTCCTGTACAAGGCGCTCGCCCTCGCCGTGTTCATCGGCCTCTACGAACTGACCCCCCTGCGCGTCGAGGTCACCTGGCTGACCTTCCCCCTGATCCTGCTCGCCCAGGACTTCTGCTACTACTGGATGCACCGCGAGCACCACCTGGTGCGCGTGCTGTGGGCCAGTCATGTGGTGCACCACTCCAGCGTCAGGTACAACTTCTCCACCGCCGTACGGCAGCCCTGGACAGGTCTCACCTCACAGCTCTTCTTCATCCCGCTGGTGCTGGCGGGTGTGCCGCCGTGGGCGGTCCTGGTGTGCGGCGGCATCAACATGCTCTCCCAGTTCTGGCTGCACACCGACCGGATCGGCCGGCTCCCGCGCGTCATCGAGAAGACGGTCAACACCCCGTCCAGCCACCGGGTGCACCACGCCTCCCAAGGCGGCTACCTGGACCGGAACTTCGGCGGAATCCTCATGATCTGGGACCGGGTGTTCGGGACATGGGCCGAGGAGACCGAACAGCCCCGGTACGGCCTCACCAAGGACATCGACACCTTCAACCCGCTGCGCGTCGTCTCCCATGAGTACGCGGCCATCGGCCGGGACCTGGCCGGGGCCGCGACCTGGCGGGACCGGGCCGGATTCCTCCTGGCCCGGCCCGGTTGGCGGCCCGCCCCGGGAACGGGCTCCCGCCCGGGGGAGACCTGACGTCCTGCGGCCGGAAGGAGTGAGGGGGTTCAGCGTCCCCGGCCTCGGTCGCTCCCGGAAGCGGGAACGACCACCGTCGTCGTCATCACACCGACCTTTCGCAGAGCGGCGATCATGGCGGCATTCGCCTGCGAGTCGGTCACCAGGGTGTGCACGGCTCCGATGTCGGCGATTTTCGCCTGGCGCACCCTGCCCAGTTTCGAACTGTCGGCGACGATCATCTTGTGGTCCGCCTGTTCCAGCATGATGCGGTCGATCTCCGCTCCGCGTTTGCTGTGGCGGGTGAATCCGGCCTCCGGGCTGACGCCGTCCGCACCGACGACCGCGTAGTCGAAGTGGTAGGAGCGCAACCACTTCTCCGTCTCCTTCCCCACCAGGTCGTTGGAGAGGGAGCGCGCCGTCCCCCCGGTGACGACGACCTGGACGAGCTGGCGCACCATGAGGCTCGCCGCTGTGTCCAGGCCGTTCGTCACGACCGTCAGACCGGGCCGGGCGGCCAGGCTCTTGGCGACGAAGCCGACGGTGCTGCCGCCGCTCAGGGCCACGACGAGCGGGCGCGAGGGGATCAGCGATGAGACCAGGGCGCCTATACGGCGTTTGGCCTCGGTGTTCTGCGAGTGCCGCAGACTCACCGGCAGTTCGGCACCGCGCCGGGTCGCCGTGATCTTTCCGTAGGTGCGACGGACGAGCCCGGTCTCCTCCATCACCGCCAGGTCCCGTCGCACCGTTGCTCCGGAGACTCCGAGACTCTTCGGCAGGAAGCGGACCTGGAGCTCTCCTCGCTGTGACAGCAACGCCAGCATGATCGCAATACGCTCGTCGCGCTTCCTGTCACTCATCGATCGCTCCACAGAAAGGGCGAGTAAGAAATCCGGACGGTTCCACCCGAAATTCCGGTGGCACACCTGTTGCCGTTTGAATTTCCCGAACGGCCGAGGCTCGAATTTTGGTTACCAGATTTCATGGGTTTCCGTGTGGCTGCACCGGCGGGATTCCGCCGAGCGGCAATGGTTTCCTGGGGCACTCTTCGGCCTGCCGCCCCGTCCGGCCACCCGAAGTGCCCGCCGGGGGTGGCGTGATGGCTCGTGACCTACCGTTCGAGTGACCTACCGATCGAGCACGTCCGCCGTGCGAAGGCAGGGGACCGTTCTCACTTACCGACCGGTAGGATTCCCTTTCACATTTCCCCTGACGGGCCGTCGGAGGCGACGATAATAATACAACCACAAGACAGTTCCATCGCTGCGGTATACCTCAGGGGGCGAAGTGATCACCGAATATGAGCATTCCTGATCCGCCACGTCGGCGGCCCGCCCTTCACACCGGGGCGCCGCGCACCGGTACGCGGCGCAGCGCGTCAGCATGAGAGCGGGAGAAGAACCGTGATCCTCTTGCCCCAGCTGGTGCGGACGACGGACCAGTGGTCGGCCACGGCGAGGACGACACCCAGACCGAACCCGCCTTCGGTGCCGCGCTCGCCCGCGTCGACGACCCCCGGCACGGCCCGGCTGTCGTCGCACACCTCGATGAACAGCTTCCCGCCGTACAGGCCCAAGCACATTTCCAACGGGCCGCCGGCATGCACGCACGCGTTCGTCACCAGTTCGGAGACGACCAGCAGCGCGCTGTGCGCCGCGTCGTGCGCGCCCGGGCAGTCACGGTGCTCCGGCAGTCCGTGCTCCTCGACGAAAGCCCGCACGGCGTTCCGGGCGTAGCGGACGGTGTCGGACCGGCGCGTGAGATCCACTGTCGCGGAGAACGCCGGCCGTGCATCGCAGGCAGTCAGCATGCTCATGCCTTCTCCATCCTCATCGACAGGGGGCCGGCGCGGGGGCCCGCCGGGTGGCGCCGCCCGGTGAGCCACGGGGTCACCCCCTTCACCTTCACAGAGCAGGCCGCGCGCACGGCAAGGGTCACTCCCTAGTACCGGCGCGGTATGCCGCGACCGCCTCCGTGTCGATGCCTACCGGCCCGTACGACGACGCGCCCCCGAGGCGGCCCGGCGAGGCGTCCCGGCCCGGAAGCGGTTCGCCGAGGAACACCGCGTCCTGCGCGGCGACGGGATCGGCGACCGGCCGTGCCCGGCAGGGCGGCCGGGCGCGGCGCCGGAGGCCCGACGCGGACGGCCGGGCCGGGGAACCACGCATCGGTCATGAGTACTTCGTGCCGGACCGGCACGCGCGATGCCCCGGCCCGGCCCGTTTCGCCAGGGTCCGCGCCCCGTACTTCCCACTCCCGCCAGGTAGCCTCTGACCTGCGGTTCCCATGGCCGGGCGGAGTTGCGGCAGCCGGCTCCGGCCACCTCGCGCAACCCGCTGGGCGGCTCTGCCGTGCCGGCCTCGGCACCAGGTGGCGAGGCTTCGCGGCCGGTCCTCGGGTTACCCGCCGAGGAGTGAGCGGTCACCGGCACCCATGCCGTGCCCGTGGTCGCCCACGCCAGCTCCCGCGGGAGCCGACGAGAGGAGAACGCATGGCCGGCGCACACCCCGCCGACCTCATCGACCTTCGACTGCTCAGGACCTTCATGGCCGTCGCACAGGACCTGAGTTTCACCCGGACGGGCGCGCGGCTCTTCCTGACCCAACAGGCGGTGTCGTCCCATGTCCGGGCGCTGGAGGCGAGCCTGGGGGTGCAACTGTTCCGGCGGACCACGCGAAACGTCACCCTGACCCGCGCCGGCGCGCTGCTCCAGGAGCGTATGCAGCCGGTCCTGCAGGCCATGGACGAAGCGATCATCGACGCGCGGGAGGCGGACAGCCTCGGCGGGGAGATCCTCGTCATCGGCCATACCGCGTCGGCCGGGCACCAGCTGCTCCCCCGTGCCGCGGGTGTGCTGGACCGTCTCTCGCCGGAGCTCCAGGTGCGGACCGAGCAGCACACCGAGCTCGGTCTCCGGGCCGCCGTCACCGAAGGGCGTGTCCACCTGGGTGTCGGGCTGGAACTCACCTTCGGCGGCAACCGGATCGCCGGCCAGACGCTCGGGCATGAACCGTGGTGCGCCGTGGTCGGGTCCCAGCATCCGCTGGCCGCTCGCGACCGCGTGAGCACGGCGGAGCTGGCCGGCCGGGAGTGGCTCAGCTGGCCGCGCTCCAGCCACCCCGGACACTGGCGGGCGATCCAGCGGCTCGCCTCCGCGGCTGCCCCGGCCCCGGTCGTGACGGAGACCTGGCTCAGCCTCGCCCATGCCCGGCTCACCACGGCCGACGCGGTGATGTTCCAGCCCGCGTCCTACGCGAGGCACCTTCCGCAGGGCCTGGTCACACTTGCGCTGGAGGACGCGCCGAGCGGTCGCTTCTCAGCCGTCTGGAGCACGCTGACCACACCTCCCTACCTGCATCAACTGCTCTCGGCCCTCGCCGAGGCGGCCCGGCACCCGGCGGCTTCCGCCGGGCCGGGGGGAGGAGTGCCCGGACAGGCGCCGCCACGTACGTGACGGCGCCCGCGGACCCTGCCTACTGGCACTCCTCGATACGCTCCTGCTCCGTCATGGGCCTGCTCTGCTGGCTCCTGACGGCGGGTTCGCCCTCGGCCGGGCCTTCGGCCTCGAAGGGGACGTACCAGTAGCGCTTGCCGTGGAACCGGTCCTTGAAGATCAGCTCGTAGGTCCCCGAGACCTTCTGCGTCTTCGGAGCCACGGTCACCCAGCCGACCTCGCCCGGCGGAACGTCGAGGAACGTGGTCTCGCCCTCGGTGTGCGACGACGACCAGGTGCGTCGGTAGGAGGTCTCGAAGGCGACCTTGAAGGTTGCCCCGAACGCCTTGGTACCCACCTCCGTGCGCAGGGACACCCCGAGGGAGTTGGACTCCCCCGTGGTGTGCTCCCAGGTACGTGAGGAGGTCTGCTGGTCCTGCGTGCAGTTCCAGGCGCGGTCGCCCACGCTCTCCTTCCTGCCCGGCACGATGGTGACGTCGCCGGCGGGGTGGAAGACACACTTCTTGGTGCCGTTGTCGCACTTCTCCAGCAACTCGATGTCGGTGGGCCGGCTGTCGTCGGCCTGTGCCGAGGGGACGGCCACCAGACTCCCCGCGGTGACCAGCACCGTCAGGACACCCGCCCAGCGAGTGCGATTACGCGTAGATGCCATGGTTCACCCTCTTCTTCCTCCCGCCCGGCCCACCGGCATCCCGCCTCAGCACCATGCCGCCTTCTCCTCCTCGGTCATGGCCCGGGTCCGCTGCGCCATGCTGCTGGTGCCCACCGGGCCTTCGGCCTCGAAGGGGACGTACCAGTAACGCTTGCCGTGGAACCGGTCCTTGAAGATCAGCTCATAGGTCCCCGAGACCTTCTGCATGTCCGCAGCCCTCGTCAGCCATCCGACCTCTCCCGGGCGCACCTCGACGAACGTGGAGCTGCTCTCGGTGTGGGCCGTCCGCCATGTGTGCTCGAAGGAGGTGGTGACACTGGCGCTGAAGGAGTTGAAGAGTCCCTCGTACCCGGCGGTGACCGTCATGGACAGACCCACGCTGTTGGAACTCTCCGTGGTCTCCGACCAGGAGCGGCTCGAACGCTGGGGCACGCTCGTGCAGTTCGGGTAGTCCGACCCCACCTGGTGCCGGGGTCCGCGGAACTCGGTCATGGGGCCGCTGGGGTGGAAGACGCACTTCTTGGTGCCGTTGTCGCACTTGGCCAGCAACTCGGCGTCGGAAGGGCGTGCGCCGTCGGCCTGCGCCGGGGGGACGGCCACCAGGCTTCCCGCGGCGATCAGCACGGCCAGGGCGCCCGCCCAGCGGGCGCGGTTGCGCGAGGTCCCCTGCGGGCTGTCGGGGCGTGCGGTGGACGTCCGACGCGCTTCCTCGGACACGGTCACCCCCGTCACCTGAACTCGATGGATGCGGCGCGGTCGTTCCACGGCCCGTCGATGACCGGCGTCAGTCCCTCGTAGGTGGGTGAGGCCTCGCCTCCCAGATAGGGCGCCTCGTGCAGGACCACGTTGCACTCGGCCCAGCCCTGCACGGCGGAGACCCTCCCCTTCCATTCCTCGGGGAGGTTGAAGTAGAAGGCCGTCTCCCGCTCGCGGCCGCAGGGACGGCTGCCCCACAGGGTGATCGAGTCCCCGGCGAACCGCCAGTGCTCGAAGATGGTGCCGATCACCACGTCGGTAGGCTTCTCGACACCGGTCTGGGCTCCGCCGGGGTTGCCCTTGATCTGCACGTTCGCATACGCCTGGGCTTCTTCCACCGTGCCGAAGCACTGCTCTTCCCTGTTGCCCACGTTGACGGTGCAGTGGTTCCCGTTCCGGTCGGGTGCGGCGCCCGCCGAGCTCACGGCGATGGACACCGTGCAGACGACTCCCAGGATGCCGGCGCCGGCGATCACCGCTCGTTTGGTACGCCTTCTTCTGTTCCCCATGCGCCGCAACTCCTTCACATGTACTGGCCGCCGCCCGGCTCGTTCCGGATGCGCGACGGGGACTGTCCGGCCTTCAGGCACGGAGGGACGACGAGGCGGCAGGGCGACGCGCAGGTCCGGGTGGACCGCAGGTCCTGCGGGAACCCGGTTTCGCACCGTCCGCATCCGGGCCGCCGAGGGGGTCGTCCGCTGCCTCGCTCGCCGGTTCGATGCTCGCTATTGTGCGTTCACCGTCAGACACATGACAACAGCAACCGGAATACGCGCAAGGGTTGTTGTGAATGCGCGGGCCGACGTCACACTATGCCGTGTTCATCCCCCTTCATTACGGGCCGATCGTCTGTGAGCACGGTGGGAAGCAGACATGATCCGGCCACGGCTTCCCGTGGGGACACCGGGGCCGGCGACGGCCGGCCCCGGCAGGCGCTCACAGCGCGGGACGCTTGAACTGCTGGTTGGTGCCGCTGCCGCAGGTGTACTGGAAGAGACGGGCCCCGTTGGCGGTGGAGTTGCCGGACACGTCGAGGCACTTGCCGCTGTGGCGGGCCGTCAGGCGGTAGTAGCCATCACCCTGGTCCTGGAACTTCCACTCCTGGTTGGTGCTGCCCGTGCAGTCGTACTGCTGGACCACACCCCGGTCCTCAAGAGAGGCGCCGGACACGTCGAGGCACTTGCCGCTGTGCTGGGCCTTGAGACTGACGTAGCCGTTCCCCTTGTCCACCAGGCGCCACTGCTGGTTCAGTCCACCGTTGCAGGTGTACTGGAGCACGGCCGCCTTGTTGGCCGCGGAGTTGTCGCTGATGTCCACGCACTTGTCACTGTGGCGGGCGACCAGACCGTAGTACGGTCCGCCTCCGGTGCCCGACACCGTGCCCGCCGCGGTGTCGATGGTGGTCTGCGGGTAGTACGGCATGGCCATGGTGGTACGGGTGGGGAACTGCAGCGGAAGCCAGACGTACTGCGAGTCGTTGACCTTGCCGCCGAAGGAGTTGCCCCAGCGGTCGCCCATGTAGAGGTACGACGTGCCCGACGTGCCCTGGACCGGAAGCACGAAGGCCGTCTGGGACTCGTAGCCCTTGCTGTCGCCCACGTCGGCCATGGGGGTCCAGGGTCCTGCGAGGCTGGTGGCGGTGGAATACCGCTGCTGATTGGGGTCCCAGCCGCTGTTGCCCGACGTCAGCATGAAGTAGACGCCGTCGCGCTTGAACAGCGCCGGAGCCTCACGGTACTTGCCGTCCCAGGGATTGGCGACCAGGCCGTCGTAGCCGGTGTAGGTGGCGTTCAGCTTGTAGATGCGCAGGTCGGCGTTCTGGTCGGACGAGGTGATCTGGTACGCGGTGCCGTCGTCGTCCTTGAACAGTGTCTGGTCCCTGGAGGTGGCGTCGTCCGGCGCGCGGAAGCTGCCCTGCCAGGTGTAGTCCCCGTCGACCGTGTCGGAGACGGCGACGGCGGCATGTGCGTCCGTGTAGTTGTTGGCTGGCAGCCCCTGCTCCTTGTGCATCCACATGACGTACTTGCCGGTGGTGCTGTTGTAGATGACCTTCGGACGTTCGATCTTCGCGACGGCCAGATCGGGGTGACTGGCCGAGGTCAGCACGTCCCGCCGGAACTCCCAGGTCTTCAGGTCCGTCGAGCGGTACATGGAGACGGCCTTGAAGGTGTTGTCGGCGTTGCGGTTCTCGCCGAACCAGTAGTAGGCGGACCCCACTTTGATCACTCCGCCGCCGTGGGCGTGGATCACTGCGCCCGTGGCGTCCGTGAACTGCGTCTTGCTGGTCACGGACACCGGGGCCGCCTGGGCGGCCGTCACGGGGGAGAGCAGGGCGATCACACTCGCCCCGGCGACCAGTGCGCGGGCCATGCTGCGTCTGAGCACGAAGGGCTCCTCTGCCGTCGACGTACTTTGCTTTTTGTTCGTTCATGTTTGAGCTTGGGCAGACCGTAAGGCGGAGACCGGCTTCCGTCAACGGTCTGGACACATCGGACCGCCGGGCCTCGGCGGGCCGGTGAAACCCCGGATCCGGCAGCGGGGGGGGGAAGCCGGATCCGGGGTGGTCGATGCCCCTCTGTGCGACGGCGGAGGGGACGCGGTCAGAAGGTGAGGGTGCGGCGGTGGACGCGGGCTTCCCACGGTTGCAGGGTGTGCGGCGTCGTGAGAGGCGATGTGGCGGGGACGTTGGCGATGAGTGTCTCGCTGTGCTCCCAGCCGCCGGGCAGGCCGACGGTGAGCGGGATTCCGCTGAAGTTGGCCAGGACGAGCAGTTCGGAGCCGGTGGCCTTGTCGTACCGGGTGAAGGCGTAGAGCCGCTCATGCTCCGGAAGGAACATGCGGAAGTCGCCGTGGACGAGGGCCGGTTCGGTGTGCCGCAGGGCGATCAGGCGCCGGTAGAAGTGGAAGACGGAGTCCGGATCGGCGAGCTGTTCCTCGGCGTTGACGGTGGTGTGGTCGGGGTTCACCGGGAGCCAGGGGGTGCCGGTGGTGAATCCGGCGTGTTCGGTGGCGTCCCACTGCATGGGGGTGCGGGCGTTGTCCCGGCCCCGGTGGCGCAGACCGTGCAGAATGCACTCCGCGGGAACGCCCTGGGCTGCCCGGTCCCGGTAGTGGTCGAGGGACTCGATGTCGCGGAAGTCGGCGATGGTGCGCAACGGTGCGTTGGCCATGCCGAGTTCCTCACCCTGGTAGATGAACGGGGTGCCGCGGTGCAGGTGCAGGACGGTGGCCAGCAGCTTGGCCGAGCGGTCACGATGGGCGGGGCTGTCGTCGCCGAACCGGGAGACCGCACGCGGCTGGTCGTGGTTGTTCCAGTACAGGCTGTTCCAGCCCTTCGCCCCCAGCCCGGTCTGCCAGCGTCCGAGGACGGCCTTCAGATCGGTCAGCTTCAGGAGCCGGACGTCGAACTTCCCGGCCGGGCCCTGGTCGAGGCCCATGTGGTCGAACTGGAAGACCATGTCGAGCTCGCGGCGGGCGGGAGCGGTGAAGAGTACGGCCTCCTCCACGGTGACACCGGGAGTCTCCCCCACCGTGAGCAGACTGCGCGGGCGGCCGGCGAAGACTTCGCGGTGCATCTCGGCGAGGTACTCGTGGATGCGGGGCCCGGAGACGAGGTACGGGGTGCCGTCCCCGTACCGGGAGCCTTCGGGCACGACCCCGTCGGGCAGCGCCGGGTCCTTGGAGATCAGGTTGATGACATCCATGCGGAAACCGTCGACGCCCCGGTCCAGCCACCAGTGCATCATGCGGTGGACGGCCTGGCGGACGGCGGGGTTGTCCCAGTTCAGGTCGGGCTGCTTGCGGGAGAAGGTGTGCAGGTAGTACTCGCCACTGGCCTCGTCGAGCGTCCAGGCAGGACCGGAGAACCACGACTTCCAGTTGTTCGGCTCCGCACCCGGCTCCCCGGGCCGCATGTCCTCCCGCGGTGGGCGCCAGATGTACCAGTCGCGCCACGGCCCCTCAGGACCGCCGTCCCGGGAGGCGGTGAACCAGGGGTGTTCGTCGCTGGTGTGGTTCACCACCAGGTCCATGACCAGCCTGATGCCGCGCTCGTGCACCCGCTCCAGGAGCAGGTCGAAGTCGGCGAGCGTGCCGAAGAGGGGGTCGATGGCCTGGTAGTCGCTGATGTCGTAGCCGTTGTCGTCCTGTGGGGAGGGGTGGACCGGCGAGAGCCACAGCACATCGACACCGAGCATGGTCAGATGGTCCAGGCGCTCGATGATGCCGCGCAGATCGCCGATGCCGTCGGCGTCGGAGTCCGCGAAACTGCGCGGGTATATCTGGTAGACCACCGCGTCGCTCCACCAGGAGCCGGCGGGGTCGGCCGCGTATGCGGGCACGTCACATCCTCATCGGGTGCGGTCGGTCAGGTCGGCCGGCCGGTCGGGGCGGGTGGTCCCGGTCGTGGTACCGCCTCTCACGGCTCAGGACAGGGTCCCGTCCACCGCGTCGCGGATGACGAGGCACGCCGCCCCCCGGGCCCACAGGTCGTGGGGGACGGGGTCGACATGGAGGGAGCAGTCGCGGGCGGCGTCGGAGAAGGCATGAGCCTGGAGTGCCTGGGACATGGCGGGTCCGAAGAGGTCGTGGGCGGCCGCGCCCTCACCGGCGACGACGATCATCCGTGGGTTCAGCAGATTGCACAGACCCGCCAGACCGCGCCCCAGGGCGGCCCCGGCCTCGGCGAACGCCGCACGGGCCACTGTCCGCGCCGATCCACGCGGCGAACGGGCCAGGCGGGCCGCCTCCTCGATGGTGGTGCAGGTGACACCGGCGTCCCGCAGATGGCGCAGGACCGCCCGGTCACCGGCGAGGGCCTCCACGCAGCCCCGGCGGCCGCACCTGCACAGAGGCCCGGCCGGGTCGAGCGGCAGGTGCCCGAATTCGCCGGCCAGTCCGGTGGCACCGGAGAACAGGGCGCCGTCGAGGAAGAGGCCGCAGCCGATACCGGGGCCGACCGTGACGACGGCGAACGTGTCGACGCCGCGGCCCCGGCCGAACCAGCGTTCCGCGACCACCAGCGTGTTCACGTCGTTGTTCACGACGACCGGCAGGCCGGTCGCTTCGTGCAGCGGGCCGGCCACATCCACCTGGTCCCAGTCCAGCAGGGAGGAGTAGCGGCAGAGGCCGGTGCCGGGGTCGACGTGGCCGCTGACTCCGACGCCGACCCCCAGTGCCCTGTCCGCCGCCTCGGGCACCTCGGAGAGGAGCCTGCGGGTCAGGTTCGCCGCGGCGGACAGGGCGGTTCGGGGGGTGGGGTCGCCGATCGGCCTCTCGGCGCGGGCCAGGACGTCGGCGGCCATGTCGGTGACCACCGCGGAGACCTGCGCGGGGCCGATCTTCACACCGACGACGACGTGCTTGCCCGGATTGAGGCGGAGCATCTTCCGCGGCCGGCCCCGGTCCCCCGCACGGGCGACGGTCTCCCGCAGGTAGTCGTGCTCCAGGAGCGGGGGCAGCATCCTGGTCACGCCGGAGGGCGCCAGGCCCAGGCGCCGGGCGAGCTGGCTGCGCGAGAGGGGCCCCTCGGTGAGGACGGTCGCGAAGATCTCCGCACGGGTGCGTTCACTGACAAGGTCCGAGAAACGGGTTCTGGACAGGCTCGTCACGTGGACTCCACAGCGCTGGTCGGTCGAGGGTGCAAGCGCGGCACCGGACTTCGACAACGCCCGTCCGGTCCGCCGTTTCCTGCCGGCCCGGCGATGGCGGGCCGGCAGGATGTGACCGGCCGCACCAGCGCCTATTACGTGCGCGGGGGAAGGAAACAGCGGGTCACGGGAGCATGGTAGGCACGGCTCGGCCTGCCCGTCCGGCCTCGCCCACCGGTTCCTGACCTGCCGGCGAGCCCTGCCAGGAGCCCCAGCCGCCGAATCACGTCCCTTTTGTTCGCAGGTGGAAGCAATTCCCGGCTCCGATCGGTGTCCGCACCGCTCACGAGTGACCAGGGCGGACGGTCGGACTGCTCAACTGCGGTGAGCGGAAGGCCTGGTGGGCCGGCTACGCGGGGCGTGGGCGGTGGGTGTCGATCAGGCGGTCCATCAGGGCGTCGAGCCGCTCGTGGACGACGCGCCGGGAGGGGTCCTCGTCGTGCCAGGCGACGATCTCCCGCGCGCCCCGCGCGAAGGGTATGGACACGGTGGACTCCGGCACCACCCGGCGGACCTTGCTGTTGCCGAACACCATCGCATGCGCCTTGTCCCCGATCAGCGCGGCCCGCACCCCGTCGGTGTCACGGACGTCCGCCGTGATGACGGTGGCGCCTTCCGGAGCCGGCCTGACCGAGGAAAGGTTCCGGTTCAGCAGATGGAGGTCGGCGCCGAGTTCCACGGCCCGCCGCGAGCAGGCGGAGCTGATGCGTCCGGTGCCACCGATGAAGAGGACCTTGCGGCCCCGAAGACGACTGGAGGACATGAAGGGTTCGTGCTCCTCGCAAGGATCGGGCTGCCGATGACAGGGGGCGCGGTTCGGCACCGCAGGGCGTCGGGGGTGCCTGGTGCTCGCCGGGGTAGGTGATACCCAGGTCACCGCGTATCTCGTCGAGGGCGCGCATGATGCGCAGTGTCTCCTCCAGCGGCATCAGGTCGGACTCCAGGCGTCCGGCGGCGATGCACCGGGCCGCCTCGGCCGCCTCGTAACACAGCCCGCCCCCACGTTGCGCGGGGACGTGGGAATCGAGCACCTCTGCCTCACGGCTGACCAGGCGGATCGTCGCGGGCGCGTAGAAGTCGCCCTCGATCTCCAGGCGGGCACGGGTTCCCGCGATCGACGCCGTGGTCGGGGTACGGGCGAAAAGTGTGGTGTTGAGGACCGCGTGCGCCCCGGCCGCGTTGGTGATGACGACCGACGCCTGGCCGTCGACGCCGGTGAAGGCCTTGGTTCCCGTGGCGGCGACCGAGGTGAAGGCCTTGGTTCCCGTGGCGGCGACCGAGGTGAAGGGCCCCAGCACCATGGAGGCGAAGGAGACCGGGTAGATGCCGAGGTCCAGGAGTGCTCCGCCCGCCAGCTCGGGAGCGAAGAGGCGGTGCGGCGGGTCGGGTTTCGCCGGCAGGCCGTGGTCGGCGATGACGGTGTGCACCTCGCCGAGCAGCCCCGCCTCCAGCACCTGACGGACCACGTCGATATGCGGCAGGAAGCGCGTCCACATCGCCTCCATGAGGAACACACCCCGCTCCCGGGCCGCCGCGATCAACCGCTCCGCCTCACCCGCGTTACGCGTGAACGCCTTCTCCACCAGCACATGCCGACCCGCCTCGATCGCCTGCAGAGCCTGCTCGAAATGACCCGAATGCGGCGACGCCACATACACGATGTCCACCTCGGGGTCTTCGAGCAGTTCGGCGTAGCTCCCGTAGGACGCCGGGATGCCGAACCGGTCCGCGAACGCACGGGCACGCCGCAGGTCTCGCGAGCCGACCGCCACCACACGCTGCGCGGTGTGCGCGCGCAGCGCCTCGACGAAGGAGGCCGCGATCCCGCCCGGCGCGATCACCCCCCAGTTGATGACAGGCGCGTCGCGCGGGAACGGTGTGCGGCCTGGGCAGCACCGGACGCGCCGCGTCACGCGCGTGTCCTTCGGCATGGGAGGGCTGTGGCATGGGGCTCCTGTCGGGACACGGAGGTGTGGGGGGGCCGGAGTCGCGTCGTCGGGTGCTCCGGTGGCGGCGCGTGGCCATCGCGTGTCCCCGCCGTCGCGGGCAGGGGCTTTCCATGCAAGCCGATCTTGGTGCGGCGGCGCAACCGGCCGCTGGACCGGCGCCGCGGCGGGTGGCCCCGTCACGCGTCGAGGCGGTCACAACGTTCACGTGGCACGCGCGGTTCGCCGGGGGCGCGGAGCGTCACGGGCGAGCGCCGGTCCGGGGCGGCGGAGCACGGCGGGGGCGGAGCACGGCAGGAGCGGAGCACGGCAGGAGCGGAGCACGGCAGGAGCGGAGCACGGCAGGAGCGGAGCACGGCAGGAGCGGAGCACGGCAGGAGCGGCGCCCCCTGCCGGTGCGCCGCCCCCGCCGTGCCGTCTCTCAGACGCGGACCATGGCCGAACCCCATGACGTGTGATCCAGCGTGCCGTTGGCGTTGTTGTCCACCACGACGAGCCGCAGCAGCCGCACGCCGGTCACGTCCACGTCGACGGGCTTCGACGCGTTCTCGGCCGTGAGAGCACCGCTGTCGTAGAGCACCAGGCCGTCGCCGAGGACGCGGGCCCGGGTCCCGCCGGCCGTGGGCGACTGCTTGCGCGAGAAGTCGTCGATACCGACCTTCGCGGTCACCCGCTTCACCCGGCCCCCCAGGTGGTAGGCGATGTCCGACGGCGCGTGCACGCCCAGCCCCTTGGTGTGCGGTTCGCCCTTGATGCTGATCGGGGTGCCGTCGCCCGCGGCCTGCTTGCCGTTGGAGGCGTCCCGCTCGACCGGGCCCCAGGCGTTGGCCGCCGACAGCCAGTCGAGGTCGCTGAGGTAGGCGTCCGCCGTGGGTGTCCGAGGCAGCGACGCGAAGATCTCGACGATGCCGCGGCCGCTGTACCGTACGGCGGTTCCCTGGTACGTGGCCGAGGCGTCGGCACGCAGCGTGAACGGGGTGCCCGCGGCCGCGGCGGCGGCGGGTGTCACCTCCCAGGTCACGGTGAAGGAGCCTCCCGCGGCGAGCTGGGCCGCCGTCTCCGGCGTGGTCGCACGCGCCTGCCAGCCGTCCGGCATGATCAGCTTCACCTGGGGAACGCTCCAGGCCGAGGCCGCGACGTTGGTGAGGACGGCCTTGACGGTGATCTTCTCGCCGCGGACCACGGCTCCGGGGACCTCCAGTCTCACGCCGTAGGGGTCACGCGTGTAGGTGTCCGTCCACGAGGAACGCATGAGTGCCGTCAGTGCGGCGACCTTGTCCGGGTTCGCGGCGGCGATGTCGGTCTTCTCGCCCGGATCCGCCGCGAGGTCGTACAACTCCACCCGCCACTGGCTGTCCGCCGCCGACCGCTGGTCCGACGGGGCGAAGCGGACCGCTTTGAGGTCGTCCCTGCGGACGGCCTCCGCCAGCTTCAGACCGCGGCCGCCGTCCGCGGCGTTGGCCAGCGCGTTCGCGTAGTCGTCGAGGCGTGTCCAGTACAGGTGTGAGTGGGCCGGGGCCGTCCCGCCGCCCAGCAGGGGTGCCACCGAGATACCGTCGATGTCGTCGGGCGCGGGTGCGGCGCCCAGTTCCGCGAAGGTGGGCAGCAGGTCGGTCAGCGGCGTCGGCCGCGTGCTGGTGCCGGGCCGCACCGTTCCGGGCTGCCACGCGATGAGCGGGACCCGCACCCCGCCCTCGTACAGGTTGCGCTTGTAGCCGCGCAACGGTCCGCTCGCCTTGAGGACCCTCGGGTCGAGGCCGTTCTCCTCGTGCGGACCGTTGTCGCTGGTGACGAGGACCAGGGTGTCCTGCTCGATGCCGAGGGCCTTGAGCTTGTCGACGACCTTGCCGACGAGGGTGTCCAGGCGGCTGACCTGCGCGGCGTGCCCCTTGACCGCGGCGCTCCAGCTCTCGCCGGCGTACTGGCTCGCGTCCGGGATCTCGGAGGGGGCGTGCGGGAGGGTGGGGGTGAGGAACAGCAGGAACGGTTCTTCGGCGTGGGTGCCGATGAAGTCCAGCGCGCGCTGCTCGATCAGATCGGTCGCGTAGGTCTTCCTGGCGCCATTCGCGTTCTCCGGTATCTCCTTCTTCTCCCCGTTGTGCCAGAGATAGGAGGGGTAGTACTGGTGGGCGTGGCCGTGGTCGATGTAACCGTAGAACTCCTCGAAGCCCCGGTGGTTGGGGTGGCTGTGGCTGTTGGTCGCCTCCGGTCCGAAGCCCCACTTGCCGAAGCACCCCGTGCGGTAGCCGCGTGAGTGCAGCACCTCGGCGAACGTGGTGTCGCCACCGCCCAGGAGCGGCACCCCGACGGCCGGGTTCCGCCACACCGTCGCGTGTCCGCTGTGCAGGCCCGTCAGGAGCGCGCAGCGCGAGGGCGCGCACACCGGGCCCGCCGCGTACGCCTGGGTGAAGCGCAGCCCCTCGGCGGCCAGGGCGTCGATTCTCGGTGTCCTGATCTTCTCCTGGCCGTAGACTCCCAGCTCGCCGTAGCCGAGGTCGTCGGCGAGTACCAGCACGATGTTGGGAGCGCGGCCCGCCGCGCGGGGCGCGGCAGAGGCCGGGGTGCCGGGAAGGGCCGCCAGAGCTAGGGCCGCGGCGGAACCTGCGAGGAATTGGCGGCGGCTGGGCATGATGTCCCCCTGAGTGTTTCGATGAGATGGGATTTGGTGAGTTGATCTGTTCGGCTCTGATAATCCATGGGTAAGTAGGAGGAGTCCATTGGCCGCGCACGAGTTTCTCGCGAGGGCGGACGCCCCTTCCGCCTGCTGTGCCCCCGCCGGTGGGCGCGGGCCGCGTCCGGCGGCGCCGGACGTCGTGCCACGGCAGGAGCGGGCAGCCGGCAGGGGCATGGTGGTGCTGCCCGGCGGCACCTTCCACATGGGCAACGAGGACGCGTACGCCAACCCCGGTGACGGGGAGGGGCCGGTGCGTGAGGTCACCGTGCCGGCGTTCCGCATCGACGCCTGTGCCGTCACCAACGCCCAGTTCGCCGCGTTCGCGAAGGCCACCGGATACGTCACGACTGCTGAGCAGTTCGGCTGGTCGTACGTCTTCGCGGGCTTCCTCACTCCCGAGCGGGTGCGCGCGAGCAGGGCTCCGGCCGGCACCCCGTGGTGGCGGGGCATCGAGGGCGCGTCATGGCGCACGCCCGAAGGGCCCGGCTCCGGCGTCGGCGACCGGGCCCGGCACCCGGTCGTCCACATCAGCTGGGACGACGCGCGGGCGTACGCGCGGTGGGCGGGCAAGCGACTGCCGACCGAGGCCGAATGGGAGTACGCGGCACGCGGCGGCCTCGACCGGGCCCGCTACCCGTGGGGCGACGAACTGACCCCGCGCGGCCGCTGGCGCTGCAACATCTGGCAGGGAGACTTCCCCACCGTCAACACGGCCGACGACGGACACCTGGGCACCGCCCCCGTCGACGCCTACCGGCCCAACGCCTACGGTCTGCACAACGTGGTGGGCAACGTGTGGGAGTGGGTGGCGGACCGCTTCACCGTGTCCCGTCCGGCGGCCCCCGGCACCGGCCCGCGCGGCCCCGAGGAGGGCGAAGCACGGGTGATGCGCGGCGGCTCCTATCTGTGTCACGACTCCTACTGCAACCGCTACCGGGTGGCGGCCCGCACCTCCAACAGCCCGGACTCCAGCAGCGGCAACTGCGGCTTCCGCTGCGCGGCGGACGCCTGAGCAAGGCGCCCGCCCGCCGCGCCGGGGGCCGGGAACCACCCGGCGCACCGGTGCGGCCAACTCGCACAGCACCCTCGGTCCCTGGGAAAGGCCCCAGGTGACACCGGTCGCCCGCTCCGGCCAGGGACCGAAGGGACCCGGTTCCGGAATGGACGACGCCCCCTACTCGCCGGTACGCCCACCGCTCCGCGCACCGGGGGCCCGTCGTTCGGATCAGGCCGGATCAGGCAGCCGGGGGCCCGTCCAGGCGGACGACCCCCACGGCGCCGGGAAGAACGGTGAGCCGGCCCTCGGCCCGGTCACCGCCCAGCAGCTCGGTACCGGGGGCGGGCAGGGGGACCTGGGCCGGCGCCGAGGAGTGGTTGACGACGAACAGGTACTCCCCGCTCTCGCCGGAGCGGCGCACCACCTCCACGTCGTGCGGCAGTTCGTCGCGCGGCGGCAGGCCCGCGTCGGCGAAGGCCCCACGCAGCACCGTGTCCAGTTCCCGGGGCCCCAGGCGCGTGGAGAGGTACCAGGCGGTGCCGGCTCCCGAGCGGTGGCGGGTGACGGCCGGGCTCCCGGCCGCCGGCCCGTCGGTGTAGCTCCACACGCTCTGCGCCCCCTGCGGCACCACGAACTCCGACCACACGTCCGCGTCGGCCGAAGCCCCCTTCGGGCCCTCGACGCGCACCGTGTCACCGGGCAGCAGCGGTGACCACTCCTCGACGGTGAGCCCGAGCACCTCGCGCAGCGCCCCGGGGCAGGGGCCGGGGTGCACGGCGTCGTTCTCGTCCACGATGCCCGAGAAGTACGAGACGACCAGGGTGCCGCCCCCCTCGACGTACCGCCGCAGATTGCTCCCGGCGCTCTCGGTGGCCAGATACAGCGCCGGCACCACCACCAGCGGATACGCCGACAGGTCGGCTTCCGGGTGGGCGAAGTCGACCGTCAGATGCCGGTCGTAGAGCACCTCGTAGAAGCTGTCCGCGCGCTCGCGGGGATCGTGATCGACGCTGGGCTGCCCCTCCGCGCCCTGCGCCCACCAGGAATGCCAGTCCCACACCATGGCGACGTCCGCCACGGTCCGGGTGCCCTTCAGACAGGCCAGTGCGCCCACATCGGCCCCCAGTCGCACCACTTCTTGCCACACCCGGGTTCCGGTGCCGCCGTGCGGCAGCATCGCGGAGTGGAACTTCTCGGCGCCGCGCCGCGACTGGCGCCACTGGAAGAACATGGCGCCCTCCGACCCCCGTGCCACGTTGGCGAGGGAGTCGCGGGCCATCTGTCCCGGTGCCTTGGCGAGGTTGCGGGGCTGCCAGTTGACCCCCGAGGTGGAGTGTTCCAGGAGCAGCCAGGGGGCGCCGCCCGCCACCGAGCGGGTGAGGTCGGCGGTCATCGCGAGGTTCACATGGGTGCGGCGGCCGTCGGTGATCAGGTAGTGGTCGTTGCTGACCAGATCGACCTCACGGCCCCAGGCCCAGTAGTCGACGGATGCGCACTGGCTCAGCGCGGTCATGAAGTTGGTGGTGACCGGCACACCGGGGGTGATGCGGTGCAGGATGTCGCGCTCGGCGCGGAAGTTCTCGCGCATGGTGGCGTCCGCGAACCGCTTGTAGTCCAGTTGCTGGGCCGGGTTGCACACGCCCGGGGTGAGCCGCGGTGGGTCGATCTGCTCGTAGGAGGTGTACCGCTGCCCCCAGAACGCGGTGCCCCACGCGTCGTTGAGTGCGTCCAGCGTGCCGTGGCGGGTGGCCAGCCAGCGGCGGAAGTGCGCCGCGCAGCCGTCGCAGTAGCAGGCGCTCAGCGGGGCGCCGTACTCGTTGTGGACGTGCCACATCGCGAGTGCGGGATGGTCCGCGTAGTGCAGGGCCACCGCCGTGGTGATCCTGGCGGCGGCCTCGCGGTAGGCGGCGTTGCTGTGGCAGATGGCGCCCCGTGAGCCGAAGGCGTACCGGACGCCCTCGCGTGTGACGGGCAGGGCGTCGGGGTGGGCACGGTAGAACCAGGCCGGCGGGGTCACCGTGGGGGTCGCCAGATCGACGCGGATGCCGTGCTCGTGCAGCAGGTCGAGGACCCGGTCGAGCCACCCGAAATCGTGGACGCCCTCCTCCGTCTCCAGCAGTGCCCACGAGAAGATCCCCACGCTGACCAGGTTGACCCCGGCCTCCCGCATCAGCCGCACGTCCTCACGCCACACGGCCTCGGGCCATTGCTCGGGGTTGTAGTCGCCTCCGAAGGCGAGCGTCGGCAGGACGGGGCGGGTGTTCTTCGGCATCGGAGCCTCCGTAGGTGGTCGGGCGGCCCCGGCGGACGGTGGCCGGGGCCGGGTGAGGTCGGCCGGGGTCAGGTCCGTCCGTCCTCGAACACGCGCAGGGCCACCACCGTCGCCCACGCAGAACCGTGGGTTCCGCCCACCCTCAACCGCAGGGCCGTGGTGGCGACGGGCTCCTCCAGCCGGTGCGACCTGCGCCGTTCCCGGTTGTCCCGCACCGGGACGACCGTCTGCCAGTCACCGTCCACCAGCGCCTCGACGGCGTAGTCCCGGACGAGTTCCGGCACGACCGGGAAGGGTGTGCGGTGGTGGTGGAGGTTGATCAGGTCCAGGTCGACGTCGTCGTTGAAGATGACGTCGACGCATCCGACGGTCCGGGGCTGCTCCCAGTCGAGCCTGATCCAGGGCTCGGGATCGGCGGCGACGGGCTGGGACGACCACATCCGCGGACCGTCGTAGGGGCGCTGGAGCGCGCCGGTCACCTGGGCGGCGCTGTAGGCGCCGCTCTCCCCGCGCACCACCACCGCCGGGCAGCGGCGGCGCAGCTCCTCGGCGGACCACGCGTTGGACTGCGGCCGTTCGCTGCGTGTGCGGGGGGTACGGCTCACCAGTCCCAGAACCCCGTAGGGGCCCGGCCGGTCGACGACGACGAGTGCCACGCCAGGGGTGCGCCGCAGCAGCAGGACCACGTTCTGCCCGCCGGGTGCCTCGTGGGCGAAGGGAGCCCGCACCCACTGCTCACCGGCGGCGAGCTCGACCGACGTGCTGTCGAGCATCTTCACCGGTATGTGGTTCTCACCGCCGCCGGTCGACCACAGCTCCAGCTCCACCGAGGTCGCGCGGTCCACGTCGAGGAGGAGGTCCACCGACTCGATCGCGGGTTCCACCGGGAGGAGGAGACCGACGTCGTGGCCGTCCAGGGGCTGCCGGCTCGTCGGCTCACCGGGACGGGGCTCGACACGCAGCTCTCGCAGCTCGCTGGAGGCGCTGACCCGGGCGGACGCGGCGAGGTCCGCCGGGTCGTGCCACTCGACGCCGAGCAGCGACGCGTCCTGCCGCAGGAGCAGTTGCTGGAGCCGGCCGAGATGGCCCTCCGCCAACTGACGGGGGGTCAGGTTGTCGCGGGCGCAGAGCGCGGCCGCGACACCCGAGGCCTCTCCGGTGACGGCGCACGTCGCCATGACCCGGGTGGTGCCGAACGCCACATGGCTGGCGGAGATGTCACGGCCGGCCAGCAGGAGGTTGTCCACGTTGCGGGAGTACAGGCTGCGGAACGGGATGTGGTAGAGACCGGCCGAGAAGAGGTGCTTGGACCCGTCCCCCTCGGCGTACATGCCGCCGGCCGGGTGCAGGTCGATGGACCAGCCGCCGAAGCCCACCGCGTCGGGGAACCGGGTCTGCTCGATGATGTCCTGCTGCGTGAGGACGTAGTCCCCCACGAAGCGGCGGTACTCCCTCTTGCCCGGTACCGAGCCCACCCACTCCAGGGTGAGGGTGTCCGCGTCGAACTTCCCCGAGTTCTTGATGTGGTCCCAGATGCCGTAGATCACGGCCCACAGTTCGTCGCGGATCTCCTCGGAGTCGGCGACGGCGTCGCGTTCCCCGCCGTATTCGATCCACCAGTAGTCGCAGCCGTTGGCCGTGGTGCTGATGGGCCGGTTCCGCACGATCGAGGTCGCCGAGACGTCCTTCGCGATCGAGGGCGGTACGAAGCGCACGGGTGCCCCCGTGTCCTTCGTGTAGAAGAACATCGTGCTGCCCAGCATGTCGGAGTCCGCCTGCTCGGGCGCCCAGGCCTCACCGAACTCGTGGGCGGCCTCCCGCCCGGAGCGGTACCAGGCTCCGGCCAGATCCCCGACCAGTCCGTCGCCGGTGGCGTCGATGAACACCGGGCCGGTGAAGCGGATGATCCGCTCCGACCCCATCTGCCACCCCGTGACGGACCGGATGGTCCGGTGGTCGTCGGCGCCGTCCGCCTCCACCTCCCGCACGTCGGTGTTCAGGTAGAGCCGGATGCCAGGCTCGGCGCGTACCGCGTCGAGCACGACCTGGTCCCAGAGGAACGGGTTGCCCTCCGGGTTGCGGTACTGGTTCTCCCGGAACAACTCCCCCATGACCCCGGTCTCCCGGGCGTACTTCTGCGCGCCGTGCGCGGTCGCGCCGCAGACCCACACGCGGATCTCACTGCTCGCGTTGCCCCCGAGCACGGGCCGGTTGTTGATCAGGGCGACGCGGGCGCCCGTACGGGCGGCGCCTATCGCGGCCGCGACACCCGCGAGACCTCCCCCGACGACGATGACATCGGTCTCGACCGCTAGCCGTTGCATGCCAGTTCACCTTCTCGTGCTCATGTCCCTGGGCCTGCCCATCCCGAAAGACTTTATCATTTTTCGTGATAAGAACTGATTTTTAAGAAAAAGATTTGCAGCTCTCCCGGGCGGACCCGCCCGGGAGAGCGGGCCGCTATTCGGCCGGGCCGAGATCCGGGGCGTCCTCGAAGTGCACGACCCCGTCGGCACACCCGTGCAGTTCGAGCACCACGATCTCGTTGTCCCCCTGCCGCAGTACCGGACCGGGCACGTACAGCGACTGCTGCGGTCCCCGGGACCAGTAGCGGCCCAGCGCGAAGCCGTTGACCCAGACGTTGCCCTTGGTCCAGCCCGGAAGGTGGAGGAATGTGTCCAGAGGAGTGTCCACCTGGACACTCCCCCGGAAGAACGCCGGTCCGGCCTCCACCCCCTCCGACGAGAACGACAGCGCGTCCGGCTTCTCCAGGGGCAGCGGCGTACAGGTCCAGCCGGACAATGCCGTCCCGTCGAAGGAGACCGGCCCCGCGATGCCCTTCCAGTCGTGCAGGCCCGCGCCGTAGTTCACCCGCCCCTGGTTCTCGACCAGGACGGTCAGCCGCGCGCCGGCGGCCGGCGATCGCAGGCTGAGGGCCTGCTCACGGTTCTCCCGCTCCAGAGTGCCCACGGGCTGCCCGTCCACGAAGATCTGGGCGCGGTCGTGCACCTGCGCGATGTGCAGCACTCCGTCACCGGCAGCGGGCAGGGCCGTCTCGTACAGGACGTAGCCGAACGCCTGCCCCAGCGCCTCCATGGTGACAGGACGCTCCGAGGACCGGGAGGTACCGAGCCGGCCGGCCTGCGCGAGCAGGGAGGCGCGGTGCGGCAGGCGGATGTCCCGCAGGCGGAGCTTGGGCGCGCGAGCCGGTGCCGGCTCGGACGGCACGGCGGCATGCGCGGCGATCGTCTCGCGGAACAGGTGGTACTTCGCGGTGGGGTCGCCGGCCTCGTCGAGCGGGGCGTCGTAGTCGTAGGAGGTCACCGTGGGCCGGTAGTGGCCCTTGTCGTTGGCTCCGTTGGTGAAACCGAAGTTCGTGCCGCCGTGGAACATGTAGATGTTGACCGAGGCTCCCGCAGCGAGGATCTCCTCCAGGGTGTCGCGCACCTCCGTGTCGCGCCGCCGGTTGTGTCCGCCGCCCCATCGGTCGAACCAGCCCGACCAGAACTCGCCGCACATCAGCGGGCCCCGGGGCTGATGTTCGCGCAGGGTCCGCAGGCGGGTCGCCGCACCCCAGCTGAAGTTGACGGTCCGCAGGACATCGGGGAGGCCGCCGGCGGCCAGGTCGTCCGCCTGGTCGGAGGTGAACAGCGGGACGTCGACACCGCCCTTCCTGAGCAGGGTGACGAGGTGGTCGAGGTGAGCGCGGTCCCCCTTGCCCGAGGCTCCGTACTCGTTCTCCACCTGGACGGCGATGACGGGCCCGCCCGCGGTCGCGAGGTGGGGGCGCACCCGCGCCAGGAGCAGCTCGAAATACCGCTCGACGGGCTCCTGGTAGCGCGGGTCCGACGTCCGCAGCGCCACGTCCGGATCGGCCAGCAGCCAGGCCGGCAGCCCCCCGGCCTCCCACTCGGCGCAGATGTAGGGGCCGGGGCGCAGCAGTACGTGCAACCCCTCGGCCGCGGCGAGATCGAGGAACCGGGGCAGGTCCAGGCCCCCGTCCAGGACGAGCGGTCCGTCGCGGTCGGGCTGGTGGAGGTTCCAGGGCACGTAGATGTCGACGGTGTTGAGACCCATCAGACGGGCCTTGCGCAGCCGGTCGGCCCACTGCTCGGGATGGACGCGGAAGTAGTGCAGGCTGCCGGAGATGATCCGGAAGGGCTCGCCGTCAAGACGGAAGCCGTCGTCGGTGATGCTCAGTTCGGGCATGGGTGTGTCTCGATCTCTGTCGTGCGCGGGGCGGAGAGGTGGCGGCGCACCGGCCCGGCCCGCCGACCGCGGGCGGGACGGCGAGGTCCAGGGAGTACTGCGCTGCCGGGACCCGCCGCGGAAGCAGGTTCTGCGGGGTACGGGCTCGTCGCCGCCGTCCGGGGCGGGTGCCGGTGCGAGGGCCTGTGACACAACGCGCCGACGCGGTGGCCGGTGCGTGCGGGCGACCGGGTGCGGGGGTGGTCAGTTCATGGGGTTGTCGAAGATGGCGCCGCTCCGGGAGCCACGTCCCGGGGTATCGCCCTGGTTCATCCGGTCGTAGACGCGGTCGGGCACCCGCTGGACGACCAGTGCCCACAGCAGCGCTCCGACGAGGGTGTCGCTGGACCGCCCGGCGAAGTAGTCCGTCCAGGAGCCGCCCACGCCGGTGCCGGTGTTCAGCGGTACGTCGACCTCGGTGGCGAGCGCGGACTGCGGGTCGCCGGTGATGACCGCGGTGAGCGCACCGTGCGCCCGGGCGATCTCCAGGAACTTCATGGCGATGGCACTGTCACCCGACCGGGAGACGACGAGAGCCACGTCGCCCGGGGCGAGCAGGCTCGCTCCGACCTGTGCGAAGTAGGCCCCGTCGTCGAACCAGACGGGGATGCCGATACGGAACAGCCGCAGGTACAGCTCCTGGGCGGGTGGCGCGTCCCCCCACTCACCGAACAGCTGCACGCGCCGGGCGGACACGATGCGGTCCGCCACCTCGGCCAAGGCCTCCAGGTCGACCGAGGCCATGGCGTTGCGGGCGGCGCTGAACTGGTTGGCCGCCAGGGTGCTCAGGACCTTGTCGGCCGGGTCGTCCGGCGAGATGGCCGAACCGATGTCCTTCTCCCAGCCGGCCTGGACGTCCCGGCCGTGTTCCCGGGCGAGCGCCGCGCGCAGTTCGGGGAAGCCGTCGAAGCCCAGGGCGGTGGACAGCCGGGTGATGGTCGCTGCTGAGGTACGGGCCTCCCCGGCCAGCCAGGTGATGGAGCTGCGGCCCACCTCGTCGGGCGTACGGAGGATGACCTCCGCCACCCGCAGCTTGGCACCGGTGAGGCCGGGGAGCGCCGACCTCAGCAGTTCCAGCGGGCTGGCCTCGCCGACGGAGCCGAGCCGCCGGTCCCCGGCTTCCTGGGCAGGACCGCGCGCGCCGTTCCCGTTCACCGCGGGCACCGGTGCGGCAGCGGTGCGACGGGATCGGGGGGAAGGCCGGATCGGCTCACCGTCGCGGCTCACTCGCTGCTCCCCCACTGTGTGTCGTTCACTGCGGCCCGGACGCTCACCGGCCGGACCGGCTGCGGGAGCCGAACCGCCGGAGGGCTCACCTCGGCCGGTGTCGCACCGTAGGGCATTCTACTCTCCAGAGGTCGTGTTCCCGCCCGGCGACGGGTGGTCGCCGTGGGTGGGCAGGGCCGCCGCGTAAGGACGGGCGGCCCCCCTTCCGGCCGGGTCAGTTGACGGTGAATCCCTGATCCTTCCCGTACTTGACCAGCTGCTTCTCCCAGTCCTTCAGAGCTGCTTCGAGCGTCTTCTCGCCTGTGTACGCCTTGCCGACCTGGTCGTTGAAGATGGTGACGGCGTAGACGTCGTAGGGCAGGTACTGCCAGCCTCCGCCCACCTCGTTCAGGGAGTTCGCAAAGATGCGGTTGACCTCCTGGCCCCCGAAATACTTGTCCTTGGTAGCGAGGAACTCCAGCGACTCGAGCACCTTGGCACGGGCGGGGAAGGACCCGGACGCCTGGGTGATGTCCGCGCCCTCCTCCACGCTGACGTAGCGCAGGAACGCGGCCGCGGCGAGCTTCTTGTCGCTCTGCTCCATCAGCGCCAGGCTGCCGCCGCCGGTGATGGACGTGTTGGCCTCCGTGCCGCCGTAGGAGGGCAGCGGAGCTACCCGCCAGTCACCGGACGCCTTGGCGACGCTGTTCTTGAGGATGCCGGACATCCAGGCCCCGGAGGTCAGGGTGGCGATCTTGCCGGAGGCCAGGCCCTGGAACCATTCGGTGCTCCAGTCGGCGACGGGCGACAGGACCTTCGCGTCTATCAGCTTCTGGTAGGTCTCGGCGTACCTCTTGGTGCCGACGTCCTGGAGGTTGATGTCGATCTTGTCGCCGTCCACCTGGAAGGGGCGGCCGCCGGCGGACCAGATGAGACTCTCGGTCATCCCCGCGTTGCCTCGGTCGGCATTGATGAAGTACTCGGGATCGGCCTTCCGGAGCTTCTTGCCCGCCTCCAGGTACTCGTCCCAGGTGGTCGGCACCTTGATGTCGAACTTGTCGAACGTCTTCTTGTTGTAGAACATCGCCATCGGACCGGCGTTCAGCGGAAGCTCGTAGAGGCCGTCCTTGACGTTGACGGCCTCCCAGGTCGCCGACGTGAACTCCTCCTTCAGGGAGTCGAAGCCGAACTTCTTCAGGTCGACGAGCGCGCCGGACAGCGCGTACTGCGGAATGGCGTTGTACTCGATGGTGGCGAGGTCGGGCGCACCCTTGCCCGCCTTGATCGCGTTCTGCAGTTTCGTGTACTGCTCGGTGGCGGTGCCGACGTTCTGGACGTTGACCTTGATCTTCGGGTACTTCTTCTCGAACGCCTTGGCGACGTCCGGGAGGCTCCCCGACCAGGACCAGACGGTCAGCTCCGTCGGCTTGTCGAGTGCGGCCCGGATCTCCTTCTCACCGACGGACGGGGCCCCGGAATCGTCCTTGGCCTCCCCGCCGCAGGCGGACAGGGTCATCGCGGTGAGCACGGTGCCGACCAGGAGGGAGGTCGTTCTGCGGTGAAGCGGCCATCGGTTCATGTCGTTGCCTTTTTCTTGGTCGGTCTGTTGTTCCGTGAGGTGTGCGGACGCCTCATGATGCTGAGGTGCCGTGGTGGGTGGGGGGTCAGCCCTTCGTGCTGCCGGCCGCAAGGCCGGCCCGCCAGAAGCGCTGAAGACAGAGGAAGACGATGATCAGCGGAATGATCGTCATGAGCGAACCGGTGAGGACGAGGTTGGCGACGAGTTCGCCCTCCGCGCTGGCGCCCTGGGCGTTCCACCGGTTGAGGCCGACGGTCAGGGGGAACAGGGACGGATCGCTGAGCATGATGAGCGGCAGGAAGTAGTTGTTCCAGGCGCCCACCATCTCCAGCAGGAGGACGGAGACGAGAGCGGGTGACAGCAGCCGCAGCACGATGGTGAAGAAGATGCGGAACTCACCCGCGCCGTCCACCCGGGCGGCGTCCAGCACCTCGTCCGGCACGGCCTCGCTGGTGTAGCTGTACAGGAGGAAGAGGCCGAAGGGCGTGACGAGCAGGGGAATCACGACGCCCCAGGGGGTGTTCGTCAGACCCATCTTGCTGAAGAGGAGGAAGGTGGGTACGGCGAGGGCGGTTCCGGGCACCGCGACGGCGCCCAGGACGACGGCGAGGACCGCACGGCGGCCGGGGAAGTCGAACTTGGCCAGACCGTACCCGGCGAGCGCCGCCAGCAGGGTCGAACCGGCCGCGCCGACCGCCACGTACAGCAGGGTGTTCGCGAACCAGCGGCCGTAGATCCCGTCGTCGTAGGTCAGGACCCCGACGACGTTGTCCCAGAGGGCGAAGTCGTCCCCGAACCACAGCCCGAAGCTGGAGAACAACTGGTCCAGCGACTTGGTGGAGTTGATGACGAGCCAGACCAGGGGGAACAGGCTGTAGAGGAGGGGCAGCGTCATCAGCACGGTCAGGGCGATCGAGCGCTGCCGCCGGGGCCGGTTGCGCGACTGGAGCCGTCGGGCGGCGCGGCGCTCGGCCGAAGGGGGCTGTCGGCGGGCGGCCCTGCGGCCGGTGTCGACCGTTTTCTCCTGGGTGGGCATCAAGCCGCCCCCTTCATTCCGCGGCGCTGCACCGCGAAGGCGACCACGGCGGTGACCAGGCCCATGATCATGGCGACGGTCGCCGCGCTGTTGTACTGCTGTCCGGCGAAGGACAGGGTGTAGGCGTACATGTTCGGCGTGAAGTCGGTACTGATCACGTTGGGCACCATGGCTCGCAGGATGTTGGGCTCGTTGAAGAGCTGGAACCCGCCGATCACCGAGAAGATCGTGGTGATGACCAGGGTCCCGCGGATGGCCGGCAGCTTGATGCCGATGATGATGTGCCAGGTGCCGGCTCCGTCCAGCCGCGCCGCCTCGAACAGATCCGAGGGGATGGCCTTCAGCGCCGCGTAGAGGACGAGCATGTTGTAGCCGACGTAGAGCCACAGGCCGATGTTGCTGATCGCCGGCAGGACGAGCGCGCTCGACAGCGGGTCGGGCAGGGCGATGTCGAAGAACTGCTGGAGATCGCCGACCAGGCCGAACTGCGTCCCGTAGATGTAGCCCCACAGCAGGGACGCCACGACACCCGGCACGGCGTAGGGGAGGAAGATGCCGAGCCTGAAGATCGCGGGGGCGTACAGCCGCGCGCTGTCGAGAGCCAGCGCCGCCCCGAGTGCGAGCCCCATCATGAGCGGGACCTGGATGAGGAGGAAGATCGCGACCCGCATGATTCCGTCCCAGAATCGCGGATCGCTCAGCTGCTCCTTGTAGTTGTCGAGACCGACGAAGGTCACCCCGCCGATGAGGCGCTCCTGGAAGAGGCTGAGGCCCGCCGTGTAGAGGGTCGGCGCCACGACGGCCAGGAGGAACGGGATCGCGAAGGGCAGAACGAACGCCCACCCGGTCAATCGCTGCCTCAGGGGCCGCCGGACGACCGGTGCCCTGAGCGGCGACGAAGCCGGCCTTTTCTTCATGGGTACTCCAGAGCTGCTGGGATGTGCTGGCGCCATGGGTCGTCCGGGAGAAGCGGCGACGAGCCGGCCACTTCTTCAAATTTATTTCACACATGGGTCATCTGGATAGACTGAGTGATAATTTTTTTCACCAGCCCCGCCGTCAGCCGGGCGCCCAGCCACCCCGGCATACCGCGCGCCGGCCGCCGCCGCCCCGAACCAGCCACGGAGCCGGGCCCGGCGCGGTGCGGCGGCCCTGCCCACGCGGGCGGCGACGGGCCCGGGGCCGACCGGTGGCGACAAAGCGAACATCGTCGATGTTCTTCGCGAACACGGCGTTCCCGGGCGGCACCCTTGCTAACACGCCCCGGATCTCCCGCACAAGGCGGTCCGGGGGGACGGGGCCGGGCCGTACGCCTGGAGTCCGTCACTGCTCACGCCTGCCGAGCGTTCCTCGTCTCCCCCGCGGAACTCGTTACGCTGTCGATCGGGGTACGCCGACGAGTGATCCGGCGCTGAACCATCCCCAGGGAGACCCGATGCCCCGTGTGCTCCTCATCGAGGACGATCCCTCCGTACGCGAAGGGGTCGAGCTCGGTCTGCGCCGGCGCGGATACGAGGTCCGCTCCGCCGCCACCGGTGAGGACGGACTCGCCGCGCTCGGCGACTTCTGCCCCGACCTGCTGCTGCTGGACCTGATGCTGCCGGGGATCAACGGTGTCCAGGTCTGCCGTCTGATCCGCGGGAAGAGCCAGTTGCCCATCATCGTCCTCACCGCACGCGGCGACGACTTCGACGTGGTCGTGGGCCTGGAGGCGGGCGCCGACGACTACATCGTCAAGCCCGCCCGCACCGAGGTGATCGACGCCCGGATCCGGGCCGTGCTGCGCCGCGTCGAGGACTCCGGGCCGCCCCGGGCCGCCCCGGAGTCCCACGGGGAGCTCACGATCGACCGGGCAGGACTGACCGTGACCAAGTCCGGACAGCTCCTCACGCTCGCACCGTCCGAGCTGAGACTGCTGATGTACCTCTCCGGCGCCCCCGGGCAGGTCTTCAGCAGGCAGCAACTGCTCGAGTACGTCTGGGAGCACGGCTACCACGCCGACGTACGGCTGGTCGACGCCTGCGTCCGCCGCCTCCGCAGCAAGATCGAGGACGACGCCGGCTCTCCCCGCTACATCCAGACCCTGCGGGGCTTCGGCTACCGCTTCGGGCCGCTGTGAGCGCACGCCACGGGGGCCCGGCCGGTGGACAGCGGGCGGGCCGGCAACCGATGCGCCGGGCGTGGACGGCCGTGTTCGGGCTGCGGACGCGGCTGATGCTCGCCTTCCTGCTGGTCGCGTCCGTCAGCGCCACCACCACCGCCGCGCTGACCTACCGTGAGGCCCGCAGCGCCCTGCTGCGGACGGCCCAGGACACCGCGATCTCCTCGTTCCGCGACCAGGTCCGGCAGACCGCCTTCTCCCTGCCGCCGCGGCCCGTCGAACTGGAGGACGCGCTGCGCCGCATGGCGGGCAAGGGCAAGCCCCGTCCCTGGGTGGTCTTCGCCGAGTACGGATCGCTCCAGGTCTCCTCCGGCACCAGCCCGGTCTCCGAGGTGATCACCCCGCACCTGCGCGAGAGCGCGCGCACCCGTGACGAGGGCGGCTTCGAGCGGGTCGTCCGGGACGGTGTCCCCTACCTGACCATCGCCGTGCCCACCGTCTTCGAGGCCGATACCGGTGAGGAACTGCCCAGTGGGCTCCTCCTCTACGCCGTCATGCGGATGACCGACGAGAAGACCAACATCGACGCGCTCGTGACCGCGGCACGCGACGGAGCCCTGCCCGGTCTCGCCATCGCCCTGCTGCCGGCCCTGCTCGCCGCGCGCAGCGTGCTGCGCCCGGTGCGCAACCTGCGCGAGGCCGCCCAGAACATCGGCAGCGGCCGGCTCGACACCCGGATCGAGGCCCGGGGCAGCGGCGAACTCGCCGAACTGGCCCGTACGTTCAACGAGTCCGCCGGTGAGCTGGAGCGCTCCGTGCACGAACTGCGGCAGGCCGAGGCACGCGCACGCCGTTTCGCCTCCGACGTCTCGCACGAACTGCGTACCCCGCTCGCGGGCATGCTCGCCGTCACCGACGTCCTCGACGAGGACGCGGCACACCTGGACCGCGACACCGCCCGGGCGGTGCGGCTCATCAGCTCCGAAACCGGAAAGCTGGCCGTCCTCGTCGAGGACCTGATGGAGATCTCCCGCTTCGACGCCCGGGCGGCGCAGCTGAACACCGATGAGATCGACCCGGCCGAGGCCATCCGCCAGAGTCTGCGCAGCCGGCACCGGACCGACGGCTCGATCCTCACCCGACTGCCCGGCGGCATCCGCGCCCGGCTCGACCCGCGCCGCTTCGACGTCGTGGTCGCCAATCTCGTCGGCAACGCGCTGCGCCACGGCGGAGCACCCGTCACCGTGACGCTGTCCACCCGGACACGCCCCGGCGCCGGGCCCCTGCTGGTCGTCGAGGTCCAGGACAGCGGCCCGGGCATCGGCCCCGAGGTGCTTCCGCACATCTTCGACCGCTTCTACAAGGCCGACGCGGCCAGGACCCGTTCCGCGGGCAGCGGTCTCGGCCTGGCCATCACGCGGGAGAACGTACGGTTGCACGGCGGGACGGTCCGTGCGGAGAACCTGCCCGGCGGCGGGGCTCTCTTCACCGTCGAGATGCCCCTGTGGGCGCAGGAGGCGGGCGGATGAGCCGCTTGCGCAGGGGACGTCACCGTGCCGCGGCCGCACTGGCCGCCGCCCTGCTGCTCGGCGGCTGCGGGATCCAGCAGACCGATGTCATCGCCGCCGGCGGCCCCGCCACCATCCAGGTCCTCCGGCACCGGAACAGCCAGGCACTGCTCTTCTTCCGCCTTCCGGACGGCCGGCTGAACCCGGTGCCCCGGAGCATCACCCCGTACGGGGAGGGCGGCGGTCCTCGCGCGTCGGCCGAGGACGCGGTCCGCGCTCTGCTGGCCGGCCCGGGGGAGGAGGGCGAGGCCCTCGGGCTCGGCACCGCGCTGCCCCCGGCCGCCCCCGGCGGGGTGGTACGGGTCACGTTCTCGGCACAGGGCGGCGTCAGGGCCCGTCTGCCCCTGCCACTGGGCGAGCTGGACGCCACCGCGCGGCACCAGCTGATCTGCACGATCGCCTACGCCACCGTCAGCGGGGCCGAGGTGCGGATGACGGGTCAGGACGACGCGTCGGCCTCCGGCACCTGCGGTCTCGGCCTCCCCACCGGCGTCGTGCCGACGCGGCCCGCCCCGGGGAGGGGGACGGTGCCGCCCCCGGCGACCGGGTAGGCGGGGACGGGGATACCGATGGCGGGTCAGGCAGGGGCGTCGTCCGCGAGGATCGCGGCCAGCCGCTCGACGGTGTGAGGGATTTCCCGCCGGAGTCCGGCCAGGTCGAGCCCCTCGTCGCCGACGACGGTGAGCAGAGCGCGTTCACCGACGGACCGGACGACGATGTGGCGCCCGGCGCTGCGGATGACCACGTCACGCAGCGCGCCGCCGCCGGCCTCGATGGCCATGCGCCGGCCGATGCTGAGCGTGGTGGCGGAGAGCGCGGCGACGGACTCGGGGTGGAAGGCGTCGGCGTCGGCGGCGAGAAGGAGGCCGTCCACGGTGGACAGGGCACTCTCGCTCACCCCCGTCACCTGTTCCCGCAGGGCGGCCAGGGCTTCGACGAGGGGGGCGGGCGTGTGACCGCTGGGCATCGCTGCTCCTCAGTACGGGTGGGTGGCATGGGTGCGGCTGAAGTCCCGTGGCTGCTCCGCGCTCGTTCAGGACAGGCCCCTGAGGCCCGCGAGGACGCGGTGCAGCGTGCCCAGGTCGGGCTGGTGGTCCGACAGGTCCGACGGGTCCGACGGGGTCTCGGGCCGGGCGACGGCGCCGGCGCCGCGGCGGGGCAGCGGCAGCGGCGGTGGGACGTGCGGAACGGGGTCGGGCGGACGCGCGGCATCGGGCGACCCGGGCGGAGGGAATCTGCGGCGTTTCGCCGTGCGGCGTCTTCTCGACTTCATGGGGTGGCCGTTCGGTGAGGGTGATGCGTCCCCGGGGTACGCCGGGGAAGCGGGGCGGTGCCGGCGGCCGGTACGCCGTCCGGTGAGCGCCTCTCGTGGCGGCGGGGTGCGGCACTCGGCCGTCCGCGGTCCGGGGCGGGGCGGTCGCGGTGCAGGAGGCCGGACTCGTTCATCCTGGCCAGGTCGAGCATGACCGCGTAGACGCCCCGCCCCAGGGCGAAGGCGATGTCCCGGGGGGTACGGCGGCCGTTCGCGGTCCGCAGCAGCGTGGCGTAGCGGTCCGGAATCCGTACGGGTACATCCGCCGCCGGCCGGATCCGGGTGCGGGCGAGCTCCACGGGGGGCGCTCCCCACAGGTCCGCGAGCACCGACAGTCGCCGGGTGGTCTGGGCCGCCAGCCGCCGCGGGGTGACGGACGGACCGGTCGAGGGCGCCGGGACCGCCTCGGCGACCTCCCAGCCGTCGGGCGTGCTGAACGCCAGGGCGAACGCGCCGTCGAACACGGCTGCCGTGCAGACGATCTCGAACTCCTGCCGCGGGAGCAGGCCGCGGGTCTCCAGCTCGGCGGCGAGGGCGCCCTCCACCGCGCCCCCCGACGCGCAGGCGGCCGTCCACGCCTCGTCTTCGATACGGCCGGAGTTGAGCAGTATCGTCTCCACACCGGGGGCCCCGGGGGTCTCCACCCCGGCGATCCGGCCTTCGCGCAGATGGATACGCCCGCCAGGCGCACCGGAGACGACGACGGTGCCCGTGTGCTCCTGTTCGTACAGCGCGACGAGCAGGGCGGGAAGGTTGCGAGCGGCGGCGGGGCGGGTACTCATCCCGCCGCCTTCTCCGCATGGCGGCCGAGCCGGTGCAGGACAAGGGCCAGATTGGCCTGCTCACGCTCCAGCGCGGCCGTCAGCAGCAAGGGGTCCCCCCGCCGGGGGCAGGCGCGCAGCACGAGCTGGTGGCGGGCGCCGGTGATGACGATGCTCTCCAGCCCTCCCCGGGCGCCGGCGGCATGCAGCCGATCGGCGACGGAGACGGCGAGCCGGCTGCATTCCTCGGCATCCGGCGTCTCCTCGCCCACCTCGCCGTAAGTCAGCCCGGTGACCGCGTCGACGAGCGCGATGCCGGTGACCCCAGGCATGTCGAGAAGAGTGCGCAACAGATCCTCGACTGACGACACCGGTTCTTCCTTTCACCGACGCTTCACAACGAAACAGAAATCACAGTAGTTTAATCAAGAAGCTTCAGAACAGATCATTTGACGGGCTTTTTCTGACATCTCATCAGAAGCCGGGAACAGGCGAGAGGCAGAACATGAACATCGAAACCGCACTCAAAGAAGCCATGGCCATCGACGGCGCCATCGGCGCGGCGCTGGTCGATTACGAGAGCGGGATGTCACTGGGGACCCTCGGCGGCGGCCAGGAACTGGACCTGGAGGTCGCCGCGGCCGGCAACACGGAGGTCGTCCGCGCCAAGGCGCGCACCCTGACGGCTCTCGGCCTGGACGACTCGGTCGAGGACATCCTGATCACCCTCAGCGGGCAGTACCACCTGATCCGCCCGACGAGCAGCAGCCACGGGAGCCTCTTCCTCTACCTCGCGCTCGACCGGTCCCGCGGCAATCTGGCTCTCGCCCGCCACTCGCTCAAGCACATAGCGAACAGCTTGAAGGTCTGACCGGTGCCCGGCCGGCCCGATGGGCCGCCGCCACGGAAATTACGGACGGATTCCCGGGAACAGGAAATGGCTACCCGGGAGTAGTACGGAGCGAGGCCACAGCCATTCGCTCATATTCGCTGCGCATTTGGTTTCGGTAAAGGCCGCTGGCCGGTCCGGGCCATGTCTCCGCGTGGTGCACCCGGCCTCTCTCCTGTGGCCCCACGGCTCCCGGCCGCTATCACACGGACGGGCCGCCCATCGTGATCGATGGGCGGCCCGTCCGTGTGCTCGGCCTGTCGTACCGGGGGACCCGGGGGGCCGCCTACTTCACGGTGAGATCCACGTTGGACACCTCGGTCTTGAGGTCGGCGCCCTTCGCGCTGTTCACGACCTGGAGCGCCTCGATCTGCGACTTGGCCGGGATGGGATCGTTGTTCAGGTACTTCGCGTACTTCTTCGCCACCTCGGTGAAGTCGATGTCGATCCGGGTCTTCTTGCCCGGCTGGACGCGCTGGCCGTAGACGGTGACGCGGCAGCCGTCCGGCTTGCCCTCACCTGTCCGGCACTTGTTGGTCCACAGCACGCCGTCCTTCGGCCGCATGAAGGCGCCCGGGTCGAAGTGGACCACGGAGATCACGTTGGTACCGCGCGTGGTCTTGTAGATGAAGTCCGTGGTGAGGATGGCCCGCTTCTCCTGGCAGCTGAACCCGCCGGTCTGCTCGACGAGGGCGTCGTAGGACGCCTTCACCCGGCCGTCCGAGAACTGGTAGACGCTGCGGTCGGCGTGCCGCTTGAGCGAGCTGCCGATGTACTCGTGGGAGAACGCCATCTCCTTGAGCTCGCAGTTCTGCTTGCCGGAGCGGTCCCGCAGGTTCTTGGAGTTGTTCTGCAGCACCAGCTTGAGAGGGGTGCCGGAGCGGCCCTGCACCTGGTGGTCGTAACCGGGGTACTTGCGCAGCTTGCTCTCGTCCCAGTTGTAGGTGATGAAGCGCCAGGCCGGGCACTCGACACCGTGCTTGGAGGTGTAGCCGAACGAGTTGCACCTCTGGTTGACGCGGTTCGCGTTGTCGATGGCTCCGCAGTCACGCGAGTCCCCGCCGTACTCACGCCCGCCGACCTCGTCGGAGACGCTGTAGCAGCGCAGCTTGACACCGGAGTCGTAGACGATCGACTTCGCCTTGGCCGCCGTCGGGGATTTCTGTTCCTCGGTGGCCGAGCTCTGGAAGGGGATCAGCAGGGCGGCGCCAGCGGCGGCCGACGCGGCGACTGCCGTGATCGCCCCGATGTGCTTCTTGCGGCGACGGGTTTTCATGGGGGCTCCTCGAAGCGGCCGTCCGCGACGGACGGCGGGTGACAGGGGGCGTGGGCGAGAGGGGCGTTCGGGTGCGGGGTCAGCTCCTGGCGCGTGACCCGGCGGACCCGCTGTCCGCGCTGCCGCGTTCGCCGGACGTGCTTCCCGTGCCGCCGGCGAGGGAGAGCTGGGACTTCCAGTAGGCCTTGGGAGGCAGGGAGTCCCAGGGGTTGTTCTCCGACAGGTTGTCCGGAGTGACGTAGATGTGGCCGGCGTTGCGCTTCTTGGACAGCGCCATCGCGGCGCGCATCCGGTTCTCGTCGGGGACGCCGTAGACGAGGTGCCAGATCTTGTCCCCGGAGACCTTCTTCTCCCATGCCTGGGGCTTGTGAGCGCGGTAGGAGCTGTCCGAGCCCTCGAAGGTGACCAGGATGTCCGCGGCCCGGGTGTAGCACTCCTCCGTGCCGGTCCCGGGGTTGTTCACGACGACGGCCTTTTCGCCGTGCTTCTGCTCGACGTACTTCCGCAGCGCGATGTACCGCTTGACGTCGGCGTTGCCCGAGCCGCACCGGCTCGTGCCCTCGTCGAAGAAGATGCCGCCGAGGCCGGTGTCACCGTACAGGCGGTACCAGGTGTCGACGTCGGCCTTGGCCTGCTTCATCCACGCGTCGGGGCTCGCGGAACCCGACCGGGTCTTCATGCCGGAGGTGCCGAAGTAGCCGGTGGAGACGTAGCCGATGACGCTCGCCCCGGCGGCGTCGGCCTTCTTGATGGTCTCGGTGTACCGGTTGTCCTTGCGGGTGCCCGGACCGCTGTTCGGGTTGGCGACGGCCACTCCCACACCGGGGCCGGATCCGGTCAGCTGCTCCCAGGTGGCACCGGGGTAGAAGTAGGTGGGTACGGAGACCTTCTGGGAGAGCGCCCGGGCGCCCGCCTCGCGGGGCGCGGCGGGGGTGCTGTCAGCGGGCGACGTGGTGGCGCCGGCCGGGAGGGCGAACAGGGCGAGGGCTCCGGCGCCCGCCAGCGCCGATCCCGTCAGGATGCGCTTGGATCGCTTCTTCATGGTGATCCTCAGGTGGTGGGGGTCATGTGCGCCCGCGTGCCGTGGACGCACATCCGGTGGTGCACAGCGGCGGTCATGGGTGGGGCCATCGCCCGGTGCCAGGGGCGAAAGCGCGGGTGGCCGTCGCCTCTTCGGGGTGGGCCGGCCTTCATGGTGGGGGGCCTTCGGGTGTGGGAAAGCGGCGTCCGACGGAACAGAGGGCCGGGGTCCGCAGTCCCCCGCCGGTGAACCGTCGTCCTCGTTCGTCGGAGCCTTCCGCGAACGGCCGTCGAGCGGCTCGACGGCATGGGGCAGGTGGGCCGGACGCTTCGGCGCACGCGGTGCGGCCGTGCCGCGGTCCGGAATGAGCCCCACGTCATCGCTGCCGCGTCCAAGCGCGTGCGGTCGGAGCGGCACGGTCTGTCTGGGCCCTTGCAGTCGAGAAGCTGTAACGATGCGTCAAGCTATCGCCCCGGCTACCGCCCGGTGCAACATCCGTGCGCAACTCGTTTGTGCCGAAGAGCAGTTCGCGTGAGGCCCAGGAGAGCGTGGGGGGCGCCGCCGGAACGGGCCCCCGTCCTTCGGTCAGCCTTTCCCCGGGCGGCACTGACCTGCGGCGATGCCTTCGTCACCGGTCTGCGGGAAGGCGACGGGAGCTGCGTGGGCGACCTGCTGACCAGTGGGTTCGGCCTTCCGGCACCCCGTATGACCGCCTCCAACCGCGCACCGCGGATGAGCGGTGGGCCGCAGGGCGCAGCCCCGGAGACGTGAACACGAGGCGAGGGGACTCACCTCTTGGGCGGCCAGGGAAATCGTCCGGCCGGCCACTTCTCCGCCTTCCGGCAGGCGGTCCAGGCGTTCCACGCCTATCTCGACGCCCCCGAGGACGTACTCGCGCGGGGCTTCTTCGCCACGCTGGAGTACTGGCTGAACCGGACCGAGGAGTACGTCCAGCACGACTGGGTGCCCTACCGGGTGGTTCTCCTCGGTTCGCACGCCGTCGAGCTGCCGGTGAAGCGGGAGATCAACCGCTTCCTCGCCGAGGAGGACCCCTACGGCACCCTGGCGTTCGTCCGGTTCGGCATCGAACGGGGCGAGGTCCGCGACGACATCGACCTCGACATGATCGTCGCCATGGTCGACCGGCTGGTGGAACGGGTGCAGGACGCCCTGGTCGCCGAGGAGCTCGACCCCGGACTGTTCCAGCACCGCGGGCGGGGGCGCGCTGCCGACCCGGCCAGGATCACGCAGTTCATGCAGCTGGTACGGGGCGCCGTCGGGGCCCGCTGAGACGGCCGGGCCGCACGGCGGGTGCCCCTCATGGCTCGCCCAGCCGGGTACGGATGTACTGGCGGATGTCCAGTGCGGCATCCTCCATCGGGGCGTAGCAGCCGGACCGGAAGGGCCTGGAGGCCATACCGCGCTGCACGCTCTCGCCCCCTTGTGCCGCTCGCGCTCCTCGGCCGACAGCCCCGGGAAGGGCTGCCGGTCGCTCGTCCCGGAGGCGGTGAACGTCCAGGCTCCCTCCCGGTGCGGAACACCGTCGGCCCGGTCGGGCCCGGCTCCGCCGTTCTCCCGGAACGCCGGAACGAGGTCGCACAGCTCGGGATGGACCGGACCGCAGTGGTAGTGGCGCAGGCTCTCGGGAACGGGACCGAGCTGGTCCTCCAGCGTCCCGGCCTCCTGCGGGGTGTCACATGATGAGCGACAGGACTTTCCGGCAGCACCCGGCCGGCCTGCGAACCGGGTAGTAGCATCAGCCGGTCCAGCCGTTCGACGCACCCGAATGCCGAGGCCCCATGTCCGTCAGCACACCGCCGTCAAGCCTGACCGCCGATTACGCACGGAGAATCGCCGACGACCTCTCCGCCAACCGAAGCGAGCAGGAGCGGGTGTGCGATGAACTGACGCGGTTGCGGGCCGAGCTCTCCCAGTTGGAGGAGTGCGAGCACGTCCTGCTGAAGATGCAGCAGGTCCTCGGCGCCGGGGAGGCGTCAGCGGCACCGACCGCCGAGGACGTGGTGAGCGTTCCCCAGGCCCGCCGCCCCTCGAACCGTACGAACACGCGGACGGCGAAGTCCTCACGCGGCGCGAAGTCCGCCGCGACGCCGGGGAGCAGCCCGGCGGCCGGACCGAGCACACCGGCCAGGAACACCGGTGGACCGACGTGGCGCGAGCTGATCACCGAGCACTTCACCGGGGTGGACGGGCCCAGATCGGCCACCGAGATCACCGCGGCCCTGGCCGAGGCCCACCCGCATCGCAAGGTGCGGGTGGCCGTGGTGCGCAACGCCCTGGAGCAGGGTGTCGCGCAGGCGCGGCTGGAACGCTCGAAGCAGGGGCGCTCCGTCTTCTACAGCCCCGTCCCGGCGGCCTCGCTCCCGCCCGAGGAGACCGACGCCGCCGCTCCGTGACGGATGACCCGGGCAACGGCCGGCCGCAGGGCACAGCCGGATGCCGCCGCCCGATGACGCCGGTCCGGGCCCCTCCCGCCCGGACGCCGCGTCAGCCGAAGGCGTTCTGGGCGTCCGCGAGCCGACGACGGGCCGCGCGTGCCGCGGGAAGCAGGGCGAGGCAGACCGCACCGAGCACGGCGGCCGCGGCGAACAGGAGAAGACGGAGGACCGAAGGCGCTCGGGCGATCCCGGCCCCGATCCCGCTGGCGTGTGCTTCGGCGTCGATCAGCCAGTGGGCCACGGGGACGCCGATCGCCACACCGGCCACCGCGGCGAGCAGGGCCGTCGACCCCACCGCCGTCACCGTGACCGCGGTGATCTGCCCGGGGGAGAGACCGATCGCCCTGAAGGCGAGCAGATCGCGCTCGCCCGCCCGTACGCTGCCGCTGATCGCCGTGGACAACTCGATGAGACCGATCAGCGCGAGCACGGCGACGAGTGCCACCCCGGCACCCAGCAGAGGGGAGAACCGGTCTGCGGGACTCGTGGCCTCCCGCATGTCCAGCCGCCCCCGGGAGGCTTCCGCCAGAGCGGTACGGACCTCGGCGGGTTCGGCGCCGGCCCGCAGCCGGAGCTGGTAGAGCGTGGGGCCGAGGCCGGGATCGTTCTGGCGGAGCGTGTCGAGCGAGGTGGAGATCACCCTGCCGCCGTTCTCGGTCTCGATGCTGCGGCCGACGATGTGCAGGATCTGCGGGTGCTCGCCCGAGGTCACCCTGATCCAGTCGCCGACCTCCACATCCAGGAGGTCGAGCAGCCCCTGCCCGGCGACGGCCTCGTCCGGGCCTTCGGCGGGCCGTCCCTCGGCCACCGGGAAGGGATAGGGGTCCTTCCGGGTGCCGACGCCCCGCAGGGCGATGGTGCCGGTCTGCCCCGGCACGAGGGCGGCGACCTCGACGCCCGGGTGGGCGGCCTCGATCCGGTCGTCGGTTTCGAGTACCGCCCGCGCCTCGCGGTCGCCCAGCCCTTGTTCGACGCGTGCGGTGAGGACCCTCCCCGCCGGCCCGGAGTCGCCGGCGAAGCGGTCCATGGTGGTCCAGACGCTGAGGGCCACGGTGATCAGCACCAGCGGCAGCGCCAGCCGGGCGACCGTCGCCGGGGTGCGGTGGCCGCGGGCGAGCATCCGGTGCCAGCCGAGCACCAGGGCCGGTGGCGCCCCCAGCCCCAGGACCCGTGCCGCCGTTCGGGAGAACCGGCCGGAGAAGGCGGCTTCCGGCGGGGACGAGGGCACCGGGGGGACCCGGCCGGCCCGCCAGGCGGCGAGGCAGGTGGCGGCCCCGATGAAGAGGACGGCGCCGGCCGGCACGGTGAACAGGGCCGTGGACGGGCCGGGCAGCCCCAGCCAGACGTCCACCGCTTCGCCCAGCCTGCCCGGGATGCGGCTGCCGAGCGTCCAGGTCAGCACCGTCGCCAGCAGCGCGCCCAGCGCGGCGAGGGCGAGGTGCTGCACCAGGAAGATCCGGGTGACCTGGCCGGGAGTGAAACCGATGGTCTTCAGTACGGAGATGTCCCGCAGATGACCGCGCACCCGGGTGCTGATGGCCCCGTACACGGCCAGGGCCGCGCCGATCAGCGCACCGAGTCCGAACAGGGCGAGTATCTGGCCGAACAGCCGGGAATCACCCTGCGCCTCGCCGCGGGCCTGCTGCCAGCTGGACACGTCGCTGACCGCCCCCGCGCCGAGTACGGTGACGGCGCGCTGGATGGCGTAGTCGGTGTCGTCGGGGTCGCTCAGCAGCACTCCGGTGAGCTGCCCCGACCACGTACCGCCCAGCCGGTCGGCCGCGGAGGGCCATGCCCATACGGTCCCGGACCGTTCACCGGGCCGGTAGCGCGGTTCCGGACTGTCGGCGACGCCGAGGACGGTCAGCGTACGGCCGTTGCCGGGCACGGTGAGGACGTCACCCGGTCCGGCCCACAGCGCGCGGGCCAGACCGCTCTCCAGGACCACGCCGTCGGGGCGGTCGGAGGTGAGCCAGCGGCCGGCGGTGATGAGGGGCCGGCCGGTGGCGGGCGGTTCCTCGCCGGCGCCGCGCAGTTCCACTCCGGCGCGGACGCCGTGGGATTCGACGGTGGCCAAGAGCGTGCGGTAGGGGCCGGACAGGGCTTCGACGCCGTCCAGGGAGGCGAGCCGGCCCGGATCGGCCGCAGGGCCGGTGCGAATCCAGACGTGCGCGCCGTGGGACTGGGTGAAGATCCGCTGCCAGGGATTGGTGGCGTAGCCGAACAGGGCGGCGGCGAGCAGCAGGGCGGCGACCACTCCGGTGGTGGCGCTGACGAGGAACAGGGCTTCGCCCCGGTGGGTGCGCAGATCGATGTGCGCCCAGCGAAGAATGGCCCGCACGCTCAGTCCTTCAGTTCGAGGATCCCGGACAGGCCGGTGCCCCGTGCGGGTGCGGCGCCCAGTTCGGCGTCGTCGGTCACCCGGCCGTCGAAGAAGCTGACGGCGCGGTCGGCGGTGCTGGCCAGTCTGGCGTCGTGGGTCACCAGGAGGATCGTCTGACCGCGCTGGTGGTAGCCGGAGAGCAGCCGCATCACCTCCCGGGTGCCCTTGCTGTCCAGACTTCCGGTGGGCTCGTCGGCGAGCAGGATCCGCGGGTGGTTCACCAGGGCGCGGGCCAGCGCCACGCGTTGCTGCTCCCCGCCGGAGAGTTCGCCCGGCATGCTGCGTGCCTTGCCCTCCAGGCCCAGTTCGCCGAACAGTTCCCCGCGCCGTGCGCGGGCCCGCTTCGAGGAGGAGCCCGCCAGCAGCGCGGGCAGCTCGATGTTGTCGGCGACGGTCAGGTTGGAGACGAGGTTGAAGAACTGGAAGACGATGCCGATGCTGCGGCGGCGCTGGAGGGCCCAGCGCGCTTCGCTGTAGGAGTCGGTGCATTCGCCGTCGAGCCAGATGCTGCCGCTGTCGGGGCGCTGGAGACCGCCGAGGAGATGCAGGAGCGTGGACTTGCCGGCGCCCGAGGGTCCGCTGACGGCGACGAACTCCCCGCGCCTGACGGTCAGGTCCACTCCCCGCACGGCGGGGGCGGGGACCCCTTCCCCGTGGTGCGTCTTGACCAGGGCTTCGGCCCGCAGCGCCTCAGGGGCAGCCGGGTTCGCCGCTCGGCTCACTCCGGGCCCTCCAGCTCTTCCTGGCAGCGCTCCAGCCAGTCGAGGTCGGCCTGCAGATGCAGCATGGCTCCCTCGATCAGAAGTTGGGCGACGCGGTTGTCGCGGTTCTCGGTGTTCGACAGTTTCGACAGACTGCGCATGGTGTTGAGGTATTCGCGTCGCTGCCTGTTGATCAGGCGGATCCGGTCGGCCAGCCCGGTGTAGGAGGCGAGGGCGAGTTTCATGAAGAAGTCGTCCCGGACCCGGGGCTCGTCCGCCGTCTCCTCGAACCAGAGCTCCAGCGCCCCGGTCCCGGCGTCGGTCAATCGGTAGATCTTCTTGTTGGGGCGGCTCGACTGGGCGATCTCCTCGCCCTCGATCAGCCCTGACTTCTCCAGCCGCCCCAGGGTGACGTAGATCTGTCCGACGTTCGGCTGAGGGTACGCGGCGCCCAGGAGTTGCTCAAGGTCCCGTTTCAGTTCATACCCGTGGGCCGGTCCCCGGGACAGCAGCGCCAGGAGGGGCAGGCGCACCGGCGCTCCCTTCTCTGCCCGGTCTCCGACCCCACGTGGAGAGGTTCCTCGCAGCTCGGCGTGCGGCACGGGCCGCACTCGGTGTCCGATCGGCCCCTAGTATCGCCCATGTCTAACGGGTATACATGCCCTGGCTCCGACGAGGATGCCCGAGGTCGTGCCAGGGAGGGACCCCATGCGGTGGAAGCGAGCCGTCGGCAGGGTGTTCCTTGCCGCGACGGTGGCTCTCACCGGGTTCCTGGGAACCACGGGTCCCCTCGCCGGGGGCTCCGGCGGGGCGCCGGGCGGCCGCGGTCCGATGACGCTGGCCACGGCCAGGGACCTCACCGGCTATCTGGGCCCCTTGCTCGCGGAATGGAACCGCGAGCGCCCGCGCGAGAAGGTCACGCTCGTCGAACTCCCCGACTCGGCCGACGAGGCCCGGTCCCAGATGATCACGGAGTTGCGCTCCGGCGGGGGGCGCTACGACATCCTCAACATCGATGTGGCCTGGACGTCGGAGTTCGCCTCGGCCGGATGGATAGCGCCGCTGGAGCCGGACAGGTTCGCGCTGAAGACCTTCCTCCCACCGGTGGTCGGCACGGCGACCTACGCCGGAAAGCTGTACGCGGTCCCCTACGTGACCAACGCGGGGATGCTCTACTACCGCAAGGACCTGCTGGACCGGGAGGGCGAGCAGCCCCCGCGCACCCTGGCCGAGTTGGAACACCAGGCCAAGGCGATCGCCCCGAAGTACGGCGTCGGCGGTTACGCGGGACAGTTCCTCCCCTACGAGGGCCTCACCGTCAACGCGGCCGAGATGGTCTACTCGGCGGGCGGGTCGATCCTCGGTGACGAGGGCGAGCGGGTGACAGTGGACTCCGCCGCGGCCCGCGCGGGCATCGGCTTCCTGGCCCGGGGGGTACGGGAGGGCTGGATACCCGAGGCCGCGCTGACGTTCAAGGAGGAGGAGTCCCGCCGGGCCTTCCAGGACGGCCGGCTGCTCTTCCTGCGCAACTGGCCCTATGCCTTCGCCGGCGCCTGGGGCAAGGACTCGAAGGTCGCCGGGAAGTTCGGCGTCGTACCGCTGCCGGGCATCGACGGGCCGGGCACGAGTGTGCTGGGCGGTTCCAACCTCGCGGTGGGGACGCACGCGCGGCATCCCGTTTCCGCCAGGGACCTGATCGCCCATCTCACCGGCGAAGCGGTGCAGCGCAGGGTGCTCACCGAAGGCTCGTTGCCGCCGGTCAGGGCGTCGGTCTACGAAGACCCCGCACTCGTACGCCGGTTCCCGTACCTGCCCGCGCTGCGCGCGAGCGTACTGTCCGCCGCGCCGCGGCCGAAGAGCCCGCGGTACGAGCAGGTGAGCCTCGTCGTGCAGGCCGTGATCCACGACGCGATGGCCCAGCGCCAGGGGTCCGGAGCCGCGGTGCGGCGGCTGGCCGATGAGCTGGCGGCCGTCACCCGCCGTGGCTGAGACCTTTGAAGCTTCCCCCGCCTTAGTTACCTGTTAGGTATCGATCGCGCACCTAGCTCGGCACCAGGCCGCGCAAACGTGCAGACATATCCCCCTAAAAATCTCGCACTTCGTCTTCACCGTTGACACCTTCTCGCAACCCCTACTTAACATGCATGCATAACCGCAGGGGTTCAGCTGCGGACACCCCTTCACAGAAACAAGGTCAACGGGTGAAGCTCTCAGCCCGGGTCGGCGACGGCCCCACACGCCTCGCGGCGCTCCCCTGGTGGCGGGACGCGGTGATCTACCAGGTCTACGTACGCAGCTTCCTGGACAGCACCGGAGACGGGATCGGCGACCTGGCCGGGGTCCGTGCCGGGTTGCCGTACCTCAAGAAGCTCGGCGTCGACGGGATCTGGCTGAGTCCCTTCTACCCCTCCCCCCAGCGCGACCACGGCTACGACGTCGCCGACTACTGCGACGTCGACCCCGTCTTCGGCGACCTCGCCGAGTTCGCTCTGCTGGTGGACGACGCACACCGGCTCGGTGTGAAGGTGCTCCTCGACATCGTTCCCAACCACTGCTCCAGCGAGCACCCGTGGTTCACCGAAGCCCTCGCCGCCGGGCCGGGAAGCGCGGCGCGCGCCCGCTTCCACTTCGCCGAGGGCCGGGGCCGCGAAGGCGAGGAGCCGCCCAACAACTGGCACGCGATGTTCGGCGGCCCCGCCTGGAGCCGGGTCACCGAGGCCGACGGCTCCCCGGGCCAGTGGTACCTGCACATGTTCACGCCGGACCAGCCCGATCTGAACTGGCGCAACCCGGTCACCGGTGCCTACTTCGAGCGTGCCCTGCGCTTCTGGCTCGACCGCGGTGTGGACGGGTTCCGGATCGACGTGGCGGCCGGGCTGTTCAAACACCCCGACCTGCCCGACTCCCCCGACCCCGAGGCCGACGCCCGCACCCGCGACTCGGTCAACCCGCTGGCCTGGAACCAGCCCGAGGTGCACGAGGTCTGGCGGCACTGGCGGTCGGTCTGCGAGGAGTACACCGCCCGCGACGGCCGGGAGCGGCTGCTGGTGGGTGAGGTGTCCGTCCCGACCGCGCGTGAGCACGCCCGGTATGTGCGCCCGGACGAACTGCACCAGGCCTTCTTCTTCGACCTGCTCAGCGCGCCCTGGGACGCCGACGCCTTCCGCAAGGTGATCTCCGAGGCCATGCAGGACATCGCGGGCACCGGCTCCACCGTCACCTGGGTCCTCAACAACCACGACCAGGTCCGCACCGTCACCCGGTACGGCGAGCTGGGTGCCGAGAAGAGCGGGCTGGGCGCGTCACGGGCCCGGGCCGCGGCGCTGCTGATGCTGGCGCTGCCCGGCGGCGCCTACATCTACCAGGGCGAGGAGCTGGGGCTGCCGGAGGTCATCGACCTTCCCGACGACGTGCTCACCGACCCCATCTTCCGGCGCACCGGCAGCCGGGCGAGGATTCGCGACGGCTGCCGGGTCCCGCTTCCCTGGTCGGGGCACGCCTCACCGTTCGGCTTCACCTCCGGCGCCGAAGGGGCCAAGCCCTGGCTGCCGCAGCCCGGCTGGTTCGCCGAGCACGCCACCGACCGGGCGCTCGCCGACACCCGGTCCTTCTGGCATCTCTACCGCGACGGACTGCAACTGCGCGCCGGTCTTCCGCAGTTGGGTGAAGGCACCCTGCGCTGGCTGGAGTCCCGGCCCGGCGTCCTCGCCTTCGTCCGGTCCGACGGGCTCGTCTGCGCCGTCAACTTCACCACCTCCCCCGTGCCGGCTCCCGTCCCCGGCGCCCCGCTGCTCTCCAGCGGGCCCTGCCCACCGGGCGTGCTGCCGGGCTCCACCGCGGCCTGGTGGATCAGCGACCGCACCGCCCCCTGAGCGACCCGCGCCGAAGGACCCCCGCACCCCTCCCCCGACCTCCGACCTCCGACCGTACAAACGCCCCGCCCGAACTTGTCCCCCCGAGGAAGCAGACCCCGATGCGACGACGCACCATGCTCCTGAGCTGTACCGCCGTGACCCTGGCGCTCGGCGCCACCGCCTGCGGCGGTGATCCCGTCACCTCCGCGAGCGGTGGTGACAAGTCCCTCGGAGGCCAGACGGTATCCATCGCCGGCGTCTGGTCGGGAGCCGAGCAGAAGAACTTCCAGAAGGTACTGGACGCCTTCTCCACGAAGACCGGCGCCAAGACCGAGTTCGTCTCGACCGGTGACAACGTCTCGACGGTCGTCGGAAGCAAGATCGAGGGTGGCAACGCCCCCGATGTCGTGCTGGTGCCCCAGGTGGGCGTGCTCCAGCAGTTCGCGAAGAAGGGCTGGCTCAAGCCTCTGTCGGCCACCGCCCTGCAAGCCGTGGACACCAACTACTCGGACGTCTGGAAGAAGTACGGCAGCGTCGACGGTTCGCTGTACGGCCTGTACTTCAAGGCCGCCCACAAGTCGACCGTCTGGTACAGCCCCGAGGCCCTCGACCAGGCGGGCGTCAAGCCGCCGAAGACCTTCGAGGAGATGCTCGCCTCGGCCCGCGCTGTCTCCGACTCCGGACTCCCCGCCTTCGCCGTCGCGGGAGAGGACGGCTGGACGCTCACCGACTGGTTCGAGAACATCTATCTCTCGCAGGCCGGTCCGGAGAAGTACGACCAGCTCGCCGCCCACCTCATCGAGTGGACCGACCCCAGCGTGGTCAGGGCGCTGACCACGCTCGGTGACCTCTTCGCCGACAAGGAACTGATCGCGGGCGGCCAGAAGGGTGCCCTCAGCACCGACTTCCCCGGTTCGGTCGAGAAGGTCTTCGGCCCCGAACCCGAGGCCGGCATGGTCTACGAGGGTGACTTCGTGGCCGGAGTCGCCAAGGACCAGTTCGGCAGGAAGATCGGCGAGGACGCCGCGTTCTTCCCCTTCCCCTCCGTCGACGGGGGGAAGGCTCCCGTGGTGAGCGGCGGCGACGCCGCCGTGGTCCTCAAGGACGGCAAGAACCAGAAGGCGGCCATGGCCTTCGTCGAGTACCTGGCGACCCCGGAGGCGGCAGGGGTCTGGGCCGGGGCCGGCGGCTTCGTCTCCCCGAACAAGGAGCTCGACCTCTCGAAGTACGGCGACGACACCACCCGCAGGACCGCCCGGTCGCTGGTCGGGGCCGGGGACTCGGTCCGCTTCGACATGTCCGACCAGGCACCCGCCGCATTCGGCGGGACGAAGGGCGCGGGCGAGTGGAAACTCCTCCAGGACTTCCTGCGCGACCCCTCCGACCCCGAGGCCACCGCGCGCCGCCTCGAAGCCGCGGCCGCCAAGGCCTACCAGGGCTGAGGTGACATCATGACCGCCACCATCTCCCCCGCCCGGGCAGCGGGCCCCCGCTCCGCGGGACCCGCGCCCGGGGGCGCCGACGCCCGGGCGCGCGCCAGACGGCGCCAACGCGTCATCGCCCTGCTCTTCGCCCTGCCGGCGCTGCTCCTGCTCGGCGCGCTGGTACTCTACCCGGTGCTGTTCTCGGTCGGCCGCAGCCTCTTCGACGCCGACGGCAGCCGGTTCGTCGGCGCCGGGAACTACGTCGAGGTGTTCCGCGACCCGGTGACCCTCAAGGCCATCCGCAACAGCACCATCTGGATCGTCGTCGCTCCGACCCTGCTCACCGGGCTCGGTCTGATCCTCGCCGTCCTGGTGGAGAAGGTCCGCTGGGCCACCGCGTTCAAACTGCTGCTGTTCCTGCCGATGGCCGTCTCCTTCCTCGCGGCCGGCATCATCTTCCGCCTCGCCTACGAGGAGGACCCCGACAAGGGTGTGCTCAACGCCGCCGTCACCGGGGTGCACGACGCCTTCGAGGACACGTCCTCCTATCCCACCGCACGAGCCCGTGAGGGTCAGGGCCTGGCCAAGGGCCCCGACGGGTCGTACGCCACGGCCAGGACCGCGTCGCCCGGCGACACAGCGTTTCTGGGACTCGTCGGCGTGGCCCCCAAGGACGTCCCATCCGAGGCGGAGCCGGCCCTCCCCGCGGCTTCCCACCGGAGCGCGGACACCGAGCTGCGCGGCGTGGTGTACCTGGACTTCACACCGGGCGGCGGCGGTGAACAGGGCAAGGTCGACCGGGCCGAGAAGGGGCTGCCGGGCATGGCGGTCGAGGCGGTACGGGACGGGAGGACCGTCGGCCGGACCACCACGGCCGCCGACGGCTCCTTCGACTTCCGGGACCTCGGCCCCGGCTCGTACACCGTGCGGCTCCCGGCGGAGAACTTCGCCGCTCCCTACGAGGGCGTCTCCTGGCTCGGACCCACGCTGGTCACCCCGGCCATCATCGGTGCGTACCTGTGGATCTGGACCGGATTCGCCATGGTGCTGATCGGCGCCGGGCTGTCCTCGCTGCCGCGCGACACCCTCGAAGCGGCCCGGATGGACGGCGCGAGCGAGTGGCAGGTGTTCCGCAAGATCACCGTGCCGCTGCTGGCTCCCATCCTGACCGTGGTCTTCGTGACCTTGGTGATCAATGTGATGAAGGTCTTCGACCTCGTCTACATCATCGCGCCCGGGCCGGTGCAGGAGGACGCCACCGTGCTGGCCACCCAGATGTGGCTGGTCTCCTTCGGCGGAGGCAACAACCAGGGACTGGGCAGCGCGCTCGGCGTCCTGCTGCTGGTTCTGGTCATCCCCGCCATGGTCTTCAACGTCCGCCGCTTCCGCAGGAGTCAGTCATGAGCGCCACCGCACCCGCCCGGCCGGCGGAGGTGGAACCGGCGGCCGCCCCGCCCGCGCCTGTCCGGCGCTCCGCGGGACGCCGGCTCAACCGCGTACTGGGCAACACCCTCGTCCAGGCGTTCCTCGCCGTGGTCGGTCTCGTCTGGATCACCCCGCTGGCCGGCCTGCTCCTGTCCTCGCTCCGCACCGCACAGGACAACGCGTCGAGCGGCTGGTGGACCACCCTGACCAGCCCCGGCCGGCTGTCCTTCGACAACTACTCCTCCCTCCTCGCCAACACCGGGATCACCCGCGCCTTCTGGAACACGGTGTTCATCTCGGTGCCGACCACGGTCCTGGTCGTCGTGATCGCCGCCCTGGCCGGGTACGCCTTCGCCTGGTTGGAGTTCCCCGGCCGGGACTGGATCTTCCTCCTGGTCGTGGCGCTGCTCGTGGTCCCGGTCCAGATCGGCCTGCTGCCGGTCGCCAAGCTCTTCGGCCAGCTGGGACTGTTCGGCACCATCCCTGGCGTGGTGCTCTTCCACGTCGCCTACGGGCTGCCGTTCGCGATCTTCCTGCTGCGCAACTACTTCGCCGACATACCGCGCGAGATGCTGGAGGCCGCCCGGATGGACGGCGGCACCGAGTGGCGGATCTTCACCCGGCTCGTCCTCCCGGTGGGGCGCCCCGCCATCGCCAGCCTGGCGATCTTCCAGTTCCTCTGGGTGTGGAACGACATGCTGGTGGCCCTGCTCTTCGCGGACACCTCCTCGCAACCCCTCACCGTGGAACTCCAGTCCCAGGTCAGGCAGTTCGGCAGCAACATCGACGTCCTGGCACCCGGTGCCTTCCTCTCCCTGGTCGTCCCCGTCGTCGTCTTCTTCGCCTTCCAGCGGCACTTCGTCCAGGGGGTGATGGCCGGATCCGTCAAGTGACCCCTCCCCCACGCCACTCGCCCGCTCCCTTTCCGTACCGCCGGACGGGGGGCGGGCGAGTGGTATGCGGGGTCAGGGAAGGTTGCGGGAAACGGCTCCTCCTGGACCAGGCACTGGGTGAACACATCGGTGGAGCCGCCGCCGCCGAGCTCGCTGGTGAGCGGCCAGGGTTCGGTGAGGGCGTTCATCGTTCTCCTCCGCGGGATCTCGGCCCGGGCGCGCGGGGGTCGCGGCCCAGGGGGTGCGCCGACGCCTCAGCGGGCGATCCGGGCAGGTGGATCAGGGTCGGCCGATCCGCGGTGAGAGCCCGTTCCAAAGCGTGCTCCAGCGCGTCGCCGTCCTCGACGCTCAGTCCTCGGCAGCCCAGGGCGCGGGCCAGCGCCGGGGAGTCGACGGCGGGAAGGCCGACGGCGTGGACGGGGTCGCCCCGCTGCGCCATCTCGTTGCGGATCTCGCCGTAGCCCCCGTTGTCCGTGACGATCACGGGCAGTGGAAGCCGCAGCTGGGCGGCGGCGGCGAGTTCCTGCACGGTGAACATGAGGCCGCCGTCCCCGTGCAGGGCGACGACCGGCGCACCGGGCCGCGCGAGCTTGGCTCCTATGGCCGCGGGCAGACCGTAGCCGAGGGCGCCCGGACCTGTCGGGTGGAGAAACGAACGGGGCCGGTAGGCGGGGGTGTTGGACAGCGCGCCGTAGTAGCAGGACATCGCGGAGTCGCCGACGAGAATGCCCTCGCCGTTCGCGGTGGTGACCACGGGCGCGCCGATACGCTCGGCGAGCGCCCGAAGTCCAAGGGCGGCGCCGCTGCTGCCGCCCCGCGGCCATGGCCGACTACGTCAGCCGCTGGATACCGGGCTGCGAGGCCACGCCGCGCGGGGAGGCCGCCTGTCTCTACACCAGCACGCCCGACGAGAACTTCCTCCTCGACCGGGTGGGGCCCGTCGTCGTCTGCTCCCCCTGTTCCGGGCACGGCGCCAAATTCACCCCGCTCATCGGAGAACTCGCCGTCGACCTGGTCACCGGTGCCGGCACCCCGCCCGAGCTGTTCCGGCTCGCCTCGCACCTCTCCGCCGGCGCCTGAAGGCTTCACGACCCCGCCGGTACCTCACATGAAGGGGAGGCAGCGGCCCTCGGCCTGGGGGGGAACCACCACCGTGGTGGTGTTCACCCCGATCCTGCGCAGAGCTGCGACCATGTCGGCACTGGCGTGCGAGTCGGTCACCAGAGTGTCGACGCAGGCGATGTCGGCGATCTTCGCCCGGCGCGCCCTGCCCAGTTTCGAACTGTCGGCGACGACTATGGTGTGGTCCGCCTGTTCCAGCATGATGCGGTCGATCTCCGCCCCGCTCGTGCTGTGGCGGGTGAATCCGGCCTCCGGACTGATGCCGTCCACTCCGACGACCGCGTAGTCGAAGCGGTACGAGCGCAGTTCCTTCCCGGCGCGGCTCCCGACCAGGTCGTGCGAGAGCGACCGCGCGTTTCCTCCCGTGACGACGACCTGCACGGAGCTGCGCGTCATCAGGGAGGTCGCCGTGCCCAGGCCGTTCGTCACGACCGTCAGGTCCGACCGGTTGCCCAGGTTCTTGGCGACGAACCCCACCGTGCTGCCTCCGCTCATCGCGATGACGAGCGGCCGGGAGGGGATCAGTGACGAGGCCAGGGCGCCGATACGGCGCTTTGCCTCCGTGTTCTGCGCGAGCCGCAGGCTCACCGGCAGCTCGGTGCCCCGGCGGGCCGCGATGACCTTTCCGTAGGAGCGACGGATGAGGCCCGCCTCCTCCATCACCGCCAGATCGCGCCGGACGGTGGCTCCGGAGACGCCGAGCAGACCGGGGAGAAGACGCACCTGCAGTTCTCCGCGCTGCGAAAGAAGCGAGAAGACCGCCGAGATGCGCTCGTCGCTTTTCCTGTCACTCATCTCCGCCTGCCTCTCCGACCGGTCCGAAGCACTGACGACCCGCGGGCACCGGTCGACAGGCGGCGCACCGAGGACGGCGACGACGCCCCGACCGTTCGGTGCCGGGCGGGCCGGTACGGGAAGTACCGGCAACCGCAACTCTCTCCTGCGCACTTCGCGGACGGACCGGGGAAAGTCCCTAGGGTCTGTCGGCCGGGCCGGTCGCCCGCTCAGCGGTGAGATCGTCGCGGACCACCGCGCCGCCCTTCATCACGAAGCGGACGTCGGTGAAGGACGCCGGGTCCTGAGGGTCGCCGGGAACGGCGATGAGGTCGGCGTACTTGCCCGGAGCGATCGAACCGACGCGGTCCTGCCACCCCGTGCACTCGGCGCTGGTGAGGGTCGCCGCCCGCAGGGCCTGCAACGGGCTCATGCCGAGGTCGCACATGGTGCCGAGCTGACGGGCCCGGAGGCCGTGGGGGAAGCCACCGGCATCGGTGCCGAAGCCGATCCGCACCCCGGCGCGCACCGCCTTCGCGAACGCCTGGCGCTGCCGTTCGGTGGCTTCGTCGTTCTTGGCGCGTTGTTCGTCGTCGAAGGCGTCGGCGTGCTGGTTCCACCAGTCGCCGTCCCGCGTGCCGGCCGGGGGCCCGGGTGTCTTCGCTCTGCTGTGGGGCATTCCTCGTCCTCTCGTGGTGCCGTCGCGGAACGTGCCGGCGGGTGGTACGGCCGAGGGCGCGGTCGGCCGGGGGTCGTGGACCGCCGGCCGTCCCGGCGGGAATGCCGCGGACCGATGCCATCGGGCCGATCCCCGTCACGGCGCCGGACCACCTCGATGAGTGGGACGAAATCGTCGGTGGAGCGGAGGTTCTTCGCTGTCGCGGGGAACGAGGAGAGCGAGCAGGTCGCGGGGGGCGGCGCCGGGAAACCGCCGACGCCGCACTACGTCCGGAAACTACGGTGCGGGCATACCGGGGTCAACCCATCAATTCGCTGGAAAGTGAACGAGATCGTCGAAGGACCCCGGTTCAGGGACTTTCCCCAGTCCTCGCCGTCCCGCCGGCGTCCGGGCGGCCTTCGCGCATGCGGTGCGGCTGGAGCTGGACGGGGCGCGAGCGGTGCTCTCCCGCCCAGCTCCGCCCTGACCCGCATGAAAGCCCTCCTGCGGCTGTACAGCCCGACGGCGAAGGCGGCTCCGGGATGGCGGCTCTGGATCGACGGCTACTCCGCCGGTCTGTGCGACAAGGGCCTGCGCACGGTCATGGAGAACATGGACGAGGAGTGGAAGAAGATCTTCACCTCGTTGATAGCGGAGGGCATGGCACGCGGGGAGTTCCACTGCTCCGACGCCCGCGTGGCGACCTGGCGCATCACCTTGTTCCTCGACGGACTCGCCATGCAGATGATCGGCCGACGCGGAGTGCTGAAGAAGGAGGAGGCCGGCGCCTGATGCGCGAGCACGCGGCCGCCGAGCTCGGGATCGACGCCGGCTCGCTGGGCCCCCGACGCTGAACCCCGCCCCCGGCGCGCCCTCCTCTCCCGTCAGCGGGAGAGCGGGACGACGACCTGGATCCTCTTGCCCCAGCTGGTGCAGACGGTGGACCAGCCCTCGACCAGGGACAGGACCGAGCCGAGGCCGAAACCACCGGCAGCGGCCCGCTCCTCCACGCGGGCGCCCCAGGGTGATGACCAACTGCCGTCGCTCACCTCGATGAACAGCTTCCCGCCGCTCATTTCCAACCGCATCTGCCTGGGTCCCTCGGCATACCGGTGGGCGTTCGTCACCAGTTCGCGTACGACCAGCAGAAGGTCCGCGTCATCGTCCACGCGGCGGGCGTCGCCGGCGGCCGGCGGGCTGTATGTCTCCACATAACTGCGCACCGCCTCCCGGGCCTGGCGCACGGACTCCTGACGGCATGTCAGGTCCACCGTCACGGACGGTGTACGTACGTCGGTCCAGGACTTGTTCGCAATCACGGCTTCCTGCCTTTCACCGGGCCGGCGAAACACCGGCCAGGTCAGCGAGGTGGTGGCACGGCCTGGCGAAAGCCACGGCACAAGGAGTCCGCCAGGACAGCTGTATGTATGTCACTCTCACACCATCCGGCGCCCGGCCGGTAAGGGTCTCTCCCTAACGCCGCTCCCCGGGGCACACCCGCCACCACGGAGGCGCGCCCAACGGCGGAGGGACCCGATGTGTCCGGATCACCGTGGGTAGTGAGATATATCTGAGAGCGAAGGGTCCTCGCCGGAGCCGGGCTGCATCGCGGATGTGCTGCGCCCTCGTGTATCGAGTGGCGAGGTGGTGACATGGACGAGAACTCCCCGCGCTCCTTCGTCGGCCGGTCGGTGGAACTCGGCCGGCTGCGGCACGCGGCCGCGGCCGCGGCGGCAGGGACTCCCGGCGTCGTCCTGGTGTCGGGACCCGCGGGCATCGGCAAGACCACCCTCGTCGATCACTTCGTGACCACACTCGGCGGGACCTTCACGGTCCTGTCCGTCGTCGGCTCGGCACATGAGAGGGAGAACCCCTTCGCCACCGCCTCCCGGTTGCTCTCGCAGGTGCGCCCCGAGCCGGGGGGCGACGCGCGTGCCGGTGTCGGGCCCGGCCCGTCCGTGCTCGAGATGGGCACCGAGATCATCGAGGCACTCGACCGGGCCCAGAGCGCACGCCCCGTTCTGGTCCATCTCGACGACGCCCAGGACATCGACCTCAGCACCCTCCAGGCATGCGGTTTCGCGCTGCTGCGACTGGGCGTCGACCGCGTCCTCGTCGTGATCGGCACGAACCGGCCCGCTCGCACGGTCGCGGACATGGGCCTGAAGAGCGCGGGTGCACGGCTGGAGCGCATCGAGATCGAGGGGTTCACGGTCTCCGAGGCGCGCTCCTATGTGGCCGGCCGGCTGGGCCGGGCCCCCTCCGAGTCCCGGGCACAGACCCTGGTGGAGTGGAGTGAGGGCAACCCCCTCTATCTGGAAGCCGTGCTGGGCGCGCTGCCGGGCGGTCTGCCCGACCGCCCGGCCTTCGCCGTGCCCCCTCCCCTGAGCGACGTGGTGGGCGAATGGGCTCGTACGTTCAGCCCGGCCGCACGCAGAATCCTGGGGATGCTGGCCGTCCTGGACGCACCGGCCTCCGTCCCCCTGCTGAGTCTTCTCCTGCGGTCCGAGACCGTTCTGGAGGACGCCGAGCCGCTGGCGGAGCGGCACATGGTGCTCTGGTCCCAGGAGAACGGAGTCCCCCAGCTGCGCCTGCTGCACGCGGGCCAGCGGCAGGCGCTGTACGCCGCCCTGTCCCAGAGCGAGAGGACCTCGGCTCACCGCCGGATCGCCGAGGTGCTGGAGCCTCCCGAGCGCTGGCGCCACCAGGTGGCCGCCGCCGAGTCCTACGAGCCCGAGCTCGCCGCCACCTTGCACGCCGCGGCCCGTCAGGAAGCCGGTTACGGACAGATCGCGCTGGCAGCGCAGTACAGCCTGGCGGCCTCCCAGATCGACCCGAGCGCCGCCGGACGTCAAGAGGCCCTGCTGAGCGGAGTCCGGCTGCTGGTGATCACGGGTCAGTACCGCTCCGCGCTGCAGCACCGGGCACGGGTGGCAGGCGTCCCCTCCGGACCCCGCCGCAGTGAGGTGCTGGGTCTCCTGGACTTCGCCGACGGCCAGGACACCGCGGCGCACGTCCGGCTGCGTGAGGCGTGGGAGGCGTACGAGTCACTCGCGCAACGGCCCGCCGCGGCGATCGCGGCAGCCGAGTCCGGCATGACCGCATGCTCCCTGGGCCGGGGCGCCGAGGCACTGGAATCCTCCGCCTACGCGCTCCGGCACGCCGAGGGCGAAGTGGTCCGGGGCATGGCGCACGCCAACAGCGCCTACGGGCAGGCGCTCGTCGGCGGGCCGGCCTCGGGCATTCTGCAACTGGAGTACCTGGGCGAGGACTCCGGATCGGTCTCACTCGCCGAGACCGACTCCCTGACGCATCGCGGCATGCTCCGGATGCTGGCAGGCGATCTGACGGGGGCGCTGCTGGACCTGTCGGTGGCCGCCCGGCGACGTAACTGGGGAATGTCACGGATCAGCGTGACCGCCCCGCTGCTGTACAGCGTCTGGTGCCACTTCTTCCTCGGCGACTGGCGGGCGGCGTCCCGGACCCTGTCCGTGGCGCGCGACGTGGCGCAGACCGCGGGCCGCTCTCCGGACTTCTTCGCGCTGCACTGCCTGAGTGCGATCCTGCTCTCCTTCTCCGGCCGGCCGGAGGCCGCCGAGGCCGACCTCCACGAGGCGGCGGAGGTGGAGATGTCGGTGGACTTCCCGGGCCCCGGTTTTCACCTCTACGCCTCGCGGGCGGCGGTGGAGTTCGGGAAGCAGAACTACAGCCGGTCGGCCGCCCTGCTGGAGCAGGTCTACACGGACCCGGCCCATGCGAGCCGCACCCGGCTGTACGCCCTGCCCCATCTGCCACTGCTGGCGGTCGCCCACGCCCGCACCGGCGACCTGGTGCGCGCCGAGGAAGTGATCCGACGGCTGGAGAGCTCGACCGGGCGGGGGGCGATGCACCCCCTCGCCTGCGCCTGGGCCAAAGGAGCCGCGGCCGTCCGCAGAGGTGACGACGACACGGCGGTCCACCTGTACCGGGCTGCCCTGAACCTCCCCCGCAACGGTGGCGACCCCCTGCTGATCAGGACCTTCGTACGGCATGACCTCGGCGCGCTGCTCCTGGACCGGAACGAGGTGGAGCAGGGCCGGACGGCGCTGCGGGAAGCCGAAGCGGCCTTCCGGCGCATGGGGGCGGAGAAGTTCGCCGAAGCGAGCCGTGCGCGAGCCGGGGACGGTCCCGCCGCCGCCAACACGGCACGCGACGTCTGGGAGGCTCTGTCGGACCGGGAGAAGGACGTGGCCGATCTCGTGGCCCGGGGATGGACCAACCGCGAGATCGCGGCCGAGCTCTATCTGAGTGCGAAGACCGTCGAGTACCACCTGGGCAACATCTACACCAAGCACGAGCTGCGGGGCCGGCACGAGCTGCGGGACCTGATGCAGGAACGGCTGTCCTGACGGGACCGGGCCGGGCGCGAACCGGCCCACGCGGTGCCGGCATCGAACTCGATCTGGACCTGATGCCGGAGAGCGCCTTCGACGAGGCCGAGGAGCTGCTCGCCGAGGACGCTCCCGGGGTGTTCCTTTCGTCGAAACGCTTCGTGACAGCACGCTCGCCCCATATCAGGGATTCCATGCCCGTGGAGAAACAGGCACGTACTACGACCGGCTCCGGGTCGGCTGAGAGAACTACACCCGCCGGCACCGATTCATCGCCTCACAGAGCGCCGGGACCCGGCGCTCCTCGCTGTACTCCGGAGTAGGCAGCGGCTTGCTCACAAAAAGCGCTCACCCTCCCTGCGCGTTTTTCGACCGGGAGGGGTTTTTTCTCCGCGCGGTGCACCGCATCCCGAAAAGCGCTCAGGAGATCTGAGCAGTTTCTGCCAGATTTTCATCCTCTCTCCAGAATTTCTTAGCATGGAGGTTTTTACCGACACCCCGGCCCGTGTCGACAGAACGGCCGACGACACCGGACAGTGCTGCGCTCCTGTTGCGTCCCTACAGTAAAGCCGCAGGTCAAGAGGGTGAAACTGTGGCTGGAGGGACCAAAGGGACGCAGTCTTCTTGTTATCTCCCTCCCGAACTGATGATCTTCGACGCCCGCGCGAACTCTCACTCGATCCGCTCTGCGGTGAGCTATATGCGGGACTCAGCCCCTTCAGCCCCTCCTTCCCTACCCAGACACCCCCTGAGCTGCAAGAACCCACCAGGACCGAGGCTCTGCAAACCCTGGACGCTTCAGCCCCTGCCGCCCGGTGGACGGCTCCGAGCAGAAGGCTGTTGACCGCTGAACAAATAGAAGGTGTATTCACTGGCCCAGAAGAAGCACGTGCGGAAAAAGGCGGCCCGCCCGCCCGGACATGGGACCGATGAGCCGGGAAGCCGGTGAAACGAGACACACGGTCTTGATATCGGCCCACAGGTATTACACTCATCGAAAACCCAGTCCCTACCGTCCCTGCTGCTGGGACCTCTCCGCCGCTCAACGCCGGTCGAGGGTATCGGACGGTGTATCAGCGCCCTCGACAAGGACGACCACGTGCTTTCGACTGCGAACAAACCCCCTGTGCCCCCCGTGAGGGTGGCACTCCGGTGCGCCTCGCACGGCTGGCCTGTCCATCCGCTTGCCCCCGGGCGCAACGAACGTGTCATCGAGACTGGTCCGACCGCCGGCGGCAGGCACCCCGTCCCACTCCAGGGACGCCGATGACCGGCGCCGGAAGCACGCACTTCGACGCGGCGGCGGCGGCTCAGCAGATGCTCGCGCTGGAGGCTTTCGAGGAGGGCCGGCGGACGGCCCCCGTCCAGGGGGATGAGGCAGCGCTGCCCCGGCCGCGGAGCGGCGCAACCGAGGACTTGCCCGAGTCGCTGTCGGACCGCGGCAACGCCAAGCTGTTCGTCGAACGGTTCCGCAGCCAGTTCCGCCACTTCGACGGCCTCGGCTGGTTCTCCTGGGACGGATACCGCTGGAAGCGGACGGGCGGGGAGAAGGCCGCCCTGTGGGCGGCCGGCGAGATGGCCGAGGCATTGCCGACCAGCGATCCCAGCGGACGCTTCACCGACCGCGAGCTGTACGTGCACCGCAGGAGGACCCTGTCCACCGCCGGGATGAAGGCGCTGCTGACCCAGGCCAAGGCCTCACCGCACCTGTCGGCAGAACCCGACGAACTCGACGGTGACCCGTACGCCCTGTGCACACCGGCGGGAGTGGTCGACCTGTACACCGGGCTGCTGCGTGCGCCCGACCCGGAGAAGGACTGTCACTCCCGCGCCACCAGCGTCGGCCCGCAGACCATGCCCATCCCCCGGTGGCTGCGTTTCCTGCAGGACACCTTCGGAGAGGACGAGGAGGGGCGGGAGATGATCGACTTCCTGCATCTCCTGCTCGGTTACTCGATCACCGGTGACGTCGGCGCCCAGGTACTGCCGTTCCTGCACGGCGAGGGGAAGAACGGCAAGTCCGTCCTGCTCGATGTGATGATGCAGATCCTCGGCGACTACGCCGACGCCGCCCCGCCGGGCTTCCTCATGGACCGTGGAGCGTTCGCGGAGCACTCCACCGAACTGACGGAACTGCACGGCCGCCGGCTCGTCGTGTGCAGCGAGCTCAAGCCGAACGACAAGTTCGACGAGGCCAGGGTGCGCCTGCTCACCGGTGGCGACAAGATCAAGGCCCGGCGGATGCGCCAGGACTACTTCTCCTTCAGCCCCACCCACCACCTGTGGCTGCTCGGCAACCACCGCCCCGAGGTGAGCACCGGTGGATTCGCCTTCTGGCGCAGGATCCGGCTCCTGCCCTTCGAGCGCGTGGTCTCCGACGAACGCAAGATCGACAACCTGGCACTCGAACTCGTCCGCGACGAAGGACCCGGCATCCTCCAGTGGCTCGTCCAGGGCGCCCAGCGCTACCTCACCACACGCGACACGCTCTCCGGCCCGGACCGGGTCCGTATCGCCACCCGCGCCTACGCCACGACCGAGGACCACATCGGCCGCTTCCTCGCCGAGTGCTGTACCCGGGAGAGCGACAATGGAGGGGAACTCCGCGTGGAACAGGGGCTGCTGTACGCGAGCTACAGCTCGTGGTGCAATGCGAGCGAGGGCATTCGGCCCGCCAGCGCACGGGCTTTCGCCCACCGGGTGCGCCAGGACGTGGGGCTCGCCTCACCGACGGACATGATCAAGTCGAACGGCAGGAAGTTCTATCCCGGCATCGGACTGGTGGTGGACTAGATGGCTTTGAGCGACCACAACCCGATCCCTCTCGCAGGGACGACCCGTCGTACCGCCCGCGGGGTCCTCGTACGATGGAACCATGCCACGGCCAGACGCACAGAGGAGGGATCGCACCCGTGAGTTCGCTACTGAGCGACAGCGATCTGGCCCATGAGGCGGAGGTCGTGTGGCTGGAGAACGTGGGCGAGCTCGACTACGTCCGCCAGGCGTTGGACAAGACGACGCGTCGGCGCAACAAGCCCCGCTACGCCCGGGACGGCCGCATGGTCGGCTACACGGAACTCGATGACACGGCCCCCGCCGATCCGGACAGCGGACTGTACAGGCGCCGGGTGTTCTTCCTGCTCCCCCACGACCGGGACAACGACCCCGAGGGGCTCTACCAGGAAGGGGCTCCGGGCGAGGCGATCGATCCCCGGACCATCCGTCCCAGGAGAGCCGGGCAGAAGACCTGGCGTTCGCAGCGAGGCCCTGCTCCGATGACCGCACCGGCCGCCCCCGCCACCTGAACAAAGGAGATCCCGGCGCCGTGCGAGGGGGGACGGCACGAGCCGGGACCCCGGGGGCCGGGGTCCCCCGGAAAAACCCGAAACGTCGTCACCACACCCACACAACCAGGCCCTTCGTGCTCACCGCCCACTCTCAGTGCTCATGGGCGGTGAGCGCTGCTTGATGGTGAACGCTGTGTCACGGCATAGAATGCAAGCCGCGCACCGGGCGCCCCACGCCCCCGTCCCATGACGATGATCGCAATCAGTCAGCGCTCCCCCCACCATCCCCCACAACCGTTATCAGGTGTCTGTTTGTCTCCGGCAGTCAGCGTCGGTTCCGGCGATGGAGCCGCGCAGTGAACATCAATCGTCGTCTCGTCCTGCTCGTCACCGCGCCCCTCACCGTGGCCCTCACCTTCTCGCTTCTGGCCCTGGCTCCCGCGACCGACCAAGCGCTCCAGGCCCATCGGTTGACCGCGATGGTCGAGGTGGCGGCGAGCGCGGGAGAGATGACCCATCAGTTGCAGCGCGAGCGGACGACGGCCACCGCACTGGCATCCGGACAGGGGGACGCGGACGCGTTCCGCGAGAGTGCCGAGGCGAGCGACAGGAGTGTCGCCGCGTTCCGCGGCCGCCTCGGACGCCTGTCACACGTCCCTGCCCAGGCGCGGGAGGCGCTGGTGCGTGTCGAGGGCTTCGCCGACAGGATATCCACCTTGCGCTCCTATGTGCGCTCGGGCGAAGCCAACGTCTCCGCCCTGGCCTTCGGCTACCGGATCGTGATCGCCGACCTCAACGCCTACCGCGACGGCATCGCCCAGGCCGACGGTGTCGACGCCGACATCGCGGACCGGATCCGGGCCGCCGCCGCCCTGTCCCAGGCAGCCGAGTACCTGGCCCAGCAGCAGGTCACGGTGTTGAGAGCGCAGGCGGCGGGCAGTTTCACGATTGCCTCGCAGCGGGCGTTCGAGGCGACCAGGCTGGGTTACTCCAAGTCGACCGCTGACCTCTTCCGCATCGGCCCCGGGCAGTGGCGGACCTGGATGGAGCGCACACTCTCCGGTCCCAAGGCCCTGCGGGCCCGGCAACTCGAGGACGAGATCGGGCGTACGGCGACGGGCGAGAACATCCGGGCGAATCCCGAGGAGTGGCAGAAGGCCACCGACGGCCGACTGATACTGCTGCGCTCGGTGGAGAAGCGGATCGACACATCCATCGTCGCCTCCGTCTCCGACGTACGCGGCACACTCATCTGGACAGCCGTGGTGGAAGCGGTCGTGGTGGTGCTGACCCTGGTCGGGGCCGTCGTCGTCGCCGTCCGCCTCGGGCGCGACATGGTCCGACGACTGCGCGGTCTGCGCGACGTCGCCCACGAGGTCGCCCATACCGGGCTGCCCGCCATGATGGACAGGATCTCCCGGCCCGGCGCACTGCGCGGTGCGCCTCCCGAGCAGGTCGCCCTGCTGACCGGCAGACCCGTCAAGGACACGGGTACGGACGAGATCGGCGACGTCGGCGAGGCGTTCAACGTCGTCCACCACGAAGTTGTCCGTCTGGCAGCCCAACAGGCCCACGCCCACGCCCAGTTCGCGGAGACACTGGTCAGTGTCGCCCGCAGAGGGGCACAGCTGACCAATGTCATGGTGTCCGAGCTGGACACGGTGCAGCGCGACGAGTCGGACCCCGAGCGCATGCAGACCCTCTTCGCCCTCGACCATCTCGCCATCCGCATGGAGCGCAACACCAACAGCCTTCTGGTACTCGGTGGTTACGGCCACGGCCGGGTGCGCTCGGCCGATGTCGACTGCGCCACGGTGATCATGGCGGCGGCCCAGCAGATCGCCCGTTTCGACCGGGTGTCGCTCGGCATCGTCGAACCCGGTGTCGGTATCACCGCCCGCGCCGTTCACGACGTGGCGCACATCCTGGCGGAGCTGCTCGACAACGCCACCCAGTTCTCACCCCCCGACAAGCAGGTCGGGGTCACCGTGTGGCGGCTGTGGGACCGGGCCGTCGTGCAGATCGTCGACGAGGGCGTGGGCATCCCCGCGGAACGCCGGGACGCCCACAACGCCGCGCTGCGCGAGCCGGGGTCCGGTATCGGAGACGTCCGGTCCATGGGGTTGCACGTGGTGGCACGGCTCGCCGCGCGTCACGGAATCACCGTCGAGCTGCGCGACTCCTCAGGCCCCGGCACCATCGCCGAGGTCAGCCTGCCCGCCGCCGTACTGGCCCCGGTTCTCCCGCCGCCTGAGGCGTCACGGGCGGACGACGAGCGACACGGCGACGGCGGGTACCAGGGGGAGCCGCACCCCCTCGCAGCCCCCTGGCAGTACGAGAACGGGCAGAACGACAACGCCCTCACGGGCGCCGTCCCCGCTTGGCCCCAGGGCCCGGACCGTGTCGCGGGCGGCCACGGCATGCCTGCCGCCGACGGCCACCGACCCCACGGCGACGTATCCTCCGACGCGCGCGAGTGGGCGGTGGGGAACGTGCCGGCCCCGCACCCCGTGCCTGGTGAGCCGGGTCCGCCCGGCACTGCGGTCAGCTCCTCGGGACTGCCGATGCGGCAACGCCACCGTTCTCCCCAGCAGCGGGCCCACGGGCCCGGCACGCAGCAGCGTTCGGCCGCCCCCGCGCCCAAGGCCCCGCCCCGGCACCGGGACTCCCGGCAGGTCTCCGACGTCCTGGCCGCCTACGCCCAGGGAATCAACAGGAGCACCCGCGGCCGCGGCCGTCCCGCCACAGACGATGACACCGAACGGAACGAGAAATGACTTCATCCTCATCTTCCGACCTGAACTGGATCCTGAGCGGATTCGCCGCGCGTATCCCGGAAGTCACTCAGGCGATAGCCGTATCCGTGGATGGGCTCGCGCTGGCTTACACCGGCGTGGACCGGGACGATGCCGACCGGCTGGCGGCCATCGCGTCCGGCATGGTCAACCTGCTGTCGGCCGCGGCCCAGTTGACGAAGACCGATCCCGTGGAGCACAGCCTCACAGCGATGGAGGGCGGCTACATGTTCTCGATGGCGGTCTCCAACGGGGCTTCGCTGCTGGTGACCACGACCAGGGAGGCGGACATCGGCGAGGTCAGCTACCTGATGTCCGAGCTGATCAATCAGGTGGGTGAGGCGCTGTCCCCCCAGATCCGCGAACCGGCACCCATCTCGCGCTGACCACCGGACCGCTCCTCCCCCTCCTCCCGGCCCGGTGAGCCCGCTCCGCACCCGGGCTCCGGTCCGCCCCTTCCCACGGATGAGAGCCCCCATGTTCTTCGGCACACCCCTCGCACGTCGTCGCAGAATCCGGCCGGTCTGCGCTGCCGTCCTCGCCCTCGGTCTGACAGCCGTCACCGGGTGCAGCGGTGACAGCGGCACCGACGGCACTGTGAAGATCGGCCTGCTCAGTTCCCTCTCCGGCACCTACAAGACCGTCGGCACCGATCTGCGAGCCGGCTTCGAGCTGTACCTGGAGACCCACGGCAACAAGCTGGGGGGCCGCGAGGTCGAGCTCGTCGTCGCGGACGAGGGGGACGGTCCGCCGACCGCCCTCCCGGCGGCCACCAGGCTGGTCAAGAAGGACAAGGTGGACGTGTTGACCGGCTTGGTCGCCGGAGGCTCGTTCAACGCGGTGCTGCCACTGGTGCAGCAGGCGAAGATCCCCCTCGTGGGGTCGAACGCCCGCCCGACCGTCAAGGACATCGAGTACGTGTGGACGACGAGCTTCCTGTCCGACGAACCGGGCCGGGCCATCGCCCCCTATGTCAAGGAAGACGTCGACGGGCCGGTCTACGCGATCGGCCCCGACTACCAGGGCGGCCACGACGAGCTGCGCGGCTTCACCGAGGAATTCAAACGCGTCGGCGGTGAACTCGCCAACCCCGGCGGCACGACCACCTGGACGCCGTTCCCGAAGACCACCAACTTCATGCCGTACTTCTCCGAGATCGCCCGGACGAACGCCAAGGCGGTGTACTGCTTCTACGCCGGCAAGGCCGCGATCGACTTCGTCAAGCAGTACGCGCAGTCCGACATCGCCCATCTCCCGCTGTACACGGCCTTCGTCACCGAGGGCAGCGGTCTCCAGGCGCAGGGTAAGGCGGCGAAGGACATCTACTCCGTCCAGAACTACTCGGCCGACCTCGACAACGAGGCCAACCGCAAGTTCGCCGCCGACTGGATGAACAAGTACCTCGGACAGCCCACCACGTATGCGATGGCGTCGTACGACGCGGCCGCCGTGCTGGACCAGGCGATCGCCGACGCCGACAAGCGGGGCGAGGTGACACCGCAGACCATAAATAAGGCCATCGCGGCCCTGGGCCAGATCGACAGCCCGCGCGGCACCTGGGAGTTCGGCGACACGGCGCACTCGCCGGTCCAGACCTGGTACCTGCGGCAGGTACGGCCGGACGGCAATCAGCTGTCCAACGTCATGGTCCAGGACCTGGCGACGCTCGGCACCTGAATGGAGCTCCTCGACGCCCACCTCATGCCGGTGGTGGACGGGGTGGCCTACGGGCTGCTGCTGTTCGTGGTGGCCGCCGGCCTGAGCCTCGCCTTCGGCACAGCGGGTGTGCTGAACCTGTCGCACGGCACCCTGTACGCGATCGGCGCCTACACGGCCGCCGGGTTGAGCGACGGGACCTGGTCGGGCCTGCTCCTCGGCCTCGGTGCCGGAACGGCGGCGGCGTGCGCCGCCGGTGCGGTGCTGTCCGCCGCGACCCTTCCGCTCGCCGGGCGCGGGCACCTCGCCCAGGCACTGCTGACCTTCGGGTTGGCGCTGATCGGCGGCGATCTGCTCATCCAGTTCTTCGGGGCGGACGAGCTGCCGGTGCACCTGCCCGCGGAGCTGGACTCCTCGGTGACCTTGCTGGGCCACCGGTATCCCGCCTACCGGCTCGTCTTCATCGTGGTGGCCGTGCTGCTCGCGGCCTTCGGCACCTGGGTGCTGACCCGGACGCGTATGGGCGCGGCGGTACGGGCCTCGGCCGACGACCCGCAGATGCTCGCGGCCACCGGCCACAACCCCCGTACGGTGCACACCGGCGTCCTCGCGGCGGCGGGCGCGCTGGCGGGGGCGGCGGGCGCACTCGGGGCTCCGATCATCGGCCCCGGGCCCGGCACGTCCGAGAACGTGCTGATGCTGTCCCTCGTGGTGATCGTCCTGGGCGGGCTGCGCTCCCTGTGGGCGACGATCGCGGCGGCGGTCGCCGTGGGCGAGGTACAGACGCTGGGCGTCGCGGTGGCCCCGGACCTGGCGCCGTACCTGCTCTTCGCCGCAATGGCGGCAGTGCTGGTGTTCCGCTCCGACTCCGTACAGCCGGCACAGGCCCACGCCCCGGCTCCCTCCGGACCGGACCCGCTGGACCGGCTCAGGCAGCGCCTCGCCTCGCTGCGTCCGGCCGGCCGGAAGGACGCAGCGAGGCGAGGCGGGGACAGGAGCGCGCTCGCCGGGTTCAGGCGCCTTCCCCGCGGCGTCTCGTGGCGGCGGGCCGCTCCGTCGCTCACGCTGCTGGGGCTGCTGATCGCGTTGCCCGGCGTGCTCGACGCGTACAGCCTCTCGCTGGCCGGTTCCGCCCTGGCCCTGGGGCTGCTCGCCGTCAGCGTCACCGTCGTCACCGGCTACGCCGGTCTGCCCACCCTGGGGCAGACCGCGCCGTTCGCCGTCGGCGCCTATGCCACCGCGAATCTGGCGGCCGCCGGGTGGACCGAGGGCCCGGTCCTGCTCGTCCTTTCGGCCCTCGCGGCCGCCGTCTTCTCCGTGCTGACGGGGGCCGCCGTGATCCGGGCCCGGGGCACGACCCTCCTGATGATCACACTGGCCATCGGTGAGCTGACCGGCGCGGCCATCAATCAGTTCACGTCCCTCACCGGCGGCGCCGACGGTCTCGTCGGCTTCCCGCCGACACAGGCTCTGTGGGGCGGTGAGGGGATGACCGAGGAGAGCGCGCTGTACACCTACACCCTCGTCGTCGCCGTCATCGCCGTCACCATCACCCTGCTCGTACTGCGCTCGCCGGCCGGGAAGCTGCTGACCGGCGCCCGGTCCGCCGAGGCCCGGATGCGGGCCTCGGGGCACCCGGTGGGGCGCTATCTGCTGGTGGCGCACGTCTGCGCCGGCGCTCTGGCCGGCGTCGGCGGCTCGCTGACGGTCACCGTCCAGCAGTACCTCTCCCCCGCCGACGTCAGCTTCGAGATCGCCGCCTTCGCACTGCTGGCGGCGGTCATCGGCGGCACGACGTCCGTGATCGGCGCCCTGGCGGGCGCCGGGTTCATCGTCATCACCCGGGACTGGGTCGCGGGCTGGTGGCCCGGCCACGGGCCGCTGCTGCTCGGTGTGCTGTTCGTCGCCGCCGTGTACCTGCTGCCCCGCGGCCTGGCGGGACTGCGCGCGGGTCCCGGTCCAAGCGGGCCGCCGGGCGGCGCATGCTCCCCGGCCCCCTCCGCGGCCGTCCCGCCCCCCACGGGAAAGGCATCCCCATGACGACGTCACCGCCCAGCGTCTGTCCACCCCCGGTGCTGGAACTCGTCGGGCTCACCCGCAGGTTCGGCCATCTCACCGCGGTCGACGACGTCAGTCTGCGGATTCCCCCAGGGGCCCGGCACGCCGTCATCGGTCCCAACGGGGCCGGCAAGAGCACCCTGCTCGACCTGATCGCGGGAACCGGCCGACCCGACGGCGGCGGCATCCTCCTGAACGGCAGGGACATCACCCGTACGGCCACGGCCGAGCGCAGCCGCCTCGGTGTCGCCCGCAGTTTTCAACAGCCTTCGGTGATACCGGAGTTGACGGTGCTGGAAAACGTCGTACTGTCCGGCTGGCCCCACCACCCCAAGCGCCGGGGTGCCTGGCGCAGCCGTGAGCGCTACCGGCTGCACACCCGGTCCGCCGAACACCACCTGGAGGCCGTCGGCCTCGCGGACGCCGCCCACCGGCCGGCCGCCACGCTCTCCCACGGGCATCGGCGCCTGCTGGACCTGGCCGCCGCGCTGGCGGGCCATCCGCGTCTGCTGCTCCTGGACGAACCGGCGGCGGGGCTGACCGACGGCGACATCGGGCTGCTGCTCGGCGTGCTCGACGGCCTGCCGAGGAGCGTCGCGGTCATCCTCGTCGAGCATCACGCCGAGGTCGTCGCCCGGTTCGCCACGACGGTGAGCGTGCTGACGTCGGGCCGGGTGCTCGTCACCGCCCCGACACGGGAGGCTCTCGCCCACCCCGAGGTCCGCGACGCCTACCGCGGCACCGCCACGCCGATGGCGGACCGGACCCAGGCCGGTAGCAGCACGGGCCCTCGACGGGCCGACGGCGACGAGCCCACCACCACGACGAGAGGATGACCGCTCACCGATGCTGGAACTCACCGGTCTGACGGCCGGCTACCACGGCGGCACCGTCCTGCACAGCCTCGATCTCTCGGTCCCCGCCGGCACGGTCCACGCCGTCGTCGGCCACAACGGCGCGGGCAAGACCACCCTCGTCCACACCGTCGCCGGACTTCTGCGCCCCGGTGCCGGTTCCGTACGGCTCGACGACCGGGACGTGACGGGGCAGCCCGCGCACCGGGTCGCCCGCGCCGGGATCGGTCTCGTGCCCCAGGGACGCCGGGTGTTCGCCGGGCTGACCGTCGCCGAGCATCTGCGCCTGGCCCACCGGCCTCCCCGGCGCGGCGACGCTCCGCGCCCCAGCGTATGGACCCCCGCGCGCGTCCTGGAGCTGCTGCCCCGGCTCGGCGAACGCCGGGACAACCGGGGTGCGGAACTCTCCGGCGGGGAACAGCAGATGCTGGCACTGGGCCGCGCGCTGCTGGGCTCGCCGAGCGTGCTGCTGCTCGACGAGCCGACCGAGGGCCTCGCGCCCGCCCTCGTCCGGCAGGTCCAGGCCCTGGTGACCACGCTGGCGGACGAAGGCATCGCCGTACTGCTGGTGTCACCGAGCCCGGAGCAGGCGGCCCGATGCGCCCGTACGCTCACGGTCATCACCTCGGGACGGGCGACCCTGCGACTGGACGGCGCGAAGGTGCGCCAGGACCCCAGCGTTCTTCACGCGGCACTGGACCTGGCGCCGACCGCCCCGGAACGGAGCAAGCCCTACCTGCGCCCCTTCAGGGCGTGACCGCCGAAGCCGCTGTTCCCATCGGAGCCCTCGTTCTGGGCCTGCCACCACACCTCGAACTCCGGCTGGCCCATGGCGGACCAGTCCGGCGTGTTCTCGACCCGCGCACCGCCCATCCTGCGCGCCAGCGCGACCATGGCGGAGCCGATGGGGCCACGCTCGGCGTCGTACGCCTCCAGGGCTTCCTCCCAGCTCTCCCGGGTGCTCAGGGCGGCCTCCAGAGCGGTGGCGTCCTGGAGCGCCTTCACGCTGCCCCCGCCGATGTGCGGCCGGGCGACGCTGGCGGCATCGCCGATGAGGACCAGCGCGTGCCGCCGCCAGGGCCGCGGCACACCCCGCTATGCTGCCGCCGACCACGGCTGTGCTGCCTGCGCGCATGGCTGACTCGCTCCGCTCTCTCGGTGTTACGGTCGCCTGACACAGAAGCCGTCGCGTCGGGACGACCGGTGCGATGCGCGCGACCAGCGCGGATCGGCCCGTCCTCGCCATCAGGGCCCTTCGGGATTCTACCGGTGAGCCGTGGCCGACGACTGTCGCGGTCGGCGCCGGAGCACCTATCTCACCGCCCTGGTCGGGTGGTTGCGATGAGGTGCTCCGGACGTAGGGGAGCGGTCATCCGGACATGCTCAGCCGGCGGACCAGATCGACACGTTGTCGATGTTGAGCCAGGTCGGTGCGGAGCTGTCCGCCCAGACTCCGAGAGTCACCTTTCCCGACTTCACCGTGAAGGGGATCTTCTTCGTCGCCCACTGGTTCTGGGCGGTGTTGAGATAGGCCTTCTCGGACCGCTGCCCGTCATGGCCCTTCACCTCGAAGTAGGCGTTCTTCTGCGCGCCGCTGGAGCGGTAGTCGAAGGACAGTTCGTAGGACCCGTTGGGGAGCTGCACGTCCTGCTGGACCCATCCGGACTCCACGGTGAGCTGCCGCGGAATCTCGTGCGGCTTCACGGCAGGGTTCTCCTGGATCCTCTGGGTGTAGGCGTTCGAGCCGGCCTTGACGGTCCAGTGGGGAATCCTCCCTCCTGCGACGTCCTGGTCGAAGCGGCCGTTGGCGACGCGGTTTCCGGTGATCGTGCCGGCCTTCGCATCGACGTCCACGTCGGTCCAGCCGTGCAGCACGGGGGTGGTGCCTTCGAAGGTCAGCGGGTACCAGGCGTTGCGGCCTATGCCGCCCGGTGCGGGATAGGGCCCCGCGTGGTACTGCGAGTACCGGTCGCCGTTGAAGAGGTAGGACGTCGTCCCGCTCTCACCGACCACGGGGATGATCTGCTCGAACTGCGTGCCGAAGGAGTTGTCCCCGCCATCGGCTCGTGCCGGCCGATGGGTGACCTTCTTCCACGGTTCCTGCGTGTTCCAGCCGCCGAGGGTGTCGCTGACCCGGTAGTAGGTGGCGGTGGCGTCCCAGCTGTCCATGCCGGAACCCAGCAGGTAGTACTTGCCGTTCGCCTTCAGGATGGCCGGAGCCTCCTTATGGGGCTCACTCTCCCAGTAGACGGTCGGCTCCACCCCCGTCCAGTCCTTGTTGAGCGGCGCCACGTTGACCATGTTGTTGATGCTCCGGCCCCCCTGGTCCGCGACGTAGACGAGGTAGGCCTTGTCACCGTCGACGAAGACGGAGTGGTCACCCGTGGTACGGCCGTTGACCTTGACGGACTGCGTGCTCGTCGGGGTGTAGGTTCCGTCGACAGTGTCGCTCGTGGCGAACAGGATGCCGTTGCGCCCCCAGTACTCGTCCTCCCCGGTCGGCTTCTTGCCCACGTAGACCTTCTGGTCGTTGACCTCGGCGATCAGGACGAACTTCTTGGTGGTGGGGTTGTAGTTGAGCTGGGGGCGGCCGAGCCAGTTGCCCACGGCGAGGGCCCCTTCGGTCCCGGACTGTTCCAGGATCGGGCCTTCGAACGTCCAGTTCTCCAGGTCCGTCGAGCTGTACAGGTTGACCGCCTTGGCCTGGCCGCTGACCAGCTTCTGTCCCACCCAGTAGTAGGTCGACCCGACCTTCAGGACGTTGCCGCCCTGGGCCAGGATCTCCTTGCCGGCGGTATCGGTCCAGACGGTGTCGTTGGCGATGCGGGAGGACGGTTCGAGGGCCTGCGCCGGCATGACGAGTCCGCCGGCGAGGACCAACGTGGCAGCGGCGGTCAGAGTGATGAGGCGCGTGACACGCCCACGGACATTCATGGGTACTCCTCGGACGACATGGGGAGGGTGAAAAAAATTATCATGATGGATTACTTAAGGACCCCTGCGTGAAACGAATTTTTAGACGTGCTGGGACCCGGACGGCTCTGACTGAGAGCCGTGCGCTCGTGGAAGCGCGGCCCGAGGGCAGGACCTGCGAACGCCTCGGTCGCCATGAGGAGCCGGCGGTCGACACCTGGGACTCCCGCCGGGCCGGGGTGCTGTCCTGGTTCGGCTGGTGCCGCGAGGCCGGCACCGCACGGCTCCTGCCGCGCCCCCTGAAGGGCGCACTGCTCGACGAGCAGCTCCGGGCGACAGCCGACGCTGAGGTGCGGCGTGCTGGAGCTCGCGTGCCCGTCCAGGCCCCTCAGGCGGTCTCCGCCGCGGCTGGCCGGACGACGGCGCAACACGCCAGGCCGACGAGGAGCGCGGCCACGGGGAAGATCAGGGCGGCTTGGACTGCGGTGGCGGGGGTGTTTCCGAGGTGGGCTTGGAGGAGGACTCCGGTGGCGGCGCTGCCGAGTGCTCCGCCGAGCTGGCGGGTGGTGTTGAAGACTCCTGAGGCCGCGCCGACCAGGGAGGGTTCCAGGGTTCGGGTGGCGATCCCGGCGAGTGGGGCCGAGACGAGGCCGACCCCGGTACCGGTCACGAGGAGCGATGGCGTGAGCGTCCAGAGGCTGATACCAGGGTGCAGCAGCCGGGCGAGGGAGCTGGTACCCACGATCAGGAGGGTGAAGCCCAGGGCTGCGAGTGCCCGGGGGCTGGTGGTGTCGGACCACTTGCCGGCGAGGCGTGCGCACAGTGAGGACAGGGCGAACATCGGTACGGTGGCGGCGCCGGCTGCAAGGGGGCTGTAGCCGAGGTCGCTCTGCAGGTAGATCATCAGAGGCAGGAAGAGCCCGCCCATGGCGGCTCCCATGGCTCCGCCGGCGGTGGCGGCCGCGGAGAAGTTCCGGTTGTGGAACAGCCGCAGGGGCAGAAGCGGCTCACGGTTGTCGTGGTGCTGCCACCACACGAACACCGCCAGACACAGAGTGCCGAAGATGAGGATCGAGGGGATCGTGATGGGTCCGGCGACGGTGCCCCAGTCGTAGGCTTCACCGCTCTGCACGCCGAAGACCAGCGCGGTCAGTCCCAGGCTGCTGAGCGCGATGCCCCCCAGGTCGAGGCGGTGCTCCTTGGCGGGTTGCCAGTCGGGCAGCAGACGGACTGCGGCGATCCACCCGAAGACGCCGATGGGGATGTTGACCAGGAAGATGCCGCGCCATCCGGTCCAGGTGATCAGCAGCCCGCCGATCACAGGGCCGGCTGCCATGGCCGCGCCGCCGATGGCTCCCCATACGCCCAGGGCTCGGCCGCGGCGCTCGGCGGGGAAGAGGTGGACGATCAGCGACATGGTCTGGGGCGCGATCAGGGCGGCCGTCAGCCCTTGGACGGCCCGGGCAGTGATCAGCACCGAAGCGTTCGGGCCGAGTACGCAGGCCAGCGAGGCGACGGTGAAGCCCGCCAGGCCGGTCAGGAAGATCCGTTTGGGGCCGTAGCGGTCTCCGAGCCGGCCCGCGACGATGAGGGGCACGGCGTAGCAGAGGGCGTAGGCACTGTTGACCCAGACGGCCTCGTTGAGCGACGCCCCGAGGGAGGCTCGAATGTCGGGGACGGCCACGTTCACGACCGTGGCGTCCAGGCCGATCATGAAGTAGCTGACGCAGAGCGCGTACAGCGCTGCCTGGGGGCTCGTGGACGAGCCGGGAGAAGAGGGGCTACGAAGCGGGCGGTGCAATTTCAGTCGTGTCCTCGGTATGCCCGCCCCGGCCGCACGCGGAGGCGCGGGAAACCGAGGCGGGGAACGGAAGCCCGTCGTCGGGCGATGGCGTCCACACACACTTCGATTCGCACAGCAGGGCTCCCAAGGACTCGACGACACACCAGGTCAACTGGATCTGTAACCATCTTCGGCAGGTGGCTGGCATACAGATGTCCACCTATCGGCCGACCATCCGGGCGAGCTGACATATCGGCCTCCACGTCGGCACCTGCCGGGGCCGGCGCGGAGGTGTGAGTGGCTGTTCCTCGCCGTCTGTCTCCGGAGTTCGAAGGGGTCGCAAGCCCCCGGGCAGGACGGGGAACGGGGAGGAGTAGCGGCCCAGCATGTTGATGTGGCGGCGGACGAACGGCGGGAGACGGGTGACGTCCTCGTCGCGGACTTCGAACCCGTCCCCGCGCAGCTGCTGTACGACGGCGTCCACCTGACCGCGCTGTCCGGTGCGGAGCTCCGCCCACGCCTGCCCTCGGCCGGGCAGCAGCGGGTTCGTGGACGGCACACGGTGGCCGGGTGGCCGGAATCGTTCCATACGGGTAAATCTGGAAACATTCGGTTCGCGCGACATCCGGAGCCGTCATGAACAAACGGACAGACTCATCAGGTATCTGGCCCGCTCCGCAGCCGGTCCGTCACCCTGCGGTCCTGGCGGTTACCTGTCTGGCCCTCGCCACCGTCGTCGCCGCGATGGCCTCGCTGAACGTGGCTCTCCCCGACATCGCCCGCGAGACCCACGCCAAGCAGTCGGAACTCTCGTGGATCATCGACGCCTACAGCCTGGTGTTCGCGTCGCTTCTGCTTCTCGCCGGTACTCTCGGCGACCGCTACGGCCGCCGGAAGGCGCTCCTGAGCGGCTTGGGACTGTTCGCCGCTGTCTCACTGGCCGCGACTTTCACCAGCGATGCCACGACGCTGATCGTGCTGCGTGCCGTGCTCGGCGCCGCCGCCGCCTTCGTGATGCCGGCCACTCTGTCCACGATCACCAGTACCTTTCCCCGGGAACAGCGGGCTCGCGCCGTCAGCATCTGGACAGCGGTTGCGGGCGGCAGCGCGGTTCTTGGTCTCCTGGCTTCCGGAGCTGTGCTGGAGACATGGTCCTGGCGGTCGGTCTTCTGGCTCAACGTACTGCTCGCCGGGCTGGCGCTCATCGGTACCTTCGTGTGGGTCCCGGAGTCCGCCCAACCGGGGCGCCACCCGATCGACACCGTCGGAGCCGTGCTGACAGTGGTCGGCCTCGGCATCCTCGTCTACTCGATCATCGAGGCCCCGAACAATGGGTGGGGAAGCGCCCGCACCCTCGGGGGGATCGCCGCTGGATTCGTCGTGCTCGCCGGGTTCGTCCTATGGGAACTGCGTCGGCCCCACCCCTTGCTCGATCCCCGATTGTTCCGCCGACCGCACCTGTCGGCCGGGGCCCTGTCGGTCACGCTGCAGTTCTTCGCTTTCTACGGCTTCATCTTCGTGATGATGCAGTACCTGCAGCTCGTCCGGCGGGACAGCGCCCTGATGGCAGCGGTCAGTGTTCTGCCGATGGCAGCGGTCATGATCCCCACCACGCGCCTCTCGCCTCGTCTGACAGCACGTTTCGGCGAGCGTGGGTCATGGTCCCTCGGTCTGGTCGCGATTGCCGTCGGGCTGATGGTCCTGGCCCGGCTCGACGCGGACAGCGGTTACGGGTTGGTCCTGGCCGGTCTGCTGCCCCTGGGTCTCGGCATGGGAATGGCCATGACTCCTGCCACCGCCTCGATCACCAATGCTCTCCCCCGCGCCCGGCAGAACGTCGGCTCAGCCCTCAACGATCTCTCGCGTGAACTCGGCGGTGCCGTCGGGATCGCCGTGCTCGGCAGCGTCCTGGATGCCGTCTACCGGAGTCACCTCGATGTGACGGGTCTTCCCTCATCTGTCGCCCAAGCGGCCCGCTCCTCCTTGGCGGCCGCAGCCGCAGTCGGCAGTCCCGAACTCACCGAACAGGCCCGTGACGCTTTTACCACCGGCATGCACCTGGCCTTCATGACAGGCGCGGCAGCGGTCGCCGTCAGTGCGATCGCAGTCTTCGTCCTCCTACGCCGTGCCCGCCCGGGGTCCGGGAACGCAGATCAGACCCCGCCGTGACGGGCGCATGGTCGGCTATGCCCCACTGGACCCGAAGCCGAAGCCTCCCACCCATCAGACACCTTCTCCTCGCAGGGTCTTCTGGCTTCTTCCGCACGATCACGACACCCAGCCCGATGACCTCGGTGCCACCGGGGCGCCCGCTGAAGCGGTCGACCCCAGCACTCTCGTCGCCGGGCCGAGGGTTGCAGGACGGAGCGTTCGCGCCAGGATACCGACCTGAGCCTTCCATGAGCGCGTCACGCCGACAGGAGGCGCCATGAAACGCCACTGGATGCGCCTTGGTGGCGACCGCGGCGGTGAGCATCTGACGACGATCCGGGACGAGGGAGTGGGACAGGCCTGTGTGCTGGTGCACGGATCGCCTCTGGACCAGGGCTCCTGGGACGGGCTGGTACCGCTGCTCGTCGGCGGACGCAGAGTGGTCAGCTACGACCTGAGGGGGCACGGATCCGCAGCTGGTGCGCCGTCGGTCCGCTCCATGTCCGACTACGCCGATGACCTGGCGGAACTCCTGGATCTGCTCGGGATCACCCGCCCGCACTTGGTCGGCCACTCCTTCGGCGGCCAGGTCGCGCAGTGCTTCGCGGTGCGTTTCCCCGGCCGGGCGCGACGACTGACGCTGCTGTGCACCCGGGCCACCCCCTATCCCCCGTTCGCCGAGGCGGCAAGGCTCCTGGAGGAGTCCGGGCGGACCGAGGCCGCACCCGTCATCGCACGCTGGTTTTCTCCCGAGGCGATTACGGCCGGTGCCCCATCGGTTCGCTACGCGGAGTCATGTCTCGCCGCCGCGGATCCGGCGGTGTGGGCCACAACGCTGCGGATGATCGCGGCCTTCGACGGACTGGACGAACTGCACCGGGTCACGGCACCCGTGAGGGTCGTCGGCGCGGAACACGACCAGGTCGCCACCCCCGAAGCCGCGACACGAATGGCTCTGGCGTTCCCACACGGGCGCCTGCATCTGCTCCAGGGCGCCTACCACTGTGCCCCGCTCCTCGACCCTGGACCCGTCGCCGCCCTGATCCGGGACGACGACTGAAGACGGCTCTGGTCCACGCTGCTGCCAGCAGGTCCGCTCAACTGTCGGCGGCGACCAGTTCTGCGGCTTCCGCGCGCAGGTCGCGGCGGAGTTCCTTCGGCAGGGAGAAGGTAATGGACTCCTCCGCCGTCTTGACGATCTCCACGTCCGCGTAACCGCGCAGCGCCAGCCACTCCAGCACCTCTTCGACCAGGACTTCCGGCACCGAGGCGCCCGAGGTCAGGCCGACGGTCGTGACGCCTTCGAGCCAGGCTTCGTCGATTTCGCTCGCGAAATCCACGAGGTGGGCGGCCTTGGTGCCGGCTCCGAGGGCGACATCGACCAGGCGCCTGGAGTTGGAGGAGTTCTTGGAGCCGACGACGATGACCAGGTCGGAGTCGGCGCCCATGACCTTGACCGCTGCCTGCCGGTTGGAGGTGGCGTAGCAGATGTCGTCGCTGGGTGGGGAGAGGAGCAGCGGGAACTTGGTCTTCAGCGCGTCGACCGTCTCCATCGTCTCGTCGACGGACAGCGTGGTCTGGGAGAGCCAGACGACCTTCGACTCGTCGCGGACGGTGACCTTCTCGACGTCGTGCGGACCGTCCACGATCGTGATGTGGTCCGGGGCCTCGCCGGAGGTGCCGATGACCTCCTCGTGGCCCTCGTGGCCGATGAGGAGGATGTCGAAGTCCTCGTTCGCGTACCGGATGGCTTCCTTGTGGACCTTGGTGACCAGCGGGCAGGTCGCGTCGATGGCCGCGAGCTTGCCGCGGGCCGCCTCCTCGTGGACGACGGGGGCGACGCCGTGCGCGGAGAACATGACGATGGAGCCCTCTGGCACCTCCTCCGTCCGCTCGACGAAGATCGCGCCCTTCTTCTCCAGCTTCTGGACCACGTACTTGTTGTGCACGATCTCGTGGCGGACGTAGACCGGGGCCCCGTACTGCTCCAGGGCCTTCTCGACGGCGATCACGGCACGGTCCACACCCGCGCAGTAGCCACGGGGCGCGGCGAGAAGAACACGACGAGACCCAACTTCATGGATAGTCACGAAATCATCTTAGGAAGGGGGTTCGCGGAGAGCGTCTGCTTGCCTCCTTGACAGCCCGAAGGGCCTGCCACTCTGCCCGATGGGCCTGCCGGCGGAGCCGGAGCCACACGCCGACCTCCTGCGGTGGGGAGGTCCGGTGGTGCTCGATGTCATGCCTGGTAGTCGTAGTAGACCTCGTCGAAGCGGTTGTGCTTCAGGTGCTGGGGCTGGATGAACCAGTAGGTCTCGACTTCGTCCTTGCAGTCGTAGATGGCGGCGAGCATGATCATGATGTCTTCGCCGGCCTGCGAGCCGTGGGGGCCCCGCAGGTCTCCGCCGGCAGCATTGTTCACCGATGGGTTCTGTACCGGGTTCTGGTGGCCACCGATCTGGGCGTGGAGGAGTTCGTGTCCCTCCCATTCGTCGAAGGCTCCGGCGAGCGCGTCTCCGAGGCTTTCGGGGACCGGGTACTCCTGTTCGGTGGTATCCCAGCTCAGACGTGATGCGAAGGTCCCGACGAGGTGCAGCGGGACGGTCTCGCCGAACTCGACGCCGTCCGGGGCAGAGCGGGGGGAGGTGTCGGTGGAGCCAGGGATGTACAGCAGCCTGGCCCCGGCCCCCGGGTCCGTACCGTGCCCCTCGGAGAAGTAGCTGTCGCCTCCCCCGCTCTCCCAGAAGCGCTCGCAGTCGGCGAACGACCAGCGGAAGAAGAGCAGGGTGCCGTCCTTGGGCAGGTGGAAGTCCAACACTCCCTCGGGCAGTTCTGCACATCGGATGGTGGCCAAATGGGTCATCGGGCCGTACCCCTCCCGTATGGGCCAGGGCATATCCGCGGGCAGGGAGGGCAGTCCGTGGAGCTGCCCGACGACAGGAGCTTCGCTCTCGTCGATGGTGAGAGCGAAAGCGGGGCGGGTCCTGGCCCGCCAGTGCTCGCCCATCTCCGGCCCCAGGACGCGGACAACGGGCTCGTACATGTCGTTCTCGATGTCATTCGTCATGTCCGGCACTCTCGCAGACGCGACTGTCACCGGCTGTCCTGCGACTGGTGACCTTGATGGCTGCTGAGAAGCTCATGAACAGGCGAAAGGCCGGAATCCCCGATGCGGCACCCTTCAGACGTGGTGTCCTCGCTTCGCCTGCCGATGAGAACTGTTCATCCGCCCTGCCCATTCGGCCTGCTCGTGTCGTCCGGGCCGATGTCGTGCTGCACCCCTACCACCAGACGGAACGCTGTGAGTACCTGTGAGGCCGGGCGCGCCGCAGCGGCGGTCGTTCCAGCTCGGGCACAGCCGCATCCTCCGGAGCCAGGCATCGGCCGGGGACACCGTGCGAAGTTGGAAAATCGCAGGTCAGCTCGTTCCAACTCGCGATACAACGTCGCCGCCACCCGCCAGCCCGCCGAGCCGGGGCGGTGAGTCCGGCCGTAGCTCCGTCTGTTGGCCGCTGGTCCGTGTTCGGCCCTTCCAGTGCCAGCCCCGTTGGAGTTCTGCTGGGCGGAACTTCAACGGGTTTCGCACTCCCTGGTGGTCCGCTGGTGTGGAAGGGCCATGCAGCGGTACCTGACCTTTCAAGGCACTGAGCTCTTGCTTGCAGCGTGCGAGTTCGTACTTCATCGAGGTTGCGTAAGCCCTCGGACGATCTTCTGCACGACGTCCGGGGGGCACCGTTTCAGGATCGCCGCGATCACCGAATCCGGCTCCGTCCAAGCGACGTGGGATGCGGCAGGCGCCGCGTCTTCGCTCCCCGGCCGGTTCTCGTTGCTCTCCCACGTTGCCGGTGCCCCGCCAGGACTGTCCGCAGCGCTCTGAAGGGGGGCTTCTTGGTCGCCGCCGGAGGCAGGCTTCATTACGGCGTAATGATCCTGGACCGGGAGAGCGGGCGCCGGGATGACGGAGGGTTGCGGCGGAGCGGTATTCCGCCTCCCGGTCGGGACGCTTCCTTGATTCTTCTCTTTAAGGCGCCTCAGGTGGTCCGCCTGTTCCTCCGGCTTCTTCTTTCCCACCCGGCGTAGCAGGGCAGCCGACTCCTCGCCGGACTGCAGCTTCTCCTTGAGCTCGGGGGTCAGGCCGAGGAGCGCCAGTCGCTGCGACACCCAGCCTTGTGATCGGTGGAGGCGTGCGGCGAGGGCTTCTTGTGTTCCATGGACCGTGAGGAGCTGCTGGAGAACCTTCGCTTCGTCGAGTGGGTCGAGGTCCTGGCGGTGGACGTTCGCGACGAGTGCTGATTCCAGTATTTCGTCGGGGTTGCTTCCGAGGTCGTCGTCGACCATCACCTTGATTTCGGTGAGTCCGGCTTCGCGGGCGGCGGCGAGGCGCGAGTTGCCGTCGATGACGACGTACTTGGTGCCCTCCTCCAAGTCGTCCTTGCGGTCGGGGTTGCCTTCCAGGTAGGCGAACCGGCCCATGATGCTGATGGCGGTCTTCTGGCCGTGGTCGCGGAGGCTGGCCGCCAGGGCGGTCAGGTCGCCCAGCTCTGACCGGGGGTTGGCCGGGTTGAGGCTGATCGCGTCGAGGGGGAGTTTGAGGGGCGGAGGTGCACCCTCGGTCGGAGCTACGGCTGTTGCGTCGATTGCTGCCCGGCGGGCGCTGATGCCTCCGCGGGCCTGGCCGAAGGAGGTGCCGGTGCCGAGCAGCTTGGCCTTGTTGGTCACGAGATCTCCCGGGCGAGGGCGCGCATGCCGACGGACTGGTCGCAGCGGGGGGAGTAGGCGAGGAGGGGCTGCTTCATTCGGACCGCCTCTTTCTGTTCCTTGAGGTCGCCGATGACCCCGACGACGCGCTGATCCTTTATGTCCATCCATGACCGGAGGGATGAGGTGGCGATGTATCCGCGTCGGGCGTCGTAGTGGTTGACGACGATGCCGAGGTATTCAAGTTCCAGGTGCATGTCGCTGCGGAGGTCTTCGATCTGGGAGGTGAGGAGGCCGTAGGCGTCGGCGGAGCTGTCTTCGGCCTGGACCACGATGAGGATGCCGGAGTTGCCGGGTGCTTCGCCGGTGCGACGGCGTCCGTAGTAGGCCGCGGCGTCCATGCTCAGTCCCAGGCTGGGCGGACAGTCGATGATGACTGCGTCGTAGTCGGCCTCGACAGCTGCCAGGGCTCGTTCCAGTGCGGCTTCGCGGGCCCTGACGCTGGAGAGTTTCACGTCGAGGAGGAAAGCATCGGTGCAGGCGGGCAGGAGGTGCAGCCGGTCGCCGAAGCGAGGGTTCTCGATGGGGACGATGAGGTCGGCGATGTTCCCCTTCGCTTCGCCGGCCATGTGCTTGGTGAGGCTGTCGCCGTCGATGGGAAGTGGTGTGTGGCCGAGCTGCTGGGTGAGGTGGCACTGGGGGTCGAAGTCGACGAGGAGCACGCGGAGTCCGAGGCCGGGTAGGTCCTCGTAGTCGAGCTGGGAGGCCGGCGGTTCGGCTGTGCTGGGCAGTGCTGCGGCGAAGTGCTTCGAGATGCGCACGGGGTGGAGTTGCTCGCTGTCTTCGGCGAGTGCTTCGCCGGTGCCCGCGGCGATGGCCGTCTTGCCGACACCGCCCTTCTGGTTGCACGCGATGATCCGCTTCGGGTGCTCGGGTCGGACGATGGCGGGTGCTGGATTGGTCTCCAGCCAGACCTGCACGGACTGGGTGAGGCCTTGGATGAGAGAGATGCCGCGGGCGGAGCAGTCGGTGCGGAACGCGTCCCATTGACCCGGAGGGAGGAACGTGGCGAAGGGCTTGGCGCCCGAAGTGTCCGTGGCGGGCCGGTTGGAACCGAGCTTGCTCCAAGCCTCGATGCCCGCTTCGACGGCGTGCTGGATGCCCTTCCCGTGCTGAGCAGCCCGGATCTTCAGATCCTGTTGCAGAGCGGGGGGCAGCTTGGAGACGACCTTCTCGCGGTCGCCGGGGTCGGCTGAAGTCATGGACGTACTTTACTAACGTTAGTGATCCAATTCAGCGCCATCACGTTAGTTCTTGCTCTGACGGGCGCTCAGGAGCGCGGTATTACGCCGTAATACGCCCTGCCTGACACCGAAGACACGACAACGACAGAAGCAAAAACGGCTGTGTGGCCCGCTGGCGTCCTCTCACCCCGGCGAACGACCGGATACACCAGGACTCTTGAGATCGACCCCTCAAGGCCCCTTCACGGCTGTCGCATTTTCCCGAGAAGAGCGAAACATCCACCTACTCGCCTTCCTGGGGTGGGGACCTCTCGCCGACCCAGCGACGAGGGAGTCACGGCGGAGGCCTCGATGACCTCGACGGACAGGGAGTCGGCCAAGGGGCGGTCCTGATCCGCAGACAGCGATCAGCCAATGTGTGCGCTGTCTGCGACCTGCCTGGGTTCCTGCCATCGCCACCAGCGCCGACAGCCGGCCCCGCCCCTTCTGCTTCAGCTGCGCCGCGCCCGTCCCGGAGTAGACCGTGGCGCCGCGCCCGCCGGAGGCCCGGTGACGGTCCCCGCGCCGGCGGGAAGCGGCGCCCCTGCCCCCCGCGATGCGCGCGGCACCCTGGCCTTGCTCCACCGCGACCCGCGCGACCGCGTGGATCGCCCACCAGGGCTCGGCGTCGACTGGCCGTCAGGAGACCGGTGTCTCAGTAGTCCAGATCCACATAGTCGATGTCGTTGATCTCCACGTCCGACAGTCCCGTAGCACGGCCACCGCCGTCCTGGAAATAGACTTCCTTGAACCCTTCGGCGATGATTCCGCGCATCTCCTGGTCGCTGGCTCCTGTGTCGCGGGCGTCGAACAGGCGCTGCGCGTAGGCGGCGGGGAGACGTACGGTGAGGCGGCGGAAGCGGCCGTCGTCGGTCGTGCCTACGGAAGCGGTGTAGCCGAAGCGGGCCCGGGTCTCCACCGTGATCCCGGTGGCGGCGGCCTGCTCGCGCCGGCGCTTGCGCACCTGCGGCTGCCAGCGGGAGCGGACTGCGTCGTCGATCTTCGAGGCGATGTCCTTGGGCGGGTTCTTGCGGGCGCCGCGTCGGTAGCGGTTGACGGAGTCGGCGGTAACACCGAGCTCCGCCGCGACGGCCTTGGCGCTGCCGAGCTGCTTGAGCAGGTAGCCGATCTGGCTTTTGAGAGTCTTCGGCGGCTGTCGGGTGAACGCTTCCCGGTCGGCACGCTCGATGGCGTCCTCGATCTTTCCCACCGGTCAGCTCCCGTCCGTGATCGAGCTGTGTCCGTAGCACTGAGGGATCAGGCGGGCACCGACAGCGGGACGGAAGTCCACGACCAGACCCTCGCCCACGCTGGTACGAGTGGTGGCGGCGTCCGGAGTGGGGCAGCCGGGAGCGCGCAGTGCGCTGACCGCCTTGCGGAAGGCTTCGCGGCCTTCGGCGGTCAGGCACTCCTCGCGGGTGAGGGAGGCCAGCTCACTGATGGTGGGTTCCTGCCCGGGGCTGTAGCCGGTGGCGAGTTCGGCCAGGACGCCGCGGACACACCAGGTCAGACGCATGTCGCACATCGCCCGAGCGAACAGGACCGGGTTATGAGCGGGCGGTGCGGAAGGGAGGGGCCACTCAGGGGTAGCGGTGTCGGTGGTGGTCAACGTTGTGCCTCCTTGGCGGGGTTCTCCGGAGCGGGTCATTCACCTTCATCGAGGACGGCGTCGCCGCCCTTGATGTGGCGGGCCGGGTTGAGGCCCTTCTCCATGAGGTCGACCGCCCACAGCATCGACTGGACGCCCTCCAGCTTCGCCAGGCCGGGCGTGGGCCCCAGGCGGAACCCGCCGGGCTGCGGCTTGCCGGATGCGGCGTAGGGGAGGAAGTCGAGTGGGCTCTCGCCCGGCGAGGGGTACACGACGCAGTCGGAGAGCACGGCGAGCGGGTACAGGCCCGTCATCTTGACCATGTTGTTGAGCTTGCGGTGCATGTTGACCCGGGCCTTGCTGATGACGGCGGCCCGGATGTCGGGGCGCCACGTCGGCCGCGACAGGGCCGGCCACGTCTCGCCCTCCCTGTAGGACTTGCCCTGCGGGCGCTCACGGAGTTTGCCGACGCCACCCTTGACCGTGGCCTTGATCGCGGACAGGACGGCGGCCAGGGCCGGGTCCCTCTGCTTGTGCTGCTCCATCGCGGCGAGGAAGGCACGGTCGTCCAGGTCCTTGGTGACGCCCATGTCGGCGAGGGTGTCGACGTAGGCGTTCTTGAGCCGGTCGTGCCAGGGGTCCAGGTACGCGCCGGTCTCGCGCCGCAGGTACGCCTCGATCGGGTGCACGTCGTGCCCGAGCTCCTGGGCGTAGGCGAGGGTGTGCGTCTGGTACCAGGCCGGGCCGGTGGGGCGGGTGCCGTCCGGGGTGAACGGCGAGGGCAGGCGCGGGTCCAGCTCGATGTGGCTGAGGTCGGCCAGCCAGCTCCCGGGGATCTTCGGGTTGAACCTCGGGGCGTGGAAGTGGTCCGGGGCGGAGAGGCCGACGACGAGCCGGGCCGCGGCGGCGAGGAACGCGGTGTTGAGGTCCAGGCCGACCGCGAAGTGCAGGGTGCACTCCTCATCGGACAGGGTCTCCACCGACCGCACCCACTGGTAGGCCTCTTCGTTCAGGAAGCCGCCCGTCCAGCCCGAGTTCACCACGACGGGGTGTTCCGGGGTGGCCTCCGGCGGCGCCGGGTCCATCGGCTCCGTCCCGAGCGAACCCGCGTTGTGGCCGGACACCCAGTTCCCGGTCTCCTCGTCCCGCACGGCCTTCGTCGGCGGGCGCAGCGCCGTCATCAGCTCCAGCCCGGAGACGGCGGTGGAGCCGCGCGGGGTGATGACCCGGGTCGCGTACACCCCCAGCACGCGGGCGATGTCGGCCGGTTCCATCTCGGAGACACCGGGCCAGGACCGCTCATCGAGGGCGTCCCAGGACAGGATCGCCAGCTGCACGCACTGCCGCTCGCGGCCCTGCGCCTTGCGGTAGATCCGCGCCCACGGGCCGAAGCCGCGCTGGGTGAGCCGCCACTTCGCCTTCGTCACCTGCTTGACCACCGGGTGGCCCTCCGGGAGGCGCAGGGAGCGGCGCTGCTCGTGGCCCTCCAGGCGCTCGGGCAGCCCGAGCTTCACGGCAGCGGCCGCGGTGAGCACGATCAGCGGGTCGCTGTCCTTGCCGTACCGGTTGAGCTTTGCGGCACCGAGGCCGGACTCCTTGAGGGTCCACTCCACCAGCTCCGGCACAGTGGTGGCCGGGCAGTCCAGCACGAGGCCGTCCGTGCCGTACGCGGAGCCGTCCCCGTCCAGCACGGCGAGCGGACCGTGCGGGAACCGCGGATCAGCCGCGGGCTTCACCGCTGGGCGGCGCGACGTCGCCCGACGGATGGAACGCTCGGGCGTGGCCTGGACAGCCGAGGCCGAGTCGGCAGTCTCCTCCTCGGTGGCCTCGGGCGCGGCCGGGCCGGTGAACGTCTCCGGCACCGGGACGGGCTGCGGCACGGGGGCCGGAGCGGCGGGGACGGGGTGGGCGGGATACTTCGCGGCCCATCCGTTCAGCAGTCGCTGGTACGCCTCCAGGCGCGGCGACTTCGGCTCGGAGCGGCCGTTCTCGTAGTTCTTCACCGTCTGCACGGTCGACTTCAACGCCTGCGCGAGACGAGCCTGGGTGATGCCGGCTGCCTCCCGCAGCCGGGCGCGTTCCGCTGGAGGCGGGAGCTGCGGATCCTCCTCCAGCAGAGCGTCGATGTTCGCGAACAGCTCTTCCTCGGATGCCATGGGATGAATCTCCTCTCGTGCTCCACCCTAGCAATTTTTACCTCATTGTTTAGCCTGTTTTTTTATCCCGTTCGGGATGGTGGACGAGTGGGAAATGGGCGATTCCGGGCAGCAGCCGCAGGCCCTGCCTCACAGCTCACGGATCGCCCCTTCCTGGCAAGCGGTTGGTCGGTCTCGCCGCGCATGGCCGGCCCGTCACCATCACCCTGGACGACCGCTTCTCCCCCACCGACAACGCACCCTCCGCCGGCGGCACAGCCCCCGGCGACACCGATGATCAGGTACCTGAGAGTCCGCTCCGGCGGTCACCCGCATACCGGGGGCAGCCGCCGGCTGTGCCCAGGTCCCGTACTGCCGGTCGTGGCGTACGAGCGGGTCGGCCACGTCCGAGGCATCGGTGCGCAGTTCCCCGTCCGTCGGCACCGGGTGGCCGTTCTCCTGGTGGGGGCGGGGCAGGTAGCTGCCGCGCCCGTGGCACAGGGCGAGAGGTCGGCTCGTACGCGGTGGAGGCGCCCGGCAGCAGCCCGCCCTGTACGCCACCGGCATCACGTTGCGACGCAACCGCTACGACGAGCCGGCCCTGATGGACGAGACTCCGGACGTGGTACTCGGGCGGCGTCAACACGGCAGGCGCGCTCGCGTTCGGGGCGGGGTCGGCGCCGCCGCATTGTGCGTCAACACGCCGTACACCGGCCCGATCGCGGCCACGCTCGGCGGAGCGGACCTCGCCCTGCCCGTCGGCATCCCGGTCACCTCTGGCCGCTACGTGCTCCTGCGGCCCGGGTGCGGCCCTCCGCCCGGGCAGCAGGCGCACGGACCTCGGCCCGGTCGGGAGCCAGGCGGGGCTCCCGACCGGGCCGACCGGGGGCGGTTCAGAGGGCCCCGAGCGGCTCGCGGGCTGCCAGGCGGGCGAGGAGGGACGCGCGGTGGGTGGGGGTGGTGGCCAGGTCGATGGCTGTCCAGGCCATGGCGAGGCCGCCGTCCAGGACGGCGCGGTCGGCCTGGGGAGTGGTGCCGTAGCGGGTGAACTGCGGGTTGTGCATGATCGTGTCGCCGCAGTCGTAGCCGATCATCGGGTGGATCGTCGGGACGATGTGGGAGACGTTGCCCATGTCGGTGGAGCCGCCCCGGAGGTTCGGGTCGACATCCGGGACGTCGCGGCCCAGCGCGCGGGCGGCGGCGAGGTAGCTGCGGCCCATCGCGAGGTCCTGGCGGAGGTCGGTGTAGTCGTTCCCGACGGTCTCCAGGGTGAGTTCGGCGCCGGTGGCCAGCGCGCCCGCCTCGAAGCAGGCGCGGATGCGGGCCTGGAGTTCGCGGAGCTCCTCGGCGGTGACGGCGCGGCAGTCGTAGTCGGCGGTGGTGCGGGCCGGGATGACGTTCGCGGCCTCGCCGCCTCGGGTGACGACACCGGAGACGACGGAGCCGGGCCGCATCTGCTGACGGTACGCGGCGACGGCGACCTGGGCGATCATCATGGCGTCGGCGGCGTTGACGCCCCGTTCGGGCATGACCGCCGCGTGCGCGGCGCGGCCGGTGTAGCCGACCTTCCAACTGCTGATGGCGAGCGAGGTCATACCGACGGCGTCCTGCGGGGCGGCGTGCACCATCATCGCGGCGGCGACGTCGTCGAAGGCGCCGCCCCGCAGCATGTCCACCTTGCCGCCGCCGGACTCCTCGGCAGGCGTGCCGAGGAGCTTCACCGTGATGCCGAGATCGTCGGCGAGCGGGGCGAGCGCCAGGGCAGCGGCGACCGAAGCGGCGCCGTTGACGTTGTGGCCGCACGCGTGGCCGATGCCGGGCAGGGCGTCGTACTCGGCGCAGATGCCGATGACGAGTTCGCCCGCACCGACGGTGGCCGTGAACGCGGTCGGCAGATCGCACACGCCGCGCGTCACGTCGAAGCCGGCTGCCTCGACGAGGTCGGTGATACGGCGGGCCGCGCGGTGTTCCTCGTAGGCGAGTTCGGGGTCGGCGTGCAGTTGGTGGCTGAGGGCGAGGACCTCGTCCTGGCGACGCGTCAGGACGGTGCGGGCGTGCTCGGCGCCATGGCGGTCGGCGGGGCTGTGATCGGTGGGGGTGTGACCGGTGGGGATGCTGTCGGTCCGGGTGTGGTGCGTGGGGGTGTGACCGGTGGGGATGCTGTCGGCCCGGGTGTGGTGCGTGGGGGTGGTCATGTGCGGGCCTCGGTGTTCTTGAGGGTGCGGTGGAACAGGGCGATCGCGGCGCCGGCGAGCGAGACGACGACGCAGATCGTCCAGGACGTGGTGTACGCGCCGAGTTCGGGCAGGACCGCACCCGCCGGGGTGCGGGTGGTGAAGACGGTGAGGACGGCGGCGGCGCCGAGGGACCCGCCGACGTTGATGAGGAGTTCGTTGATGCCGGAGCCGACCGAGGTCCGGTCGCGCGGCACGCTCTCCACAGCGAGCGTACGGGTGGAGTGCTGGAGGAATCCGATGCCGACACCGGCCACCGCCGTGCCCGCCAGGAACGGCAGCATCGAGGTGTGCCAGCTGAGGGAGACCAGGTAGCCGGCGGCCATGAGGAGCGAGCCGGCGAGGAGGGTCAGCCGGTCGGAGACGGCCCTGGCGACGGCGGGCGCGGCGAGGGCGCCGAGGGCGAGGGCCAGCAGGTTGGGAAGCATGGCCAGGGCGATGGCGAAGGGGTCGAGGCCGAGGCCGTAGCCGTGCTGGGTCGAGTCGGTGCCGAGGAAGACGGGGTTGGCGACCTGGAGCCCGAGCATGCAGAAGCTGAAGGTGAGCGTCACCAGGGAGACGGTGACGACGTTGCGGTGCCGGAACATCCGCACGTCGATCATCGGTTCGGCGGTGCGCAGTTCGACCAGGGCCCACAGGGCTGTCACGACAACGCCGCCGATCAGACAGCCGAGCGTGCGGGCCGAGCCCCACTCCCAGCCGGGCAGGCCGCCCATGCCGAGGCCGAGCATGATCGCGACGAGGCCGAGGCAGAGCAGCATCCCGCCCGCCCAGTCGATGCGGCCGCCGGGCCGATGGGTCGATTCGGGCAGCAGGGGCCAGGTGACGGCGAGCGCGAGGCAGACGGCGGCGGTCGGTACCCAGAGGGCGGCGGTGGGGCTGTCGACCGTGCTGGCCACGAAGCCACTGGCCACCAGGCCCAGGGCGAGACCGGCGACGAGCGCCGCGACCATGAAGCTGATGCCCCGGCGGCTCTCGCCGTCGCCGGTGTCCCTGCCTGCGCCTGCTCTGACGTCAGCTTCAGGGGTGGTGGCGGTGGCACGGTTGCGCAGGATCCCGACGAGCAGTGGGAAGAATCCGGCGAAGGCGCCCTGGAGGATCTGGCCGGTGAGCAGCACGCCGAAGGATCGGCTGAGGCCGACGAGCACCGAGCCGAGCAGCACGATGGCGAGGTTCCAGCGCAGGATGCGCCGGTGGCCGTAGAGGTCTCCCATCCGGGAGAGGACCGGGGTGAAGGCCACGCTCGAGAGCAGGTTGGCGATGCTGATCCAGTTCAGGTCTGCCGCAGTCACCCGGAGGGTCTCGGTGAGTCCCTTGAGCAGTGGGGAAAGGAAGCCCTGGGTGATGCCGCTGGACAGCTCCACCAGCACGACGGAGGCGATCACGGCGGTGGCGGGCGTCGCGCGGACGGTGCTCGACGCCGGTGGCGTACGCAGGGTGCCGGTGTCTGTCATACGTACCACCTGTTCGGGAGGGGCCTCGGAGGCCACGGTGTGAGGAGGGAGCGGGCGGGAGTGCTCCGGGAGTCGGCCGTCGACCTGCCGTGTGGCGGAATCCGCACCACAATGTGGCCAGTGGGCCGGGGCTTGGGCAAGGGTGGGCCTCGTAGTCGGGTGAAGGCGGCATGAGGGCGGGGTCACGTGGCGCATACGGGCAGGGCAGACGCTCCTCAGGTGGTTCTCGGTCAAGCCGAGCGTGACGGAGACCGCGATGTCGTACGGTCCCGGTGGGCCCGTCGTTTCGGTGGGCCCGTCACTCCGACAGACTCCGTCTCGCGGCTCGGCGACACGCTCGGGGGCCGGCCGGGCTGCGGCTCCCGGCTGAAAGGAGGTGCCGTTCATGGCTACGGACGCGGCGGGGCCGTCCGCCAACCTCGTGCTCGACGCGCTGGACCACGCCGTGCTGCGGGCACTGCACCACAATCCGCGTGCACCGTTCGCCGCCGTCGCGGCGGAGGCCGGGGTCCATGAGCGGACGGTCGCACGGCGGCTCGACCGGATGACGGCGAGCGGGGACGTGGCCTTCACAGCGGCGCTCATCCCCGAGTATCTGGGCGAGGGCGTGACGGCGGAACTGGCGGTGCGCTGTGCGCCCGGGCGGGTGCACGAGACCGCGCTCGCGCTGGCACGACGGCCGGAGACCCGGTCCGTGGAGGTCGCGACGGGTGCTCTGGAGGTGTTCGTCGAACTGAACGTGCCCGACCACGACGCTCTGCTGAGCGTCGTCGACTCGGTGGTCGGGCGGATGGACGGGGTGGTCGACGTCCACTCGTCCGTGCTCCTGCGACTGCTGCTCACGGCCAGCGACTGGGCACCGTACGACGACGAGCCGACCGACGTACGAAGGCACGCCATGGAGGGGCTGGCGCTGCCGGAACCGCTCGTCGTGGACGAGTTGGACCGCCGCCTGGTGGCACTGTTGCACCGTGACGCTCGGATGTCGACGACCCGGCTCGCGCGCGAGCTACAGGTCGGGGAGACGACCGCGCGGCGGCGGCTGGCGCGGTTGATGACCTCGCACATCCTGCATCTGCGGCTGCACGCGGACCCCGCGGTCCTCGGTTACCCCGTCGAGGCGCGCTTCCGGCTCGCCGTGGGGCACGACCGGCTCGACGGGGCGGTGCGCGCGCTGGCGCGCGAAGCGGCCGTGCGACACCTGGTCGCCACGACGGGGACGACCACCCTGCTCGGTTACTCCAGCCACCGATCCGCCCGTGATCTGCACGCCTTCACATCCCGGGTCTTCGGCCGGCTCGACGGGGTGACGTCGACGGACGTGGCGCTGCTGATGCGGACGTACAAGCGGGCGGGGTTCGCGGAGCGGGTATCGACGCCGGTCGGGCGCTGACTCGGCTCGATGGCATCCACCGCTACCCTATCGGCCGGTCAGAGATCGGATTCGGAGCGACGGCAGGGCCCCCATGGAGTGTGGGTGGAAGGAGCATCCGGGCGGAAGCCGCTTCGAGGGGCGCATGGTTCCGTCACACATCGAAGAACGCGTTCCAGACGTGGTCGGGGTTCACGTCCCGCTCGACCTGAGCCGGGGCCGGCAGCAGCGCAGCGGGGTCGGTCGGCTTGGGGCAGTTGAGGGAGGCGCGTTCGTCACGCCGTGCCCAGGTGTTTTCGGTTTCAGGCCTGTCCAGTGCCGTTCGAGGTAGACACCGCAGTACGGCAGGGGCGGTCCCTCAGGGACCTGGGACTGCATCGCGGGCGGACACAGCTGCCACTGGATGAGTTCAGAAACTGCGTCTGCTGCCGACGTGTCAACTCCGTTGAAGGCTGGGCTCATGTCAGTGGCCCCCTGTCTACTTGGCATATGACCGACAAGCTGAGTCACAGCGATGTGCACCGAACCACGGCTTTCACGCCCGACACCGAGATGGTGGAGCCGTCGCGGTTCAGGATCCGCAACGTGAAGATCGATGGGCAGGGTGACATGGTGAAAGTCCAAGGAGGCGGTTCGCACCAGCTCAGTTTCGATGTGCTGCATGACTGTTCGGGGTGCGGCAACGCCATCAACCAGGTGATCGTCGGGCTGGCGGGCCAGGACCGGGCCCAGGCGTCGGTATGGAACGGCAAGCAGCGTAGCGGGGGCGGCTTGAAGGTGGTCAATGCCGACACGCCTGTCGCGGCGCTGGCGGAAGACAATGCAGGTCCTGCGGAGTGGGTGAATGTGTCGTGCGACCTGGTCGTTCCCGACGAACACGGCGTCCACTCGATCCGAGCACGTTATGCCCAGGCATATCAGGGACGTCTGATGACTCCCGAAGGACGTGCGATCCCACAGCCGGAGTATCAGGAGGTGCTGGGTTGGTGGAAGGTCGACCGTCCGGAGGGGCCCGGCCCGGAATCGACCATAGGCACCATCGTCGTCGAGGCGTGACGCCGCTGGTCGGCCTAGTCAGGGGCCGGCACCAGGCGTCGGCCGTGAGGTGGATCTTCGTGGTCGGCCTGCCGCAGGACCGGTCGACGGCATGGTCGTGCGGCTCGCCGGCCGGGGCCCCTTCCTGCGGGCACCGGCCGGCCCGGTCGCCGCGTGCCGGTGAGCACGCACGATCGTGGAATCCATGGAGCCGAGCGAAACGCCCAGGGCCTGTCCGGCGGACCGTGTGATCACCCGGCCGCGTCGATGGAACGCGGGACCGGCGTGTTCCAAGAGCTCCGCCCTTGCGACAGCCGGACACGGGCCGCGGACCAGGTGGGAAGCGGCCCGCCGACGGCAGGCCTCATGGACACCCGCACGGGCATCGCCACCCGGCCTGCCTCAGGAAGGTGAAGAGCAGGTGCCGTCGGGACCGCAGGTGGCGGCTTCGGTGGCGCCGAACGAGGTCAGGGGCCGACTGGCCCACGCCTGTTCCAGAGTGTGGGTGAAGGTGTCGGCATGCTGGGCTCCGGAGGTCCCGTAACGCCGGTCGATGACGAAGAACGGCACGCCCCGTACGCCGACTTCGGCTGCCTGGCGTTCGTCGGCGCGCACGTCTTCGGCGTGGGCGGCCGGGTCCGCGAGGACACCGCGGACCTCCCCTTCGTCCAGTCCCGCCTCAAGGGCGAGCGCGACCAGGACTTCAGGGTCGAAGACGGAGCGTTCCTCGGCGAAGTCGGCGCGGTAGACGAGTGTGAGCAGCGCGTCCTGGCGCCCCCAGGCCTTGGCGTGGTGAAGGAGGCGGTGGATGTCGAAGGTGTTGCCGTGCGTGGCCACGTCGGTGCGGTACTCAAGCCCTTCGGCGCGGGCGCTCGCGCTCACGCGATCCTGGAACGCATGGGCCTGGTCGAGGGTGTGGCCGAACTCCCGGGCGAGGACATCGACCATGAGGGCGCTGTCGCCGTGGGGGCGGTGGGGATCGAGCTCGTAGGATCGGTGAACGACCTCGACCTCGCCGGCGTGGGCGAAGGCCGCGAGGCCCTGTGCGAAACGGGCTTTGCCGACGTAGCACCAAGGGCAGGAGATGTCACTCCAGATCTCGACACGCATGGACGTTCTCTCTCCGGTTCGTAGGGGGATGGACGGGCCGGTGCTCCCGCCGGGGTGGCACCGGGGTTCTGGCCCTCGGGGAGTATCGGAACGGAAATTAGCGGTAGCGGGACGATCTTGATTCCGGTTCGGTGACGTGCCCGTTTTACCTGGTCAGCGGGTTCTACGGTCCTCGGCATGCCTGTTGAGTACTTGTCTGCTGAGCAAGAGGCCCGCTACGGCCGGTTCGCCACCGAGCCGTCCCCCGGGGAGTTGGAGCAGTTCTTCCGTCTCGATAAGAAGGCGCTGGGTCTGGCGCGGGCGAAGCGCCGTCCGGCGACGAGGCTGGGGTGGGCGGTGCAGTGGGGCACGGTACGGATGCTCGGGACCTTCCTGACTGAGGACCCCACCGTGGTGCCAGCCGCCGTGGTGCGGTTCGTCGCCGAACAGCTCGGCGGCGGCGGCGAGCATTTCGCCGAGTACGGGGCGCGCTCGCAGACGGTGTACGAACATGCGTGGGAGATCCGCGACGAGTACAGCTACCGGGACTTCGCCGCAGGTGAGGCGGAGCTGAAGGAGTTCCTGGCGGCGCGAGTGTGGTCGTCGTTGGAGGGGCCTCGTGCCCTGTTCGACCGGGCGGTGGTGTGGCTGGTGAACAACCGGGTGCTGTTGCCCGGGGTCACGACGCTGGCCCGGATGGTGGCCGCCGTACGGTCGGAGGAGAACGACCGGCTGCATGCCGCGCTGTACGAGGCGGTCCCGTACGACCTGCGCACCGAGATGATCCGGCTGCTCGAAGTACCGGAGAAGAAGCGGGTGTCGGAGCTGGAACGGCTGCGGCTGGGCCCGATGCGCGTGTCGGGCAGGGCCATGGAACTCGCCCTGGACCGTGCGCGTGAGGTCCGGGGCCTGGGCGCCGGCGCGGTGGACGCCGGACGGGTCCCGGCCGCGCGGATGACCGGGCTGGCCCGGTACGGGCTGACCTCGAAGGCGCCGACGCTGAAGCGGCTGGAGGTCACCAGGCAGACCGCCACGCTGCTGGCGACGGTGCGGCATCTGGAGACGGCGACGGTGGACGACGCGCTCGATCTGCTGCACGCGCTGATGGCCACCAAGCTGCACGCGAAGGCCGAGCGGATGGGCAACGACGCCAAGCTCAAGGCCCTGCCCCAGCTGCGGAAGGCAGCGAAGAAGGTCGCCGCGGCGGTCGACGTGCTGATGACGACCCCGCCCGCGACCGACACCGGCGAACTCGTCTCCGTGGTCGACGCGTGGTCGGCGATCGAGCAGGTCGTGCCACGCGAGCAGCTGGCCGAGGCGCTCGCCACGATCGCCGCGGCGGTCCCGGACGCCGACGGGGACGACGACGCGGAGTGGCGGGCCGAACTGGTCGCCCGGTACGGCACGGTGCGCGGTTTCATCCGCCTGCTGGTCGAGGTCATCGACTTCGGCGCGGTCGAGGCCGGCGCCCCGGTCGTGAAGGCACTCAAAGCTCTGCCGGAACTGATCGGCCGCAAGAAGGTCGGCGCCGAGGAGGTCGCCTCCGACCTGGTGACCGGCTCGTGGCGGCGGCTGGTGTTCGCCAACCCCAGCCTGCCGCACGGCGTGGTCGACAAAGCCGCGTACTCGTTCTGCGTCCTGGAGCACCTGCACCGCTCGCTGCGCCGACGGGACGTATTCGCCAGGGACGGTGACCGCTGGGGCGATACGCGCGCCAAGCTGCTGGCCGGGGCCAGGTGGACGGCCGCTGAGCCGAAGGTGCTCACCGCGCTCGGTCTGGAAAGCGAGCCCGCCGGACACCTCGCCGAACTTGCCTCCGCCCTGCACGCGGCGTACGTCCAGGTCACTGCCGGGCTGCCGGGCAACACGGCGCTGGAGGTGGTGGGCGGGAAGCTGAAGCTGGCCAAGCTCGGCAAGGCCGAGGAACCCAAGCTCATGCCGCCGTTCCGTCACATGGTCAACGGCATGCTGCCGAAGGTCGACTTCCCCGAACTGCTGCTGGAGGTCGCCGAACTGACCGGCATGGAGGAGGTGTTCACACACATCTCCGGCGCGGACTCCCACATGGAGGGCTTTGCCACCAGCCTGTGCGCGGTGCTGCTGTCGGAGGCCTGCAACGTCGGGTTCACCCCGGTCATCAAGCCGGGCGTCCCGGCGCTCACCCGTGGCCGTCTGGTCCAGGTCGACCAGGGCTACTTCCGGGCGGAGAACATCTCGGCGGCGAACGGCCTGTTCATCGAGGCGCAGGCGAAGATCGACGTCGTACGGGCGTGGGGCGGCGGCCTGGTCGCCTCCGCCGACGGCGTACGGTTCACCGTCCCCGTCCAGACCCTGTACGCGGGTTCGAACCCGCGCTATTTCGGTCTGCGGCACAAGGGCGCAACGTGGTTGAACGTCGTAAACGACCAGGTGATGGGCCTGGGCGGGGTGGTCGTGCCGGGCACGCTGCGCGACTCACTGTTCATCCTGGACGCCATCCACGCCCGCGACGGCGGCCCGAAGCCGGAGACCGTCATCACCGACACCGCGTCCTACTCCGACATCGTCTTCGGCCTGTTCGCGATCTGCGGCTACCAGTTCTCACCGAGGATCGCCGACATCTCCGACGCCCGGCTGTGGCGGACGAACACCGCGGCGGACTACGGGCCGCTCCAGCCAGTCTCGAACCACACCATCCGCCTGGACCGGATACGCGCCCACTGGGACGACATGCTCCGGGTGGCAGGTTCCCTGACTCTCGGTGAGGTCCGCGGCCACGACCTGATCCGCATGCTTTCCCGGGACGGCAAGCCGACCGGGCTGGGCGACGCGTTCGCCCACTACGGGCGGATCTTCAAGACCCTGCACCTGCTCCAGTTCGTCTCGGACGAGGGATACCGGCGGATGATCGGCGCCCAGCTCAACGTCACAGAGGCCCGCCACCGCCTCGCCCGGAAGATCTTCTTCGGACAGCGCGGCGAACTGCGCCAGCACTACCGCGAGGGCATGGAGGACCAGCTCGGCGCGCTCGGCCTGGCGCTGAACTCCGTGGTGCTGTTCAACAGCCTCTACATCGACGCCGCCGTCAAGCAGCTGGCCGCTGACGGCTTCCCGGTCACCGACGAGCTGCTCGCCCGGCTCTCCCCGCTCCAGTTCGATCACATCAACTTCCTGGGCCGGTACGCCTTCACCCGGCCGCCGGTGCCGGGCCTTCGAAGGCTGCGCGACCCGAACAGCGACGACGAGACGGACGACGGCGAGGACGCGTAGCTGCGCGCCCGTACAGTCGAAGGCGGTCCGGCCCCGGAGTCACCACCCATGACTCCGGGGCCGGACCGCCTTGGGTATGAGGCTCAGTCAGGCCGCCGGGTGAGCACGGGTCAGACGATGCTGAACAGATCAGGTACCTGCCAGGGCGCTGATCGGCTTGCGGGCTGCCGCCTTGCTCAACCGCTTCGCGGCGGTCGTGGTCCGCTCCCGGAGAGCGCGCGGCTCGATGCCGGTGCCCTTGACCGCCTTGGCGAACTCGGCGTCGAATCGCTCCCTGCCGACCTCATGCCGGGTGGATGAGGCGGCTTTCGTAGGCGAAGATCACGGCCTGTATCCGGTCGCGGAGTTCGAGCTTTTGCAGGATTCGCCCCAGGTGGGACTTCACGGTCGCCTCCGCCAGGTACAGGGTGGCCGCGATCTCGGTGTTGGACAGGCCGCAGCCCACCTTGATGAGCACCTCGCGCTCGCGGGCGCTGAGTCGGCTCAGCCGCTCGTCGCGGTCGGCGCTGCTGCCGTCGGGGATGTGTGGGCGGAGGTTCTCCAGCAGGCGGCGGGTGATGCGCGGGGAGACCACCGCGTCGCCCGCTGCCACGCTGCGTATCGCGGTGAGCAGTTCCTCGGGCCTGGTGTTTTTCAGCAGGAAGCCCGAGGCTCCGGCTTTGAGTGCGGTGAAGGCGTATTCGTCGAGGTCGAAGGTGGTGAGGATCAGTACTCTGCTCTGCGGGGAGATGCGAATGACCTGTCGGGTTGCCTCGATCCCGTCGGTCCCGGGCATCCGGACGTCCATGAGGACGACGTCGGGGCGCAGGTCCCGGGCGAGGCGTATGGCCTGGACGCCGTCTGCGGCTTCGCCGACCGGTGCCATGTCGGGCTGGGTCTCCAGGACCGTGCTGAAGGCCATACGGAGCAGCGCTTCGTCGTCGGCGATCAGGATGCGGATCGTCATGCGGATGCTGCTCCGCTGCTGCCGAGGTCGAGGCGGGTGTGGACTCCCCAGCCGCCGCCCGGGAGCGGTCCGGCCTGCAACGTCCCCCCGTAGGCGGCCGCGCGCTCGCTCATGCCGGGGATGCCGTGGCCGGATGGTGTGGCGCCGGGAAGTGGCGGGCGGGGGCCGCTGTCGGTGACGTCCACTGTGACGGTCTCGGTCGAGCACCGTATCCGGACCTTCGCGTGTGTGCCGGGGGGTGTGTGCTTGAGGGTGTTGGTCAAGGCTTCCTGTACCAGGCGGTAGACGGTCAGTTGTGCAGTGGCGGGTATGTGGGTGTGGCCGCCCTGGACCTCGACGCGGGTCGGCAGCCCGGCGGCGCACATCTGGTCGGCGAGGGCTGCCAGTTGTGCGATGCCGGGCAGCGGGTGGCGCTCCGCGTCCGGTTCGTCGGTCCGCAGGATGCCCAAGGAGCGTCGCATGTCGGTCAGGGCCTGCCGGCCGGTCTCGGAGATTTGGAGCATCGCGGTGGTGGCCTTGGCGGGGCACCGGTGCTGTGCGTACACGGCGGCGTCGGTGAGCGCGACCATGACGGACAGGTTGTGGGTGACGATGTCGTGCATCTCCCGGGTGATACGTGTCCTTTCCTCGGCGACGGCCAGCCGCGCCTGCTGGTCTTGTTGTTGCTCCATGTGTGCGGCGCGTTCCTCCAAGGCCGCGAGGTAGGCGCGTGTGGTCCGCACATTCACACCCAGGACGGCGGCGGCGACGACCATCGCGGTCACCGCGACGAAGGGGGTCAGGAACGCGCCTTCCGTCGCCCAGCGCAGGCAGGCCAGCAGGGCCCCGCCCTCCACGATGGCACCGGCGACAAGCGTGCCGCGCCGGCCCGAGTTCGCGGCCGCCGTGTAGAGAGCCACCAGCAAGGCGATGTCCGCCGGCAGTTGGACGTCCATCAGCCACTGGACGAAGGCCGCGGCTGCCACGGCGCCGAACACCGTGAGCGGGGCCCGGCGTCGCCACACCAGGGGCAGTGCGAGGGCGGCGGTGAGGGCCACGGCCACCGGGAGCTCTTGCGGCGCGCGCGTGGTCATGATGTTGATCAGGAGCAGCGCCGGTAGCAGCGAGTCCCACACCATGGGCGGCAGCCGGGAGCCCCAGCGCCGGGCGGCTCTCATCGGTCGCGCCGCTCGTGCGGAGGCCAGGTCGGCGTACCTCGTCAGCCGTACGGCTGTCCTAGCCCGCGGCACCCGGTCCCGGTAGCGCAACGGGTGGGCACTACCGGTTTCTGCGGCCGCCTCGGTCATCACACGTCCCTGTCGATTTCAGCGTCACAGTGGCCCCAGCCGGGGCCGCCACCGCGTACAGCCGGAGCCGGGTCGGGTACGGGAGCGTAAGACCCGCGCCGCCCGCACGTACCGCAGCCCTGTCACGGTAGGCCGCGATCCAGCGGCACGCATGAGTCCACCGTCTGAAGGAATCGCGCGGAAGTACGACCACAGGAGGAGCCCGGCCACCCCCCACGGTCGCAAGGCCTCTCACATGGGCGTGCCTCGGATTGCGACTCCGGCTGTACACGATGGCGACCCAAGGGCGATGTGGCAGCGCGTGCCCCACGCCGAGCATGGCCGGGTGACCGAGAACATCATGGGACTGCACATGTCCCTTCTGGAAGTCCTTGTCTTGCTGGGTGCCGTCGCGCTGGTGGTGGCGCGCTGGCTTCCCCCTGCCGTCCGCCCACGCGTCACGATCGCGGCGGGGGCAGTGTTCGTGCTGTCCGCGATCGTGCTGAGCGTGGTGGGCATCCGCTGGCAGCTGCTGCCAGTACTGGCAGGCACTGTCGTCGCGTTGCCGTTCGCCCTCTCTCCCCTGCTGCGACGCCATACCGGCCGGCCGACGTGGCGGGCCCGGTGGTGGCTGGCCTTGCCCGGGTCGGTGGCCTGCGTCGGCCTGATCGCCACAGGTCCGGTGGCCGCCTGGGCCTTTCCCGTACCCGTGTTCCCCGAGCCGTCAGGCCGTTTCGCGGTCGGCACCCGCGTGGTGCAGTGGACCGACCCACGCCGCCCCGAGACCTTCACCGCCGATCCGCACGACCGGCGCACGGTCGTGGTCCAGCTCTGGTACCCCGCGCAGAAGAGCCCCGCAGGCACGCAGCGGGCCCAGTACCTCGGACGCACGGAGCACGAGGCGCGCACCGTCTCCGACGCCCTCACCCGCGCGGTCGGCCTGCCTGGCTTCCTGGTCGACGGCATCCCACGTGCCCACACCCATTCGGTCTTCAACGCCCCGGTGGCCGACGGGGGCGGACGCTTCCCGGTCGTGCTGTTCTCTCCGGGATCGGGCGGAGTACGCACCCAGAACACCGCCTGGGCGGAGGAGCTGGCCAGCCACGGCTATCTGGTCGCCGCCCTCGACCACCCGTACGACTCCGCCGCCGTCGTCCTCACCGACGGCCGAACGATTCACACCAAGACCACCTCCACCGGCGACCGGGACAAGGACAACAAGCTGGCGGCCGGTTGGACGACTGTTCGGGGCGCCGACCTCAGCTTCGTCCTCACTCAGCTGGACCGTCTGGGCCGAGGTGAGATCGCCGGCCCGCTGACCGGACGCCTGGACACTGGCCGGGTCGCGGTCACCGGCCACTCCATGGGTGGTGCCGCCGCCCTGCAGGCAGCCCGGCAGGACCACCGGTTCGACGCCGTCATCGATCTGGACGGCTACCCCCACGGCCCCACCTCCCCCTCCCTCCACCAGCCGACGCTCGCGCTCACCCAGGCCATCACCCCCGCAACCGACCCGCACTACATGCCCCGCCTCACCAAGGCCCTCAAGCTCAACACCGCGACGAGCTACCGGCTCACCATCCCCGGCGCCGCACACCTCACCTTCATGGACGGCCCCCTGTACCTGCCGCCTGTGCCCTCGATAGTCGGCTCCCTGGGCCGCACCGAGAGCCCCCGCGTCGTCGCCGCAACCACTCTCGCCTTCCTGGACACCACCCTGCGGGACAAACCCGGTGACCTGGCCGGCGTCCTGTCGGCCTACGGCGACCTCAGCGTCTACCGCCCAAGCAACAACCGCTGATCGGCTGGGCGGCGGCAGCCGACGGCACGGCCGTTCCCCTTCCCAGCCGGAGTGCAGTCCGCGGTGCCGCCCCCGCCGCGGACCAGCGCGCCAGGCCGACCTGTCGGCAAACGATCGTTTGCCGACAGGTGGCCGACGCGTCCAATGAACCCGTGCAATCCGGGGGTTCGCGGCGGCGCGAATCCAATCAGATCCGATGGTGATTGCTGACACGGTTTGACGACAGATAGGGTCCGATCCTCCCTACGGAAGGGGCCCTCGGTGGCGAACCTGGTCTACAAGCGGGTGTCGACCGACCAGCAGTCGACCGCCCGGCAGAACCTCGTCCTGGACGACGCCGGGATCGAGGACCAGGTCGCCTTCGAGGAGGACCCCGGCACCTCCAGCCGCCTCCACCCCCTCCAGCGGCCGAAGTTCAGCGAACTGCTCACCTACGCGCGGCCGGGCGAAACCGTGCACATCTCCGAGATGTTCCGCCTCGTACGCAGCACCGGACACATCCTCGACGTGCTCGATGTCCTGCACCGCGACCAGGTCGCGCTGCGTATTCACGACGGCGCGTTCTCCGCGATGGACCTCACCGCACGCCACCCGCGCACCAAAGAGCTGCTGTCCACCGTGAAGTTCATGGTGCAGACCCTTGCCGCCGCCGGCGAACTCCAGCGAGACCTCCAGCGCGAACTGACCTACGACGGACTGCGGACCGCCGAAGCCAAGGGCAACAAGGGCGGACGCCGCCCCGCCGTCACGGCCGCGAAGGCCGCCGCCGTGCGCGCCGGGTACCTGGGCGGCCGGTCCATCGCCGGTCTGGCCCGCGACCACCACGTCAGCCGCGGCGCCATCCGTACAGCCGTCGCCGACCTCATGCCCGAGCACACCGACGATCGCGAGGAGACCCCAGCACCGGAGATCGCGGTCACCCTCGACATGCCGGGCAAGGTCGCCGACTTCCTCCGCGCGACTGAACTGGACGTCGTCGAGCGCGGCGCGCTCGACGACGGCGTGACCGTACGACGTGGTCAGGGCTACACCTTGCGCATCACCACCGTGCCCGCGGTCCACCGCCAACTCCTCGACCGCTGCCAGCCCCTCGACGGCACCGCGGCAGTCCCGGCCCAGCGCAAGGCCCGCCGCGAGTACGAGAACCGCGTCAGCACCCTCACCCCGACCGGACCATGATCCGGGTCAGCGGCTACCGCTAATTTCCGTTCGGATACTCCCCGAGGGCCGTTCTGCCCGGGCGGTTCCGGGTCGCAGCGGTTCCGGGGCCCTGGCCGGAACGCCGTGATCAGTCGTCGTGGCGGGCGATGGCCCGCAGGAACGCGATGGTCTCCATCTCGCGGTTGGTGTCCTCGCCGGGTGAGGTGCCGTACCGGCGGTTGGCGGAGAGCTTGACGATCGTGGTGGCGCTCGTCGGATCGATGTAGACGAACTGGTTGTAGACACCCGACGGCGCTGAACTCGCCGCGGTCGCCGTCGGGAATCCACCACTGGTAGCCGTAGCCGACTCCGAAGGGGTGACCGGCGACGAGGACGCGGCCCGGTTCGAGGTGCGGGGCGGCGATGGTCACCGACTCGCGCACCCAGTCCTCGGGCAGGACGCGGGTGTCGCCGACGACGCCGCCGTTGCGGTACAGCTCGCCGATGCGGGCGTAGTCGCGCGCGGTGAGGTTCAGTCCGTTGAAAGCCAGCTCGGTACCGGCCGGGTCGATCAGCCAGTGCCCGGGCGAGGTCATTCCGAGCGGTTCCACGAGTTTTTCCGTCATGTAGTCGGAGAGCGTGCGGCCGGTGGCCCGCGCCACCAGGGCGCCCAGCACCTGGGTCTCGCCCGAGTTGTAGTGGGAGACGGTGCCGGGTTCGTTCTCGCGCACCATGGAGGCGACGAAGGCGTCGAGCGAGCCGCCCGGCGACAGCGCCCGGCCGAGCCGGTAGACCTCGGAGACGGGATCGTTGTAGTCCTCGTTCCAGCGGGCGCCCGAGGACATCCGCAGGGTGTCGCGGACGGAGACGCCGTCGTAGGCGGAGCCGGCCTGGACGGGGACGATGTCGCTGACGGGGGTGTCGAGGGAGGGGATGTGGCCCTCGGCCAGCGCGATGCCGACGAGGGCGGAGACGAAGCTCTTCGCCAGCGACATCGACAGCCAGGGCGCGTCGGGTCCCCCGGTGAGCCAGTACTGCTCGAAGCGGAGCCTGCCGTCCTTCAGGACGAGCAGCGCGGCGGTGTCCGTCTCGGTGAGGAAGTGCTCGGTGGACCGCTGGGCGCCGCCGAAGCGGTAGTAGTCCGGTAGGTCGAGGGCCTCCCCCACGGGCCACGGGCGGGGCCGGCTGGAGGCGGGCATGGTGCGGGCGGGGAGCAGTCGGCCATGCGGGAGAAGTTGGCGTGCTGTGGCACGCCCGTGAAGAGGCCGAGATCGTTCATGGTCGTTTTGCCGGTGGTCATGGCCGTTCTCCGTTCGGGAAACGTGGTGCTGCTCGTCGGGGCGCGGTGCCCGGCCCCGGGTGTGCCGGGGCCGGGTGCTCCCGGAGGCAGGGGCGTCCTCGTCAGCTGGCGGAGAAGTCGGTGCGCCGGACGTAGTCGGTGAAGTCGCGCGGTGCGCGCCCCAGCGCCTCGCGCACGCCGTCTACCGGTTCGGCGCCGCGCTCCTCGCGGATGTGCCGGAACAGTGTGATCATCTCGTCGGTCACGGCGTCCGGGAATCCGGCGGCGGCGAGTTCTGCGCGGAAGTCGTCGTCGGAGACCGCGACGAAGCGCAGGGGGCGGTCTGCGGCGCGGGCGATCTCGGCGACCGCGTCCCCGAAGCTGAGGGAACGAGTGCCGGAGAGGATGTAAGTCCGCCCCGCATGCCCGTCCTGCGTCAGGGCGGCCGCAGCTACGTCGGCGAGGTCCTCCAGGTCGACAAAGGCTTCCCGGCCCTCATCGGTGGGCAGCCGAAGCTCGCCCTCCGGTCCCCAGAGGGAGGCGAAGAACTCGAATTCGGTGAAGTTCTGGGCGAACCAGGTGGGCCGCAGGACGGTCCACTGCAGACCGGACTCCTTTACGGCCTTCTCCACGGCGAGGTGGTTGTCGCCGGGCAGCTCACCCCAGACCCGGGCGGACAGCAGCACCAGCCGGCGCACTCCGGCCCGGGCCGCGGCGGCCGCGAAGTCACGGACCTCGGCGGATGCGTTCGGGCCCTGGGAATCGACCACGTACACGGCGTCGGTCCCCTCCAGGGCCGGCCCCCAGGTCGAGCGGTCGGCCCAGTCGAAGCGGAGCGGGCCGCGCCGGGAGGCCACGGCGGGGTTCAGGCCGTCCCGGCGGAGCGCGGCCGCGACGCGGCTGCCGGTCTTGCCGGTGCCGCCGAGAACGACAATGCGGGAAAATCCGGTGGTTTGGGCTGTTTCATTCGTTTCAGTCGTCATACCTGAAGTCCACACCACGGAAGCGGTACGGTCGATGGCTGATCCTCTCGTTTTGATGTCTGTCCGTCTCACTTCCCGTTCCATTTGAGCCGGACCTGCCCTAAGCTCGGACACCATGGATGATGTGCTGTCCGGGCTGTTGCAGGACGTCTGTGCCCAAGGGGCACTCTTCGACCAGTCGGTCGTCAATCCGCCATGGTCCTTGCGGTTCCTCGACCAGGCCCCGCTCTCCCTCCTCACGATGCTCAGCGGCGACGCCTGGCTGACCCCGGACGACGGGGCCCCGATGCTGCTGCGGCAGGGAGACGTGGCGATCGTGGTGGGCCCCGAGCCGTACACGGTCGCGGACGCCCCGGACACGCCGGCGCTGGCCCTGCTGGACGACGACGGGTGGACCACTCCCGACGGGATGCCGGCCTCCGAGGGCGCACTGCCGATGTACGGACCCGGCGAGCCGGACACGACCGACGCCGACGCGGTCCTGCTCAAGAGCACCTACCCGGTCCGGGGCAACGTCTCCGAACGGGTGCTCACCGCCCTGCCGCGACTCGTCCTGGTCCCTGCCGCGCCGGACGGGTGCCTGCCCCTCACCATGATCGAGAAAGAGCTGCGCAAAGACACCCCCGGTCGGCAGGTCGTGCTCGACCGGCTGCTCGACCTGCTGCTCCTCTCCAGCCTCCGCGAGTGGTTCGAGCTGCCCCAGGCCCAGGCTCCCGCCTGGTACCGGGCTCACCACGACCCCGTGGTCGGCCAAGCCCTGAAACTCATCCACGGCGATCCGGCCCGCCCGTGGACGGTCGCCTCGCTGGCCGCGGAGGCGGGCATCTCCCGGGCCCGGTTCGCCCAGCGGTTCAACGACATCGTCGGCCAGCCCCCCATGGCCTATCTCACCGAGTGGCGGATCTGCCGCGCCGCCGACCTGCTGGCCCGTACCGACGCCACCCTCGAAACGGTCTCCCGCCAGGTCGGCTACACCAACGCCTACGCCCTCAGCGTCGCCTTCAAACGCACCCTCGGCATCCGTCCGACAGAACACCGCGCCTCGGCCCGCGCCGCCCTGCCCTGAACCGTCAACCGCTGGGCCGACGGGGGCGGTGAGATCTTCGTGACCACCACGGACACCTCCGGCATGGACCGCACCTTCCAGGCGATCGGCGGCTACGGTTCCCCTCTCCTCCCACGTCCTGCGCGCCGCCGATCCGGCCGGCGTGCCGCCGACCCGGCCGACGGGCCGCGCCGCTAGACACCTCGACGCTCACCAGCGGGTGCTCGCCCGGTGACAGCCACCTCGCCGTTGAGCAGGCCGTACCGGAGTCCCGTCCGGAGTGGACCATCCTGCGGCCCACCTGGTCCGCCAGAACTCCACCGAGTTCGAGTTCTTCGCCTTCCTCCGGGAACCGGAGGGCGAGCTTCGGCTGCCCTCCGGTGAGAGCCGGGAAGCCTTCTGGGAGGGCACGGCGGCGACCGCCTGGATGGTGTCGTTCATGTGCTCGCCTCGGCCGAGGCCGCGGGCCCGTTACCCATCAGTTCTTCATAGGGGCCTATGCCATGGTCGACCCGGATGCGCCTGACACCCATGGCGGGGCCGTCCACGTATTCCCAGCCCTACAGATCGAGCACCGCCCACACCCTGCGCCCGTCCGCCGCGGTGTCTGTCCCGCATGACACCGCGCCCAGCCCGGTCAGCTCCGGCAGCACTGCCGGGTCCGCGACCGCGAGGCCCGGCCGGTGGGACAGGGCGACGATCAGTGCCTGACGGTCCTGGTCTGCGAGGTGCACCGAGACCCGTCGGCCGCCATCGGCCACCGCGGCCCGCACCAACGCCTCTGTCAGGTCCCCCGCAACCTGGTCGGCCTCCCGGTACCCCCACTCGTGCAGCCGGCCCACGACATGGCCCAACGCCTTCTTCGGCGACCAAGAGGCCGCTTCCAGGGACCAGTTCGCCGACCGCCGGTTCCGCACCCGCATCCGGACCCGCCCTGTCCCCTCCAAGCCCGTCTCAGGGCGCGGTGGTTGTACAGGGCGCTTCGGTGGCGGTGGAGTCTTCGGCGGATAGTCCGGGGTGTGGTCCAACACCAGTGCTCCCAGGATCGACGCGGATACCCATGGTAGAGGCGCGGTCACGTGGCGGGGTCAGAACCGCATAGTTGCTGTTCCCTGGGCACATGGAAAGCCCAACTTCGCGCAGCCGGTGCGCCGTTTCCGCCGCCGTCAGCCGGCCCTTCGTCAACGCGCCTGCGTTCGTTGGAGAGTCGCCCCGCTGATCCGGACCGGGCCCCCGCGTCGCCTTGCCTTTCGGTCGGTCGGTGCACATCACCCCTCGTCGCCCTGCGGTTAATTTGCATCAGATATGCAACTTACCTAAGATGTGGTCATGCGGCTGACCAGATTCACCGATGTGGCGCTCCGCGTGCTCATGCGGCTGGCGGTCGCCGACAGCACGGAAGCGCCCACCACGCGCGAAGTGGCGGACACCATGCGGGTGCCGTACACGCACACGGCCAAGGTCGTCGCCCGCCTCCAGCACCTGGGCCTGCTCGACGCCCGCCGCGGCCGGGGCGGCGGACTCACCCTGACCGCGGCCGGGTACTCCGCCTCGATCGGGGCTCTCGTGCGGGAGCTGGAGGGTGCCGAGGAGGTCGTGGAGTGCGAGGGCGTGACCCCTTGCCCGCTGCGCTCCGCCTGCCGGCTGCGCGGCGCTCTGCGGACGGCCCAGGACGCCTTCTACTCCTCGCTCGAACCGATCACCGTCGCCGATCTCGTCGCCGCTCCGACCGGTCCGCTGCTGCTCGGCATCGGCAGCGGACCACCACCGGACTGAGCCCGGGCACCGGCAGGATCTTTCACCCGCGCCCACGGACCGGTCTTCCGCCACCCAAAAATAAGCATCACTAGTACCAATAAAAAAACAGGAGTTCTTCGCCATGCTCTCCCCCCGGTCCGCCGCCACCGTCCGAGCCACCCTGCCCGCCGTCGGTGCGGCCGTCGGGGACATCGCCGACCTCTTCTACAAGAAGCTTTTCGAAGCCCACCCCGGTCTGCTGCGCGATCTGTTCAACCGCGGTAACCAGGCCTCCGGTGCCCAGCGCACAGCACTGGCCGGGTCCATCGCCGCATTCGCGACCGCGCTGGTCGAGCACCCCGGTACCCGGCCCGACGTGATGCTGAACCGGATCGCCCACAAGCACGCCTCGCTGGGGGTGACTCCCGAGCAGTACGAGTTGGTACACACCCATCTTCTCGCCGCCATCGCCGATGTCCTGGGGGATGCCGTCACCCCTGAGGTCGCGGCGGCATGGGACGAGGTCTACTGGCTGATGGCGGGCTCCCTCATCGCCATCGAGGGACGGCTCTACGCCCAACGGAGCGTCGTGGCGGGCGATGTGTGGAGAGAGTGGGAGGTCACCGCCCGGATCGAGGAGACCGAGGACGTCGCCACCTTCCACATCCGCCCGGCGGACGGCAGTGCCGCCCCCGACTTCCGGCCCGGTCAGTACGTCTCCGTACAGGTCGAACTGGCGGACGGAGCACGGCAGATACGCCAGTACAGCCTTTCCTCCTCCCCCGGCTCCCGGCTGCGCTCCATCACGGTGAAGCGGGTGCGCGGTGAGCAGACTCCGGACGGCGAGGTCTCCCGGCGCCTGCACGAGCACGCCCGCGTGGGCGACCGGCTGCGTGTCTCCGTCCCCTACGGGGACCTGGTCCTCGACCACCTGGACGCGCCGCTGCTGCTGGCCTCGGCGGGAATCGGCTGCACGCCCATGCTGTCGATGCTGGAGTACCTGGCCGAGCAGAACCACGACCGCCCCGTCACCGTGGTGCACGGCGACCGTTCGCCCGCCGACCACGCCCTGCGCACCCACCACCTCCAGCTGACGGAGAAGCTCCCGAAGGCCGAACCGCACTTCTGGTACGAGGCGCCGGAGGCCGGTTACCCTGCCCACCGCACCGGGCTCGTCGACCTGAGCGGCATCACTGTGCTGCCGGGCACCCACGCCTATCTGTGCGGCCCACTGCCCTTCATGCGCGCGGTACGGACCCGGCTGCTGGACGCGGGGGTCCGCCCGGCCGACATCCACTACGAGGTGTTCGGCCCGGACCTCTGGCTGGCGAGCGCATAGGGGGATGCCGTAGGGGGCCGCCGCCCGACGCGCGCTCAGCCTTCCACACCGCGAAGTGCGAGGTTAAGGACGCAGGGCTTCCAGAGAGTCAAGCCTGCTTCCGGGCCCTGCCGATAACGCCGTTATCGGCAGGGCCCGGAAGCAGGCACCGGAAGCCGGGCGTTGCGGCTGAGTATTCAACCGGTCCTTCGCTCAGGCTCGCTGCGGTTGGCGATGCTGCGGTGTGTGACAGCAGTGTCGTTCCGCCTCTGCTCCCACCCTGCCGAAGAGCACAGGGCGTCTTGTGAGCTGCTGCGAGGTCAGAGTCAGCAGCCGACACGCGTGTTGGGCGGGGTTGGATCATCAACCACTGCAAGGTTAGTAAACTGACCTCATGACTACTCCAAACACTGCCGGAGACAGAGAGAAGGTCGTCTCCAAGCTGCCGTCCTGGCTACGCCAGGATCTCAAGGTCCGTGCCGCCGAACACGGCATCGACATCCAGGACGCGGTGTCCGCCGGTATCTCCATCTGGCGCGCTTCGTCCGAAGAGCATGCCACGGTCGACACCTCGGGCTCCCGTCCGTTCTCGACCTGGCTGCCGCCAGGACAGTGGGAGGAGCTCAGGAGCACCTGCAGCGAACGGGACGGGATGCCCTTCGTTCAGGGGCTCGCCCAGTCGGTTCAGACCTGGTTGACCGCCAACCCCTCCCCCAGGCACCGCCCGGTGACGGGCATCGTCCAGCGCAAGGTCGTCATAAACCAGAAGGGTGGCGTGGGGAAGACGGCCGTCGCGGCCGGGGTGGCCCAGGCACTCGCCGAGGATGGGATGCGGGTCCTCCTGGTGGACTACGACCCCCAGGGGCACCTCAGCGATCAGCTCGGTGTCGAGCAGCTGCCGCCGGGGACGGACAGCCTGGTACTGCACATGTGCGGGGAAGGCAAAGGAGAGCTGAAGGACCTGATCGTCACGATCGAGTCCTCGCGCTTCGAGAAGCGTCTCCATGTTCTGCCGGCCTGCCCGGACGGGTTCCTCCTCGACGCGAAGATCGCAGTCGCGCGGATGCGTAACAAGGAAGCAGCCCTGGAACGGGCTCTGCAGCCACTGGAGAGAGACTTCGACGCGATTGTGATCGATTGCCCGCCAAGCCTCGGCATGGCGACCGACGCGGCGATCTACTACGGGCGACGCCGTCAGGGTGAAGCCGAGGGAATCTCTGGCATGGTCATCCCCGTCCTGGCCGAAGACTCATCCGCCACGGCCTACGCGATGCTCGCCGACCAGATCGAGTCGCTGCGGGACGACCTGCGTCTGGAGATCGAGTACCTCGGACTCGTCGTGAACCTCTACGACAGCCGACGCGGCGTCGTCGCGACCTCTTCCCTCAGGGAATGGCGCAACCTCGGCGACCCCAAGGTGCTCGCGGTCATCGGTGACCTCAAGGAACAGCGAGAAGCCGTACGCAAGCGCATGCCGCTGCTGGAACATGCCCCCTACTGCGACCAGTCGACCGGTATGCGAGAGATCGCGAGGCAGATTTCATGAGCTCCAAGGAAGACCAGCTGGGCGCCTCGTCATCATTCGCCCGAGCCGGCAAAGCGCGCAGCGTACGCCGTCAGCTGACCGATCAGGCCTTCGGAACGATCGACCCCAACGAGTTGCCCCTCACCGAGGTCAGCGCCAACCCGGACAACCCCCGGGAGACCCTCGGCGACATCTCCGGCATGGCTGACAGCCTCACCGAGATCGGGCAGATCCAGTCGATCACCGTCGCGTCCGTCGAGGCATACCTTCGGGACCGGCCGGAACGCGCGTCGGAACTCGAGCCGGGCGCGAACTTCGTCGTCGTGGACGGGCACCGCCGCCTGGCGGGGGCACGAGCGGCGGGGCTGGCGACGATCAAGGTCACCGTTGACGATGCCCGGGTCACCACGGACGAGACCCTTCTGGAGTCCGCGTTCGTCGCGAACGCCCAGCGGGAGAATCTCTCCGACCTGGAAGAGGCCGCAGCGCTCAGGACGCTGGTGGCGTTCTACGGATCGCAGCACAAGGCCGCCCGGCGGCTCGGCGTCACCCAGCCCTACATTTCACAGCGATTGTCCCTGCTGGAACTGACACCGGAGCTCCAAGCCGATCTGGAAGCGGGGCGCCGCAAAGTCGAGCACGTGCGGGGCCTGGCCAAGCACACCCCGGAGGAACAGCGGGAAGTGGCGGACGCACGGGCACGGCAGGCAACCGCGAAGAGGCAGCAGCGGAACAAGCCCGCTCCCGCGCCCGCAGCTGATAACGCCGTAATCAGGCCTGCCCGGGCGGAGCCGAGAGTTCCTTCTGCCTCTCCCGCCGATAACGGCGTTATCAGCGGCTTGGAGCCCGCCAGTCCTGAACCGGCGCCACCTGTCCATCCGGCGAAGACCACGGCTGATAACGCCGTAATCACGCCCGCCTCGGACCCGAAGTCCTCGGAGCACCTGCCGTGGCACAACCCGCAAGCGCTCAACCGGATGGCCCGTGAGCTCATGACTGCCGAGGACCGGCAGACTCTCGCCAAGCTCCTCGCCCAGGAATGAGTCCGCGCACGCGTGGCCGTGCCGTCCGAACGACGCACGGCAGGGCCACGCGCCACTCCCCAGGCGTATCCAGCGGACACCACGACACCGCACTCCAGAAAGAAACCCCTAGATGGCAGCGATCCAGCTGACACGTACGCACCGGATACTCATCGGAGTCGTGGTCGCCGGTGCGGTGATCATCGCCGCGATCGGGTTCGCGGGCTCCTACGCGGCCGTGCGCGAGCTGGCCGAGGCCAAGGGGTTCGGCACGTTCTCCCTGGTCTTCCCCATCGGCATCGACGCGGGTATCTGCGTCCTGCTCGCGCTGGACCTGCTGCTGACGTGGATGCGGATCCCGTTCCCGCTGCTGCGCCAGACGGCGTGGCTGCTGACCGCCGCGACCATCGCGTTCAACGGCGCCGCCTCCTGGCCCGATCCGCTCGGCACCGCGATGCACGCGGTGATCCCGGTCCTGTTCGTCGTCTCCGTGGAGGCCGCCCGCCACGCGGTGGGCCGGATCGCGGACATCACGGCCGACAAGCACATGGAGGGCGTGCGCCTCACCCGCTGGCTGCTCTCCCCCGTACCGACGTTCAAGCTGTGGCGGCGCATGAAGCTGTGGGAGCTGCGCAGTTACGAGCAGGTCATCAAGCTCGAACAGGAGCGGCTGATATACCAGGCCCGGCTCCAGGCCCGGTTCGGCCGCAACTGGCGCCGCAAGGCGCCGGTCGAGTCGATGATGCCGCTGCGGCTGGCGAAGTACGGCGTCCCGCTCGCCGAGACCGCCCCGGCCGGACTCGCCGCCGCCGGCATCGAGAAACCAGAACACGTCACGGCCGAACGGGTTGATGCCGTGAGCGCAGCGGCACTCAGCATCGGTCATCAGCGGGCGGGGGAGTGGGCCGACGCCGCCCGGCAGCCCGCCGAGGTCGATGGCGACCCGACGGTGAGCGAAGCCGAAGCCGTACGGGAAACCTCGCAACCGCAGCCACAACTGGTGTCGGTACTACCGCCCGCGGATTACGTGGCGGCCGCTGAGGCGTTCGTGCAGCAGTACGGCGTCTTCCCCGATGCCCGGCAGTTCGGGCTGTTCCTCGCGTTGTACGACATCATCGACCCCTCCACCGGCGGACCGCTCCCCGAGGAGCTGCTGAAGGTGTTGATCGACGAGTTCCGGATCCAGGACCCGGCACATGAGCCGATGAGCGAGCATCTCCATGACGAGACAGCGAGCGCAGACCCCGCGGGCTCCCGGCAGACGGAGCCGGACCTCGAGCTGGAAGTCCCGGCGGGGGAGTGGATGCGGGAGCAGGTGGACGGAACCACTGCATGGTTCGGGTCCGGTCAGGAGACGTCCTCGGGCGGGTTCCCTCAGACCGCGTTGGAAAAGGTGGAATCCTGGAACGACACGTCCCGGGACAACGCACACGAGGGCGAGCATTCCTATTCCAGCGCCCCCTCCAATGCGGCCACAGGCGCTGGGGCGACGGCGGACCGGGCCGGCCACGGCCGCCGCGTCGTGCAGATGAGAATTCCCGACCACGACGAGCACCGAGGACCCGAGCACTCACCTGCCGGGGGCGCCGCTGAAGAATCCGAGCGGGAGACGGCGGAGGAAGTCCTGGTGCACAAGGAGAAGGCGCTCACCGGCCCGGAGATCGTGGCCGCCCGATACCGGGAGCTGTCCGAGGAAGAACGCGCCAGGTCGGCGAACGCCCTCGCGCCACTGCTCGCCGAGGGAACGGACTACACCGTTGGAACGGTGCGGAAGTACCTCGGCGACATCAAGCGTGCTGAGAAGCAGGCTGCCGCACTCCGCTGACCCACGCTGTTTTTCCAGCTCCTCGCCGAGTGGGAAAAGCAGGCGGGGGGACATCGGAGTGGACGTGACATCGGTTCCCAGGACCCGCTTGTTGAGTCCGGGGAGATCCCGGTGGAGACGGTGCGGGTGGCGCGAGAAGTTCAGGGACTACGCCACCCGGGCCGAGGACTTCCGGTTTCCCCCTGGCCGGGGGCGAGGTGCAGCGGCGGGGCCCAAAGGACCACCCGCCACGGGCGAAACGCCTGGTCACGCCCTGTGACACCGACACCAGGGGCAGCAAAAAGCGTCGAGTGCGGCGTTCTCGGCGGGCTCCAGGCCGGCCGAGCAGAGGACGTCGGCGACCTTACCCGGCAGGTCGGGAGCGACGGCAGTTCCGGGGCTGGGGCGTCCGGAGCGGCGACTGTGTACTCGGGCAGGAGGTCCGCGACGGCGGTTCGGATGGCGGCGCGGCTGACGCGGTGGTCGCGGGCGAGGGTTGCGATGGAGCGGCCTTCCAGGTACGCGGTGCGCACGGCGGCGGCCTTCCTGGCCGGGACGGCCGGGCGGCGGGCGCCCCTGATGCTTTTGGCCTCGGCGGCGCGCAGTCCGTTCGCGCCGGAGGTCGCGCCGGAGTTCACCGGCGGCGGCGAGAATCTGCACCATGAGCTTACGGTGGACAGCAGCTCGCCGGTGCACGGGGGCAGGCGGTGAGGTCCATCACAGAGAACCGCCACCGTGCATGCGCATGGCGAGGCGATAGCGGTGCAGGACGTCGAGCACGTCGAGGAATTGCCCGGTGCCGCGTACGAGGCGGAACATCTCGGAGGTGCGCCCGGCGTCGCCCGGCCGCGCGTACGGCCGACCAGACCGCTCCCCGTTGTGGTGGTCGCATTCGACCCTAGCTGTCAGCAGACCCCGCCCTCAGCTTCCATCGGATCTGATGGCATCTATGCCGCCGCCGGACCCCGGAAAGCCCTGGTTCATCGGACGTCGGCGCCTGTCGTCATCCGATCATCTGACGACACCTTCCTTAAGTTGCCTCGCTCTCCGGGTTGTCTGCTGTGCTGTTGCTGTCGAGAGTGTGAAAAGCGTCGAGGCAGGCGCCGATCGTAGGCTCGTGCGCTGCCCCCTGGCGGACAGCGGTTTCGATCGTGCGGGTGAGCATGTTGTCTGTCACCGGATGTGCCGTCAGTGTCAGCGGAAGGTGGGCGGTGGCCATGTGAGGGATGAGGGTGGTGTGACCGCCGCGTGCGGCGAGGGTGATCATGGCGGAGAAGTCGGTGCAGGTATGGCGGACCTGGGGGGTGAAGCCAGCTGACCGGCAGGCTTGAAGCACGGCGCTCCCGCAGGCCGTTTCCGGCGGGGCGGTAACCCACGAGGCGTCTGCAAGTTCCCCTAGGTCGATCGGAGACCGCCCGGGACGGACTGCTGCGCGGTCGGTTCGCAGGACCGCGACGAGTCGGTCGGTCCGCAGAGTGCGGGTCTCGATGCCGGGACGCGGAGGTGTGGCGAGGTTGGTGTAGCGGTAGAGCAGGGCGATGTCGACGCGGCTCTGGAGCAGCAGCCGTACGGCGGTTTCGGGCTCAGCCTCGGTGATGTGCACCCGCAGGTTCCGATGGGCGCTTTCCAGAGCTTCGGCAAGGGGGGCAGCCACCGGTGCAAGCGGGCTGGGGAAGCAGCGAGATGAAGGGCACCGACCGGCTCCCCGGTGCCGGTGTGTAGCCGATTCTGGGCTCGTTCGAGAGCGGTGAGCACATGCTCGGTATCTTCCGCCAGTTGGTGTCCCGCAGCGGTCAGGTGGATGGAGCGGCCGGTGCGTTCCAGCAGACGGATGTGGGTCTCCTCCTCGAGCAGTCGCAGTTGTTGCGAGACGGCGGAGGGCGTGACGCCGCGCAGTTCGGCCACGGCCGTCACCGTGCCGTGGGCAGCCAGGTCGCGCAGGAGGATGAGTCGTCGGATATCGAGCGTTAGTTCATCTTAAAGAGATGGTGTAGGGGATGTAGCTGGACACGGGAACGTGTGTGCGGCGACCCTGGCTTCCTCACCCCCATACCCCGAGCAGAGTCAGGAGTGTTCTCATGCGCGCCACCGTGATCCACGGCCCCAACGACATCCGGATCGAGGAGGTGCCCGACCCGGTGGTCCGGAAGCCGACCGACGCGGTGGTACGGGTGGTACACGCCTGCATCTGCGGCAGTGACCTGTGGGCGTACCGCGGTGTGGCCTCCCGCACGGCGGGGCAGCGGATCGGTCACGAGTTCCTCGGCATCGTCGAGGCGGTCGGCTCCGAGGTGCGGGACTTGCGCCCGGGCGACTTCGTGGTTGCCCCGTTCGTCTGGTCGGACGGCACCTGCGACTACTGCCGCGGGGGCCTGCACACCTCCTGCCCGCAGGGCGGATTCTGGGGCGAGGTCGGCTCCGACGGAGGCCAGGGTGAGGCCGTCCGCGTCCCCTTCGCCGACGGCACCCTGGTCAAGCTGCCGAAGGAGGCAGCCAGCGAGGAGAAGCTGTTGCCCGGCCTGCTCGCTCTCTCCGATGTGATGAGCACCGGCCACCACGCCGCTATCGCCGCCCGGGTCCGGCCGGGGTCGACCGTCGCCGTGGTCGGGGATGGTGCGGTCGGCTTGTGCGGCGTCCTCGCCGCGCAGCGCATCGGCGCCAGCCGGATCATCGCCCTGGGCCGACACGAGCAGCGCACCGCGATCGCCCGCAGATTCGGAGCCACCGACGTGGTCGCCGAGCGCGGCGAGGCCGCGATCGAGGCGGTCAGGGAGCTGACCGGCGGTCAGGGCGCGCACGCCGTGCTAGAGGCTGTCGGCACCGAGGAGTCGATGCGCACCGCGATCTCCATCGCTCGCGATGGCGGCGCGGTCGGTTATGTCGGCGTGCCGCACGGCGGCAGCGCCGGTGTCGACATCTCCCAGCTGTTCGACCGAAACGTCACACTGGCCGGCGGCGTCGCTCCCGCCCGCGCGTACATACCTGAGCTGCTGCCGGACGTGATGTCCGGTGCGATCGACCCCGGCCTGGTCTTCGACCGCACCGTGGACCTGGACGGGGTGCCGGACGGCTACCGTGCCATGGACGACCGCACGGCCCTTAAGATCCGCATAGCCTTCTGAGGGCGCAGCCTGCCCCTACCCTCATAGGAGTTTCACCCCTGAGTCCCGGGCGGCGTTCCCTACACCGCTCAACCGACCAGCTTCAGCGGCCGGGGAGACCGCATCGTTGTTCCATCCGAGTGGAGCTCTACGAAATTCGTGATCGCCGGGGGCGACAGCCAGATCGCCCGGCGTCTGTGCCGGCTGCTCGTGGTACGAGGCGACAGCATCATCGGAATCATCCGCAGCCCTGCTTTGCAGCAACGGTTCTGCAAGCAGACGGCGGGGAGCCAATCGTCTGTGACCTCGCAAAGACATCGCTCGACGAGGTCACCCGGGTTGTATCCGGGACGGATGCCGTGGTCTTCGCCGCAGGAACCAGACCTGTCAGCGGAGCAACCCGTAAGCACATCGTGAACCATCAGACTGCTGTCCTACTGGGGCGACGTCCCGCAAAGCGGTGTCACCTGCTGCAGGAGCCCGCACGGACAGCCCGGACAGCGTCCGTACCACCCCTCTCGATGCCATCCCCAGCCGGATTCACCGTGCTGCCTCCGAGGCAAGACCAGCTACTACGGACTCCCCGGACCCCGGCCTGGCCGCGGGCGTCGACGAGCGGCTGTTCCACGCCCGGGGCAGCTCCTCCCAGCACGCACACCACGTAGGCGTCCCGGTCCGCCGACCCCCGGCAGCAGCACCCCAGTACCGACACAGCCAGCCCCCTGACGGGGGACAGCGCCACCCGGTCCCTCCGCATGCGTCCGTGCCGGCTGCTCCACTCGCTGAGCGCGATCCAAGTGCCGTGCGGCCCGCGCGCAGCTTTGAGCAGCACCGGCTCTTCCCCAAGGGGGAGTCTGAGTCCGACCCGTACACGGGTCTGACGGGACTCAGGTCTGTTCATGGTTTGTGTTTTCGCCGGAGTGAGGGGCTTACAGTCCCGTACTCCTTTAGTCCCGTGCAGAGCCTCAGCAGAAAAAGCCAGCTCAGAGAGGGTCACCTCTCAGGGAACGGGACTGACGGGACTCAACGTGGGAGTTATCACTTGACCAGCGCGTCCCTGACATGCGCGCGCATGAGTAGGGCGGTAGTCCTGAGCAGCTTATAACTGTCGGGTCCAGTCCCGTCAGTCCCGTGGTATCCAGGGACTAGGCCCTCTACCAGGAGTTTTGTGGAGCGGGACTGAAGCCGCCCCAGCCGGGCGGGACTGAATAGGCCATCGGGCCCCCCTGCTGCGGGACTGACGGGACCCTGATTTGTCGACACGTCCCGGACGTTCCTTGCGGGGTCTCTCCGGTGGGCTACGCTCGTGCCACAAAACCCGAAGCTTTAGTCCCGTCAGGCCCGTCAGGGCTGCCGCAGACCGATACAAATCTTGACAAGGACGACGATCCGTTGACCCGCCAGCCCTCGACCGAGCCGATGGCCCCGGACGTTGCCGTGCACGGCAACGTGATCGCCCGGTGGTGTGCGCGGGCAGGTTGGCCGGTCCATCCTCTTGCCCCTCAGCAAAAAGTCCCTCCGGCCAACTGCCGAGCCTGCAAGGGCGACCGGCACCCGCCCAGGTCCTGCCCTTGCAAGCAAGCAGGACGTTGGTGTCACGGGTTCCACGCCGCGACTACAGATCTTGAGCGCATCGACACCTGGTGGCATGCACAGTCCCGTTTCGGGGTCGGTGTTTCCTGTGGCCCCGCAAACCTGGTCGTTCTCGATGTGGACGCCCACGCGGCGCAAGTCCCCGACCGCTCCCGGCTCCTGCCGGGAATCACCATCGGCCCGCAGGTCAATCTCTCCGGCCTGGCCACAGGCTTCGACACCCTGGCCCTGCTTGCCGCACTCCGCGGCAAGCAGAGTCCGGCCGAGGACACCGACACCCTGCGAGTGCGGACGCCCTCCGGTGGGCTGCACATCTGGTACCGAAATCCCCATCCTGAGATCCGCTACCGCTCCTCAACAGGATCCAGCCCGAAGATGGCGTTTGCCTGGCAGGTGGATGTGCGCTCCGACAACGGCTATATCGTGGCTCCTGCGACCCGGACCGCCGCAGGCAGTTACCGCCCCGTGGGAGCAGCACGCCACCCGGCACCGTTGCCTCAGTGGCTGGCAGCAGAACTCGTACGTACACACCACGTGCCCGCTGAGATCCCTTACCCCGTCTCACGCGAAAACCCACAACGCCGACGCCGCTCGGTGAAGGGCGCCGAACGTCTCCTGACCCCGCTTCTGGACGAGGTGTCCGCATGCGCGGCGACTCCGGAAGGGGCGAGCTTCACAGAAAAGCTGAACCGCGCTGCCTATACCGCCGGGGGACTGGTCGAAGGAGGCCACCTTCCGGAGGAAGAGGCGCGGACCCGGCTCCTGGAGGCGGCTCGTTTCGCACGTTCTGCTCAAGAGAGCCGTAACCTCACGATCATCGAGTCAGCTCTGTCTGCGGGCGCCCAGCGCCCACTTCACCCCCGAGGACGCTCATGAGCGCCGAGCCCGCGCGCTTCGACGCAGAAACGGCTGCCGCACAGATCCAGCAGCAGAGCCTCGTCTTCGATTTGTCCGAGCCGCACCTCGTGTTTCCGGCTCAGCAGACCGACGCCCGCCACCCGTCCGCGACGGAAACGGACGGGTTGTTGCCCAACTCCCTGACCGACCGGGGCAACGCAAAACTGTTCGCCCGCCTTTACCGCGATCGGTTCCGCTACGTGATCGGAATGGGCTGGCACTCCTGGGATGAGTACCGGTGGAAACTGACCGGCGGCGATGAAGCAGCGGTGTGGGCTGCCGGGGAGATGGCCGAGCAGATCGCCGAGCACGACCCGCAGGGGAAATTCACCCACCGCCAGCTGGCCGCACACCGCCGGCACTCCGAATCCACCTCAGGACTCAAGGCCCTGCTCTACCAGGCACAGGCCGCGCCCGGGCTGCGCCTGGATCCCGACGTCCTGGACGGCGACATCTACGCCCTGTGTACCCCGGCCGGGGTCGTCGACCTCAGGACGGGGATGCTGCGTAAACCCGACCCGCTCACGGACATGCACTCACGGGCTACCTACGTGGCGCCTCACGCCATGCCCATCCCGCGCTGGGACAGCTTCCTGCGTGACACCTTCGGGGACGACGCCAAGGGCCTGGAAACCACGCGCTTCCTGCACCTGCTGCTCGGCTACTCCATCACCGGTGACGTAGGTGCGCAGGTCCTGCCTTTCCTCTACGGCTCCGGAGCCAACGGTAAATCCGTTCTGCTGGAGGTGATGATGCAGATCCTGGGCGACTACGCCAACGCCGCCCCGCCCGGGTTCCTCATGGAGAAAGGCAAGTTCACCGAGCATTCCACGGAGCTGACCGAGCTGCACGGCCGGCGCATCGTGGTGTGCAGCGAGCTCAAGCCCAACGACAAGTTCAACGAGTCCCGCGTCAAGCTCCTCACCGGCGGCGACACCATCACCGCGCGCCGGATGCGGCAGAACTTCTTCACCTTCACTCCCACACACAAGTTGTGGCTGCTGGGCAATCACCGTCCCGAAGTCGGTACCGGAGGCTACGCGTTCTGGCGCCGGATGCGGATCGTGCCGTTCGAGCGGAGCGTCCCCGATGAGCGAAAGATCGACAACCTGGCCGCCGAACTCGTCCGCGATGAGGGCCCAGGAATCCTGTACTGGCTGATCGAGGGCGCCAAAAGCTACCTGGCCACCCGCGACCCGCTCACCGGTCCGGCTTCCGTACGGCTGGCGACCGCTGCCTATGAGACGACCGAGGACCACGTGGGCCGCTTCATCACCGAATGCTGCACCAAGGGTGAGGGGGGCCGCCCCAACCCGGAACTGCGCGTCGAGCAGAAGCTGCTGTACGAGACCTACGGGCGCTGGTGCTCGGAAGAAGGAATTCGGCCCTCCACCAGCCGCGCCTTCGCCAGTCGCATCCGCCAGGAGCTCGGCCTGTCCTCACCCGCAGAAATGATCAAGAACAACGTCAAGAAGCTCTACCCCGGCCTCGCCCTGCTCCCGGACGAGAATGCCGCCGATATCGGCGACGGAACACCCTGAGGAACTGCTGCACGCAGGGCGGGTGCACGGGTCGACCGTACGATGGGCGACGCCAGCTTTCCCATCCCGCTCCGCGAGCTGGGAAGACGAACTGCATGAAAGCCCAAACCGTAGGCCGGTACCCGGCCACCAAGACTAAGGAGGCCTGATGAGCGCGATTCCGCAGGAAGGCGATCTCGTTCAGGAAGCCGAGGTCATCTGGCTGGAAGAAACCGAAGATCTCGACTACGTCCGTCAGGCCCTGGACAAGGTCAGCACCCGCAAAGGCAAACCCCGCTACGAGCGCGACGGTCGGATGATCGGCTACTCCAACCTGACGCCCAACGCGCAACGCACTGCCGACAGCGGCCTCTTCGCCCGTCGGACGTTCTATCTGCTGCCGCACGACCGCCCCAACCAGCCGGATGACCCCGAGTGCCCCTACCGGGTGGGCTCGCCCCTGGAGGCCGTCGACCCACGGACGGTCGCGGCGGGCAAGGTCGGAGCCAAGACTCCCCGGTCGCAGGCCACCGGGGAGATAGCGTCCGCCCGCTCGTAAACCGCTCTGGACCTGGCACCCGAGCCAATGACTGCGGCCTTGACCAGGCCGACTTCGCCGAGCCCGACAGATGGTGGGATCGCCGGTACCGGACGTCGACGCCCTCGCCGATGCCTGGAACCCCGAGCCCCCGGCTCCGGCCGCCGACCCGGGCAGTCCCGCCGACGATGTCGCCGGCGATCCCGGCTCCGGTCGACGGCGACCAGGCGACGGAGCCGGTGCCTGAGACGGAACCGGGACGGGCCGTACGCCCGGCCGGGCGGCGGCAGGGCTGCGTCGAGCGGGGGCCGAACGGCAGAGCTGGGCGGCGTGAGGCGGGGCGTACGGCCCGGTCGGCTGGAAGGCGGCGGCGCGGTAGAGGCGGCTGGGACAGGCGCCGGAGGCGGGGGCTTCGGCAGGCGGGACCCGGGCGCGGAGACGGCCGGTGGCCCGACCGGCCAGCGGCTGTGAACCTGGCAGTTGAGGAGCGGCCGACACGTGCCGTCTGCCGGGGACCCCTTCCGGACACCTGATTCGGGGCCGGGTGTTTCCGGCGCGACGCAGTGGCCCGGCGGCGGTCGGCCGGTACGAGGCGCACGGAGGGTTGCCGCCGTGCCCCGCGGACAGCGACTCCCCGCTCGTGCGGCGCTTCCGCGGGCCCTGCCGCACCCCCTGTCTTTCGCGGACTCCCCGCCATCTGTTGAGCAGGGGCGGGGAGCCGCTGTGCGCCCCGTAGGTGCACGGGCGCGGAGCTGACAGGCGCGGGGCACCCGCCGGGGACGCGCGGAATATCGGCTGTGTGACGGCCTCGGCGTTTCGGGTACAGGGGGGCCGCAGGTGGGCTCCGCCTCGATGGGCTCCGGTCAGCCTGTCGGCTTGAGGCCGACGGTGGCCACCTCGGCGGGAGGCTGACCGCTTTCCACCTCGGAGCGGTCGCTGTCCTCGGGTCCCTGGTAGCTGTCTTCCTGGTAGGCCGGGGTAGTGCCGTTCTCGTGGCCGGGGACTTCGTTCAGGTTGGAATGCACTCGGTAGGCGAGTTTCTGAATGGCGTTGACGCCGTAGGACTTGGTCGGATCGTCATCCGAGAGGAACACCATCTGGTAGAGGTCGTCGGAGGAGGAAAAGATGCCGGTGCTGTGCACCCGCCAGCCGTGTGTAGCCCGTTGCAACCAGCCGTTCTTGTTCTCCACGCGCACTCCGTCTGGTGCGCCGTAGGGGGCTCCCCAGCGCTGACTGGGGATGACCTCGCTCATCAGTTGTCGGGCATAGAGTTTGTTGGGGGCGGTGAGGACTGTCGGGTTGACGGTGTACACATCGAGTTGACGCATCTCGTCCCGGGCGTTGATCTGGGTGAGCCCCCACGAGCTCCCCAGGACGGTGTTCGTCATGCCCGCCAGATTGAGGAACTGCTGTAGGCGGGTCTGCCCCACGCTGTTCCACAGCCGGGTGGCCGCGCTGTTGTCGGATGCCGTGATCATGAGGCGGAGGTCTGTTCGCTCCGACTCGGTGAGCGGGCGTTCCAGCTCCTGGGACCGCCTCAGGACGGTCCCCATGATGGTCAGTTTGACGACGCTTGCGGAGTCGTACTGCCTGTCGGGGCTCTGGGTGCACACGAGCCCGGTCCGACGGTCCTTGATCGCGAAGGAAAGTGTACCCAGGTAGCCCTGCTGGTCTCGGGTGAGTTCGCGGGTGAGTCGTGCGGCGAGGCCCTTATCGGTGCGGGCGTCGCACACTACCGTGTGCCGCGGCGCAGCATGGGGGGCGGCGAGCGTCGGCTGCGGGACGAGCAGCGAAGCGATCGCAGCCGAGGTCAGAACTGCCGCGGCGGTGCCGCGACGTCGGCCAGCGGAGAGCATGTCGGATCCTTCAGAACTTGGGATGGGCTGTGTCATGACGACGCGGTGGGGGCGGGCGCCGCTACCCGGGGCTGGTGCCCGGGCCCTGTGCCGCTGAGAGGGCTGGGATGGACCGCCAGTCCGTAGGGCGCGAACCAGTCCCGGCCCAAGGCCGTCTGCCGGCTTCCGTCGGCAGGAACCTTGAAGACCTGGTTGAGGTTGAAGTCGGCGATGTACACGTCACCGGCACGGTCGACGGCCACTCCGGTGGGGAAGGCCAGGCCCTCTCCCACCGTGACGGACTCGCCGCCTCGCACGGGCACTCTAAGGACTTGCTGGTTGTAGGGATCGGCGACGTAGAGGTGGCCCTTGCCGTCCAGGGCCAGGCTGGTGGGGTCCGCCAGTCCGGGCACGGACACGGTCTCCTGACCCGAACCGTCGGCCGGTACCCTTACGACGCGGTAGTTGTAGGTGTCGGCGACATAGACGTCGCCGTTTCGGTCCACCGCCGTTCCGGTCGGACCATCGAAGTTGGACCCGATCTCGGTGCGCCGCCCGGACTGCTCGATCTTGAGCACGCGGTTGTTGTCGGTGTCGGCGACGTAGAGGTTCCCATACTGATCGACGGTGACGCCGTAGGGCGAGTCAAGCCCCGTCACCACAGTGGCCGGCCGTTGCCTGGGGCCGATTTGCACGACGCGGTCGTTGCGGGTGTCGGCCACGAAGATCGTGCCGTCGTCCGCCACGGCGACGCTGTTGGGGAGGTTCAACCTGTCGGCCACCGTCCTTCCCCGCTGTTGGCCGGGCACTTGCGCCACGACCCGGTTGTTGTATGTGTCCGTCACGTACACCACCGTCTGTCCGCCCCGGGCCCCGGCCACGGCGCGAGGCGAGGGGGCATCCGCGGCTGCGGGGCTCGCGTAGACGGGTACGGTCGCCAGCAGGGCAGCGAGCAATGCCAGGAGGAACCGCCGCCAAGCGGTGCCGGAACGCGGACTACGGGCCGCGTGATGAAGCGAACTCTTCATGAGGAGCCTTGTCTGTCCGACGTCGGGTCTGAGCCGACGTCTCACGTCGCTGGTGAGGGACGAAGGGCCGTGATCATCCAAGTTGGAACCCGTGCTGGATCTGGTAGCACTCGAGCTTGCTCATGACCGTGCAGTAGCGGCGAGGCAAAGGTGACGGCACGGTGATAGATGCTGCGCTCCTCCTTGTCGACCACGGCTACTCCCCGCCTTTGGAGAAGACGCAGAGCACGGCTGTCAGTGGCTGCACGGGCACCTGGGCTGGGCATCCGGCCGGCTCAGGTATGCCTCCCCGTAGATTGGCACGGTCTTACGGTCTGTGACGGTTGACAGGGCCCATCGGACGCCGGACTGCCGACAGTCATTTCTCCGGTTTACGGAAGGACACCTTGTGCCCCAAGTATCAGATGGCTGTTCAGTCCGCGCCCGACCGCCACGTGCTGCTGTCCGGTGGCTACCCGCGACGACAGGCCGTTGTCGACGGCCAGCGGGGTGCCCGGGCCCGCGTCCCTGATCAGCGGGACCGTGACGTTGAACCATAAGTACAGGCGGGCTCACTGGAGCCGTACCAGGGGGACAAGCTCGCCGCTCCGCCGGCAACAGGTTTACTCCGGGCGGTTCTTCTCGTAGTCGGGCCGGAAAGCCTCTGTGCTCGGTCCTGACGGTCTGGCTGTTCTTGGTCTAGCCCGAGGAGTCGCCGGACCTGCCGCTCTGGTGATGCTCGCCAGCGCGGTGTGATCCTACGGGAACACCCTCCACGGCACCGGGCTCCGTTCCGTGTCCCCGGTGTTCGGCGGAAGCCGGTGACGCCCGGCGGAACGGTCCGCTGCCTTGGGTCGCCAGGTTTGGAAATCCTGTGACGGAACAGACGAGGCGTTAACGCAGACTTTATCTTCGCTGGCAGGAGTGCATTATGGGCATCATCGCGTGGATCTTGATCGGGCTGATCGCAGGAGTGATTGCCAAGGCGCTGATGCCGGGCAAGGACCCCGGCGGCATCATCGTCACGATCCTCATCGGGATCGCCGGCGGTCTGCTCGGCGGGTGGCTCGGCAAGGTCATCTTCGGCGTCGACTCCGTCGACGGCTTCTTCGAGATCTCCACCTGGATCGCGGCCATCATCGGCTCCGTCATCCTGCTGGCCCTGTACCGACTGATCACCGGCAACCGGCGACACGCCTGATCAGCTTCCCCGCACCAGCACCACGCACCGCGCACGAAACGGCTCCCCCTCACCTGAGGGCGGAGCCGTTCGCCGTACGACGACGGGCACCGTGACCGACCTCGGCGCGGCCGGCCAGCACGGCGGCCGCCGGCCGGCAGCCTGGACACATCCGCGCTCTTGAGGACACTCTGAGAGCACGCAGACCCGTGTCGAGAACGGTCTCCAGGCGGCGGAGCGTGGCGTCGCGGTACGCATCGACCTGCCCACCCGCCTCGGGTTCTCCCGCGACGTCGTCGCCGACCTCATCGCCCGCGTAGCGTCGTTCTTGCTGCTGTCCTCACCTGTCATCCGGTGAGGCGCCCGTCAGGATGCGACACAGCTCGGCGTCCTTCTTGCCCACCATGTACCAGCCGGAGCCGGGACGGTTCTGGCGCTCCTGCTCGGACTCCAGATACAGATGTCCGGTCAACACGTTGTCCAGGAAGGTCTCGCTGAGCCGGCGCGCCTCCATCAGCGGGCTGGTCACCAGCAGGTTCTTCAGCGCAGTCAGGCCGTTGCGGTGCCGGTCGACCTCTTCCAGCCGCCCTCCGCTGCCGCGGCCACGGCTGATGAGGGTGAACTCCTGCGCGCCCTGCGTGCACCAGGTGGACTGGAAGGCATCAACCTCGTCGATGATCACGACGCGGCAGCGGCGCAGCACGAACTCCAGCACACTCATGTCGTTGACGACCCGCTCGCCGTCCACCTCGACGGGCACCTTGCAGCGCCCCCGGATCAGGTTGTGGTGGTTGGTCACGATGATGTCGGCCTCGGCGGCCCGCCGAATATGCTCAAAGCGCCGGCAGATCCCCATGCGCGGGCACAGATGCCTTCCGCCAGACTCCGGCTCGGCGGGCCCGTCGACCCACTCCAACTGGGCGCAGGGGAGCCTGGTGCGATCCAGCCGCGGGCCGTCCACCTGCCAACCGGTCATCTCGCAGCCGCCGGCGAACTGCTCGAACCGGTCCTCGCGGCCCTGGGAGAACGCAAGCTCCGCCTGGTCGTCGTAGCGCGAAGACGCCACCCACGCCACCACCCGCAGAGGCCTTCCGGCCCGCTCCGCCGCGTCCCGTACAGCGGCGACTGTCTCCTCGACCAGCGCGTTATCCGAACCCAACTGCTCGGCGGTTCCCAGCCCCTCACGGATTCTGCCCACCACAATGAGGACCGGACCCTGGCCGCTCGCCGCAAGAAGGTGCGCCGCATCCTGCATCAACACGCTCTTGCCTACCCCCGTGGGCGCATTCAGCAGCGTCATCGCCCCGGCAGGCAGCCGCAACTCCGCCGCCGTACGGCCGTAAGCATCGGTGAGCCGGTCGAAGAACCCCTGCAACAGGCCGGGCTTCCACCCGAACTTCTCCGGCTGGGCTCTCGCCTGGCCCACCACGCGGTCCATCACGGCTTCGCGCGGCAGTCTCACCTCGTCAAGGAACGGCTCGGTGCGCAGCCGGACCGGCGCCACGAAGGCATTCTTCTCGCTGGCAGGAATCTCTGCCGTGTACAGCCCGTCGTGACCAAACGCCCACAGCCCCTTGCCGGCCGTCGGCAGCGCCACCTCCAGCATGCCCCGGTAGTCCTCGGCCTCCTGAACCAGATTCTCGGCCAGGACGAGAGGCTCTTGAGCATGGCAGGCCACCAGCCAGTGGGTCTCATCCGCGTTCGACTCCTCCGGAATCCAGAACAGCGCCGTGGACACCACCGCGTACTCCAGCACCGCCTCACGGAACGTTTCCGGCTGCGCCAGATCCCCCTCCTGCCTGACCGCCTGCCACAACCGGCCCACCAGCTCGTATTCGGCGCGCGGCAGCGACAACCACGCGCCCCACAGATCGGTGCGCCGGGCGGCGAACATCGCCGCGAAGTCCAGCGGCACACCGCGCCGACCATCGACGGCCTCGAAGGCGAAGTACTGCTGGGACAGGGCGAGATACGCCGCGATGGCACAGCGCTGCAATGCCTCACGGACCTCACCGGTCTTCACGACTCACCCCGGCACCAGCGAAGAACCTCAGCGATGAGGGCCTTGTCGGTCATCACCTCGAAGTCCGGCCGTCCGGCAAGACGCGCCCGCAGCAGCGGAAGGTCGGACCGCTGCCGGTGGGGGACCACGATGGTCAGCGGTACCGCTCCACCCACCGCGGGACGCTCGAGCAACGCATCGGCCAGGGCGCCGAAGGACCGCCACGCCTTCGCATCCACCCGCCACGCCTTGACCACCAGCGGGTCGGCGGCCGTGATGCGCAAGTCGTAGCGGTCGCCGTCCGGATACATGAGGACGTCGAGACCGGCGATGCCGGTCAGCGCATCCCGGATCGCGAACTCCATGCGCCCCGGCAGGGTCAGATACCGCCACACCGTCCGGGAGACCGCCAAGTAGTCACCAGCAGCCGGGAAACCTTCCACCAGACCGGCCAAGCCGCCCCCGCCCTCCAGGACCGCAACGCCGCCGCCCCGCACCGGCCGGTAGGTGTACTGCGCCCCCTCCAAAAGGTGGGCGTCGCACGACACGACGAAAACACCGTCGCCAGCGGACTGAGCCCGCATCGGCCAGACACAGGTGGGACACGGGAAGCACCAGCCCGCCGCGTTGCACCACGGCCACGACGAGACCGGCTCGAAGAACCCGAACCGCCCCCACAACCCACCCCACTTCTCCCACAGCACACCCTGCTCCGCCACCGGATCACTCGCCAGCAGCTCGCGCACCCTCGCGTAATCGTCCGGCGGAAGACGCCGGATCTCCGAGTGCAGCTGCCGCTCCTCCTGCTCGGCACGCAAACGCGCCCAGGGCCAGTACTCCATCAACGCCTGCTGCGGCACGAGGTGTTCGCGGCCCAGGTCCTCCACGGCATCGCACAGCAAGCCGTCCTCGTCCAGCAGCCTCATCTCGCCGAGCGGGTCGTCGTCGCTGCCAGCGGGCAGAAGAGGCGCAAGCCCACGGCGCAGACCGCGCCGCAGCACGCCCATATCCAAGGCGGCAGCCACGCCGGCATCGTGTGCCGAGCGCAGAACCCCGAGACAGTCGATGAGCCGGGCGGCACGCTGGCCTGGATCGCCAGTGCGGTCCGCTTCCGCCACAGCGGCAGCACAGCACGCGGTCAGCGCCAGGTCGCGACGCCATCGAGGGGTGTTCCGTTCGACAAGACCCATAACGGCTAAATAAACGAAAAAAGCTAACAAATATTGCATACGGTGCCGATCATGAACGCCAAGACCGCCCCATCGGCTCAGCCCGAGGCCCCCACCAGCACCACCCCATCACGCGAGACAACCAAACCCTGGCTATGGGCCGCAGCCCCGGACACCCCCCTGACCGAGGATGACCACCCCTTCAGCGGCAAATGGATCTGGTTCACACCACTCAGCCTCCTCGACGCTTCCTGGACCACGATCCACGCCGCAACCCAAGACGGCCTTCTCGGCTACCGCAGCAAGGCAGGCACACTCATCAACACCCGCCCAAAGAGCGACGACACCCGCCGCCCCATCTGCGTCTACACCCGAGACTGGCGCGACATTGACGACGTCCAACGAGCACTGACCAACCTCCGCACCCTCGGAATCGTGGACGTCCTGCTCTACAAGACCGACAGCGACACCCGCCGAGGCCGTTACGGCACCGGCACCAGCACCTTCGTCGCGCCTGCCACCAAGCTGAAACTGGTCATCCCCAAACGCACCCGCGAAGCACTCGAACACCACCACGCTGCGCGAGCCCAGGCCCGACGCGATGCTGCGGCACGCAGGAAAGCACCCACGACGAACCGCACCTGACAACACACAGCACAGAACAGGCGAAGCCTCCAGCCTCCCCCGCGCGCGTACACCACCACCTCCTGCCCCACATGCTCCTGCCCCGCATGGAGGCGGGTTCAGGTGTCCGCATGGGCCACCTCGAGTGCGGGAGGATGGGACATGCCCGTTGCCGCCGTGAGCCGAGGTTGCCCGTGATGCCCCCTGCCACCGAACCCACCACTGCGGCACTCACAGCCCCCGCCCCCGCTGTCCCTCGCCGTACGCTGCGTCCCGACCAACAGGCGGCGGTAGACAGCGGAGTCCGCGGGTTGAGGAAGCCCGGCTCGCGCGGGCACATGGTCTCCGCGTGCGGCACCGGCAAGACCCTGATCGCGCTGCGTACCGCCGAAGCACTCAGCATCAATCACCTGCTGGTCGCGGTGCCGTCTCTGGACCTGATCGGCCAGTGGGCCCAGACCGCCCGCGCGGACGGCCGCACGGAACCGCTGATAGCGGTCTCCTCGCTGCGCGCGGACAAGCACCCCCTCCTCGCACAGGCTGGAGCGGTCAGCACAGGGTCGGGGGCGTTCTTGGCGTACTGGCTCACCCAGCACAAGAAGGCGACCGTGTTCGTCACCCTGGACTCCCTGCCGAGGATCGAGGAGACCCAGCACTCCACCTTCCCCGCACCCACCTTCGATCTGCTGATCGTGGACGAGGCACACCGCACTGCCGGGAGCTGGGACAAACACTGGACCGCCCTGCACGACCACCACCGCATCCCCGCCGACCGCCGTCTCTACCTCACCGCCACCCCCTACGAGTGGCAAGCACCGTGCCTGTCCGAGGCCCCGGACACCCGCCCCCAGCCCAAGCGCACCCCGGCGACCGCACCCGCCTGGGACGCCCCATCACTGATCGCTTCCATGGACGACATCAAGGTCTTTGGCAAACGCCTGCACACCTACCCCCACGCAGACGCGATCGACGACGGCGTCCTCGCCGACTACCAACTCCTCATCCCCACGATCACCGACGCCGACCTGCGCACCGCCCTGACCGACCCGGACCTGCGCACCGCATTCGGCCCCAACGCCCGCCGTACCACAGCCCTGCACCTGGCCGTCCTCAAAGCCATGCACGAACACGACCTCCACCACGTGATCGTCTACTTCCAACAGGTCGCCGACGCAGCAGACTTCGCCCGCCAATTCACCCACACCCTGCGCACCCTCCCCGAAACCCAGCGCCCCGCCTGGACCACGGATCTGCTCGTGCAGTCGATCAACGGCACCCACACCCCCGGACAGCGCCAGAAGATCCAGAACCACTTCATCGAAGCCCAGCGCGCCATCCTCACCAACGCCCAGGTCCTGGGCGAGGGCATCGACCTGCCGGCCGTGGACGCCGTCGTTTTCGCGGACCGCACCGCGAGCGTGCGCCGCATCGTCCAGGCCCTCGGCCGCGCCCTTCGCAAGCCCCCGACCCTCAAGACCAAGACCGCGAGCCTGGTCATCCCCGCCCACATCCCACCCGAAGCGGATCCCACCGACCTCTTGGGCACCCCCTACGAAGCCCTGTGGCTCGTCACCGCAGCCCTGCGCCGCCACGACCAGACCATCGCCGCCCGCGCCCCACGCAAGAACACCAAGCACCGCCTCGACCGCGACACCCACCGCCTCCTCGCACGCCGCTTCCGCTTCGACTTCACCCTCGACCCCGGCTCCATCGCCCGCGCAATGGACCTCCTCGCCTGGCCCGCCGCCGGCGCAGCCCTCTCCGAACCCCGCCGCGCCGGGCTGGCCGCCGCCATCCGCTACCACGACGAACACGGCCACCTCCGCGTCCCCACCGATTTCGAGGACACCTACGGCTACCGCCTCGGCGCCTTCATCACCGGCCAGCGCACCGCCCACCACCAAGGCACACTCGACCCCGACTGGATCACCGAGCTCGAAGACCTCGGCATGGTCTGGGACGACCACGAAGCCACCTGGCAGGCCAACCTCACCGTCCTCGAAGCTTTCCACGACGAACACGGCCACCTCGCCATCCCCGCCACCGCCCCCGGCGGACAGTTCCTCGTCCACCAACGCGGCCTCGCCCGCAAGGAACTCCTCGACCCCGACCGCGAAGCCCAGCTCACCGCCCTCGACCCCGCCTGGACACTCCCGTACGGCCCGGATTGGCACCGCAAGTACCACCTCCTGCGCCGCCACATCGAAGCCGGCAACCACCCCGCCACGCTGCGCCGCGACACGATGATCGACGGAGCGAGGTCCGGGTCCTGGCTGCACCGCCAGTTCACCACTTGGCCCCAACTCGACCCCGGCCAGCGCGATCTCCTTGCCCGCCTTGGCCTGACTCCCAACCAAGTCCCGCTCTCCGCCCCCAAGTCCACCCCTTCGACCGCCAGCCCACGACGCCACCGCTCCTTCAAACAACACGCCTTGCTACTCCGGGCCTTCGTGGAACGGCACGGCCGTCCGCCCGGCGCCCGGGAGTGGATCGAGGCGGATGGCGAGCGCGTCATGATCGGCCCGTGGTTGTCCAAGACGCGCACCAAGTACAAGAATGAGCAACTAGCTGAAGAGCAAAGCCAGTTGATGCAGGAGATCCTCCATGAGAACTGGACCGCACCTCCCATCAGGCCCGCACCCGGGGAGGGCCCCCCTGATCTCTCGAAGATCAGTTAAATTTTTCTGCATCCAAAAACCAAGGAATGACGTTAGTTTCGCTACGATGGGAACCTGAGGGGGAACCCCCCTGGGTCTTCGGGGAAGCCGGGAGTGGTGTGGCCCCTCAACTCAAGCCGTGCGAGAGCTCCGCCGCCCAGAACTCGCCCAGATGACTGACGACCCGCCAGACATCCGACCTAGCTGAGTTTTAGGGAAGCCGCGGAGCGGATTCCCCGTCAGGCTGGATCGCGGAGCGATCCGAGCCGCCGGGCCACGGAGTGGCCCGGCAAGCCGGAGCGGAGCGCCGGCAGCAGAGCGGAGCGCTGCTTTGTCTTCCCCCCCCGCCGCGTAGCGGCGGCGCGTCGTGTCTGCGGAGCAGACCGCGCGC
>NZ_JBIVLW010000019.1:0-108883 GCF_044752765.1 Streptomyces sp. NPDC088706
GTTGAGACGTCAGACATCTCGATCAACAGCTCGGGGGCCCTGTTCGTTGCGGTCGCAGCCCGTCACCCGATCGGTGGCCATCTCGAAGAAGCTCACTCAATGGACCGTGGAGCACACCTGCTTCCACCAGGTCATTCACGACCTTTCCGGCCGCCCGGCCGACCAGCGGGCTGGCTTCGCCCGCTGGCTCGCGGGCCGGGATTGCACCGACTGCTGGACGGCAGCGCGCGACGCCGACACCGGCTCGAAGGAGAAGTGGCTCGCGGCCAAACGAGCCTCCGAGCAGGAGGAGGCCGCAGCATGGGCGAAGCAGTTCGACATGCCGCCGCTGGAAGGCCCGCAGAAGGCCCTGGACTGGGGCGAGCGCTCCCGCCACCAACTGATGACCGCGGCGCACAACGCGCTCGTCATGGAGGGGAGCTGGGGAGAGGCCGACTGGGCGGAGCTGGAGGAAAAGGCCCGAAAGGTGGGTCGAGCCGGTTGGTGGATCGACCAGAGGGACGCCGAAGGTTCTGATCTGGTGGAACTCCTCGACGCCGCCACCGAGCAGGACCAGGGGACAGAAAATCCGTTCCGCTGACCCCTACTCGGAATGTTTTGCCGTCACCCACCGGGGTGTCCGCTCCCTCGCCGCCCGGCTGTGCTTCTCCCCGAGCCGATGACCGTACGCGCCCCCACGTTGCGCGCGTGCCTCGTACCTACCTCCTGCCGAGCTTCGCCAGCCCCTGGACCCGCAACATTGCGCGCCTCAAAACAATGTTGCGAACGCCCATAGATGGAGACAGTTCGAGAATCCCGTCGCAGCAACATGGATTAACAATGCACGGACAGGTCTGCACGCAATACCGGAGAGGTAATGTCGGGTACGGCGAATACTAATTCGCCAGGCATCAAGGATTCCGAACCCCAAATACCAATGGTAGAGTCTTAAGAGCCATCCACATTGAGGACGGAACCCGCCCGCGCCTGGAAGCTTAGACGGGCCCCGCCCGAGTGGGACGTGGATGCAGAGGCAGGGGTCCACATACGCGGGCCCCTGCCTTCACACCCTGGTCAGAGCAGCCACGACTTGATCGCGTACGCGACCCGCACGACGACCAGAACAAGCTGGCCCACGAGGGCCACAGCCCTCAACCGGTGCCGCAGGCGCGCCCACCGTCGACGCATCGACTGCCGTGGCGGTTGTTGACCAGGTTCCTGCACGTCCATCACCCCCTTCCCTCGCTGGAAAGGCGGACAGGACAAGCTCACAGTATCACCCGGGAATGCGCCGACTTACCCTCAACACGGGTACTCAAATGTACCCGCGAGGGAGGTTGCTTAACTCTATGATTCAGGGTCTAGCTTTCCGCAGGAAAAGAATTACCACCTTCCGGCCGGTTTTCGCAGGTCACGAACTGTGGTCCCCGCCAAGGCGGGGGCGTTCGCCTGTCGTCGCGTCAGCTGCCCGCGAAGGGTGCTCCTCACGGGGCGCGGATGGCGATCTACAGGCGTGCCCATCCTTCGCCAGGCTGATGGGTGGGCGAAGAAGTGCGGGCGATCTGAGGCTTTTTTCACGGCCGGGCGTCTACAACGGGTTCTGCATTCATGGCAGTTCGTCCAGCTGGCAGGCCACGAGGCGGTCGGAGCGACGGAAATATAACCGGCAGTCGCCGGTTAGCCAAACCGGCGTTCCTCCGGACTATTGATGCTCCCACCCCGCCACCTGCGGAAGGACCTCATGTCCCAGCTCCCACGCGCTTCGGCGTTCGCACCGACGCCTGATCCGCTCACCCCCGACCGGGACGTCACACACCGACATTTCCGGGCCGGTGACACCGTCGTCGTCCTCAAGGGCGTGGCCAGCGGTGAACTGTGGGGCGACTCGATGCGCGTCGTCGCCCCGTCCTGGCACACCCCGACCGACGAGGACGGGTGGCGGTTGCGGGATGCGACCGGCGGAGCCCAGTCCTACGTCACCGCCCACCCCCGCTACCTCGTGCACCTCTCCCGTCGCTGCCCGGACTGCCTGATCCACCTACGCGCCATGGAGGATGCGCTCCTGGCACGGTTCGCCGGCCGGGAGGAGCTGATCGACTGCGGCTGGTACACCACCACCGCCCTTGGCCAGCTCGTACACATCGCCGACATCCGGGGCGGGCGATGATCCCTCGCATTCATCACCGGACCCACCGGCCGCACGACCCGCTCGAAGCGGCCCTGGGCCGGCCGGTGTCGCCGGACGAAGGGCTGACGGAGTACACGGTCGTCGCCCACTGGCCGGGCCTGGACGAATGCACCCAGGACGATGAGGACAGGACCTGGACGTCCGTCGAGTGGGCCGAGCACCTCGACGATCCCCGCCTGAACCACCCGTTCCCCGCAACTCCGCCCGACGGGCGGGAGTTCTCCCACATCGAGCTGCGCCTCGCCCCGCACGACCGGGAGTTGGCCCTGCAGGAATGGGCCGAGGTTGCTCACCGATTCGCCCGGGCCGCCGGAATCGAGATTCCCGGCAAGGAACAGGGCGCCCGGTGGATCGCAGTCCAAGCCCAGCCCGGGCGCCTCGACCTCATCGCCAACCTGATCCACATCGACGGCACGTGGCACGCACCACCCGGGAACGTGGCACGACGTCTGGTGGCCGAGGCTCGCCGTATCGAGCAGGACCTCAACCTCACCCCGACGCGTGCCACGCCTGCGCCTCGTCCCGCCGCTCGTACGGCGCCGACGGCATCCGCGCAGCTCGCGGCCGTTCTCACGCAACTCGCCGACGAACACACCGGCCCCTTGGCCACAGTCCGTGGACTCATCGAGCACACCGCCCACCGGACCGCCCATCAGCCCGGTGCCGCCGGCACCGCCCACAGCCTGCTGCTGCTCGCCCGCCGCGTTTACGCCGTCCAGGATGACCTGCACCGCGACGCAGCCGGGCTGGCCCAGTCTCCGGTCGCCGTCGAACCACCCACCGCCCGGCGCTCCACCCACCGATCACCGTAGGAGAACCGCCCCTGCTCCGCATCAACCGCTTCGTCCAGATCCGCCGCGACCCGGACTCCGAAGAACTCCTTGCCCGAGAGGGCGACGCCCCGGCCCACAGCATCCTCCAACGCGCAGGCTTCGTGCCCGTCGTACGCGCCCACGACAGCTACCACCGTGCTCCCAAGGGGCTGACCGCCAAGGACGAGGACCGTCTCGCCACCGCCGCTGTCGCCCGTCTCCGGGCCCAGGGCTACCACGTGTCCTGCGATGACGACTTCGACACCGACGACCGCCCGGCAAGCTACCCGCCGTCCAGCGCCGAGGTCGCCCACGTCACCAACCGCGTTGAGGAGGCCACCACCACGGACGAAGCGGCCGCCGCCCTGACCGAGCTGACCGCTCCCCACGACGGCATCCTCACCGCGATCGAGGAAGTCCTCACTGCCACCGCCGACTTCTACGACGGGCTCGGCGAGCCATCCGACCCGCAGATCGCCCAGCGGCTCCGCTACCTCGCCGACGAGGTCCTCCGCACCATCCGTACCGACCTCTCCGACACCCGCAATCAGCTCGCCGACCGGCACGCCCCGCACCCCGGCCGCAGCACCTGCGCGCAGGAGGTCCCGGCCCACGAACGCGAACGCTCCGCCGTGTGTGCCTGCCCGCCCCCGCCGCACCCGCTCCCGGCCCCGCCGCCCCCGGTGGCCGTCGCCCTGCGCCGCTGACTCCTATCCCGCCCAAGGACAACATGTACGACCACCACGAAAGCTCCGACCGCCTCGCCTCGTACGCCGACGTCCTCGCCGGCGAACTCCGCGGCAGCTGGACCAGCTCCCACATACCGGCGGACGCCAAGGACGACCTCGCCGAAATCGCCGACCGGATCTGGGACCTGGACCTGGTCGCCGGCTCCCTCGCCGCCCACCCGCTCCAGGAAGCGGCCCTCCTTTCCCGCCCGGACGGCGCCCAGCTCGTCCTCCTGGACCGGCACGACGAACGCGACGGGTTCCTCATCGCCGCCATCGCCCCACGCGCACTGCCCGACGAGGCGTACCGCTCCGTCCCCGAGCCCAACGGCATCGCCCTGGTCGACGACCCGTTCCTGAGCGCAGAGCACGTGGCCGGCGACCTCCTCGCCCGCTACGACAGCGCGCTCGCGCAGGTGCGCAGCAACGTACTAGGCGGCCTGCAGCCCTCCCAGACGGACCGTGTCGTCCTGACCTGGCAGCCGGACGGCAGCGTCGCCACCGCCCCCGTCGACCACCGCGCCGGTGAGATCCTCCTCGCCCACGGCTTCGTCCAGGACCCGCAGGACGGCATCTACCGTCTCAACGGCGACGACACCCAGGCCCAGGCCCGCGCCCTGCGCGAGATCGGCCCCCGACTGGAAGCGATCGGCATCGGAACCGGCCTGCAGCACCCCACCGGCCGGACCGCCCCCACCACCACCCCGGCTTTTACCCCGCCGGTCCCGGCGGGCAACCGCACACCATCGGTCCGCGGGCGATGAAGCAGCACGAACCCCACTGCGCACGCCCTGCTGGCCGCCGGCCACAGTGTGCACCTCGACCCTGCCCTCAACATGCTGGCCACCCCGGATGGCGACCGAGATGCCGCCCTGCGCTACCTCGGCAATCTCGCCGAGCGGGTCGCCGCCGCCGAGACCGGCAGCCAGGTGGCGGAGGTACTGACCGAGGTCGCCGCCCCGGCCAACGGCCTGTTGCCCCTCACCAGAGAAGTCGTCGTCCGCGCAGCGTTGGCTGCCAGAGCACTAGAAGGCACCCCTCCCGGCGACGAACCCGATCACATCGACCGCCTCCTGGAAATCACCCACTCCATGAGCCGGGCTGCACAAGCCATCCTCCACGCCCGCAATCACGTTGCCCGCGCTCCGCAGAAGGCCCCCACACCGCCGCCGAGCACACCCCGGCCCCGGGCCTCCCGCCGCCCTTGAACCGGAGAAGCGCATGACCAACCTGGCCGACGAATGCGGCACGGACGCCGAGATCTACAAGAGGCCCTTTCCGCCCACGGTCCACGTCGACACCCGTACCGGTGCCCCTGCCGCCCTCTACGACCTGCTTGACCAGCTCGGTCTGGAACGGCACACCGTCCAGGAGTGCGACCAGACCCTCACCTTCCACACCGCGCCCCTGCAGCTGGACTTCGACGAGCAGAAGCGCGTGGCGACCCGTGCCATCCCTGGCCTTCTCCTGGCCGGATACAAAATCAACTGCACGCCCACCGTCTTCGACGAACCCACCTACGACCAGGCCGTGCACGACATCCGCGTCCGTAAGGCGAACCCTGCGGCACAGCTGCCAGCACCAGCCAGCGCACCCTCACGGTCCGCTCCTGCCCGCCGTACCCCATAGGCCCCAGGCGGCCCCGGCTGCACCCCGGGGCCGCCCACCCCGCCCCGACCCCGGAGTAACCCGTAGCACCCCGCACACCCCCACCGATCAACAGCCGGCTCAAACCACGCCTGGCCACCGCCCTGTTCCGCCGATACCTGCGCGCCTGCATCCCCACCGGGCCCGACAGCGGCTCTCCGCTGGCCGGTGCCCGGCCGGAGGCCGTCCTCGCCGAGTCGCAGCGCGTCGGGCAGCGCGACCGCCCCTGACCGTCCCACCGACACGGAGGAGCATGTCCCACCCCGCCCCCTACCCGATAGGGCTGGCCGACGAGATCACCCGGCAGCTCCATCTGCTCGCCGAGCACGTCGCCGTACTGCCGCCTGACCAAGCGACGCAGGTCATCGCACACATCCTCAACCCGGATGACGGGCTGCTCGACAGCGTCACCGGACTCGTCTCCGTGAGCAGCACGTTCGCCAAGGTCCAAGCCGAAGGCGGGGTGCTTCCAGCCGAAGTGTGGCTCGCGCTGGGCCGGGCCGCCAACGATCTTGACGCCGTCGGCGGAGACCTGGACGAGCACCGCGCCACCCTTCTACGTTTCGGCGCTCAAGCTGGTACCGGCGCGGCAAAACCTCCGGCCCCCGCGCCGCTCGTCGTACGGCGGCGCCGATGAAGAAGAAGCAGCGGCACGGCTGGGGAACCGGTGACCAGGCCGAGCAGCACTATCTGGTCCAGCCCCGAACCCTGGCCGGAGGCGGGGATATCCGGCACGTCTCGGAGTTCCTGCGCGCCTCGGGCTGGCGGGACAAATCCAAGACGGGCGGCCCTCTGCACATGGAGAGCCCGGACCGCACGCTCCGTGTGGCCTACGACCCCTACGTCCTGCCCGGTGGATGGACCGTCCACGGCCGGGCGAATGGGCCGAACGGCGAGTGGGCGGCGCAACTGGGCCAGCAGACCCCGGTGGAGATCGTCGCCGGTCTGACCGACGCCCTCACCCGACCCCGCACCGCCCACGCTCCCGACGTCTGGGCGCCGCTGGCGGAGCAGCAGTGGGACATGCGCTTCGAGGGAGACAACTACGTGGCGAGAAGCCCCGACGGTGCCACGTGGATGCAGTACCACCAGAGCACCGACGGCTCGGCGATGTGGTGGACCGGCGCGAAGGACAAGCAGGGCAACGGCTGGACGGCGCACTTCACGTCCAACACCCCGATGCACCTGGTCCAAGCGTTCTCAACCCAACTCGCAAGCCCAGAATCCGCCATGCGCCCGCGGGGACATTTCCCTCTCAGCGCCCAGATCCGTACCTGGTCGGTTTCCGTCAAGCCCTCCGAGCTCAGCGCATGGCAGCAGGCCCGGATCACGGCAGCCCGTGCCTCCACGTGGGCCCGCAACAGCGCCCGTGGCTCCCGGCCGCGCACCACCACTCCCCTCTACACCCCCGTCGGCGGCGCCCGCACCCACCGATGAAGTACCGCCCGCTCCAAGGAGATTGATGCCCGCACTTACCCCGGAAACCATCCGCACCCTCACCGAAACGCTGGCAGATCTCACCGACTACCTGCGCGAGACCCCCGATCTCGACGAGGCCCTCGCGCTCGTCGAGCCCCTCCTCGACGAGTACACGGGCCTGCCCGTCCAGTTCGCCGACGCCCTGCGCGCCTTGGCCCGTGCCCTGCAGGAGCACCCGGACGCCCCGCGCACCGTGCAGGTCGACCTGCTGCTCACCGAGTTGCGTACGGCCGCGTGGGAGCAGGCCGACCAGCACACCCTCCACTACGTCTTGGACGACCTCCGCGATCTGTACGGCAGCTCCGTGACACGCGAGCCGGGGTGCTGCTGGTGTCGCTGAACGACCGGCAGCTCGCCGCGTTCGCCGACAAACACGCCTGGCAGATTCCGTTCGACACCGGACCGCGCCATCTCGCGGGTCCGGGAGATGCCCGCCACGTCACCCACGGCCTGGCCGCCGCCGGATGGAGCACCGTCTCCGACCCCCTGAGCGCCGAGATCGTCCTGCGCAGCCCCGACCTCCGTCTCAGCCTGCAGTTCGACCCGCAGTCCGCCACCGGAGCGTGGTGGCGGCTGCGGTCCGAGCCCTTCGCAGACGGTCCCGCGTGGTACGCCGAGTTCGGCGAACTCGTGCCCGCCGAGGTCCTCGCCGCCTTCACCGACGCCCTCAACGGCGCACCGTCGCAACCGGCCGACCCGTGGGCCCCAGTGACCTCGGCGGGTTGGCACCGGGACTCAGAGAGCACAGCTCGCTCACCGGACTCCATGTGCCGCATCGAGCTACGGCAATTCAGCGAATCTCGGGAGCTGCCGTCCTGGCACATCGAGACCAGCGAGCCCCGCGGCGAGTTCTCCGGCCCGCGCATCTGGCACGCCTACCTCGACGAACTCACCCCACCCCACCTGGTCGCTCCCTTCCTCACCGCGCTGGCCGACCCCAGTCCGCTCCAGCGCGGCATGTACGAACGCACCGGCCATCACAGCGCCGTACAGAAGCCGAGCCCACTGCTCCCTCAACAGGTGGTCGACGCCCACACCAACCGCATCAACGCTCTCCGCACGCAGGCACGCTCCGCCCGCCGACCGCGGACGAAACCCACGACAACCCCGGCGAACACGAACTCAGCCCGTCCGGCAAACCGCCGCTGAACCGACAGGACCCGTCCATCCCCTCCGACCACCACGCACACCGCGCCGCCCTCCGCCACCTCGACCGCTACCTGAGCGACAGCAACAAGATCCTCACCGCCTGGGACGCCTACTCCGCGGAGCACACCGACCTCGACGGCCGGCCCCATGACGACCGCGCCTACGGCCTGCAGGCGAGCCGGCGTGACGCCGCCACCGCCGCGGCGTTCGAGCCGGTCCGACCCGGCGCCCGTCACCTGCTGGCCACCGCCGAGACCCAGCTGATCCGCCTGCCGAAGAACACGGTGCAAGGCCGGTGGATCTACCAGCTGGGCGTTCTGCGCGACGCCCTCGACCGGCTGGACGAACTGCACGACGAGTGGCAAGCAACCCGCGACACACTGCCGATCACCACCCAACCCGGCACACCGGACTACGACGACGGACTCGCCGAGCATCACGCCGAGTCGTGGAGCTATCTCGACGACTGGTCCACCTACGGCGAGACGATCCGAGAGATCAACACAGCCGCCCGAAGCATTCGTTCGCCGCTGGCACCAACGCCTTCCCCGGTCCCTGCCCGGCACGCTGCGGCACGGAAGTAGACATGGCCCCGTCTCCCCAGACCGTCGCGGTCGACTTCATCACCCCGCGCCACCTCGCGGGTGGCGGGGATCCCGCTTGGATCACCGTTCCACTCCACCGAGCCTGTGGCTGGACCTACGACAATGACCCGCTGATGCCCCGAGTGGTTCTCACCAGCCCGGACAAGTCAGCCGTCCTACGCCTGGAACCCAACACGGACGGGCAGTGGTGGGTCCTCCACCACATCGGCGGCACGGGCCTATCGGACTGGTACGCCAGTTTCGGCGCCCGCACTCCGGTCGAACTGATTGCCGGGTTCGTCGACGCACTCACCGACCCAACTCCCGCAGCGTCAACGTCCGACCCCTTCGAGCCGCTGCGCCACTACGGCTGGGAGTCCACTCAGACCGCCCCCGGACTCGCCGCTCCCGATGGTACGGCGTTCGTACAGCGTCCGGGCGACGAGCACAGCCCAGGCCCGTGGTTCATCACCGCCACCCTCGGACACGACCGGCCGGTATGGCAGGCCCGCTTCGGGGAGAACACTCCACCGCACCTCGTCACCGCGGTCACCACTGCGCTCGCAGACCCGCAGCCCGTGTGGCGCACCAACAGTCCCCTGGGCCTGCCGACGCTGGACCCGAAGATCATCAGCCGCCACACCATCGCCGCACCCAAGGCGCTCGTCCCCGCGGCCTTGGTCGATCGCGTAACCACGCTCGCCGACTGGCCTCATCCCCCGAAGGGGGAGCCGAACCCGCCGGAGCCACCAGCACCAGGCGCGTCCCGCCGCCGCTGATCCGACCGTCCCCGAACAGAAGCGCGAAAGCCCTTTCTTGCCTCCCACCTCCACCAACTCGACCGACGGATACGACCTCGTCCTCCGCCTACTCCTCGGCGTTCTCGCCGTGGTGGTGCCGCTGTCCCACCTTGCCTGGCTGGCCGGCAACACCGCCGCCTACCTCAGCAACACCCCGACGGCTCCGTACCAACCGACGGCAGCCCTTCTCCACCCCGAGCAGCTGTGGCCCGAAGCTGGAGAAACGATCCTGCTGGTCAGCACACGCATCGTGCCCATTGCTCTGATCCTGGCGCTCGGCGTGCTACTGGCCGTGCTGTGGGCCCGGTACAAGAACCGCTCCGGCGGCCGGAAGAAGAAGATCACCGATATGGCCACGGCCCGGGACATCGAGCCGCTCATGGCCAAGGCGATCACCGACAAGTCCCGCTCCCTGCGCCCCAGCCTGAAAGACGTCAAGCACATCGACGCGAAGGACACCGGCATCCTCCTCGGCAACCTCGCCGGTACCCGCCACGAGGTGCGGATGGGATTCGAGGACGTGTGCGTCGCCATCATGGCGCCACGGTCTGGGAAGACAACGTCGCTCGCCATCCCCTCGATGCTCAACGCGCCCGGTCCCGTACTGCTGACCTCGAACAAGGCGGCTGGCGATGCTTACACCACCGCGTACGAGGCGCGGGCCGGTATGGGGGCTGTGTGGACCATGGATCCGCAGCAGATCGCCCATGCCAGTCGGAACATGTGGTGGAACCCCCTCGCCACCGCGAAGTCTCTCGACGGGGCGAATCGGCTGGCGTCGCACTTCCTGGCCGCGTCGGTCGATGCTTCCCAGCAGGGCGACTTCTGGAGCAAGGCCGGATCCAACATCCTGTCCCAGTTGCTGTTGGCCGCCGCGCTCGACGAGCGGCCGATCACCGACCTCATGCAGTGGCTCGCCTTCCCCGCCGACCGCACGCCTCTCGACATCCTCCGCGACGGAGACTTCGCCGCCGTCGCCGCCCAGCTCAAGGGCACCGTCGAAGGTCCTCCGGAGACCCGGGACGGGATCTACGAGACCGCCAGACAGTACGCCGCCGCGCTCCTCAATTCCGAGATCGCCGCCTGGGTGACACCGCAGAAGGGCGTCGCCGAGTTCCGGCCCGCCGACTTCGTCACCTCCACCGACACCGTCTTCCTCCTCAGCAAGGACGGCGGCGGCGGCGCCTCGGCGCTGATCGCCGCGTGCGCCGACTCCGTGATGCGCGCCGCGACCGCTCAGGCCGAGCGGGCCGGCGGGCGCCTGGACCCGCCCATGCTCGCGGTCCTGGACGAGGCCGCGAACGTGTGCAAGATCAGTGACTTGCCGGACCTGTACTCCCACCTCGGCAGCCGCGGGATCATCCCGATGACCATCCTCCAGAGCTACCGGCAGGGCCAGAAGGTCTGGGGGGATACGGGCATGGACGCCATGTGGTCCGCGTCCACGGTGAAGGTGGTCGGGTCCGGAATCGACGATCCCGACTTCGCCGACAAGCTGTCCCGTCTGATCGGCGACCACGACGTCGAGACCACCTCGACCTCGCACTCGGACTCCGGCAAGAGCACGTCGGTGTCGATGCGGCAGGAACGGATCCTGCCCGCCGACGCGATCCGCGCCCTGCCCAAGGGCTCGGCCTTGTGTTTCGCGACCGGAATGCGGGTGGCGATGCTGGACCTGCGCCCGTGGTACGCCGAGCCCGGGGCCAAGGAGTTGTCCGAGGCGTCCGCCCGCGCGTCGGCGGGCATCACCGACCGAGCCGTGGCCAAGCACACGCCCCGACAGTCGGACTTCGGGACGGCCGCGTGAGCGACGACGCCCGGCTCCACCTCGTACCGGTCCGCTCGCGGGAGGCGCGTGAGTTCGTGCGCGCCTGGCACCGTCACCACCCGCCGCCCGCCGGGCAGATCTTCTCCGTCGGGGCCGCTGACCACGAGGGCATGTTGCGCGCCGTGGCCATCGTCGGCCGACCGGTGGCCCGTCACCTCGACAACGGCACCACCCTCGAAGTCACCCGCACCGCCAGCGACGGCGCACGCAACACCAACTCCCTTTTGTACGGTGCGTCATGGTGGGCGGCGAAGGCCCTCGGGTATCGGCGGTTGATCACCTACACCCAGGAGGGCGAGAGCGGCGCCTCCCTGCGCGGCGCTGGCTGGCGGGTGATCGCCAGCCGGCCGCCCCGAGCCGGATGGCACACAGCCTCACGGCCCCGAGCCGGCCACGGAAACGACCGCATTGCCCGCCTTCTGTGGGAAGCCACCCGATCCAGCCCGTACGCGGCAACGATTCCTCCACCTTCACCTCGCCCTGTCCTGCCCACTTCCAGGAGCTCCCCTGCACGCCGTCGACTTGACTCAACACACCCGTCTTCTCGGTGAGGTGGCCCCCGCCCTGGAAGAGCTGTCCGCGGAGGCGGCTCGGATCCGGGCGGGCGAGATCGCCAAGCCCTTCCGAGAGATCGTGCCTCTCAGCCTGCGGGTGCACGAGCTGGCGATGCGGTGCACCCAGCAGGCCCACGACCTCTCGATCAGCCAGTACCCCGCGATGAGGGACGGTGCCGAGAACGTGGCGCTCCTCGCCGGGGCCTGCGCCCAGATCTCGCTCGCCGCCACCCTGTGCAACTTCGCCGTCCATCACCGTATCGAGATCCTGGCCTACGTGGACGCCGACGCGACCCCTGCCACCAGCCGCGATCAACTACGTCGCGCAGGTGACGAGTTGCAGACAGCTGCCAAGTGCTACCGCGCTGTGGCGCAGCGGCTCTCCCGCCGCCTCGCCTCCTTTCCGGCGCAGGCTGAGGACCGGCAGCTTGTCGCCGAGGCCCGCGAACGCGGCCTTCAGCAGGTCACTTCGACTCCGTCGGCTGCCGCGGTCCGGCGCCACGTATGACAACACCTTCTGAGGACCTCCTGGTCACGGTCAACGTACTCGCCGATTCGCCGCCGGAGCGCGACCTCCTAGTAGCTCGGACGGATCCGGCCCCTCCATCAACTCTTCGGGAGACGCGCTGATGCTCATGAGCCCTGCCCAGCCCGTCCACCCCGTGCACATCGTCTGGGACTGGAACGGCACTCTTCTGGACGACCTCTCCGTCATGGTCGACGCCGTGAGCGCCTGCCAGGAGGCCATCGGCGAACCGCCCGTTGATGCGGCCACCTACCGGCAGCGGCACTGCCTGCCCGGCCGCGCCTTCCACGACCGCCTCTGCGGACGCCCCGTGACCGACGCCGAATGGCCCACCATCACGCGCACGTTCGCCGAGCACATGGCGGCCCGGAACCCGCCCCTCCGGGCTGGGGCTGCCCGGCTCCTGGAGTCGGTCGCTCGCCGGAAGCACACCCAGTCCCTGCTGTCCCTCACCGACGATCCGCAGTTGCGCCGGGAGGTGGAGCAGACCGGGCTGGCCCGCGTCTTCGAGCGGATCGACGGACGGCGCGAACCGGGTACCGCGAAATCTGTCGCGCTTGAGCAGCATCTCCGCGCGCTGGGCGAGCGTGATCGTCGCAGGGTCGTGCTGATCGGCGACACCCGGGACGACGCCCGGGCCGCCGGGGCGTGCGGCATCCGAGCGGTGCTCCACTCCGGCGGCTTCGAGCCCGCCGAGCACCTGCGGACGGCCGGTGCGCCCGTCGTCCACAGCCTCGACGCGGCAGTTCGTCTCGCCATCGAACGGTCCCCCCGTCCGCCTCGGCCAGGTCTCAAAGACGACAAGGTGGACCAGCGCCGTTGACAGGCGGCGCGGCATCGGCACCGTCCTCGCTCGGGAATCCCGACGTCTCCTCGTCCGTACGGAGTACCTGCTTTGGTACCGGGCCGGGCGGGTCCACCTCACCCGGCCGGCTGACGCGCCCTGACCCCCGCCCTGAGCGGGCCGTGCCCCCGACCGCTGACCACCCTGGGCCCAGTGAGCCGACCGGCAGCGACCGCCACGCGCACTCCGTCCCGCCGGCCCCGTACCCCGTCGCCCCTCACTCCAGGAAAGCGCCCTCTTATTCATACCCTCCGCCTCGCCCGTCCTCCCCGTGCACATCGTCTGGGACTGGAACGGAACCCTGCTGGACGACCTCGACCACATGGTCGACGCGGTGAACCGTTGCCGTGAAGCCATCGGCGAACCCCATGTCGACGCCGCAACCTACCGGCAGGAGCACTGCCTCCCCATCCGTCGCTTCCACGACCGCCTCTGCGGACGACCAATCACCAACAGCGAATGGGCCACCGTCCAGCGGACCTTCGCCGAACAGATGGCAGCCCGGCTGCCACCCCCCATGCGGACAGGCGCGGCGGCCCTACTGTTCAGGATTGCCGAGCGGGGGCACACCCAGTCGCTGCTGTCGCTCACCGCGGATGCTCAGCTTCGCCGCGAGGTGGACCGGACCCATCTCGACATCTTCTTCCGGCGCATCGACGGCAGGCACGAGCCCTCCACCCCGAAGTCCGAAGCCCTGCAACTCCACTTGGCCGCCCTGGGGGAACCAGACCGGCGCCGGGTCGTACTGATCGGTGACACCACCGACGACGCTGAAGCGGTCCGGGCGTGCGGCGTACGCGCTGTCCTGCACACCGGGGGTTTCGAGCCCCTGGAGAAGCTGCGTACCGCGGGGGTGCCCGTCGTCGACGGCTTGAACGCAGCGGCCCAGCTCGCCGTGGAACAACCCACCCGTACATCCGAGCAGCCCACCATCCCGGACATCGTGCGGGGCCGCGATACGCGCCGCCACCGCTGACAGGAACGGCCCTCAACGTGAACCAGCCAGACATCTGCGCACACGTCGCCTACCTTCGGCGCCTCGGCGTCGACTTCGCCGGTCTCCGCTCCACCCTGTCCACGCTCTCCGCCAGGGCTCAGGGCCTGGCCACCCGGTCGGCCGCAGAGGTCACTGGTCTCGATGGCAGCCACTACATCCGGGTGCCGGGGAACCGGTCCGGCCGGTGACGCGGTTCGCGCCGGACGAGCTGGTCCTCGTCTCCCCACGTCATCTGGCAGGTACCGGAATCGACAAGATCCGCGACGCCCTCGCTCCTCTGATCCGCCTATTCGGCTGGACCTCCGAGAAGCAGCTGCCCCAGGTCTCCCTCGCAAGCCCCGGTGGCGAGCTGTTCCTCGACTTCACGCCAGACCGGCAGGACGATCGCTGGTGGTCAATCGCGCACCACGAGCCGTTCTGGCGCGTGGAGTTCACCCGGCAAGTGCCCGTAGAAGCCATCGCAGCGGTCACCCAGGCCCTGCCCCAGATCCTGGGCGACAACCGGCACGCCAGCCGCATTCCCTTCGCCGACGAATACCCCGCCCTCATCGCAAAGCGCTGCGGCTGGGCGGTACGCGGGACCACATGCGGTGTCACGTGGACATCCCCCGACGGGCACTGCACCGTCGAGCACACCACGGATCCCGATCACCCCTGGCGGTTCACGCACTCGGTCCACGACGGCTTCGACACCCACTGGACCGGCACCTTCACCGTGGACACACCCGACCGGGTAGTCGCCCAGTTCCTGACTCATCTGGCCGATGAACGCCCCGTCCAGCGGCACTTCGGCGACGTGCCCCCTCTCGCCCTCGGCGCCGCCGTGATCACCCCCACCCGCAGCAGCGGGCTCGGGGCCGAAACCCTGCACACGGCCGAGCAGCTCGGGCAGCTCCTCGCCCCGACCAGTCGGGCACCCGGCGCTCATCGGGCACGCTGACTTACCGACAGATCACGGATACCCAACCAGCGCCCCCGCGGCACTCGCGCGAGAAGGGCCCGACTCCCCGTTGCAAGCTCCCTGAACCACACACCTGGAGACCAACTGCACACCTACGAACCCACCGACCTCGACGACATGTCCCCGCGCAAGGCCCTGGACGCCGTGACCGCGGACATACGCGGCAACCACATCACCGCGGACGGCACCGGCCTGTTCAACACGACGCGGTACATCGGACTGCTGTGTCATCTGGCCGCGAGCATGGCCGCCGACACCGAGTACCAGCTCGCCCCCAACAGCGCCGACCTGCCGTCGGCCGAGAATCTCGCCGCAAGCGCCGGCCACCTCGGAAGGGCCATCGCCCACTACGCCCAGGCCCTCGCCCCCCTCCTCATCCTCACCACCACAGCGCAGGACACGCGCCAGCAGAAGCTCGACCCACTGGACCATCACCATCGCCTGCGGGGCCACCTCGATGACGCCGACCGCGCCCTCGCCGCCGCCCGCACCGTGCTCGCCGAGCGCACCTCCTCCTACGCCGCCCCGCGCCCCAGCCGTCCGGCGCCATGCATGACGACACCGCCCGCGCCTGCGCATGACGTACAGCTCCGGGCCCGCCGATGACCATCCCGCCGAACGCGCTCTTCGATGTGCCCGCGCCCCCGCCTCCACCCCCGCCTCCCGTCGCAAGGTTGCTGACCCTCGCCGGTGAGTACACCCGGCACAACGACTCCCTCGACATTCTCGATAGTTCAGCGCCGGAGCTGGGCGACTTCGCCCAGTCCGCGGAGCGGCTGGCGTCGGAAACCACCGCCGCGATCACGGCCGTTGCGGGTATGGGACTCTTCGATCACGCCGACTTGACCGCCGCGCTGGTCCGGCTCAAGCAAGTCGCCTACCTCACCGATGCCGCCTCACGCCACGAACTGGTCGCCTCCCGCGTGCTGACCGCCTTCGCTCCTGAAGCCGTCGTCGGCAGCGCCGCCCGGATCGCCGCCCACATGCGCCGCAGACGCTCCGGCCATGCCCCCGAGCCCGACGACCGTCTCGACGCCGTACGGCAGACGGCCCTCCACGAGATCGCGCTCGGACACGTCGTGACCACCAGCTCCCAGGGCCGCGACTACGTCCACAGTGCCGGGGCCCGCGTCCTGATCGGCACACTGCGGACACTGGAGAAGAACGGGCTCGCTGAGCGCGTCCCGGAGTCCGCGCCCCCCGCCTACGTGGGCGGAGGGCGCCAAGACCGCGTACGCCTCAGCACCCCCGGGGCAATCGCCTTGGCCACCGTCATCGGCAGTCCCCCGGCGACCAGAGATCCCGGCCCGACACCCGCGCCCGCCGCTGCCACGAAGACGGCCCCACGAAGCCGCTGACCGATCCTCCCGAAGCCCCACCACCCCCATGCCACCGCCTCCGCTGACCGAACCAGCCGACCAACTGCACCACCTCGCAGTGGAGTTCGAGACCCTGCACGCCCGCGTCCGAGACGTCTCCTACACCCCCGGCAGCGACGCGTTGCGACAGATCACCCCGCTTCTGCTCATCTCCCACGACCTGACAGCCACCGCCCTCGTGCGCCTCCGCGCGCTCGACAACAGCCCCGGCACCACCATCATCGGCAGCCGCTCCGGTCGGGAGCTGATGGTCTCGGTCGCTTCCTTCTCCGCCCGCGTCGGCACCGACCTCGCCCACGCCCTGCTCGCCAACCCCGCTGAAGGCGCACCGCACCCCGTCAGCCCGCCGGACGAGCCCTCGGTACGGACCGCCGTCCTCGCCGAGGCCATCGCCAAGATGACCGGCCACCTCGCGGACGCCGTACACCATCTCGACCTCAGCGCCACCGGCTGCCACAGCGTCGCCGCCGCCGTACGAGACGCCACAGCCACCGGACAGCCGACCCCGAGCTGACCACAATCCCCGCAATTCGGGGGCCGCGCCGGTGACGCATCTCGCGCCCCGGGACCGTGTCCCGGTTTCCCCGCGGTACACGGCCGAAGCCGGAGACCACATCGCCCAGGTGATCGGCAAGCTCATCCACCTGACCGGAGACCGCCCTGCCCAAGAACTCCCTCTCGCTCCAGCCGGCCGAAGAACTTCTGTCCCTCGCAGCCGACTTCACCCGCTTCACCGACTCCCACCTGCGGAGCAATCTCCGCGGGAAGCCCCTCCACGACATGCTGGTCACCCAGGAGGAAGCCGCCCAGGACCTCGCCCGTACCGCGCTCGGCATCGTCACGACGCTCAACGACCAGCGGATGTACGAAAGCCCGGACATCCGCGCCGTGTATGCCCGGGTCCGCCAGCTCGCCCATCTCGCCGACGACGCGGTCAACCATTTCATCGCCGCCGAGGACATCCTCCTGGCCGCTCGGGCAGGACTGCCCGTGGAGACCGGCGACGGCTTCATGACGGTCCCGACCGAGCAGCAGGCCGGCCGCGAGGCCCTGCGGTACTTCGACCTCGTCGGCGAACGCCTGTCCCTGGGCGCCGTCGACGCGGTGGCCGCCGCCGAACTGTACGTCACCGACCGCTGCTTCCGCGGACACGTGCCCGACCACCGGCCGCCCGCACTCTCCCCCGCCCAGAGCACCACACTGCGCGCGATAGCCCACGGTGAGGTGACCATCAGCCGCGGCCGGCCCTGGCCGAGCCGCGACGACCTCCGCGTCTCCATCAGCACCGTCCGCGCCCTGGAGGGCGGCGGCCTGGTGACCCGCACATCGTGTCCCCGCCTGCTCCAGGACGAGCGCCTCGTGCTGACCTCCGCCGGGCGCCGCGGCCTGGCCGCCACCTTCGCACGGCCACGGCCCACAGCGCTCACCACTGGCCGCCCACCCCGTCGCCCGGTCGCGAGCACGGTGCGCTCGAAGGCCCGATGAACCTCCTCACCAGCCCCCTTGGGAGTCGCCACGATCTCCGACCCTCCGACCGTGCACGATCTCGCCCGTGCCCTCGCCGATCAGCTCCGCCCCGGCGCCGCTCCCCGTGACGTGCCCATCAGCTTCGGCGTCCGCCGGCTGGCGGCGGCCCAGTACGACTACCGCTCCCGCGGTGGGCCCGTGACCGCCTACGCCCAGGCGCTGCACGCCGCCCTCTACGGCCTCCCCACCGATACCGGCCCCCTGCCCACAGCTCTGGACGCGCTCCTGCAGGCCACCCACACCGCGACCGCCCCGGAGCAGCAGACCGCAGTCCTGCGGCAGGTCGCCGAGCAGCTGCGCAACGCCGCCGAGATTCTCCAGCGCTACCAGTACCAGGCCCAGTGGGACCGGTTCCCCGACGATGTCGCCGAGCAGCTCGCGCAGGCCCAGGGCCGGGCCCAGCAGATCGCCGAGGCCCTCGATCGCGTGGCTCCCGCCTTCAGCGACCAGCCGACCAAGGGCTCCGCACCCGACCTGCGAGCCGCTCGTGGCCGGAGCGCCGCCGCACCTGCGCCCTCCCGCCGTCACAGGCGAACCGGCCCTCCGCTTCCCGCGCTGCGTGGCCCGTCCGATGACCGCCTCCGCCGACGGGCCCGCACGCCCATCCGCGAAGCCGCGTACCGATCGCTACCGCTGGGAGCTGGCCCGGGGGCAGATCACCGCCCTCGGAGAGTCGAAATCGCTTCGGGAATGGGCTGCGGACGAGCGCTGCGCCATCACCCGGGAGGCACTCCGGACCCGGCTCGCGCTCGGCTGGAAGCCGACGGACGCCATCACCACGCCCCGGCACGACAAACCCGACCTCACACACCCACGCGGGACGGACGCTGTCACTCCGCGGGTGGGCCGACCAGAGCGGAATCAAGTACCACACCCTCTACAACCGGCTCAACCGGTCGGGCATGACGTTCGTCGAGGCACTGGAGAAGGGCGGGGAGGGGCCGCATTTCAACCTGCCCGTCACCGCGTTCGGCGAGACGAGGCTGCTCAGCCATTGGGCGGTCGACCCGCGTGCGGGCTGCGCCTACGCAACGATCCGCCGCCGTCTGGCCCAGGGCTGGGAACCCGAGCAGGCGATCTCCGAAGATCCCCAGCAGCGCTCCACGCTCGGGGCCGGAGTCCCGTACCGGGCGTTCGGTCTGAGCATGGGGCTGGAGGACTGGGCCCGCCACACCCACATCCCCGCCGGCCACCTGCGTTACCAGATCAGCCGATACGACCTGCCGCTGGAAGCAGCGCTGACCAGCCTGGGCTGGACCCCGCACGCCGAAGTCCGCGCCGAGCACGACCTGATCCGGATCACCGCAGCAGACCTTCGGCCCGGCGACCACGTCCTCGGTACGGAGAACGCCGGTACGGACCGCCAGATCCTCACCGTGCGCCGTATCCCCGACGCGCTGCGGCCAGGGCCAGCACCCCACCGAGCTGGCCGAGCCGCCACTCCCCCGAGGCCGCCATCGGCCCGCACGCTTCCCGCTCGACGCTAACGCTCTCCCTCTCCAGAACCGTTCACCGCAAGGAATCCCTCATCTCCACAGCCCCCACCTGCATTTCACTCGGCGCCGGTCTGTACCGAGTTCAGCGTGTTGCATGCAGTCTGATGCGGTACGGCATGGTTCTGTTCCGGGCTATGAGCGATCAACTGCGGGACTCTGGCTCCCGCTTCGGGACGTGGAACATGCGCCGGTGCGAGCCTGACCGGGTGGTGTCGTGGTACGCCGCGGATCCGGTGCTGGCCGGTGTGTCGAGCCTGCGGGAATTCGCGGACAGGCACGGGACTCGCACGGGCCAGGAATTCTTGATCAATTCCGACGGGCGCGTCATTTGCGAAGTGAATTCCTTCTTCGGTTCGTTGCGGATGCGGAATCGATCGGCGGGGACCCGGGAGAAGTACGGGTACGCGTTGTGCACCTGGCTGGGCTTTCTCGACGCGGTGGGGAGCCGTTGGGACACGGCTGACGCGGAGGACGTCGAGGGCTTCAAGTTCTGGCGGATGACGGACGAGTCGAACCCGGAGCGGGTGCCTGGCGGGACCGTGTCGGGCAACCTGGACGCGGTCCACGCCTTCTACGACTGGGCTGCGCCCCGTTTCGGGGTACGCAATCCGGTGATCCGGCTGATGCGTCAGCAGACGTCGTCCTATACCGGTGCCGCCGGGTTCGAGGCAGCGCCTCACGTGGTGCGCGACCGGGATGTGAAGTGGCTTGACCCGGGCGGCTACGCGTTGTGGCGGGATGTGGGCCTTCGCGGCCTGGATCGTGAGGGCCGGGAGGTGCCGCGGTGGCGGGGCCGTAACAGTCAGCGGGACTGCGCCTTCGCGGACGGGTTGTACGGCACCGGTCTGCGGCTGACGGAGTGGGCCAGCAAGCTGATGCTGGAACTGCCGGCCGAGGGCGTCGGCCGGTCCTATGCCACGTCCCGGCTGGCGTCGGCCTGCGCGAAGGGCGGTCGTGGGCGGCGGTTCTGGATGCCACGCACCGTGCTGTCCGACGCGCTGGGCTACTGCGAGGGCGAGCGAGCTGCGGCGGTACGCCGTGCTCAGCAGGCCGGCCGCTACGAGCGGCTCGCCGGGGTCCTGCTGCTGCACCGAGTGCTGGGCCGCAGGCGGCTGCAGCTGGTCGACGGTACGGGAACGCTGGTACAGGTGTCGCTGGACGCGCTGACGCCGCAGGTCCGCCGACGGATCTTCCTGGAAACTCCGGCGGGGCCGGCGCCGGCGGCCCTGTGGCTGAACGAGGACGGGCTGCCCCGGGCTCCTCGCGGGTGGCAGCACACCTTCGACACGGCCAACGAGCGGGTGGCCCGCGCGGGACTGGCCGGAGTGGCAGCGACCGCGCACATGCTGCGTCATTCGATGGCACTTCGCTGGTTCTCGGTCGGACGACTGCTCTATGAGCGCCGCTTCGCCCACCTGGATGCCGAGGAACTACGTGATTTCCGGGCCCAGTTCGGCGACACCTGGCACTTGGTGCAGACGCTGCTGGGGCACGCGGACGTGTCCACGACCATCGACGTCTACCTGGAGCCGTTCAGGGACCTGGATGTCTCGCTGCTGATCGAGCACGCCCACGGAGCGGTCTTGACGGAGCTGATGGCGGAGATGTTCGCCGGTCACCGGCAAGTCATCACCGCCGGGGCGGTGACGGGAGGATGAGCGGAACAGGACGGCGGGCGGTACTGCCCGCGGCCGGCTACCGACTGCCGCAACGGCTGTTCGTCGACGAGAGTCAGTGCAGGGTGCGGTTCTTCCCGGAACGCGGCGGCGAGGCGGTGGACATCGACCTGTCGGTTCTGCCGGTCACGCGCGAACTGCGCGACTGGATGGCGCTCGGAGTGCAGGGGGTGACGGGCCCGTCGGGGACCCGCCGGACCACCACCTCGGCCCTGGACACGGTGAACATCCTCAAGCGGTTCAGCCGCTATCTGGCCGGCTTGTCGAACCCTCCGACGTCTCCGGCCCAGCTGCGGGCCGTGCACCTGGACGGGTACATGCTGACCGGGGCGACCACCCTGCACCGGGATATCTCCGCGCTTCGGACGATCCTGCGGTTCGCCCCCGATGCGCCCGCGGAGTTCGCGGCCCGCCTGGCACAGGCCCGCGTCGCCAAAGCGGACGCGCCAACCCGCAGCTACCCGGAAGCGGAGTTCCGCCGCATCACCGCGCAAGCGCGATCCGAACTGCGGGCCGCCGCCACGCGCATCCGCACCGGCCGCCGGCTCCTGGCCGACTGGTGGGCGGGGGCCATCAACGCGGACAACGACTGCGAACAGTGGATGCTGGGCTCGCTGCTGGACCACGTCGACCGGCACGCGGATCTGCCGCGCTACGAGTACGGCACACCCCGGCACGGGGCGGCCGTCCGCAAGGCCGGGGGCATCGGCGGGGTGATGACACGCCTTCACCTCACCCACCACGAGACCGGGGCGGCAGCTGTCCTTCTGCTGTGTCTGACCGGGCAGAACTATTCGACGCTCGCCGCTGCGACGACCGCGCACCACCGGCCCGACGCACACGCCGGAGGGACCGCCACCGCGCAGCTCGACCTGGTCAAGCCCCGTCGTGGATCCCGCAAGGCAGCCATGACGGTGGCCCTGCAGGACGTCCCCGCTCCCCACACGAGGCACGGGACGACCTCAACACCCCTTTCGGGGTCTATGCCCTGCTGCTTGACCTGGCCGCCGGATCCCGGAAGACGTTGAATACCGACTCACTGTTCGCGTTCTACAACGTCAAGAACGGACCTCACGGGCGAGGCTTCCGCCACGGGCTGCCCAAGCAGGTCCTGCAGTTGTGGGGTTGGGCCACCGATCTCATCTGCGACGCCCCCGACGCTGACGGCCAGCCGGTGCCGCTGCACATCGACAGCCGCCGCCTGCGGATGACCTGGCTGGAGATCAACCAGCGTCCGGTCGCCCACACCGAGGCCACCCTCGCGAACGAGTACCTGGCCCGCAACCGCGGGAACCTGGCCGAGTACCAGAAGGTCGTCGCCGACGCCCTGGACCAGCAGGTCACGCGGGCCCGCTCCGCGCCACCGATCCCGGTGCTGACCGCCCGCGACATCGAACAGGCCCGCACCGACCCGGAAACGGTTGCCGCCCGGCACGGCCTGGACAAGAACACCCTCCAAAAGCTGATCACCGGACGGCTGGACACCGTCCTGGCCGGCTGTACCAACCCGCTCGGCAGTGTTTACACGCCCGTCGGCAAGCCCTGTGGTGCTTCCTTCCTGCTCTGTCTGTCCTGTCCCGGCGCGCGGGCGACACCAGCCCACCTGCCGGTGCAGGTCCTCACGCTGGACGCGCTCAAAGCCCGTCAGCAGGAGATGACGCCGCTGCGCTGGGCCGAGCGACTGGCCGAGCCCACCGCCCGCCTGACCGATCTGCTCGGCCATTACTCACCGGCCGCCATCACGGACGCCCGTGGCACCGCCACCCCGGCTGATCAGGCACTCGTCGACCGCTTCCTGAGCCGAGGACTGGACCTGACATGACCCCCGCCCTTCCCGCCGCCGCGCCAGCAGTCCGCCGTCTGCTGCCCGGCCCGGACACACCGGTCCTGGCCACCCGCCCGCTTCGGCCCGGCACCACTACCGCCGAACTCTCGCTGTTCGGCGAGGACCGCTGGAACCTGACCCCCGCCTTCTTCCAGGAGCACGCCTCCCGCGTCTGCCTGGACTTCCACGACGCCCCAGCGTCCTTCCACCGACCGATCAAGCTCCTGACCTGGCTAATGCTCAGCCACCAGGGCAGCGGCGGGACCGGCTTCCTTCCCGGCATCCCGCGGCCCGCGCCCCGCACCGTCGCCGGTTATTGCCGGTTCCTCAAGCGGTTCGCGCGCTGGCTGGAGAACAGGGGCATCACCTGCTTCGGGCAGGTCACCGTTGCGGATCTGGACGCGTATGCCGCCGACATCAAGGAGGCGGCGCTCTCCCACGAAATGCGTGAGGACTTGCTTGCCGCCGTCGTGCGCACCTGGACTCTGCGCGATCTCCTGCCCGACGAGAACGACCGGCTTCCGCACGCTCCGCCCTGGAACGGCGAGCGGATCGCGGACATTCTCGGGCAACGCCGCGCTTGCGAGGAGAACCGCACGCCACGCATCCACCCGGCGACCATGACCACGTTGCTGAAGTGGTCCCTTCGGTTCGTCGAGGACTTCGCGGATGACATCATCGCCGCCTTCAACGAGTACAAGACACTCTCCCGCCGCGCCCGCGACGCACACCTCCACGGCACGTCGCTACCTGGAAGGCGGCGTCGTCCGCAGGGCACGGTCCCCCTGCTGGTGGCCGGGCTCCTGGACGACTACCGCGCACGCGGCCTGCCCCTGCCGGGCCGCCGGAACGCCGACGGCGCGATCATCGTCAACACCTACTTCCTGGGGCTCCAGCTCGGCGTCCAGATCACCCGGCCTGCCGCCGCGACGATCGCGAACTCTGGACTGCGCGTCGCGGACGACACCTACCTGACCACGCCCGTCCGGGGCATCCTCGACGGCCAGCCCTGGCTCACCACCCGCATCACCTACGAGCAGGCGCCCGTCCTGGCCCGCCACCTGAGCAGCGCCTGCCTGGTGATCATCGGCTACCTGTCCGGCCAGCGTCCCGGAGAGACGTTCAATCTGGAGCGCGACTGCATCGAACACGATCCGGTCACCGGCCTGATCCTGCTGCGCGGCAAACACTGGAAGGGCGTTCGCCACCCCGACGGCGCCCAGCGCGCCGAGGGGGAACAGCGAGCCGACCCCTGGGTCGTCGCTGCCCCGGTCGCCACCGCGGTCGCAGTGCTCCAGCGTCTTCACGACGCACGGCTGCTGTTTCCCAACACCCTGCTCGTCAACGGGAAATCCGAGTCCGGACACCTTCGGGAACGCGTTGGCAGGGCCCGCGGCGACTCCCTCAGCAACAAGGACGTCGCCGAGCTGATCGTCTGGATCAACGCCTACTGCACCGCCCGGCACCACCCCGACGTGATTCCTGCCGACCCTACCAACCCGAAGATCGCTCTCAGCCGCCTGCGCCGCACACTCGCCTGGTTCATCGCACGGCGCCCTCGCGGCCTGGTCGCAGCCGCGATCCAGTACGGCCACGTCCGGATCAACATGACCCTCGGCTACTCCGGCAACTACGCCTCCGGGTTCCCCGACGACCTGGCCTTCGAGGAATGGCTCGCCCGCCTCGAAGACCTAGCCGAAGCCCACGAACGGCTCCAGGACGGCGAAAACGTCAGCGGCCCCGCCGCCGACACCTACCGTCACCGCGTCGCCGCCTCTGCCAAGTTCGCCGGCCGTGTCCTGCGCACCACCCGCGAGGCTCACACCCTGCTCACCAACCCCGACCTGCAGATTTTCCCCGGCAAGGGCATGACCTGCGTCCTCGACCCCGCCCGCGCCGCCTGCCGGCTGAGTACGGACGAACGCAGCAGTCGCCGCACCCCCGATATCGACGACTGCAGACCCTCGTGCGTGAACATCGCCCGCACCGACCGCGACATCGACTTCCTGCGCACACGCGTCGACACCCTGCAAGCCATCGTCGACGACCCGCTCGCCCCGCCCATCCGCCACGCACGGGAACAACACGAACTCGCCCGACTCCAGCAGGTCATCGCCAACCACCACCAGGAGCCCCGGCCATGAGCACCCACCGCACAGCCGAACGCGACGCCATCCAAGCGGCAAAGCAACGCCTCCTGGCCGGCACCCCGACCCGCTCCACCGGCGCCCTCACCGTCGTCCAGCTCGCCGCCGAAGCCGGAGTCAAACGATGGGTCCTCACCCACAAACACCCCGACCTCCGCAAGGAATTTGAAACAGCCCGGGAATCCGTGAACGGAATTCCCGCCGCATTCCAAACCCTCCAGGCAAAGGTCGACGACCTCGAAGCCGCCAACAGACGGCTACGCCAGCACAACAGCGAACTGACCGAACGAAACGAGATCTATGCCCAAGTCATCCACGCTCTCACGACCGAACTCGCCGAGCTCCGACGAGATAGGCCCCTCCCAGCGAACGTTCGCCGCCTCCCGACCGAAGCCACACCACCACGGGCCTGAACTTTGCGCCGACGCCAGGCCGGCATCACGGTCGGCTCGGCGACCGCTGTCCTCACGGGCAGCGGTTACACACGTTCAGCTGGTCAAAGTTGCCTGGTGGAAGTACATCCGCCAGCCCGTCTCCGTCAGGCGCCACAACGAGCTCCGCCATGCCCGGCGGCCTTGGTTGTCGGCGAAGTACGTCAGATGGACGACACCCGGAGCGAGGACGGCACCGGACATTTCGCTGACCTCGACAGGAGACACCGAGCCGCCACTCGTCACGGTGAGGATCGACTTCACATCCCACCGGCGTCCAGAAGCCCCGAACTCGATGAACTCCGGATCCAGTAGCTCCAGAACCCGGGCCGGAGAAGCACGCACCTCAGGGTCGAGAAGCCGCAACTCCCCATCAATGGCCGCTTGCACGGCCTGCTCACTCTCATCAGCCATGCAGGAACCCTACGGACGTGCCTGCCCGGGGCACAGCGAATTCTTCACGCGCCGCAGCCACGGCACAGGGACACCACCAAGACACACACGTGCCGCCGCCCGACGTGAACGAGACCAGCCTCCGGCGCTCCACGCCAGAGGCTGGATGCAACAGCCCCGAATAGGTGACAGAGGCGCCGGAGTCCAGTCCAGCACCCTGCTCGCCCTGTCCGCCGCAGGCGACCTTCCCAAGGTCGATTACGCGATCTTCGCCGACACCGGATGGGAACCTCGCGCCGTCTATGACCACTTGGACCGCTTGGAGCGTGAGATAGCCGCTCCGGCCGGCATTCCCGTCCTGCGTGTGTCCACCGGCAACATCCGCGAGGACGCCCTCGACCCGGGCCACCGGTTCGCCTCCATGCCGCTCTACATCCTCAACCAGGACGGCAAGGCCGGGATGGCCCGACGGCAGTGCACCGGCGAATACAAGATCAAACCGATAAAGAAGCAGGTCAGAGCCCTTCTCGGCTACCCCTATCCCGCCCGGATCCCGCGGGAGGTGTTCGTCGAGCAGTGGGTCGGCATCTCGACCGACGAGTTCCACCGCGCCAAGGACGCGGACGTGAAGTACATGCGCACCCGGCATCCGCTCATCGACCTGGGCTGGTCGCGCACCGATTGCGTCCGGTACCTGTCCTCGCTCAACCTGGCGGACACCCCCAAGAGCAGCTGCTTGGGATGCCCCTTCCACGGCAACGCGCAGTGGCGGCACATCCGAGACACCTCGCCTGCCGAGTGGGCGGACGTGGTGGCCTTCGACGCCGCCATCCGCCAGGGCAACGCCCGCGCCAACGCGAGCGGCAACCGGCTGCTGGGTGAAGCATTCCTGCACCGCTCCCGCGTCCCTCTCGGTCAGACCCCGATCGATCACGTCACCGCCGCCGAATGGGCCGCCATGCAGCAGGAACTGGGAGACGGCGAAGACCCCGCCACGCTGGAGGAAGGCGTCGCAGACGGCTGCTCTCCCTGGGCCTGCCGCGGCGACGCGGACGCGCTGACCCGGGACGACTTCGGGCTGGCGACGTGATCGTGCTCGATCTGTTCGCCGGTCCTGGCGGCTGGAGCCACGCCCTGGCCATCCTCGGGGTACGTGACATCGGCCTGGAATGGGACGAGTGGGCCTGCAAGACCCGCGCGGCGGCCCGACAGTTGACCATCCGCACCGACGTTGCGATGTATCCGGTGGAGCCCTTCCTAGGAAGGACCACCGGGCTCATCGCCAGCCCGCCCTGCCAGGCATGGTCGATGGCCGGTAAACGCCTCGGCCTGCTCGACCAACACCTCGTCCACCAGGCCGTCGCCGACCTCGCGGTCGGCCGCGACACCCGCGAACAGCTCCTCACCGCCTGCCAGGACGAGCGCTCGCTGCTCGCTGCCGAGCCCATGCGCTACCTGCACGCCCTGAACCAGCACGGCCAGCCCGAGTGGATCGCAATGGAGGAAGTCCCCGACGTCCTGCCCCTCTGGCGTCAGTACGCCGCGATCTTGCGCAGCTGGGGCTTCTCGGTGTGGACCGGGATCCTGAACGCGGCGGACTACGGAGTGCCGCAGACCAGGCGACGGGCGATCCTGCTCGCCTCCCGCACCCGCACCGCCGAGCCCCCGCCCCCCACGCACGCCAAAATCGCCGAGCCGGAGACGCTGTTCGGGCCGGGCCGCGCCCAGTGGGTGTCCATGGCCGAAGCCCTCGGGTGGGGCGCCACCGACCGTCCCGTGCCGACCGTGTGCGCCGGCGGAGGCCGGGGAGGCGGGCCGGAGCCCTTCCCGTCCGGATCCCGCAAGACCCTCAGTGACGCCCGCGACCGCGGAACCTGGAAGCCCCAGAGCACCCTAGTCCTGCAGTCCCGCCGGGAAGGCGCGGGGTGGGCGGCTCGGCACGGAGCTCGGGAGAACCGGGCGGCCGACGAGCCGGCCCCTACCTTCACGGGCGAAGCGCACCGCTGGTCATGGTCACTGCGCAGCAACAACCAGTCCAACGCGACCGTCCGCCGGTCCGACGAACCGGCCGGCACCCTGTTCTTCGGCCATCGCGCCAATGAATGCGTCTGGATCGCTGAGCCCGCTCCCAGCACCACCGGCGAGGGGCAGCCGGCACCGGAGTCCATCCGGATCACCGCCCAGGAAGCCGGCCGCCTGCAGACCTTCCCCGCCGACTACCCCTGGGTCGGGAACAAGGGCCAAGTCTTCGGCCAGATCGGCAATGCGGTGCCGCCCCGGCTCGCCGCCCATCTGCTGGCCCCGCACCTCGGCAAAACCCTCCGCCCCGACGACTTCACCCTGGCCGCCTAGATGCCCCACTCCACCGACCCGTACGAGGACGACCTGGACGAACTGCCCTCTCCGCGGCCCGTCCACTACGCCGAGCAGTCCCTTCTCGGTGCACTCCTGCTCGCCCCCCACCGGCTTCCCGACATCCGCGGCCTGGGAGCGGAGCAATTCAGCAACCACGCCCACGGCGCCCTCTTCCAGGCCATGCGCACGGTGCCGCTACCTGATCCGGAGGCCCATCGCTCCGATCCCGCCTGGCTCAACGCCGTCCTGGCCGCAGCCCGCCCCCAGGCCCCCGGGCTGAACGCCTCCTACCTCCACACCCTCGTCCAGGTCTGCCCGTGGCCCCAGCACGCGCCGACCTACGCCCGGATGATCCAATCCGATCACGCCCGGCGCACGCTGCTCATGCATGCCCAGCGCCTCGCCGAGACCGCCACCGACGCCACCTTGCCCAACCGGGCCGTCGCCACCCTGGCCCAGTCCGACGCCCTCGTACAGTTCCTGGACACGCTCGCCGGGCAGTTCGCCCCGCACCCCGGCTCCCTGCCGCGCACTGCCATGCCGACACAACCCGCGGCGCGCAGCAGCGAGGAAGCCCTCGACGAGGAACAACTCCTCCTCGCCACCGCCACAGCGCACCCGGCAGCTCTGAAGGACATGCGCTGGCTCCAGCCCGACGACTTCACGCAGCCCCTGCACGCAGCCCTGTGGCAGTGCCTGACCTCGCTGGTCCACCGAGCCGAGCCCGTGGACCCGGTCACCGTGCTCTGGGAAGCCCAGCACCGCGGACTCCTCGCCGACAACCTCGCCGCCAGTGACCTGATGGCCTTGGTCTCCGCACCCGTCGGGTCAGCCGACTACTGGGGTGAACGCATCCTCCAACGCGCCCTGCTGACCCGCGCGTGCGACGTCGCCACACGGATCGCCACCTACGCCCAGGACCCGGCCAACACGACGCACCAACTGATCACCGGCAGCCGCCGTGCCCTGGCCGACCTCACCGCCCTGCGCACCTGCTGGCAGCGCAGCACCGCCCCCACACCACCGACGACTCCTCGTGCCCCGCGCAGCCCGGCCGTCTCCCGAGCCGGTCCGCCGCCCCGAGCCACGGCAGCACGAGCACTCCGATGACCCTCGCTTCTGCCGGCCCACGCCGGCCGGAGCCGCGAAACGAGACCAGATTGCCGCACCCCGAAGATGCCCCTCACATCCGCCTCGGCCTGTACGAGGAGCGCTCCAGCGCCGTCACCGCCACCATCACGGGCACCCCTGCCCGCGCGATCCAAGCCCTTCTCACCATCCAGGGCTTCGAGCCGCTGGACGAACAGACGATGGTCATGGCACGCATCGACAGCGAGGAACCGCACTACGCCGAGCAGGCCGCACGCGCCCTGCGAGCCGAGCACCTCACCGTGGACATCACCCCCGAACTGCGCGAAGCGATCGACACCGAATGGACCTGGGCCAACTACCCCATGCCCTGGTGCTCGCGCGAGGAGATCCGCGAGGTTTCCAACGACGCCCAGAAGATCTACAACGACATCCGGCACGGGCGCCTGATCATCCACGCCCACGCCCACGACGGCTGGACCACCGTCGCCGTCGGCACCTACCTCCACGGCCCGAGCATCCACCTCTGCGGGGAAAACCACCTGCGCACCGAATCGATGCTGTACGACAACCCCGTGGAAGCCATCACCGACTTCGATCGCCTCTACGGCGACGCCGTACGCCCCGGCCCGGCGCCGGCCACCAGCACCGAGCACGAAGCCGAACGGATCCGCACCTCGCTACCGGGTACGGCCGACGCACCGACAGCACCGGTGACGACCAAACTCGTAGACGCGCACTCTGCCGCGGTCGGCCACCACGAAGCACTCCTGAACGAGTTTCTCGAGGCGCACGGAGAGTGGGAAAAGTGGCGGACCTGGTCGGACGAGACCACCCACGCAGTTCACGAATCCCTCGTCATGCGAGCCGAGTTCGTTCACGAAGCCGACCCTGACGACGCCCGGTGGAAGATCGCGGCGTACGAGAGCCCGGTCGGCGAGCGCCTGTGGCACGCCACCGCGACCGCCACGGTCCCCGTGGACATCGTGCGGTCGCTACTCGAAAGCCTCGACTCCGCAGATACCGTCGAGATCGCCGCCGGCAGCGTGGTCTCGGAGGCCAGCGTCTGGGAAGCCACCCGTCCGTTGTTCGACGCCGACTGGGATCACAGCGTCGACGGCCGTTTCATCCGGTGGCAGGCACCAGGTGGTCACTCTGCAGGTGTCCAGTTCGATGCCTTCGCAGCAACCTTTCGGCAGTCCGACCTGCCCGTCTGGACGTTCTGGGGTGAGGGCACCGCCGACGCCCCCGGGTGGTCGCTGCACTTTTCGACGCACGCCGCCGTCTCCGTGCTGCAGGACGTCGCCGTCGAAGCGGCCGGTCGATACGCAGAGCCGCTCACCTCCGCGCGGAGGCAGAACAGCTTGCGTACCCCGTCGCCCGTCCCGGCCCCACATGCTGCTGCCCCGGCCAGAACACGCTGACGCAGGCGCTAACTTCACTGCATGATCCGTCCTCGCGCACCCAGCGCTACTCACCTGAGGAAGGTTTCGTGGATGCCTGCTCGTCGCCCCCTCCGACGTGGCATTGCCGGACCTGGCCGTGACAAGTGCTGTATCCGCATCCGCGGTCGGCAAAGAGTGGGCCCGACCTGCCGCCGCGGGTGTCCCGTCTGGCATCTGGTAGGCGGCATAGCCTCGAGGAGGACGCGAGTCGGATGACGTCGTTGCGGTTGCCGCAGACGGGTTCCAGATCCACGCCTCGATTGTCTAAATAGTGGTGGTGACGCCCCCTCGCCTGCGGCTGAGCGGTGATCCTGCCGCGGTTTTGGGCACAGTCACCGACCAATGGACACGGGAGGGCGACCAGTTCTCAGGGGCACACCGGGGGAACGCTCACCAACTGGTGTGCTTCCCGCAACTCTGTATCGAGAAAGACGTCCCCATTGCCCCCTTCGAAGCTCACCGGACACGGATCTCACTTGCGGGCCAGCCCATCAGGTCCGCCAGACTCAAGTACAAGCGGACGCCCACGTCGCTACCTGCCCCCGGAGCTTCAGGTGCACATTCAACCAAACTATCCGCTCGTATGAGAAGTATTTTATTCGAAAAAAGTAATCGAACTACACCCTTTCGGGGAAATGCCTTCACGAACGGAATCCTCTAGTCTTGCATCTGCGACTCAAGGGATTCCCTTATGGGAAATCGTTGCATGCAAGAACAGCATCCCAGCGAGCAGACAGGGTGATCGTGACGTGGTAGAGAATGGGGTTTCCGCCGCCGAGATCGAGGGCGTTACATGGAAGAAGGCGCAGGCCAGCATTGGAGGGGGCGAGTGCGTTGAAGCCGCCGGGTTACCCAGTGGCGGCGTCGCCCTCAGGAACTCGCGGTACCCGGCCGGCCCGGCCCTCGTGTTCACCGATGCCGAATGGAGCGCCTTCCTGACGGGCGCCAAGGGGAGCGAGTTCGACCGCCACGCCATCTAGCGGGAACTTAATGTAAAGCGTTGGCCATGGTTTGTGGTGGCGGGTATGCCTCCGGCATCCTGTGGGAGAACCTCTGTCCTCCCCTCAGATTTCGGAGTTCGCATGCCCGCCGCTCGCAATCCCCGGCCTGAAGGTCCTGTGGTTCCCATGCAGGAGTCGGGCGACAGTCTCAGTGGTCGGATGCTGGGCGTTGAACTCCGGCGTCTGCGTGAGCAGCGAGGTTACACTCTGGCCGATGCGGCCCGGGTTATCCGTGCCAGCACTTCGAAGGTGAGTCGGCTGGAGCGGGGGCAGAACCCCGTCAAGTACCGTGACCTGAACGACCTTGCCGTGTTTTATGGCGTCTCGCGCGAGGAACGGGCCCACCTCGACCAGTTGCACCAACAGGTCGGGAACGAGGACCTACTCCAGCGGTTCAACGATGTCACGCCGGCTTTCTTCAAACGCCTCATCGGTCTGGAGCGGGCTGCGCAGCAGATCACAGTCTTTGAGCCTCGCGTCGTACCTGGACTCCTACAGACTGAGGAGTATGCGCGCGCGCTGGTCCGTCTTATAGAGATCGACCGCTCTGAAAGGGACATTGAGCTCCTGGTCCGCCTGCGCCTGGAGCGACAGCTCATGCTCGACGGCGAGTCGCCCCATCTGATAGCACTCATCTATGAGAAGGCTCTCTACCAGGCTTACGGGCCCGGCAGCATGATGGCTGAGCAGATGCGGCACCTCCGTGATACGGCCAAAGCCGGCAAGGTGGCCGTACGCATCCTGCCGAAGCAGCTCATCCCGTTGCCGACGCCCATCTTCCACCTGACCTTCCCTGACGGTCAGCACCAGGAGCTGGCGTACGTCGAGCACGCGAACAGTGCCAACTACATCACGCAGAAGGCGGAACTCGACCGCACGCGAAAGCAACTGCTCACGATGCACGGCAGCGTCTATGGCCGTGAGGACAGCGTGACGGCCTTGGAGCATGCCGTCGACTACTGGGAGCGGGTCGCTGCCGAGGAGCAGCCGGGCTAGGTGTCCGAACAGCCCGGCTGCTGCTCAGCAGCAGCGTCACCTCGGGGTGAGTACGCGGCCGACGCCGCCCCACTCGACCCAATCCGACGGGCGCATTCCCGGGGGGGGAGGCGGCGAGTCGGGAAGCCAGTCGACGACGTCGACCAGGCCCGGAGGGTCTTCGATCTCCAGGGAGTCGAAGTAGCGTTTCACCTCGTGCGGTTGCCGTACTCGTCCCCAGTTGCCGCCGGTGGCACCGTCCATGAGGCGAGTGACGCCGTCCCTCACCGCGGGATCGTCGCTGACGAGCTGGCAGATAACCATGTAGCTGTCAGGCGCGAGCTGTTTGGCGACGGCCTCTATCAGGGCGGCCGGGTCGGACTCGTCGTCCGCGTCAGGCAGGCAGTGCAGGACGGAGACGAAGAGTGCCGCGATGGGCTGGTTCCAGTCGAGGAAGCCGCTGGTGGCTTTCCGGATGTCCTCCGTGCGCCGCATGTCATGGTCGACGACCATCGTGTTCTTGTTGTCGTCGAGGTGAGTCCGAGCGTGGGCGAGGACCATCGGGTCGTTGTCGACGTAGACGATCTTGGCTTGGGGGGTGATGCCCTGGGCAACCTGATGCACGTTGTCCTGGGTGGGCAGGCCGCTGCCGTGGTCAAGGAACTGAGTGATCCCCCTCTCCGCGGCGAGGAACCGTACGACGCGGCGGAGGAAATCCCGGTTGTTACGGGCCAGTTGCTGGGTGCTGGGTGCGATCGTCAGGAGTTCGTTGCAAGCGGCTCGGTCGACTTCGAAGTTCTCCGTTCCCCCTAAAAGCCAGTCGTACATGCGCGCTGCGCTGGCCCGGCTGGTGTCGATCACGCGGTTGGTTTGGGGTTTCTCCCCGTAGGTCATACGCGCTCCCGTAAGCCCTGGTCTGGGCTGCCTCCCGTGGATGTAAGGGCTGATTCTAGGAGCGCGCAAGGCTGGCGGCTAGTCAGCCTGAGGGATTGACGGGGTTAGAAATCCGCCACGGAGGGGTGCGAAATGCTGGTCAGCGCACGCCCCCTTGGGGCGCGTGCGCTGACCAGGGTTCACCCGTCGAACTGGGGGCCGAGGTCTCGTTCGGCGCCGCGCAGCAGGGCGTGCGCGACCGGGCCCGTCATGCCCATGAGGTGAGCAGCGCGCTCGACGGGCAGGCCCAGATCGTGGTGAAGGATCACGATGTCGGCCTGGGCGGGCCTGAGGATGGCGTGAAGCCGCCCGGCTCGTCCGCCCGTGCTGTGTGTGCGGCGCGCGGCCTCGGTACGCAGGTCGGCCCAGATTCGGGCAGCGGGGCACTGGTCGCCCAGCACCGCGATCCAGCAGTCCTCCAGCGCCGCCAGCACGGCGTCGACGCACCGCCTGGCCTCCGCACGGTCGGCAATCCGCCGCTCCGCGTACTGGACGTACGCTGGCCGGTTCGCCTCGCAGAGCGCGTGGTACCCGAGCCAGGGGGCGGACAGACGCGCGTCGCCTTTCCGCCGGCTCACGACGACACCGCCCGTTCACCGGACTCCAGCTGGGCGGCCCGAGCAACGACCCACAACGGCTCGAACAGTGCCGGGTCCGCACCGAGCCCGCCCAGGAGCTCGGTCACCACCGGCCACGGCGGAACCACTTGCCCGCAAAGAGCTGCGCGGACCACGGCCACGTCAACGTCCGACACGATCGCCAAGCTGGGCGATCCCGCCGCTAGCCAGGCACCCCGCAAGGCCGCCGCCAAACGGTCCGTACCGCTGCTTGCATCGGTGGGCAACCGCTGATCCGAGGCGAGTTCCCACAGGTGCAGCACATCCCTTGGCTCGCCACGCAGGGCGTGCGCCACGGCGTACGTCGCGAGCCAAGGCTCCACCGTCCTCCCCGCGACCATGTCCATGACTGTGGCAAGAGGTAGCCCGGTGGCAGCCGCTGCCTCCGACAGGCTCGTGTGAGACACCTTGCCGAGCGTGCCCAAGGCAGCTCCGAGAGCTCGCCGTACGCCTGGCACCGCACTGTTCACAGGACGCGGATAGGGGACGGGCGGGACGGCGGATGCAGTGCCCGCCGAGAAGCCCTCATCCGCCGTCAAGAACACCCGTGGCCGCACGCGTGCGGCCAAGAGGTCCGAGACACGAGTTCCGCCCCACCTTGCCGTAGCTGCCCCCCGGCTCAACTCGGCGGCGACGGCGATGTCCTGCCAGCTACCACCGTGCCGCAGGGCGGTATCGACCGCGACGGCGGACAGACATTCCGCGTCACGAGCGATGCGCTCGGCGAGCACCAGAATGTTCTTCAAGCCCAGTTGCTCACCGCCGTACAACTGCAGGCTGCTGGTGACCAGATCGTGCGCGATCGGCTGCCACGACGGACCAGGATCGCGCCGCGCGCGGTCACGGTCGCGCTGAGCCCGACGTCGACACTGCGACGTGCAGTAAGTTCGGGGCCGCCCGCCCCTCGTTGTCGCCTTTTCAATGGGGCCGCCGCACCGTACGCACCGGACCCCCCGTGATGGCTCTGCCATCAGGTCTCCCTTCGCCACCCCGGGGCGCAATCGTCCGCAGCACCCCGCGGCTCTGGCAGTTGAGGCAGGGGTGGGCCGCTATCGAGCGGCCCACCCCTGCAAGGAGGTCAGGCCCTGCGGTAGTGGACCCGGCGAAGCATGCTTCGCCGACTGGCCCTCAGCAGCAACGCCACAAAGGGCAGCCCCAACAGCGGCCAGTAATCAGGCAGGCCCGGCGGAGCCGGCAGCACCGCGACGATGACAACGGCCACGATGATCAGAATGGTGACCGTCAGGAGACTCCCGCACACACGTACATCGGTCCGAGAGATCTCCATGGTTTCACCGGCACCCAGGGGAGGGATACTCCCGTGGGGATAGCCCGGGGGAGCCATACCAGGCTCCGGGCTTTCTCCGAAAGTCATGTCAATAACCTTCCTCGGTTGGTGATGGCCTGACAGGTGGCCCCGGGGGTGCATCCCGGGGCCACTGGCATCACAGTCCGCCATCGAGAGACTGCGATCCGTCATCAGACTATCGGGAAAAAGTCCCCTTCGCCGCAAGTCCTAGAAGGTTCCCTTCGTGCAAGGCAGATCCCATATGCAACCCACCTAGGGGCGAGTCACACTCGTACACCTACTGACAGATTTTGATCAATTAGACACCGACTTTGCGTCGCTTCGAACCATGAACTTAAAGCACCTGCGAGTCATAATGAAAGAACAGCAGGTGAGGAGGGATTCGACTTACTCGAACCCTTTTTCCATAAGGACAAGAAGAGGAACGGTGACGTCCTGGTGCATCAGTTCGTGCATATGAGAAAAAAGCAAATGTGCAAACGTAAATAGAAGTCTTCACTTGCCTAGTCACGGCGGGACGTCGAGTGCACTAACCCCTGCGGACAGGGGGTCAAGGACTGCGACACCGGGGCGATGGGAGTTTGCTGGCAGGCGGCACGCTTGCGCGGGCGGGAAGTTATCCAGGATCTAAAGAGTGACCTACTGGACAATTAGTCCACAGTTACAGTTCTCGACCACACGTTCGCATTGGATCAGTCGCCCCGGAAGTTCAAGCCGGTGATCGTCGAGCGCTTGGTGCCGGACGAGTTGTGGGGGCTGTTCCAGCGGGTGGTGCCGGAGGCACCGTCACGGTCTCAGAGTGGTGGCCGGCGTCGGCACGGGGACCGGGAAGTGCCAGCCGCGATCGTGTTCGTTGCCACGCCAGGCTGCACGTGGCAGCAATCGCCATCTGCATCGTTCGGCCGGTCGGGGGAGACCGCCCACCGGCGCTTTCCGGAGTGGTCGAAGGCCCGGGTGTGGGCCAAGCTCCACCGCCTGGTTCTCGACGAGCTCGGTGCCCGCGGCGAGCTCGACTGGTCGCGTCGCAAGATCGACTCGGTGAACATGCGAGCCTCAAAAGAGGCACCCGGCAGGCCCGAATTCTGTCGATCGGGGCAAATGCGGCTCGAAGATCCACCTGACTACGGAACGACCGGGTCTGCCCATATCCGCCGGGGATCTCGGCTGCGAACCCACACGACAGCCGGGCCCTCATACCGTCGGGAAGGGAATACCGCCGATCCGCTCGCGTCGCGGACGCCGACGGCGCAAGCCCGAAAGCTCCACGCCGACAAGGGCTTCGACTACGCCCACCTACGGCGATGGTTACGCCAGCGACGCATCACCCAACCCAACGCATCGCCCGCAAAGGGAGCGAGCCCTCACAGCGGCTCGGCCGACACCGCTGGACCGTCGAACGCAGCCATGGCCGACGAATCCACCTACGCTACGGACGTAAAGGTGACTGCTCTTTTGCCTTCACAGCATCGCCTGCACCCTTATCTGCTACCGCAGACTCACCAAATGAGGCACCTCTTACGGCTCCAGCCGGCCGCAGGAGAGCGGGAAGCCTCGATGTCCTCCGGCGAGGGCAGGATGACGCCGGGCGCTACCTTCGACGGAGCGATCCCGCGGGGGCCCTCGGGGGTCTCCGTGGCCGCTGCGCTGGTACAGCAGATGCGCCGGACACGCGGTGGAGGCTGAACGAGGAACAGTTCGCCCACTACCGGGCGAGCGTGCAGACCGCTCACGCCGGCTTGTCCGGCGGGCTTCGGTAGATCTGGGCGGCAATATAGCGGCGGTACCCCGGTTACCGAAACCGGGGATCCACCGAATACTTGTAGCTCCACCGCCACTACCTGACCACCGCATCGAAGGGCCGCATCGCGACAGACGACAACTTGATCAGGCAAGCGCACAGGGCCTTGAAGACCGTTACTCGTTCACGCCGCGGCGTAGCTCAGCCGGAACAGGTCCTGAGCACGCTCCAGGTCGCGTTCGGTGCGCAGCTGCACCTCCAAGTCGCCCGTGCCGTGGTGACCGAGGCCCGTCACGTCCCGGGTGAATCCGGGCGTGAGATCGACGCTTTTCGGGTCGGCCTTCAGGTAGACGAGCAACTTGGTCTGCTGGGGCGGGATGACGCAGGCGAAATTCCGCAGCCGCTGGTAGGCGGCGTACTGCTTGCGCTGGACTCGCGTGATGCCATCTCCGAGACCGCGGAGCGTCTCATCCGCAGCCACGGCCAGCTCCGCCATCGCGCCGGTCTGCCGCTGGAGCGCCTGGGGCGCGTCCATGTGCGCGTGACGGCGAGTGCGCCGGTTCGCCGCGCCCGACTTGCCGGTGACGGAGACCACCGTCTCCAGGCTGACGTGGTCGCTGCCGTAGTACCGGTAGCGGACCAGGTCGATGCTGCGACGGTGCTCGCGCACAGCGTGCGCGTCGAAGCGGCTGAAGTCGCCGGCAACACAGATCAGGCGGGGCGCGCTCCACAGGACCTGCGCTGCGGTCGGCACTCCGAGCCTGTCGCGGACCAGGCTATCGAAGGCGCTCCGGTGCCGCGTGAGCCACGACAGGTAGTACAGGCCCTGGTTGATCACGCCGGCATCCGTGCCGCGCTTGTACTCAACGATGACCGGCGCACCGTTCTCATCAATCCCGAGCGAGTCGATCCGCCCGCCATCGACGCAGTCGATAACGTACTCGCTCGCCAAGAACGTGACGCCCAGCATCGTCTCCATGTGCGCCTCGATAAGGCTCTGCACATCTGCCTCGACGGCGGCAAGACGCGGCGTGACCTCAGTCACGCCGCCTTTCGTTGTGCGGAACAGCTTCACGCCCGACTTCCCCCCTCGACTAGGAGATCAACAACGTCGGGCAGGTGCAGATTTGTTTCCGGACGAGGCCATGAGGCCGTGAAGAAAGCGTGTGGATGGATCCTCTCCCTGCTCACCCGTCGCACCGGGCAGCACGCTGTCCGAAACCCAGCACGGGCGTTCCCATCCCATCCCAGCACGATCCCAGCACGGTAGGGATGAGCAGGGGTGATGACAGGTGACGAGAGGTCAGCTATCCCAGCACCATCCCAGCACGGGAAAAAACCAAGGGCCCGACCCCGAAGAGCCAGACCCTCTCTGACCTGGTCGTTTGCCAGATCGGCGACGTGGTGATATGTCAGCCGCTACACGTTGAAGCGGAACTCGACCACAAGACACCGATGTCGGCCGATGGTGACCAGCCCCTCGCGCTCCTCCCAGTCAAGCGAACGGACGGCACCGGCTCCGCTGTCGAGGCGCAACATGACCGAGCACCCAGCAGTCGCTCTTGAGGCTCCGCCAGTTGGCTCCGCAGGCGCCTGACGGCCCATCACCCCATGCGTCATACGTGCGTCAGAAGGGCCCGCCGTGCGTCGAATATGCGTCAAGATATCGCCCGTAACGCACACAACGCACATAGCGCACACTCGCTAAAACGGCAGGTCAGCGGCCCTTTTCGGCGGGCTCAAGGATGGCGACGCACTCCACATGATGCGTCATCGAGAAACACTCATCGACACAGCACGTGATGCTCGCCGCGTCGCAAATGAGGGCAATATAGCCGAACATCGCCGGTTAGCCAAACCGGCGCTTCTGCAGACGATTGTTGTCCACCGTTTGCCCAGAGCACCACTGCGGATCAGTTCCAACAGAAGAGACTCACCGCTTCTGTGCATGCAGAACCCCACGGTTCTCCACCTGCGGGCCGCGCCGCTTGTCGCCGACCGCCTTCTGTATCCCTTGATGCTCCGTACCCCCGGAGATCCACCGCCTTTGTCCACCGAACCGATAGCAGACTACACAGACCGTCAGACGTACACGAAGAATGAGGATGGTGCCCCTTTCGTCCGAGAGGACAGCCGGTCGTCTCTCGTGGCCAATGCCTGGTATTCGACGCGCGACCTCGCCGCCTGCCTGCATGTAAACACCTCGACTCTGCGCCGTTGGCGCACCGCTCGGCCGCCCCAGGGTCCGCCGTTCGTCGCCATTTCGGAACGCGTCGTCATGTACAGCGCGGTCGACGTCGAGGAATGGCTGCGTCGCCACCGGACCGTCCCGCGACGAGACACATGATGGCCGACAAGGCCATCGTGCCGGTCGGTGTCCGACTCACCACCGACATCGAGTACCGGCCTAATCGCCTCAACCCGTACCGCGCCCGAGTCCGCTGGTTTGACCCGGCCACGAAGCGGCGGCTGTCCTTGTCGGAGGGGAAGGCTGACGAGGACGAAGCGCAGGAGTGGCTCCAGTCCATCATCGAAGCGGCTGAAGCAGGGCTGTCCCCGTCGCTCGCCACCATGAAGCTCGCCGAATACGGCAACGCGAACATGGACCTCGCCCTGCGCGGCCTGGAGTTGAAAACACTCGACCCCTACCTGTCAGGCTGGCGGATGCGCGTCGTGCCCGCCCTGGGCCACCTCGCGGTCCGCATGATCACCAACGGCGCTGTCGACCGCACCGTGCAGAACTGGATCGCCGACGAGCTCAGCCGCTCAACGGTCAAGAACACCATCGCCGTCCTGGTCCGCGTCATGGAGCAGGCAGTCCGCGACGGCATCATCAAGGTGAACCCCGCCCGGGTGACCGGCTGGCAGAAGCTCTATAAACAGGCCGAGGACGAACTCCTCGACCCGCGCGCGCTCGCCCTGCCCGACTGGGAAACACTCGTCACACTGGCCGACGCACTCGTGGCCGCCTCCCACGACGAGTACCGCGGCTGGGGAGAGGTGGTCATCTTCGCCGCGTGCACCGCCGCACGGATCGGCGAGATCTCCGGCTGCCGCGTCGGAGACATCGACACCACCCAGTGGATCTGGACCGTGCGGCGTCAGACCACACCCGCGCCCGGCGGGCTGACCGACAAGGGCACCAAGGGCAAGCGGGCCCGCAAGGTGCCCATCGTCGAGGAGATCCGCCCCCTCGTCGCCCAGCGCATCCTGTCCGCTGGCCCCAATCCGGACGCCCGCCTGTTCACGGGACCGCGAGGCGGACGTATCTCCACCGCCGTTCTGCGCGACGCCACACACTGGGACGACGTGGTCACCAAGCTCGGCTACGAGCATCTGCGCCGCCACGACCTCCGGCACACCGCACTCACCTGGTTCGCCGACGCCGGGGTCCAGGTCCACGTCCTCCGCAGGATCGCTGGCCACGGTTCGCTGACTACCACCCAGCGCTACCTTCACCCGGACGTCCACAAGATCACGGCCGCCGGAGCGGCGCTCTCGGCCCACTTCAACGTGCTGCGCGCACCGCGCTCACTGCCGAGCCCGATCGTCATGACCCGCTGACCCGCAGACCCGGTCAAGGACGCCGGACCTCCAGCTGGTCCCCAACTGGTCCCCAAAAATGATCAAGGGCCGGTTTCGGATTGCTCCGAAACCGGCCCTGACCTGCGACTGTCTCCAGTCGGGACGACAGGATTTGAACCTGCGACCCCTTGACCCCCAGTCAAGTGCGCTACCAAGCTGCGCCACGTCCCGATGCGTCTCCGCCCGGTTTCCCGGGGCGGTAGCGCAGGACAAACATTACCTCACTCCGAGGACCGGATCGACGTCCGTGCCTGCTGGGCGCGGGCCGCCAGCCCTTCGGCTCCGCAGGCCATGGCCTGCTTCTGGGCCCGGGCCAGCTCCCGGTGCGAGCCGATCGCCATGCCGTAGTCGACGCGGGCGAGCGCGTGCTCGTAGGCGGAGGAGGACTTCTCCAGATGGCGCAGCGCGTCGGCGAGCAGGTGTTCCGCCTCCTGCGGCGGGGCGAAGAGCGAGACGCAGCGCAGGGCTTCGCCGATGGCGGTGTCCGTACCGAACCGCTCGGCGTGCACCCGGGCACGGGCCGCGAGGTGCGCCGCACGCCCCGGGTCGTCGTCGGCCAGGGCACGGGCGAGGTCACCGGCCCACGGCGCCCAGATGCCGTTGAAGCGTTCGCGCGGCTCCAGGGCCGCGCCCGCCGCTTCGAGCTCGGCGATCGCTTCCTCCTTGCGGCCTTCGGCCAGCAGCAGGCGGCCCAGGACGCACGGGCCGTCGGGCAGCACCATGGCGCTGGGGTAGGGCGGTCCGAAGTGGTAGCGGTCGGCGATCCTGCGCGCCTCGGCGGTCCGGCCCCTGGCCAGCAGCGTGTCGATGAGCAGGCACGCGGCGTCCCAGTGGACGGGCAGCCCGGAGCCGACCCGGTCGGCGAGGCGCAGCCCTTCGCGCAGGAAGCCCTCGGCCTCCGCGAGACGGCCGCGACGGCGGTGGACCATACCGAGCAGGGTGTGCGCGAACGCCAGGTGGGCGCCGCTCCAGCCGGAGATCTCGAAGGCGCGCACCGCCTCGCCGAAGAGGCTCTCGGCCCGGTCCAGCTGGTCGGTGAAGGCGTAGGTGATGCCGACCATGGTGGGCAGTTCGAAGCCCCACTCGGAGTCGGTCCAGCCCAGGCCCCGGGCCGGGCTGCCGTCGATCAGGGCGCGTTCGCACAGGTCGACGATGAGCTGGGCGTTCTCGCCGCGCAGCATGGCGTCGAAGGCGCGCAGGGTGAGCAGCGCCCGTTCGGCGTTGTCGCGGCCCTTGAGGTGGTCGGCGTTGCGGGTGAGGCGGCGGGAGCGGGCCGGGCCGTCCTCCTCGGTGGCCTGCATGCCCTCCCACATGAAGTGCGCGGCCTGCAGGCGCATCAGGCCGGGGCCCGGTGCCGTACGGGCCGCCTCGGCGGCCAGCGAGAGCGCCGCGTCCTTGAGCTGGTTGTTGTGGGCGAGCGCGGCGGCGAGCCGGAACGTCGCGTCGACCCGCAGGGCGTCGTCGAGCCCCGGCATGTCCAGGGCCGCCCGCAGGTGCTGCACGGTGGTGGGCGGCGAGCTGAGCAGGGTGGCGCAGCCGAGTTCGTACAGCAGGGCCGCGCGGTCCTTCGGGCGGGGTGGCTCCTCCAGGGCCCGCTCCAGACAGCGCCGGGCCGCCTCGGGGGCGCCGACGGCGAGGTGCTGACCGGCGGCTTCGCGGAGCTGGGCGACCAGTTCCTGGTCGTCGTCCGGGTGGACCTCCAGCAGGTGGCGGGAGGCCGCGGCGGCTCCGAGGCCGGCCCGGGTGATGGCCCAGGCGGCGCGGCCGTGCATCGCGGTGCGGGTGGCCGGCGGGATGGAGCGGTAGACGGCGGTGGCGATGAGCGGGTGGACGAACTCCAGCGGGTCGAAGCCGCTGACGATACGGGCGTCGCGCAGCCGGGCCGTGCAGTCGGCGGCCTCCGCCGAACTCATCCCGGCGAGGGTGGCTGCCAGCTCCTGGGAGATGTCGGTCCCCAGCACGGCGGCGGCCCAGGCGAACCGGTTGGCGTTGGTGCCGAGCCGCTCCAGCCGCGCGACGAGCCCGCTGCCCCGGGCGGAGGCGCCGAGCTCCCGCAGCTGCCCGGCCGATTCCTCGACCGGCGCCAGCTCCTGGTCCTGGACCTTGGCGACCAGCTCGACCGCCTCGTACGGGTTCCCGCCGGTGACGGCCCACACCTCCCGGCAGAACGGGTCGTCGGCGTGTTCGCCCAGGGCCGCGCGGGCCAGTTCGGCGGTGGCGTCCGGGGTCAGTGCCCGCAGGGCGACCCGGTTGATCGCACTGTGGCCTTCGGAGCCGCGTTCGGCCGCGCGCTCGGCGGCGTAACTCGCGTTGCGTTCGGCCATCTCCTGCGGCCGGTGCGCCTGGACGACGAGGAGGGGGAGTTCACCGAGGCGGGCGGTGAACGAGGCCAGCCAGGAGAGGGATTCACCGTCCGCCCAGTGGGCGTCGTCCACCAGAAGCAGTAACGGCCGGTGGCTGAGGCGGGAGGCGAGCCGGGCGACGACGAAGTCGAGGCCGTCACGGACACCCTGCGGGTCGGGCTGCGGGCCGCTGGGCTCGGCCAGTCCGAGTGCGGGCGCCGTGGTGTCGTACCAGTCGCCGAACAGGGCCCGGGTCTCGTCGGGCGGGAACCGGTCGAGGGCCGGCTGCAGCAGCTGCCGCACGACGTGGAACGGTACGGAGGTGACGGTCTCGCCGCCGCGGGCGGACCAGATCGTGCAGCGGTCGGCGGCCATCGCCCGGATCTCGGCGAGCAGGGCGGTCTTGCCGAGCCCCGCCTCCCCGCTGAAGACCAGGAGCCCACCGACGGCCTGGGCTCCGCACAGGTCGTCCACCGCCTTCGCGGCGACGGCGAGTTCCGGTTCACGCTCGTACAACGGCCGGGACGGCTTCATGCCCACCCTTCCCCACAAACAATGGCATGCAGTGACGACGGTCGAGCCTAGTCGTGCGCGGGTGCTCACCGACAGGGTTCGGCCCATTCCCTGCAGCTACGAGGCACAATCGAGTGGTGAACGAGACGCGCAGGGACCGTGACACCGAGGGCCGGGCGCGCAACGCGCGCCCCCGGGACGGCCTGGGGCGCCCGCTGCCGTACGGAACGCCCGGGGTCGAGCGGCAGCCCGAGGGAGTCGTCCGGACACCGGACGAGACGCTCCGGGAGGCACAGCGGCTGCTGGACGCGGGGATGCCGTTCCACGCGCACGAGGTGTTCGAGGACGCCTGGAAGTCGGGGCCGCAGAGCGAGCGCGGGCTGTGGAGGGGGCTCGCACAGGTGGCGGTGGGGCTGACGCACGCCGCCCGGGGCAACACGGCGGGCGGAGCGCGGCTGCTGCGCCGGGGCGCGGGCGCACTCACTCCGTACGGCGAGGCCCGCCCGCACGGCATCGGGATCGACGGGCTGGTCCGCTGGGCCCGGGAGTTGGCGGGCCGGGTGGAGGCGGGCAGCGCGGTGGACGCGGCGGCCGAGGCGCCCCGGCTGCTGGCGTAGTCGGCGCGGACCCGCCGGTGCGGGCCGGTACCGGAACGCCAGGGTCCGGGAACGGGCCTGCCGCGCAGCCATTACGATCCGGCTCCATGAGCACTTCTGACCAGGACCGCGACCATGAGCGGGACCAGCGCGAGGGCCGGGACCGGGACACCGACACGCCGATAGCCGAGGCCGCCGTGGCGGAGCCCGTCGAGGACGAGCACGACGTCGAGGACGCCACCGACGCGGAGACCGGGCGGAGATTGACGCCACGTCAGGCTCGACGGCTGAGGATCGTCCTCTCCTCGGTGGGCATGGTCACGATGGGCGTCGTTCTCGCGCTGCGGATCGCGAGCCGGTCCTCGGTGCTGGTCGTCGGCGTGTACGGGCTCGCGCTCATCCTGTGCGGCCTGGTCATCGAGCTCAGCAGACACGGCCGCACCCGGCTCGGCAGCTGGCTGCTCGGGGCCGGCCTGGTGGCCGCCGTCGGTGCGGACCGGCTCCTGCTTCCCTGAGCCGGGCGGCCGCGACAAACTCCGGCAGCTGCTCTTCTCCCGACCTTTTGATCGCTTCTGTTGACTTGTGGTCGATCTCTTGACCGCTTGCGATCGCTCGATCAGGATCTCCGGTGCCGCCCACGTCGACCCCGAACGGCCCGGCCTTCCCGTATGACGACCTTCCCCGCCCTCCCCTTCGCGCTCCCCCCGGACGATCGGGCGTCGAGCCCGCACACCGGGTACACCCGAGGGCACTGGGAAACCGCGGCCGACGGGCTGCTGCACGCCGCCTGGCGGTGGGCCACCCCCGGCGGGGCGCTGCTCGACCTGCCCGGCCCCCCGTCCCGCTCCGGGGTCCGCTCCGACGGCTGGAGGGCTACGCCCGGACCTTCCTGGCGGCCGCCTTCCGGGTCGCCGGGGCGGAGGGGAAGGACCCACAGAAATGGCTGGAACGCTACGCGCGCGGGCTCGCGTCCGGGACCCGTACGCCCGGGCGGGACGACACGGAGTCCTGGCCGCTCATCCTGGACCACCATGTGCGGGGGCAACCCATGGTGGAGTCCGCGTCCGTCGCGCTCGGGCTGCGGCTCACCCGGCCCTGGCTCTGGGACCGGCTGGAGCCCGCTGTGCGGGACCGGGTGGACCAGTGGCTGCGGGGTGCGCTACGGCACCTTCCGGCGGGCAACAACTGGTATCTCTTCCCGTACACGGTCGCCGGTTTCCTGGAGTCGGTGGGGCGCGGTGACGCGGAGACGGCCCGGGCGCGGGAGCGTGCCATGGAGCTGCTGGAGAGCTGGTACCGGGGGGACGGCTGGTACACCGACGGGGACGGGGCCGCCTTCGACCACTACAACGGCTGGGCGCTGCACCTGTATCCGACGCTGGACGCCCATCTGTCGGGCGACGCGGGCGCGGCGGCGCACCACGGGGCGCGGCTGCGCGAGCATCTGGAGAGCTACTCGCTGATGTTCGGCGGCGATGGGGCCCCGCTGTACTTCGGGTGCTCGCTCACCTACCGCTTCGCCGCGAGCGCGGCCGTGGGCCTGGGCGCGGTGTCGGGGCACACTCCGCTGGCCCCCGGGGTCTCGCGGCGGCTGGTCAGCGGGTCGTTGCGGTACTTCCTGGAGCGGGGCGCCGGCGGCGGTGACGGAGTACTGAGCCTCGGATGGCACGGCCCGCATCCGGCGACCCTGCAGTCCTATTCCGGTCCCGCGTCGCCCTATTGGGCGTCGAAGGCGTTCGTGGCGCTGCTGGCCCCCGCCGGGCACCCGCTGTGGACGTCGGTGGAGGAGGAGGCTCCGAGCGAGGGCCCCGACCGGGTGCTGTCCGTACCGGCGCCCGGGTTCCTGGTGCAGTCGACGGGGGCGGACGGCGTGGTGCGGCTGCACAACCACGGCAGCGACCACGTCCGGCCGGACGAGGGCGAGTCGGCGGGCGACGCGGACCCGCACTACGCCCGGCTCGCCTACTCCAGCGTGACCGGACCGACCTCGGCGGCGAACCCGGCGGACAACCATCTGTCGGTGACGGTCGGCGGGGTACGCAGCACCCGGCGCCGCGTCCACCCGCTCGGGGCCGGGCACGGCGCCGGCTGGGGCTGGGCCGGGTCCTGGCACGTACCGGTGTTCCCGGCGGGGCCTGCCACCGTTCCCGGCCTCCGGGTGGAGAGCGTGACGGTGGCACGGGGCCGCTACGAGCTGCGGGTCCACCGGGTGCTGGGAGCGCCGGACGGCGCGCGGGCCGAGCTGACCGGCTGGGCGACGGAGCCCGGTGGGCCGGTCCGCTCCCAGCTGTACGGGCTCCACGGCTGGGAGGCGCCGGAGGAGGTACGGGCCCCGCAGGGAACGGCGTTCACCCGCTGGGCGGTGCTGCCACGGCTCGCCGCCGAAGCGGCGGGGACGGTGGTCCTGGCGGCCCTCGCGTCACTCACCGCCGAGCCGGACGCCGGACCGCCGGAGGCGGTCGTGGACCATGTGGCGGTGCGGCCGGGACCGGACGGTGACACGGTCGAGGCCGGGTGGGCGCAGGACGGCGGCAGGACGCGGATCGCCTTCGGCCGGGGGGCGGTGACGGTGGACCACTCGTAGGCCGGAACACAGCGGCCGGGTACGTCCTCAAGCCGGTCGCCGACCGGGACCTGGTGGAGGTCTGCCGGGCGGCGGTGCGCGCCGAGCCGTTCCTCTGCCCGGGCGCGGTCACGGCGCTCATCCGCGACTTCCTCGACCGGGCCGGGGACGGCGAGGAGCTGCCGGCGCGGGCGATCGACGAACGGGAGGAGGAGATCCTCAAGCTGGTCGCGGAGGGGCACTCCGCCAAGGAGATCGCCGAGTTGCTCGTCATCGGCGTCAAGACCGTGGAGCGGCACCGCGCCAGCCTGCTCCAGAAGCTCGGGCTGCGCGACCGCCTGGAACTCACCCGGTACGCGATCCGCGCCGGCCTGATCGAACCGTGACCACTGCCCCGCGCACACCGCCGCACGGTGGTCGGTTCATATGATTCTCACTCGACCCGCATAAAGTGCACTCGTGACCCAGATGACCCCGCCCGGCTGGTATCCAGACCCCGGGCACTCAGGTAAAGGCCCCGCGCAGGAACGCTGGTGGGACGGAGTGCAGTGGTCCGCCCACGTCCGCGCTTCGCCCGCCGCGGTCCGCCGCCGAGGTATCCGTATCGGCGTCGGCGTGACCGTCGGCGCCGTGGTGCTCGCCGCGATCGGCGGCGGGATGTACCTGCTGCGCGAGGACGACGACGGGCAGCCGGACATCGCGGTCGCCCCGCCGTCCGCCGCTCCTTCCGCCCCCGACGGTTCCGGCGCGCCGGACGACGAGAACGGGAGCGGCGGTGAGGACGGCGGTGCGGGCCCCGGCGAGCAGCTCCCGCAGACGGAGCCGGGCTATGCCACGGACCTGGCCGCCGGGATCAGCCTGCCGGTGCCCAAGGGGTGGACGGGCACGTCGGCACCGCTCGGCGCCGGGCTGTCGACGGGTGAGTACGCCTGCCCCGGCGGCCCCGCCAAGACGTGCGTGCGCGGAGGGGTGTTCTCGGCCCCCGCGGTGGCTCTGAATCTCACGGCCAAGTCGCCGGAGGAGGCGGCCAAGAAGGACATCGCCGTCAACGCCGAGAAGTCCTACGGAGGGGACTCCTACGGGAAGATCAGCTCGCACGAGGAGCTGAGGTCCGGTGAGGTCACCGTGGCGGGCCAGAAGGGCTACGCGGTGCGCTGGAAGGTGGTGACGGAGAAGGGCGACGACGGTTACGTCGAATCGCTGGTGTTCCCCTCCCCCGCCGCCAAGGACAAGCTGGTGGTGGTCCGGTCGGGCTTCGACGTCAACAAGGACGCGCCGAAACTGTCCGTCCTGGACGAGATCGTCAAGGGCATCAAGGCCGCGTCGGGTACCGGCACCGGCGGAGCCGCCTGAGCCCCAGCACGTACGGGAGCCGGGCGGGCGAAGCCCAGCCCCGCCCGGCTCCCGCCGCGTCCAGCCGTCTCCGGCCACCCTTCAGCCCGTCGCGGTCGCCGGATCGCTGACTCCGGCGGCCCCCGTCTCGACATGGCCCGCGAACCGGCGCAGGAAGCCCGGCCCGCTGCCGGCGGTGACGGACACGTCGTACCAGCGCTTGCCCGCCCGCAGGTCCACCGTGCGCGAGACCGTGGCTCCCGGCCGGACGGTGACCGTCTGTGCCGCTCCCCCGTAGGCGTTGGCGATCGTCAGTACGGCCGCCGTGGCGCCAGGGTTGGTGAGCGTGAGGTCCAGGTTGCCGGTGGTGGCGTTGTGGCGCGCGGTGGCCTCGGGGCCCTTGGTGGCGCCCGGGCTCCGGAACGTCCGCAGGAAGCCGTTCGGGCCGTGCACGGTGAGGTCGTGGCTGCCGCCGGAGTAGGCGGAGTTCCAGCTGTCGGTGAGCGTTCTGCCCGCGCCCGTGGTGTACGTCCACGGGGCGTCGGTGCGGTTGCCGGAGGTGACGTAGAACTGCGCTCCGGCCGCCGTCCCCGGGCTGAACGTCAGCGCGATCTTCCCGGTGGCCGGGGCGACGGCAGCGTCGACGTACGGCTCGTACGGGAGGGGCCGGGTGGGGCGGCTGCCCGGTTCCTGCCGGGGCATGGCACCGACCGGCGGCGGAGTGGGCCGGTAGTCGGGGTGGCGCTCGCGGTCCGGGGGCTCGTACGCCGAGGTGTCGGGCAGGTCTCCGGGGGCGGGGTCGGTGCGGCCGAAGTCGAACGCGGAGGTGAGGTCACCGCAGACGGCCCGCCGCCAGGGCGAGATGTTCGGCTCGTGCACGCCGAAGCGCTGTTCCATGAACCGGAGCACGGAGGTGTGGTCGAAGACTTCGGAGCAGACGTATCCGCCGGTGCTCCAGGGGGAGACGACCAGCATCGGGACGCGTGGTCCCAGGCCGTAGGCACCGGCTCCGTAGGAGGGTCCGCCCCGGTAGATCTCCGTGGTGGTGTCGGCCGTGGAGAGGCCCTGTTTCGCCGAGGCCGGGGGGTAGGGCGGGACGACGTGGTCGAAGAAGCCGTCGTTCTCGTCGTACGTGATGAACAGGGCGGTGCGGCTCCACACCTCGGGGTCGGAGGTGAGGGCGTCGAGCAGTCCGGCGATGTACCAGGCGCCGTAGTTGGAGGGGAAGTTGGAGTGCTCGGTGAAGGCCTCCGGGGCGGCGACCCAGGAGATCTGCGGCAGCCTTCCGGCCTGTACGTCGGCGGCGATCGCGTCGAAATAGCCGCCGCCGGCCGACACGTCGGTGCCGGTGCGCGCCTTCTCGTAGAGCGGATCGCCGGGCTTGGCGTTGCGGTAGTTGTCGAAGTAGAGGAGCGAGTTGTCGCCGTAGTTGCCCCGGTAGGCGTCGTTGATCCAGCCCCAGTGGCCGGCGGCGTCCAGCCCGTCCCCGATGTCCTGGTAGATCTTCCAGGAGACCCCGGCCCTTTCGAGCCGCTCGGGGTACGTCGTCCAGCCGTACCCCTGCTCCTCGTTGCCGAGCACCGGGCCGCCGCCCTTGCCGTCGTTGCCGGTGTGACCGGACCAGAGGTAGTAGCGGTTGGGGTCGGTGGCTCCGATGAAGGAGCAGTGGTACGCGTCGCAGACGGTGAAGCGGTCGGCGAGCGCGTAGTGGAAGGGGATGTCCTCGCGGGTGAGGTAGGCCATGGTCGTCGGGGTCTTGGCCGGTATCCACCGGTCGTAACGGCCCTCGTTGTACGCCCGGTGGCCGCCCGGCCAGTCGTGGTTGAGGCCCTGGAGGAACTGCATGCCCAGGTCGTCGGCGGTCGGGTGGAACGGCAGCGTCACCTTGCCCGCCGCGTCCGCCTGGTGCCAGACGGGCTTGCCGCTGGGCAGGGTCACGGGCCGTGGGTCGCCGAACCCCCGAACCCCTTTCATCGCCCCGAAGTAGTGGTCGAAGGAACGGTTCTCCTGCATCAGGACGACGATGTGCTCGACATCCCGGATCGTCCCGTCGGCCCGGTTGGCGGGGATGGCGGCAGCCCGGTCGATGCTGCCCGACAGGGCGGAGAATCCCGCGGTCGCACCGGCGATCTGGAGAAAACGGCGCCGATTCATCTCAGTCATGCGTGGGGCCTCTTGGAGTGGGGGAACAGAAGCGAACAGAATGTTCCAAAAGAACCGAACAGAACGGAAGGGGGCGTGACGGATCGGTGAACGCGGGCGGTACGCCTGCCGAAACCGGTGATCCACGGGCGTCACCCGCCCGATGCCGGGGACGGCGCGCCGGTGCCGACCGCCCCGGACCGGGTGCCACCGTGACGTCGAAGGGTCGCTTCCGCGGTGACACACGGCTACGCTCGGTCCAACTCCTCGGGCAAGGGGCCCGTGGGGACAGGGCGTTGGATTTGGTGGGGTTGTCATGGTGGCTGGCCGTGTGGTGCGTTTCGACAGTGTGCGAGGGTACGGGTTCATCGCTCCGGAGACCGGCGGGGACGATGTGTTCCTGCACGTCAACGACATGCAGGTGTCCGAGTCGCTGGTGAGTCCCGGCGTGCGGGTGGAATTCGAGATCGAGAACGGTGAGCGGGGGCCGAAGGCCGCGGGGGTTCGTCTGGCCCCTGGGGAGACCGGCAAGCCGAGTCCTTCGTACGACGACTCGCTCTGCGATGTGCTCACCCCGGTGGAGTTCGTCCAGGAGGTCACCGAGGTCCTGCTGACGTCCGCCCCCTCGTTGACCGGCCAGCAGATACTGCAGGTGCGCGGCGGGCTGGCCCAGTTCGCCAAGGACCATGGCTGGACGGAGGGCTGAACCACGGCCCCGGTCCCGGAGTGAACAGGTGACCCGGCAGCGGGAGGTCAGCACCATCCAGATGTCCGGATCACTCAACTGGCCTGCTACGGACGGCCTTCCCTGGCGACTCGGCGTCTGTACGTGGCCGGGCACGGCGCGGCGGAGGCGTTCGGGGCACTGACCGATGCGGCGGGGCAGCAGCAGACGCAGCTGCTCGCGGAGCGCCTGGCCCGCCCGCCGATCGGTGCCGTACGGCACTCGCCGTTGCCCCTGACGTACAACGACATGAGCCATCTGCCGGCGGAGCTTCGCCGGACGGGGTTCGGCCCTGAGCCGACGAGGCGTCCGGCCCTGAGCCCATGGGGCGTCCGGTGCCGTGCCGACCGAGGCGTCCGGAACCTTGGCGGCGTGGGGCTCGGCCCGCCCCCGGGTATGGAGCAGCGTCTTGCCGTCGGCCCTGAAGACGACGCCGGTCACGTCGCCACCCTCCATCTTGCCGGTGCCCGCAATTCGGATGTTCCCATCATCGGGATGCCCGGTGTATACTTCCGGTCCGGACAGCGGACGACAGCGGACGATCGGACGGAGAGGATTCGCGGATGGTGCGGCTGACCCGGGCTCAGCAGCAGGAGCGCACACGCGCGGCTGTACTCACCGCGGCTGAGGCTGAGTTCACCGAGCGCGGATACGCGGCGGCGAAGGTGGACGAGATCGCCGAGCGGGCGGAACTGACGCGTGGCGCGGTGTACTCGAACTTTCCGAGCAAACGCGCCCTCTACCTGGCGGTGTTGGTCGACATCGTCGAGCGCAGCGCCTGGGCCGAGCGCAGCGCCTGGGCCGAGCGCGGCGGCCCGGCGGAGCGCCGGGCCACAGCTGGGCGGAAGGCCGTCGCCGAGCGGGGCGGCACCGGCGCGGCTCAGCCGCCCGCGGCGGCCGTCGCCGACGCGTTGGGCGCGTTCGCCCGGACCTGGCTCGAACACATGCCCCTGGCCGGCGGCGCTCCCTCGCCCGGCCGGATGCGTCTGCGCTCGTCGGACGCGCTGCTCGATGACGAACCGATCCGCAACGCGTTCGGTCAGGTGACTCACCTGGAGGCGCTGCTGCTCGCACTCGCGCTCGAGTCGCAGGCACCCGGCGGTGCACTGTCCGGACGGCAGGTCCGACGGGCTCAGCTGGTCATGAGGCTGCTGGACGGCGCGGGTCCCTCGGCAGATCCGGCACTCGGTCTCGGCGACCCCTTCGACATCGTTCAGGCCTGCGCGCATCTGGGCGGCCTCGCCCTCGCCGACACCTGGAACCCGCCGCATCTGCCGTACGTCCCGCCGGCCCGCACCTGCCATGACCCGTGGTCCCCGCCACCGGAGATGCCGGACCTCATCACGCACCGACCGGTGACCCTCACCGAGGACGGGGTGATCACGCTCCTCGGCACCAACCGTCTCAAAGCCGCCGAGGAAACCGTCCGCGCCGCACGCACCGGCGACCTCGTCACCGTGGTCGTCACGACGGCCGACCCGGCCGAGACCGGCCGCCTCGTCCAGGTGAGGGCCGGGGACTTCGCCCGGTGCCTGCGGCGCGTGTTCGAGCCCGGTACCTGGCCGCGCCTCCGCCTGGTCCTCGACGAGCGCGGTCTGCTGGCGTCCGCCGTCGGCGTGCCGGACGCCGACGACACCACCGAGTACGCGGTACGGGTGCGGCACGGCGCGATCGTCACCCGAGCCCAAGGGCTCGGTGCCGCTCTCGGAGCGGCCACCTCCGATCTCACGAACGCAGCTGTCTCCGGCACCACACCTGAAGGGGCGGCACGATGACCGAGCCCGTTTCGTCCCACGCGACCAGCACCGACCTGCTGGTGCTCCACACCCTGCGCTGCATCGGCTTCTCCGGCCTCTCCGGAGTGGCCAAGGCGTCAGGACTCCCCGAGTCCGACGTCGAATCGGAACTGATCGACCTCGCCGTGGCCGGACTCGTCACCCATGCCTCAGGCGACTTCGGCGGCTGGGGCCTCTCGGAGGAGGGCCGGGCCGCGGACGCCGAGCGGATCGCCGAGGAGCTGGCGGCGGCCGGGGCCAGGGAGCGGGTGACCGCGGTGTTCGATCAGTTCCTGGTGCTCAACCCCGAGCTGCTCGACCTCTGCACGGCGTGGCAGACCCGCACCGCGGACGGCACCATGACGATGAACGACCACAGCGACCGCGCGTACGACGCCAAGGTCCTCGACCGGTTCACGGAGTTCCACCAGCGTGCCGAGCCCCTGTGCGCCGAGCTGTCCGGGGTTCTGCTCCGCTTCCGGCGCTACCCCGTCCGGCTCGCCGACGCCCTCACCCGGGCGAGGACCGGCTCCCTGGAGTACGTGACGGACAGCACTTCCTCGTACCACACCGTCTGGTTCCAGTTGCACGAGGACCTGCTGGCCACCCTCGGTCTCCCGCGCCACTGAATCCGCAGTTCCGCCACCCCGCGAGGGCCTTGGGCCCCGTAGCCGAACCAGCGAAGGCGACGCAGAGATGACTACGCGATGACCTGGATCCACCCGCTCTCGGCCGAGGTCGAGGAGACGGCGGAGGTACTCGGCGGAAAAGCACACGGCCTCGTCGTGCTCCACCGTCTGGGGCTGCCCGTGCCGCCGGGCTTCGTCATCACCACGCAGGCGTGCCGCGCCTTCCTCCGTACCGGGGAGCTGCCCAGCGGCCTCGATGCCCAACTGGCCGACGCCGTCGCCGGACTGGAGGCGGCCACGCACCGGCGGCTCGGCGGTCCGCAGCGGCCGCTCGCGGTGTCGGTCCGCTCCGGGGGCAGCGTTTCGATGCCCGGCATGATGAGCACCGTGCTCAACCTCGGGCTCACCACCGAGGCGACCGGCGCGCTCGCGGACGAGACGGGCGACCTGCGGTTCGCACTCGACTCCCGGCTGAGGTTCCTGACCAGCTTCGCCGCCGGGGTCGCCGGTGTGGGCCCGGAGCGCCTGGCGGCCGTCGACCGGGCACTCGCCGGGCAGGACACCGGCCCCAGCCGGCTCGCCGAAGCCATCGGGAAGGTCGAGCGGCTCATCGCGGACCGCAGCGGCGACACCGTACCCGAAGACGCCGCCCGGCAGATGGAGCTGGCCGTCGCCGCCGTGTTCTCGTCCTGGAACACACCGCGTGCGAAGACCTATCGCGAACTGCACGGCATCCCGCACGACCTGGGCACCGCCGTGACCGTGCAGGCCATGGTGTTCGGCAATCGCGACGGGCGCAGCGGGACGGGCGTCGCGTTCAGCCGTGATCCCAACACCGGCGAGCATGTCCCCTTCGGTGAAGCCCTGTTCGGCCGCCAGGGCGAAGACGTCGTCTCGGGTACGTCGTCGACCGGGCCCCTGGATGAACTCGCCCTCCGGGAACCCGAGGTGTGGACGGGCCTGCTGTCCGCCCTGGCCCGGCTCGAGGAGCACTACCGCGACGCGTGCTACGTCGAGTTCACCTTCGAGGCGGGCGAACTGTGGATTCTCCAGGTGCGCCCCGGAAGGTTCGTCGGGCGCGCCGCGGTCCGGGTCGCGGTCGACCTCGCCGATGCGGGAACGATCGCACGCGAGGAGGCGCTGCTGCGCGTGGCACCGCGGCATCTCCCCCAGGCCCGTACGCCTCGCATCACGGGGATCGGACCCGGTGACCTCTTCACCCGAGGGCTCGGCGCCTCCCCCGGTGTCGCCGTCGGCCGGGTGGCGACCAGCGCCGACAGTGCGGCGCGGATGGCCGCCGGAGGACCGGTCGTCCTGGTGCGCCCCGAGACCTCCCCGCTCGACATGCACGGCCTGGCCGCCGCCGCCGGGGTCGTGACCGCGCGCGGCGGCCCGACCAGTCATGCGGCCGTCGTGGCGCGGTCGATGGGGAAACCCGCCGTCGTGGGTGCGGCGAGCCTCACCGTGGACGCCGTCGACGGTTGCGTCCGGGCGGGCGGGCGGACACTGCCCGAGGGCACCCTGATCGGCGTCGACGGGACGAGTGGCGAGGTCGTCGTCGGCGAGCCCGGCGTCGCCACGGCCTCGACCGACCCACAGCTGCACCGCCTGCTCGCCTGGGCCGACGATGTCGCGGGCGACGGAGCCACGGTCCGCGACGAGCCCGAGCGCCTCTCGGCGGCCCAGGCGGTCCTGCACGGCAGCGGCGACCGGACGGGGAGCTGATCGTCACCGCCGGACGGCGTCGGTCGCCGACTGCTCCCAGAAATGATCGAGGGCCGGTTCGGATGGATCCGAACCGGCCCTCGACTCACGACTCTCACGAGTCGGGACGACAGGATTTGAACCTGCGACCCCTTGACCCCCAGTCAAGTGCGCTACCAAGCTGCGCCACGTCCCGGTGCCCGTCTGACCTGGGGTTTCCCCTGGCCGAACGCGCATGAGAACAATACCGCACTCGAGCAGGTGGTCACGAACCGCTTTCTCCGCTTGACCTCAACCATGGTTGATGTCGAACGCTCGGTGTCATGACGAACACGACGGCCGCCCCGGTACTTGGCCCCCACGGCGTTCCCGACTTCCACGACCTCGACCGCCTGATCGCCCTGATGACCGGCGCCGAGAAGCACGCCCCCGCCGCGCACTCCACCACGGACGCCCTGTGGGTGCTCTACGACCGGGTGCTGCGCGTCACGCCCGCCACCGCGGACGACCCCGGGCGCGACCGCTTCCTCCTCTCCAAAGGGCACGGCCCCATGGCGTACTACGCCGTTCTGGCGGCCCACGGGTTCTTCGACGAGGAGGTGCTGCGCGGCTTCGGAACGTACGGTTCGCCGCTCGGCCATCACCCCGACCGGCTGCTCGTCCCGGGGGCGGAGATCGGCAGCGGCTCGCTCGGGCACGGCCTGCCGCTGGCCGTCGGGACCGTCCTCGGGCTGCGCGCCCAGGGGCTCACCGATCCCCGGGTATGGGTGCTGGTCGGCGACGCCGAGCTGGACGAGGGAAGCAATCACGAGGCCATCGCCCACGCGGGCCCGGCCGGTCTCGAACAACTGCACACGCTGGTGATCGACAACGCCTCCGCCACCCATGGCTGGCCCGGCGGCATCGCCTCCCGGTTCGAGGCCGCCGGCTGGTCGGCGGCGACGGTGGACGGCCGCGACCACGAGGCCCTGTACGCGGCGTTCACCGCGCCCCACCCCGGCCGGCCCCGGGCCGTGGTCGCCCGGGTCGAGCCCAAGGGCTGACCCCGCCGCCGTGAACCGCGGACCAGACCGGTCCGCGACCGGCAGATTCTCAGGAGGATCCGTTCATGGAAACCATGCGTGACCGCTTCGTCGCCACCACCTCACAGCTCCTGGAGGTGGAGCCCCGGCTGGCCGTCGTGCTCGCCGACATCAGCGCCGACGGCTTCGCACCGGCCCGGCGTGCCCACCCGGACCGGGTGGTCAACGTGGGTATCCGGGAGCAGCTGCTGATCGGGGCCGGAGCGGGGATGGCCCTGACGGGTATGCGGCCGATCGTGCACACCTTCGCCAGCTTCCTGGTGGAGCGGCCGTTCGAGCAGGTCAAGCTGGACTTCGGGCACCAAGGGGTCGGCGGGATCCTGGTCAGCGCCGGGGGCTCGTACGACTGGCCCGCCGGGGGCTTCACCCACATGGCGCCGGGCGACGTGGCGCTCTTGGACACGCTGGAGGGCTGGACGGTCCAGGTGCCGGGCCACCCCGACGAGGCCGAGGCGCTGCTGCGGGAAGCCGTGGACGGCGACGACCGCGTGTACGTACGCCTCTCGCTCCAGGCGAACCGGCAGGCGCGGCCGGTGGGCGGCTCCGGCGGCCTCTCCGTGGTGCGTGAGGGGCGGGGCGGAACCGTCGTCGCGGTCGGCCCGATGCTCGACAACGTCCTCGCGGCCACCGAGGGGCTGGAGGTGAGCGTGCTGTACGCGACGACCGTGCGGCCGTTCGACGCGGCGGGTCTGCGCCGCGCCGTCGGTGCGGGTCCGGGCGCCGATGTGGTGATCGTGGAGCCCTATCTGGCAGGCACCTCGACGGCCGAGGTGAACGGGGCGCTCATGGAGCTGCCCCATCGGGTGCTCGGCCTAGGGGTGGGCCGCGCCGAGCTGCGCCGGTACGGGCGGATGGACGAGCACCTGGCGGCGCACGGGCTGGACGCGCGGGGGCTGCGGGAGCGGATCACCGGGTTCCTGCGGGCCTGAGGCGCGGGAGGACGCCGGAACCCCTCCGGTGCCTGAGGCGCCGGAAGGCCTGCCGACAGAACCCCCCTCCTTAGCCCTCCCCCGGCCCCTCCAGCTCCGGATGTGCCGCCAGCAGCCGGCGGGGGGCCACCTGCCGCCAGGCGTCGGCGAGGACCGCGGCGAGCTCCGCGGCGTCCTCCAGGGCGGCCAGCCGGACCCGCATCCAGGCGTACTTGTCGTCGTGCCCCTCCTTCAGGAAGAACTTGTCCGGCTCGGCGGCGATCAGCTCCGCCCGGTCCTGCATGGGGCACTTCACGCCCATCGCCGTGTCGTCGTCGCCCAGCGAGGCGAAGATCTTGCCCGCCACGCGGAAGGTGGGCTGTCCCCAGGCGAGCTTCTCGGTGGTGTCGGGCAGGGACAGCGCGGCCGAGCGGACATCGGCGGCGGTGACGGTGGCATTGCTTCTGGCGGTCATCCCGCGTCTCCGATCGGCTGGGCTCCGGCTGCCGGTGCCGGGCTTCGACCGTAACGCGATGCCCATCCCGGCCGCTTCCGGGCCGTCGTCTTCGAGTCGCGGCCGCGTTACTGACGCCACTGGGCGGTGGTGCGAGCGGTCCGGTCCCGGGTGGGCGGTCGAGCGCCCGGGACCGGGCCGCCTTCAACGGCGGGAGGCGAGGAGTTCGCCGTACCAGGCGAGGGTGGCGTCGATGGCCGCCTCCAGCGGGGTGGGGGTGAGCCCGAAGGCCCTCTCGATGGCCGAGGAGTCGACGATCTGCGCCTCGGTGTGCTGGTTAAACATCTCGGCGTACTCCGCCATGAAGGCCTCGTCGAAGGGGCCGAAGGGGCGGGGTTCGGGGATCACGGTCAGCTCCGGCGGGCGCCCGGTGCGCTCCTCGACGAGCGCGAGGACCTGGCGGGTGGTGCGCGCGGGGGCGGTGGGCAGGTGCCAGACCCGGCCGTCGCCCTCCGGGTGCTCCCCCAGGGTGGCGAGCCCGGCGGCGACGTCCGCGATGTACGTGTAGCTGTGCGGCAGGTCGATGTCGCCGAGGGCGGGTACCGGTTGCCCGGTGAGCGCGGCGGGGAAGACGGCACCCCCGAGCGTGGAGTTGAGGACCCCGGGGCCGACGAAGTCGGCGGAGCGCCCGAGGACGACGGGCAGCCGGCCCTCACGGTGGGCGGTGAGGTAGCGGGCGTCCAGCTCTGCGCACATGCGGCCCTTGCGGGTGGTCGCGTTCCACGGGGAGTCCTCGGTCATCACCGCGCCGTGCGTCTCGCCGTACGGGTAGAGCGTGTCCAGGACGACGAGCCGGGCGCCCTCCCGCTCGGCCGCGCCGAGGACCGCCTGCTGGATCTTCGGCATGACGTCCACCTGGAGGTGGTAGCCGACGTTGACGCAGTGGTGCACGACGGCGGCTCCGGCCACGGCCGCCCGGGCCCCCTCGGGGGTGGCGACATCGGCGGCGTACCGCTCGACTCCCTCGATCGCCGGGCCGCCGCCCGACCGGTCGACGAGCCGGACCGGGTGGCCCCGGCGGACCAGCTCGGTGGCGAGGGCGGTACCGGCGGGGCCGGAGCCGAGGATGGTGTGCGGAACGGGTGCGGTGGTCATGAGATGCCCCTTCGGGATCGGTCGCTCGTTCCGTCCGTGCCGTGCCGGGTCAGCCACCGCAGCGCCGGAACTACTTGTCACTTCCGTTAGAGACCATAACTCCCGTGCCAGGTCATCGCAATAGCGCTTGTTAGACTGTGTAACAGAACCGAGCTCGACCGGCTCGACCGGTGAGAGGGGACCGTGATGGAACGGGCCCAGCAGGGACCACGCGCCCGCTACCGGGAGCAGACCCGTGCGGAGATCAAGAACCTGGCCCTGCGACAGCTGGCGGAAGGCGGCGCCAGCGCCCTGGCTCTGACCCGGATCGCCAAGCGGATGGGCCTCTCCGGGCCTGCCCTCTATCGCTATTTCACCGGCCGGGACGACCTGCTCAACGCCCTGATCAGGGACGCGTACGACGACGCCGCCGCGGCGATGGCCCGGGCGGCGGCCCGGTCGACGCGGGCCTCGCACGGCGGTCGCGCCCGGCTGCACGACCTGGCCGAGGCGTACCGCGCCTGGGCGGTCGCCGAACCCCACCGGTATCTGCTGATCCAGGGTGACCCGGTACCCGGCTATGTGGCCCCCGCCGACACGCTGGAACGGGCCCGTGCGGTGCTGGGCCCCTTCCTGCCGGTCTTCGCCGCCGGAGACCCCGGCTCGGCGGTGACCGCCACGGTGGAGGAGATGACGGCCTGGCTCAAGGTGGACGAGTCGGTGGGGGCGTGGGTGACCCGGTACGCCCCGGATACGCCCGGCACTGCTGGTACGGCGGCCGGGGAGGCCCGGTCGGCTTCGGCGCTCGCGGGCGCGGTGCTGGCCTGGGCCCAGTTGCACGGCTCGGTGAGCCTGGAGATGGCCGGTCAGTTCGCCGGGATGGCACACCGGGGCGGCACGCTGCTGGGCGCCCAGATGGAACTGCTGGCGGACGCGTTCGGGCTGGATTGACGGGAGGCCGGGCGGCCCCCTCACGGCCGGACCGGATCGGATCGAGGAAGCGAGGCCGCCCCCGTACCGTCTGGCTGGAGTGACGAGGGGCTGGGCCGCCCCCGTACGGCCGCCTCTCCCCCGCCCCTCGGTCCTGCGCCGGCACCGCCCCCAGCAGGTCGCGGATGTGTGCCGTGGCCGCGCGGAACTCCGGGCCCCGGAGCGTCGCGCCGCAGTCGCGCTCGGCGGACAACCCCACCTCGGTGCTCTCAGAGGGCGAAACGGCCGAGCAGCAGCGCCAGGGGCCGCCAGCCCTGGCCGGCTCCGAGGGCAACCGTACGGCGGGACCGATCTGCCACGACGTCAGCGGCCCCTGCTTCGCGGGCATCGCCGACGGGAAAGGCGGCCGGTGCGCCGGCCGCGCTGCGCGAGGCGGGGGTGCGGGTGCCGGAGGACATGTCACTGGCGGGGTTCGACGAGATCCCCGTCGTACGGGAGCTGTCGCCGCCGCTGACCACGGTGGCGCTGCCACTCGCCGCGCTGGGCGAGAGCGTGATCGCGCCGGTCCTGCGCACAGCGTCGGGGGCTGGCGTTCGCGGGTGGTGCGGATCGACGGCGAGGTGGTGCTGCGGGCAGCACCGCTGCGCCGCCCGGGAGGTGAGGCCTGCGCGGCCGTCAGGACCGGTCAGGGATGGCGGTACCCCTCCCGGTGGTCGATCTGGCGGACGAGCTCCTGGGCGAGGGACTTGATGGTGTCCAGACCGGCGCGGCCCCAGGGGCGCGGCACGGTGTCGACGGCGCAGACGGTCCCCAGCGCGATGCCGGTGCGGTCGATGAGCGGCGCGCCGAGGTAGGAGCGGACGCCTATGTCGTCGACCACCGGATTGCCGGCGAACCGCGGGTAGTCGCAGACGTCGTCCAGGACGAGTGCCTTGCGCCGCACCACGACGTGCGGACAGTAGCCGTGGTCGCGGGCCATGTGCCGGGCGCCGCGGTTGCCGCCCGCCGCGGCGGCCCCGAGGTCCTTGCCGCCGCGGTTGCCCGCCGGGGTGTGCAGCCCCGCGAAGAACTGCCGGTTCTGGTCGATGAAGTTGACCATGGAGAAGGGCGAGGCGGTCACCTCGGCGACCTTGTCGGCGAAGGCGTCGAAGTCGTCGAACGAGGCGTCGGGGCGTTCACCGAGATCCAGCCTCCGCAGCCGCTCCGCGCGGGCCGGGCCGTCCCGGTCAGCGGGGGTCAGCAACATCCGGCCGGTGGCGAAGGACGTCACTGGTGGGCTCCGAAGGCCTGGAGCGGGGCGGGCGCCGAGGTGGCGTTGATGAGGTGCTGTACCAGGGTGACCAGCGCCCCCGTACTGGAGCTGGCGATCCGTGCGTCGCACAGGACGACGGGCACGGCGGGCCCGAGGTCGAGTGCGGCGCGGATCTCGTCGGGCTCGTAGCGGTAGGCACCGTCGAACTCGTTGACGGCGACGATGAATCCGATGCCGCGCCGCTCGAAGAAGTCCACGGCGGCGAAGCACTCCGCCAGCCGCCGGGTGTCGGCGAGCACCACGGCTCCGAGCGCCCCTTGGGAGAGCTCGTCCCACATGAACCAGAACCGCTCCTGGCCCGGCGTCCCGAACAGGTACAGGACATGCTGCTCGGAGAGGGTGATGCGGCCGAAGTCCATGGCGACGGTGGTGGCCGTCTTGGACTCGACGCCCTCCAGGTTGTCGGTCCCCACGCTGACCTGGGTCAGCAGCTCCTCGGTGCTCAGCGGGGCGATCTCGCTGACCGCGCCGACGAACGTCGTCTTGCCGACCCCGAATCCGCCCGCGACCAGGACCTTGAGAGCCACGGGGAAGAACTCGGTGGTTCCGGTGCGGTCAGAGCTGTCGTCGTAAACCATCGAGCACTGCCTCCAGCAGGGATCGGTCGGTGGGTGTGTCGTGGAAAGCGGGGGCGTGCGCGGTGACCGCGCCGCAGTCGACCAGGTCGGAGAGGAGCACCTTGGTGACGACCGCGGGCAACCGGAGGTGGGCGGCGATCTCGGCGACGGACATGGGCCCGTCGCACAGTCCGAGGGCCACGGTGTGTTCGGGGCCGAGGTGGATGTCGGCCTCGATGCCCGTGGCCATGACCAGGGAGAGCAGATCGAATCCGGTGGACGGCCGGGTGCGGCCGTTGCTGACGGTGTACGGGCGGATCAGCCGGCCGGCCGCGTCATCGAGCAGGGGCCCGTCCTGCGGGGCCGGCATCCTCACAGCCCCGGGGTGAACGGGGCCCCGGCCGGCTGCCGCAGCGGGGTCATCAGATAGGGACGGACACTCTTGACCAGCATCGCCATCTCGTAGCCGAGCACCGCGGCGTCCGCTTCGCGTCCGGCCAGGACGGCCAGACAGGTGCCGGATCCGGCGGTGGAGACGAACAGGAGGGTGGAGTCGAGTTCGACGACCACCTGCCGGACGTCGCCGTTGTCGCCGAAACGGGCGCCGGCACTGCGGCCCAGGGAGTACAGCCCCGCGGCCAGGGCGGCCATGTGGTCGGCGCTGTCGGGGTCCATGCCGTGGACGGATTTCACCAGCCCGTCGGCCGAGAGCAGCACCGCGCTGCGTGTGTAGGGCACGCGTTGGACCAGTCCGCTCAGCAGCCAGTCCAGGTCCGGGACCTGGCCGGACGGCATTTCGCTCGGCATCGTTTCTACTCCTTGGAAGTCGGGTCTTTACGGGGTTCCGGCACGGCGCGGCCCGGCAGAAACGTCTCCGGCCCACGGGTGCCCTGGGGGTCGCCGCCGGCCGGCGGGTAGCCGGTACGCGCGGCCCTCCGGGGCCCTTCGGCGGCGCCCCGTACGGGGAGGGGGGCGAGGGACTCCAGGGGGGCGTCGAGCGCGGTGGGCGTACCGGCGGGTTCGCCGTGACCGGTGCCGGTGCCCTCCTCCTGGGCCGTCCGGGCCTCGGCGAGGTCGACGCCGCGCCGGAAGGCGGCCATGAGGCCCGGGTCGTGCAGGGCGTGCTCGTCCTCGACCCGGGGGGCGGGCGCTTCGCGCAGTTGCGGGACGAGGTGTTCCTGGTTGGCCCGCTTGGGGAGTTCGGGGCGGGCGGCGGGCGTCGCGGGGCGGTCGACCCGCTCGGCGCGCAGCGGGAGGGGCGGGGCCTCGCCGCGGGGCTGTGGCGGGCGGCTCTCCGGCGCGGCGTGTGCGTGCGAGCCCGGTGCCTGGGCGTCGCGTGGGTGGCCGGCGGGGGCCGCGGGGACGGCCTGCGGCCGGACGGCCTGGACCTGCGGCGGTGTGTGCGGGGCCGGCGGCCCGTCGTCCGCGGGCGGCCGGTGCACGGCTCCGGGCGGCGGTACGGGGGCGGCGCCGGGCGCGGCGGGGGTGTCGGGGTCGGCCCCGAGGAGGGTCTGCGGCAGGACGAGCACCGCCTGCGTGCCGCCGTAGATGTTGCTCTGCAGACGGACCGCGATCCCATGGCGGCGGGCCAGGGCCGAGACGACGAACAGGCCGATCCTGCCGTCCTGGAGCAGATGGGCGACGTTGACCTGGTCGGGGTCGCAGAGCAGGGCGTTCATCCGGTTCTGCTCGTGGTCCGGCATCCCGAGGCCGCGGTCCTCCACCTCCAGCGCGAGGCCGGCGGTGACCCGCTGGACGCGCAGCAGCACCTGGGTGTGCGGGGCGGAGAACACCGTGGCGTTCTCGACCAGTTCGGCCAGCAGATGGATCACGTCGGCGACGGCGTGTCCGCGCAGGGTGCCGTCCATCGGCGGGACCAGCTTGACCCGGGGGTACTGCTCGACCTCCGCGATGGCCGAGCGGAGCACCTCGGTCATGGTGACCGGGTTGCTCCACTGGCGGCGGGAGACGGCCCCGCCGAGGACGGCGAGGTTCTCCGCGTGGCGGCGGATCCGGGTGGCCAGGTGGTCGACGTGGAAGAGGCCCTTGAGCAGGTCGGGGTCCTCGACCTCGTGCTCCAGCTCGTCGAGGATCTGGATCTCGCGGTGGACCAGGGATTGCAGCCGCCGGGCGAGGTTGACGAAGACCTCGACCTTCTGTTCGTTGCCCGCGGAGCTGAAGAGCTGCGACGCCTGGACGACGGCGGTGACCGCGGCTTCCTGGGCCCGTCCCATCTCCTGGGCGAGCAGGTCGAAGGCGTCACCGTCGGGCGCGCCCGGTGGCGGGGGGCGCCGCGCGCCGACGGGTTCCCCGGCGCGGAGCCGCTCCACCACCCGCTGGAGTTCGGCCTGCCCCTGGGCGCTGGCGCGGCGGAGCGTCAGCGCCCGGTCGAGCACGGCAGCGGCCACGCGGTGGGCGCCGAGGTAGGCGGCGGCGACCGCGGCGACGGCCAGGGCGGCCGATCCGCCGAGCGCCGCCCACAGGCTCGGGGACGGGTCGACGGCACCGTCGCGGACGGTGAAGATGACGGCTGCCGCGCCGCTGAGCAGGGCGGCGATGGTGGGGAGCAGCGCGGTGCGCAGCAACTGGGGGCGTATGCGGCCCTCGGGGGTGGGCTGGGCGGCGCGCGGCCTGGCCGTGGCCGAGTGGGCGCGTGCGCCGGGGCGGCCGTGCCGCCCGCCCTCGCGGCGGTCCGGTCGCGCGGCGGGTGCGCGAAGTTGAGACATCAGCGTCCTCGGTACAGGGGGCACCAGGAATCGGCGTTCCTGCGGGCGTTCATGCGGTGGCACCTACGGTGGTCGGTCGGGCTGGGTCATCGGTCGGGCCGTCCCGGGGTCCAGGAGCCCCCCGCCGATCACCGAGCACACACGGTAGTCGTGAATGACCTGTGCGCGACGGGCAGTTGTGGAACTTGCCCGCCATCCGTCCTGCTCTGGTATGACCTCTCGCACGCGCACCCGATTACGCCGCATTGACACCGCAAAGCCCTGCCGTCCGATCTCCGGACGGGACCTCCTGAATGATGAGCGGACCGGGGCGGCTACCATATGAGCGCCGCCTAGCTCGAAAGATAAACACGTGACTGTCAATGACGACTCGTTCACCAACTGGATGCACCGCGAGGAGATCGCGGAGTCGATGATCCCGATCATCGGGAAGCTGCACCGCGAGCAGGACGTGAACGTCCTGCTGCACAGCCGCTCCCTGGTGAACAAGTCGGTGGTCAGCATCCTCAAGACCCACCGCTTCGCCCGGCAGATCGCCGGTGAGGAGCTGTCCGTCACCGAGACGATGCCGTTCCTGCGGGCGCTGACGACCCTCGATCTCGGTCCCTCCCAGATCGACATAGGCATGCTGGCCGCGACGTACCGCGCGGACGACCGGGGCCTGACGGTGGAGGAGTTCACCGCCGAGGCCGTCGCCGGGGCCACCGGCGCCAACAAGGTAGAGCGCCGCGAGTCGCGCGATGTCGTCCTCTACGGCTTCGGCCGCATCGGCCGCCTGATCGCCCGCCTCCTCATCGAGAAGGCCGGTTCGGGCAACGGCCTGCGGCTGCGCGCCATCGTCGTACGCAAGGGCTCCGGCCAGGACATCGTCAAGCGCGCCTCACTGCTGCGGCGCGACTCGATCCACGGCCAGTTCTCGGGCACGATCACCGTCGACGAGGCGAACAGCAAGATCGTCGCCAACGGCAACGAGATCAAGGTGATCTACTCGGACGACCCGACGTCGGTGGACTACACCGACTACGGGATCAAGGACGCCATCCTGATCGACAACACCGGCAGGTGGCGTGATCGCCAGGGGCTCTCGAAGCACCTGCGCCCCGGGATCGCCAAGGTGGTCCTGACCGCGCCGGGCAAGGGCGATGTCCCCAACATCGTCCACGGGGTCAACCACGACACGATCAAGGACGACGAGCAGATCCTGTCCTGCGCGTCCTGCACCACCAACGCGATCGTGCCGCCGCTCAAGGCGATGGCGGACGAGTACGGCGTCCTGCGCGGCCACGTGGAGACCGTCCACTCGTACACCAACGACCAGAACCTGCTGGACAATTACCACAGCTCCGACCGGCGTGGGCGCTCGGCGGCGCTCAACATGGTCATCACCGAGACCGGCGCGGCATCCGCCGTGGCCAAGGCGCTGCCCGATCTGGACGCGCCGATCACCGGCAGCTCCATCCGGGTCCCGGTGCCGGACGTCTCGATCGCGATCCTGAGCCTGCGGCTGGGCCGTGAGGCCACCCGCGAGGAAGTCCTCGACTACCTCCGCAACGTGTCGCTGGCCTCCCCGCTCAAGCGCCAGATCGACTTCATCAGCGCACCGGACGCGGTCTCCAGCGACTTCATCGGTTCACGCCACGCCTCGATCGTCGACGCGGGCGCCACCAAGGTCGACGGCGACAACGCGATCCTCTACCTCTGGTACGACAACGAGTTCGGCTACTCGTGCCAGGTCATCCGGGTAGTCCAGCACGTCTCCGGCGTGGAGTACCCGACGTACCCGGCACCGGCGGTCTGACCCCGGCGAGCGGCACAGGATGAGGGGCGGGCGCCCGGAGCGCCCGCCCCACCGACTCCCGTCGCCTACCGCTCCCCCGCCACATCCAGGTCCCGTCGCACGACCGGTGCGCCGCCCGGGACCACGTCCGGTACCGCCGTCCGCCACTGCGGGGCCGCCATCGGCGCGGACACCGCACGCCACCACGGCTCCACGGGGAGTGTGCCGGCGGGTTCGAAGGGTTCGCCCGGCCGGGGGAACGCCACGGCCTGCTCGGCCTCCTCGGCGGCGTCCCGCGCCCACTCGGCGGGCTCGGCCCAGGCGTGCGGGGCCAGGTTGAAGGTGCCCCAGTGGATCGGGAGCAGCACACCGTGCGGGCGTGAACCCTGGAGGTCCAGATGGGCGCGCATCCCCTCGGCGGGGGTCATGTGGATGTCCGGCCAGTACTCCGAGTAGGCGCCGAGCTGGATCATCGTGGCGTCGAAGGGGCCATGCTCGGCGCCGATGTCCCGGAAGCCGGGGAAGTAGCCGGTGTCGCCGCTGTGGTAGATCCGGTGCTCCGGGCCGGAGACGGCCCAGGAGGCCCACAGGGTGTGCTGGTTGTTGCGCAGGCCCCGACCGCAGAAGTGGCGCGCGGGAGTGGCGGTGAGGCTGACCCCGTTGACCTTCGTCGTCTCGTTCCAGTCGAGCTCGCGCAGCCGGTCGGGCGCCACTCCCCAGCGCTCCAGGTGGGCGCCGACCCCGAGCGGCACGGCGAAGACGGTGTCCGTGCCCGCCAGCGCGCGGATCGTCGGCAGGTCGAGGTGGTCGTAGTGGTCGTGGGAGATCACCACCACGTCGACGGGGCCGAGCGTGGCCAGCGGCACCGGCACCGGGTGCAGGCGCTTGGGTCCGGCGAAGGGGAACGGGGAACACCGCTCACCCCAGACCGGGTCGAACAGGACGCGGGCGCCGTCGATCTCGGCCAGGACGGTGGAGTGACCCATCCAGGTCAGCCTCAGCCCCATGGCGGGCGGAGCGGCCAGGTCGGCGAGGGTGGTGGCGTGGACCGGGACGGTGCCGGCCGGTGCCCGCCGGATCCGCTGTTCCTTCTGGAAGTAGATCCTGGCGAACTCCAGCGTGGACCCGGACGGCCTGGTCCGGGCGCCCAGGGGGTTCTGGAACACCCCCTCGGCGAAGTTCGGCGAGCTGAGGATGCGCTGCATCCGCGCTCCCGCCGGATCGGCCCCGAAGGGCTCGGAGCGCATCGAACGCATTCTCGTACGGAAGGGGACAAAGTAGTCGGCGCCGGTCACAACATCTCCTGGGGGAGTCGGTGTCGTCCCATTATCGTCGGACTGTCCGACAGGGCGAGAAGAGGGCGGTGAACGGGGCAGAGGTCCGGTGGCCGCTCAGCCACGCGGCTGTCCGTAGACGTGGTCGATGTGGAGCGTAAGCACCACGCGGCGGTCCTCGACCATGGCCCGCCGGTAGTCCTCCCAGTCGGGGTGCTCGCCTTGGACGTCACGGTAGAGCGTGATCAGGGCCTCCACGGTGGCATCGTCGCGCTCGGCGGCGGGCGGGGTGAGCTCGGCGGTGCCGTCCACCACGGTCCAGGCCCAGCGGTCGTCACTGGTGACGTGGTAGCTCGCGCGGGGGTCCCGCCGCAGGTTACGGGTCTTTGCCCGGCCTTCGGTGACCGATACCCGGAGCACGTGCTCATCGGGGTAGTAGGCGTGGTTGACGTTGGACAGCTGGGGCCGCCCGTCCTGCTTCAGAGTGACCAGCACTCCCCCGTCGTGCTCGCCGATGAGGCCGAGCAGCGCTTCGTGTGCCGGTTCGAATGACGTCATGCACGGTCCAACGTGCTTGCCGCCCCCAGGATTCCGGTCGGCCGCCCCGCCCGGCGGTGTCACATCCGAGGGGTCCGTCGCGTCACCTCCGTGAGGGCCGGATCTTCGGTGACCGGCAGTAACCAGAACATTGACTAGGGTGGTCGCGTGGCAAGAGTCCGGTTGAACGTGGCGGAGCGGCGTGAGGAGCTGTTGAGGGCGACGGTCGAACAGATCGAGATCCGCGGGGCCTCCTCCGTGCGGATCGCGGATGTGGCGTCCGCGCTGGGCGTGAGCAACGCGCTGGTGCTCTACCACTTCTCGACCAAGGAGAAGCTGGTCGCCGCCGCCTTCGCCTACGCGGCCGAGGCCGATCTCGCCCATCTGCGCAAGCTGCTGGCCCGCCGCACCACGGCCGTTCGGCGACTGCGGGCCGCCGTGCGGTGGTACGCGCCGACCGGGCAGGCCAAGGGGTGGCGGCTGTGGATCGAGGGCTGGGCCGTCTCGCTGCGGGAGCCGGCCCTGCGCGAGGTCGCGGGCGACCTCGACCAGCGGTGGAAGGCGGAGCTGGCCGAGGTCATCCAGGAGGGCGATGCCGCCGGTGAGTTCCGCTGCGCGGACCCGGAGTCGGCGGCCTGGCGGCTGACCGCCCTGCTGGACGGTCTGGCCGTGCAGATGACGTCGTACGCGGGTCCGCTCTCCAGGGCCACGATGCTGCGCTGGACCGACGACGCGCTCGCCCGCGAGCTGGGCATCGACCAGGCCGCGCTGACCGGCTGACGGGTCAGGTCTGGCGCACCGGGGCGTAGGCGGCGCCGTCCAGCCCGAACGTCCAGGCCACCCCCTCCTTGGCGGTACGCGTCGCGGGCGGTACGCGGAGCCAGTAGGTGCGGTGCGTACCGTCCGGCTCGGGGGTGGAGTTGACCACCTCGACCATCACCACGTCCTCGTCCCCCTCGAGTGCGATGCGCCAGAGGATGCCCGTCTCGTCGCGGTGGACGGGCTCGGCCCCGGACTCCGTGAGATAGCGGTCGTAGCCGTAGTACTCCAGCATCACGCGGCGCAGCTCCGCGTTCCCCTCCTCCCGGATGCGCTGCGGGGTCAGGGACGCCAGCTCGGCCAGGAACGCGGCGGGCACCGGCATACCGCGCCACGCGTACAGCGCGAACCCGTCCCGGTAGGCGAGGGCCGGCCCCTCCCCGTGGTCCAGCCTGCCGGCCTCGTCGCGGTGCAGGACCTCGGGCCGTTCGGTGATCACCACGGCGTTCTCGTACGGCCACCACCAGCCGGCGTTCCGGGCGACCTCGGCGAGGCCGGTGAGCCGGTCGCCGCGCCCGTCGAAGGCGGCGAGCCAGGCGGCGTCGTGCTGGCCGAGCACCGCGTCGAGCAGGACCAGCCGCACGCCGCTCTCGTCCTGCGGCCGGGGCGCCAGGTCGGCGACGACGCCGGACCGTATCCGCTCGGCGAGCGCGGCCGTGGTCTCCCAGAGCTGGGCCCCGGTGGCGGACCAGAGGGCCGACCAGCCCGCCGGACCCAGCTCGTCGTACATGCGGCGGCGCTCCTCGGCCCACGGCCGGGTGCGGACCTCTTCGCGCACCGACCGTCCCGCGTCGGCCAGCTTCCCGACGGCTTCGACGGCCGCGCGGGGCGACTGGGCCCAGACGATCCGCCCGGGCTCGGCAAGTCCGGCGGTGCGATAGGCGCGCCGCACGCCCTCCTCGGCGGCCGGCCGGTCCGCCGCGCCGGTCGCCGCCGCCACGTCCCGCCAGGAATTCACGTGCTGCATCGGTTGTCCCGTCCCCTGTCGTGCTCGTTCGTCGTGCTCGTTCGTCGTGCTCGTTCGTCGTGCTCGTTCGTCGTGCTCGTTCGTCGTGCTCGTTCGTCGTGCTCGTTCTGATGGCTGAAGATGTCTGGACCGGTGGCTGCGCGGTGGCAGCCGCGGAGCGGCCCGGGCGCGGTCAGTCCGCGACGATCCGGATCGCTCCGGGTGCGTACTCCCGCTGGCGCACCACGCGGAACCAGCCCTTCGGCAGCGCGATCGTGGCGTGCTCCTCGTGCACCACCCGTCCGCCCTCCGGGAGATGGAGCAGCATCGGGCCGAACGGTCCCGCCTCCCGGATCAGCCGGCCTGGCCCCTGCACGGCGTGCGCGTGCCCGGTCACCTCCCCCAGCGCGAGCACCAGCCGCCCCCGCGCGTCGCGCAGTTCGCCCGAAGCCTTGCGGAAGGGGGCGGGCACGGCCGACTCCTCCAGCGCCATGATCAGTACATCGCCCTGCCGGTACACAGAGGTCTCCCCTCGGTCGCGGCACCCGCTGTGCCGGACATGGGAAAAACGCTACGGGCAGGGTCTGACAACGGGCCCCGACGGCGGGCCCGGAGCCGGTCCGGCGGCTCGGAGGCCGTCCCGGTCGCGGCGTTGTCAGTGCGGCTTGATAAACCTTGCGGACATCAGCCGTCCCCAGGACCAGGAGCTCAGTGCGATGTACGGTGCGCAGCATCTGCAAGCGTTCGGCGGCCTTCCGGCCGTCGACTTCCAGCACAAGGACGACCCCGCCGACCGGCCCGCCGCCGACGATGTGGCCTGGCGCATCTCCGTCGATCCGTACGAGGACCAGGATCAGAGCTGGGAGCAGGAGTTCGCCGCCTTCCTGGGGGCGGTCGACCCGGCCGGGGTCCGGGCGCTGATCATCGGCCAGTGGGGCGAGGCGTACGAGGAGAACTCCGCCGTCCCGATCGGCCTGGTGGTCGCCGCCGCCGACCGGCTGACCTCGCTGGAGGCGGTGTTCGTCGGGGACCTGGAGGCGGAGGAGGCCGAGATCACCTGGATCGAGCAGTCGGATGTCACGGCCCTGCTGGCCGCCTTTCCCGCGCTGACGGAGTTCGGCGTGCGGGGCGGTACCGACCTGGTGTTCCCGCCGACGAAGCATGACCGGCTGCGGGCGCTGACCATCCAGGCGGGCGGCCTTCCGGTCCAGGTGGTGCGCGGGGTGCTGGACAGCGAACTGCCCGCGCTGGAGCGGCTGGACCTCTGGCTGGGGGTCTCGGCCTACGGCGGCGACACCGATGTGGCGGACCTCGCGCCACTGCTCTCGGGCACCCGCTTCCCCCGTCTGCGCCATCTGGGCCTGCGCAACAGCGAGGTGCAGAACGAGATCGCGGCGGCCGTCGCGTCGGCGCCGGTCGTCGCCCAGCTCAAAGTCCTCGACCTGTCCGACGGGACGCTGGGGGACGAAGGCGCCGCCGCCCTCCTCGAAGGGCAGCCGCTCACCCATCTCGACGAGCTCGATCTCCACCACCACTTCCTCACCGAGGCGATGGAGCAGCGGGTCCGCTCGGTGCTGGAGCCGCACGGGGTGCGCGTGGACCTGTCCGAGCGGAACGAGCCGTGGGACAACCGCGGCGCCGAGGGCCGCTACACCGCCGTGTCGGAGTGAGGGCGTCATGACGTACATCCGCATCGCGCATTTCGACGACTTCCACGGGCTGCCGGTCCATCCGCTCGCGCCGCGGGCGGCACCGGTGTCGGCCAGGCCCGAGGCCGACACCGTGGCCTGGCGGCTGGAGTGCGACCACGACGAGGAGACGGACTTCGCCGTCCTGTGGCAGCGGTTCCTGGACACGGTGGACACCACGCGGGTCCGGGCGCTCGTCATCGGCCCCTGGTGGCGTGAGGACTACACGCCGTTCGAGCCGGTGCGAGATCTGGTGATCGCCGACGCGGACCGCTTCCCGGCCCTGCGCGGCCTCTTCCTCGCCGACGTGGTGGGCGAGGAGTGCGAGGTGTCGTGGCTGCGCATGTGCGACATCACGCCGGTGCTCGAAGCGCTGCCGCTGCTGGAGGAGTTCACCGTACGGGGCTGCGGCCAGGAGGGGCTGGGGCTGCGGCCCGTCCGTCATGCGGCGCTGAGGTCGCTGCGCTTCGAGTCCGGGGGACTGCCCGGCGATCTGGTGCGGGCGGTCGCCGCGAGCGAACTGCCCGCGCTGGAGCGGCTGGACCTGTGGTTCGGCAGCTCGTGGTACGGAGGCGACGCCACGGTCGACGACATCCGGCCGATCCTGTCGGGCGGTACGTTCCCCCGGCTGCGCCACCTGGGTCTGCAGAACAGCGAGATCCAGGACGAGATCGCGGCCGCCGTGGCGTCGGCGCCCGTCGTCGCCCAACTGGAGACCCTCGCCCTGTCCATGGGCACCCTGAGTGACACGGGTGGTGAAGCCCTGGTGAACGGGCAGCCCCTGAACCACCTCGGCACGCTCGACCTGCGCCATCACTACCTCACCGACCCGGTGCTCGACCGCATCAGGGCCGCGTGCGTCCCGGCCGTGGTCGAGGGCGACGAGGCCGAGGAGGACTACGGGGACCCGGACGACGAACCGGAGCGCTATGTCGCCGTCAGTGAGTAGCCCCGGGAGCGAGGGGGGACCGCGCTTCGCGGTGGTGGGCAATCCGGAGAACCGCCGGGTCGCCTTCTTCCAGGAGGCCGTACGGGCCGCCAGGCTGCCGCCGGCCCGGGTCGTGCCCTGGCTCCGGGTGCTGGGCGGCGCGGCGGCGTTCGCGCCGGGCGAGACCGTGCGGATCGACTCGCCGGGCGAGGACGCGGAGGTGGAGCGGCTGCTGCGCGGGGTCGAGAACCCGACCCGGGTGGAGGGGTCCGCGCGGTGGTACGCCGGGTTCCTCGCGGCGGTGGGCGAGGTGGCGCGTGCGGCCTCGGCGGCCGGTGCCGAGGTGCTCGCCTCCCCCGCTGACCTCGCCGCGCTCTTCGACAAGCGCCTCTGCCACGCGCTGCTGGAGGGTGCGGCGGTCCCGGTGCCCGCCTCGCCCACGTCGGGCCCGCGGGCACCGGAGGTGCGGGGCTGGTCCGACGTACGGGCGCTGATGCGGGAGCACCGGATGCCCCGGGCGTTCGTGAAGCTCGCCCACGGCTCGTCCGCCTCGGGGGTGCTGGCGGTGGAGACCGCGGGTCCCGGCCGGGTCCGGGCGAGCACCTCGGTGGAACGGGACGCCGGGGGGCGGCTGTTCAATTCGCTCCGGGTCCGCCGGTACAGCACGGAGCTGGAGGTGGGCGCGATCGTGGACGCGCTCGCCCCGGACGGCCTGCACATCGAGCGCTGGCTGCCCAAGGCGTCCCAGCGGGGGCGGGCCGCCGATCTGCGGATCGTGGTGGTCGGCGGCCGGGCGACCCACGCCGTCGTCCGGACGAGCCTGTCCCCCATGACCAACCTCCATCTCGGGGGCGCCCGCGGCGATCTCGACGAGGTCCGGGCCGCCGTGTCGGCGGTGGGCGGCTGCTGGCGCGAGGCGCTGGCGATGTGTGAGCGGGCCGCCGCCTGCTTCCCCGGGACGCTGTGCGTGGGCGTGGATCTGCTGCCCGCGGCCGGCTGGCGGCGCTTCGCCGTCGGCGAGGTCAACGCCTTCGGTGATCTGCTGCCCGGGCTGACCGGTCTGCCGGGCAGCGGTGCCGAGGGACTGGACACCTATGCGGCGCAGGTCGCCGCCGTACTGGACCGAGCGAGGAACGACCGTGCCGCCACCCCTTCCTGACCCGGGGCCCGACCCCGGGCGACCCGATATGACCGAGGTCGTGGGCAGCCATGACCTGCTGCTGGTCACCCTGGACACCCTGCGTCACGACGTCGCCGTGGAGCTGGCCGCCGCCGGGCGCATCCCGAACCTGGCCCGGCATCTGCCCGGCGGCGTGTGGGAGAAGCGGCACGCACCGGGCAGCTTCACCTACGCCTCGCACCAGGCGATGTTCGCCGGTTTCCTGCCGACACCCGCCACCCCCGGCCCGCATCCGCGGCTGTTCGCGGCGCGCTTCGCGGGCAGCGAGACGACGGCGGACGGCACCTTCGTCTTCGACACCCCGGACCTGGTGTCGGGTCTGGCCGCCGAGGGCTACCGCACGGTGTGCGTCGGCGGGGTCGGGTTCTTCAACCGGCAGGGACCGCTGGGGGCGGTGCTGCCCGGCATGTTCCAGGAGAGCCACTGGGAGCCGGAGTTCGGCGTCGCATCACCGACCTCGTTCGAGGAGCAGGTGACCCGGGCCGAGGAGGTGGTGGCCGGGCTCCCCGAGGAGCAGCGGCTCTTCCTCTTCGTCAACGTGTCCGCGCTGCACCAGCCGAACTGGTTCCACACCCCGGGCGCGACCCGCGAGGCGGGCGACTCCCGGGCCACCCACGCCGCCGCCCTGGAGTACGTCGACCGGCACATCGGCCGGCTCTTCACCGCGGCGAGCAGCCGCCGCCGCTGTTTCGCCATCGTCTGCTCCGACCACGGCACCGCCTACGGCGACGACGGCTACACCGGCCACCGGCTCGGCCACGAAGCCGTCTGGACCGTGCCGTACGCCCACTTCTTCCTCGAACCGGGGGCCTCCCGATGACCACCAGCACCCCGACGGCGACCGCCGCCGGCCCGCCCGCCGTCCGGCCCTACGAGAGTTACGTCTACGCCTATCCGCACAAGACGGCCTACCGCCCTCTGCCGGACCGGCCCGCGCTGCGCGAGCTGTGGGCGGCCGAGCCGAAGAACGCCCTCTCCCTCTACCTCCACATACCGTTCTGCGAGGTCCGCTGCGGCTTCTGCAACCTCTTCACCCGGATCGGCGCGCCCGAGGAGCTGACGACGCGGTATCTCGACGCTCTGGACCGGCAGGCCGTGGCCGTGCGGGACGCGCTCGGCGACAGTGAGCTGGTGCGGTTCGCCGCGGCGGCGTTCGGCGGCGGGACCCCGACCTTCCTGACGGCGGGTGAGCTGGAGCGGCTCTGCGACATCGCTGAGAAGCGGATGGGCGCCGACCTGCTCGCGGTGCCGCTATCCGTGGAGACGTCCCCCTCCACTGCGACCGCCGACCGGCTGGCGGTGCTGGCCGACCGGGGCACGACCCGGGTCAGCATCGGCGTACAGAGCTTCGTGGACGAGGAGGCGCGGGCCGCAGTCCGTCCGCAGCGCCGGGCCGAGGTGGAAGGCGCCCTCGGCCGGATCCGGGAAGCCGGGATACCGGTGCTGAACATCGACCTGATCTACGGCATCGACGGCCAGACCGACCGCACCTGGCTGACCTCGCTGGACGCCGCCCTGGCCTGGCACCCCGAGGAGCTGTATCTCTACCCGCTGTACGTCCGCCCGCTGACCGGCCTGCACCGCCTGGGCGCCGCGGCCGGTGCGGAGGCACAGGCCCTGGAGCAGGCCGCCTGGGACGAGCAGCGGCTGCGGCTGTACGGGGTGGGCCGCGACCATCTGCTGGCGCACGGCTACGAGCAGGTGTCGATGCGGATGTTCCGGCGCGCCGACACCCCGCGGGAGTACGCGGAGGGCCCCGAGGACTACGCCTGTCAGACCGACGGCATGATCGGGCTGGGCTGCGGGGCCCGTTCGTACACGGCGGCCCTGCACTACTCCTTCGACTACGCGGTGGACATGCGGGAGATCCGGTCCATCATCGACGGCTTCACCGCCACCGAGGACTTCTCCCGGGCCGAGGTCGGCCGGTACGTCGACGCGGCCGAGGCGCGCAGGCGCCATCTCCTGCAGTCGCTGCTCCAGGCGCCGGGGCTGCCCGTGGACGACTACCGCGCCCGCTTCGGCACGGACCCCCGGGAGGACTTCCCCGCGGAGCTGGAGGGGTTCGCGGCCCGGGGCTGGCTGGCCCCCGACGCGCCGCCGGGCCTGCTGCGGCTCTCCCCGCTGGGCCTGGCGCACTCGGACGCGCTGGGGCCCGCGCTGTTCTCCCCCGGGGTGCGGGCCGCGATGGCCGCGTACGAGCGGAAGTGAGCGGCCCGTGGACCTGACGATCCTCTACCGGGGCCCGCTGGCCTCGTGCGACTACGACTGTCCGTACTGCCCGTTCGCCAAGAGACGCGACAGCCGGGCGCGGTTGACCTCGGACCGGGAGGCGCTGGAGCGGTTCACCGCGTGGGCGGCGGCGCAGACCGGCGACCGGCTCTCCGTGCTGTTCACGCCGTGGGGCGAGGGCCTGGTGCGCTCCTGGTACCGGCGCGCGCTGACCGAGCTGTCGCAGCTCCCGCACATTCGCCGGGTCGCCATCCAGACCAATCTCAGCGGCCGCACCGCGTGGCTGGCGGACGCCGACCCGGAGCGGATCGCGCTCTGGTGTACGTACCACCCGGGGCAGACACCGTACGAGCGGTTCCTGGGCAGGTGCCGGGAGCTGTCGGCACGCGGGATCCGCTTCAGCGTGGGCGTGGTGGGGTTCGACGAGCACCTGGACGAGGCGCGGCGGCTGCGGGCGGCGCTGCCCGAGGAGGTCTACCTCTGGGTCAACGCCGCCGAGGGGCATACGTACACCGACGAGGAGGCGGAGCGGTGGACCGAGCTGGACCCGCTCTTCCCCTACAGCCGGCATCCGCACCGCTCGGCGGGGCTGCCCTGCCGGACGGGCGAGTCGGTGATCTCGGTCGACGGTGACGGCACGGTGCGCCGCTGCCACTTCGTCAAGGCCGAGCTGGGCAACCTCTACGACGGCAGCTACCGCCGGGCGCTCGCCCCGCGGGCCTGCCCGCTCGCCGTGTGCGACTGCCACATCGGCTATGTGCACCTGGAGACGCTGCCGCTGTACGACGTGTTCGCCGGCGGCGTCCTGGAGCGGATACCGGCCGGTCGCGGTGCGGCTTCGACGCCGGACGGACCGGTGGCACCGGGCCCGTCCCGGCGTGCGCTGCCGCTGCTGCCGGACCCGCGGCGATGTGCGGTCCCCCGGCCGTCGGCGGAGTCCGCGTAGCGGCGGCTACAGCGGCAGCAGGTCCGGCCGCTTCGCCGCGACCTGGTCGCCGGACGATTCGCCGCGCAGCCGCCGGCCGATCCACGGCACGAGGTACTCCCGCGCCCACTGGATGTTGTCGCGCCGCGCGTCGAAGGGGCGGCGCTGGGCCTGCGGCGGCCAGGGCTGGTCCGGGTCGGCCGGCACGTCGTGGCCGAGGACCTGGGCGGCGCGCAGCGCGACGCGGGTGTGGCCCTCGGGCGAGAGGTGGAGCCGGTCGGCGTCCCACGCGCGCCGGTCCTGGACCGAGCGCAGCGACCACAGGTCGAGCACGGGGCACCGGTAGCGGTCGGCGATGGCCCTCAGGTGGACGTTGTACGTGGCGATCTTGCCGCGCATGTGGCGCAGTACCGGAACGCCCCGGGTGTCGAAGCCGGTGGTGACCATGACGGTGCCGACCGCGTCGGTCAGGTCCGCGACGGCCCGCTCGAAGCGCTCGGCCAGATCGTCGGGGTCGGTGCCGGGCCGGATGATGTCGTTGCCGCCCGCGCAGAAGCTGACCAGGTCGGGGGCCAGTTCCCTGGCGCGGGGGAGCTGCTCCTCGACGATCTGGTCGAGGAGGCGTCCGCGTACGGCGAGGTTGGCGTACCGGAAGTTCCCGTGCCGGGTCTCGCCGGGGCCCGTCGCCGCGTCGGGGGCCGGGAGCCGGTCGGCGAGCAGAACCGCGAACCGGTCCGCCCAGCCGACGAAGGTGCCGTCGGGGCCGGGGTCGCCGACGCCTTCGGTGAAACTGTCCCCGATCGCCGCGTACGACCCGATGATGTTCTGTCGCTGGGTTCTCGAATCGTCTGCCACAAGCGCATATCCTGCACGGTTCGATGTGACCTACGCGACCGTAATACGGGGTTGACGGGTGGTGAGATAGACCACCCGGTCAGGTTTCGGTAAAGCCGGAATAAGCGGAGGGGCGGTGCGCCGCCGCGCACCGCCCCCCGATCACTTATCGCTGCCCTCGGGTCAGAGGGAGACGTTGTGCGCTCGCAGGTAGGCGATCGGGTCGACGTCCGAGCCGTAGCTCGGGCCGGTGCGGACCTCGAAGTGGAGGTGCGGGCCGGTGGAGTTGCCGGTGGAGCCGGAGAGGCCGATCTGCTGGCCGCCGGTGACGGTCTGGCCCACCGAGACGTTGAGCGAGGACTGGTGGGCGTACTGGGAGTACATGCCGTCCTCGTGCTGGATGACGACCTCGTTGCCGTACGAGCCGCTGTTGCCGGCCGAGACCACGGTGCCCGGTCCGATGGCGAGGACAGGGGTACCGGAGGCGGCCTGGAAGTCCGAGCCGGTGTGGTAGCCACTGGACCAGCTGGCGCCGGAGGCACGGTACTGGGTGGTGACGTTGGGGCTGGCCAGCGGTGCCGACCAGCCGGAGCCGTTGGCCTCGGAGGAGCCGGTCTGCGCGGAGGTGCCGGAGTCGTCGGCCGATGCGGTGTCCGCCTTCGGAGCCTTCTTCGGGGCGGCCTCGGGGGCCGGCTCGGCCTTCTTCGGGGCGGCCTTGGGAGCCGGAGCGGACTCCTTGGCCTCCGAAGGCGCGGCGGAGCCGGACGCCTTGGCGCCGAGGGTGAGCTTCATGCCCGGGAAGATCAGGCTGGGGTTCTCGCCGACGGTCGAGCGGTTGTCCTGGTACAGCTTCTGCCAGCCGCCCTTGACCTGGTGCTCGGATGCGATCTTGGCGAGGTAGTCACCGGAGACGACGGAGTACGTCTTCGGGGCGGCCTTCGCCTTGACGGGCGCGGCCTGCGGCGCGGACTGAGCGGCGGCCGAGGCGGCGGCGGGGGCCGCCTTCTCCGCGGCGTGCGCGCCGGTGGCGCCCATCAGCGGGAGGGCGAGTACGGCTCCGCCGGTGCCCGCGGCGAGGACGCCGCGGTGGATCGGGCCGGACTTGGGACGACGGTGCTTACCCTTTGCGGGCATGGGGTGGTTCCTCTCCGGCGCCTGCGAGGTGAGCTGTCGGGTTCGAGCTGGAGATGCCCGGCCGCCGGATGGCGACTTCACCCCGAGCCGGTCCGGATCGCTCCGGGCCGGCGGCTTACCTGGTTCCCCCGCTCCTGCCACGCGTGAGTGGGTGGATGCGAATTCCGGGCGGCGGCAGGATTAGGCGGTCCGTCCGGATTGACGGTGACCGTAAACGAGTCAGGACGACGGGAACAAGCCCTCGGATGCACCCCGGAATGGTCGATTCAATTTCGCTCCGGATTTCCCGTCACACTCCGTGGATTACGGATCTTGGCTTTCCGTACGGATACCGGGAAAACGCCCGGGCGCCACCGCCACGGTCCGTCACGGATATGATCCCGCTCACCCGGGGAATCCCATCTCCCCCATTAGTGGGGCATGTTCTGCGAAATACACCAATACGGACATGGCACCCGCGCCACATCTGACGCCCGGTCAGCGCACTGATGGTTGCCTGGTGAACCGATGTCGTATCGTCGCAGGGGCGCCCTCGCCGGAGAGCGGCGCCGACGCAGAGATTCCAGGAGCCACCGTGACGCAGCAGGTGCCGCAGGTCCCGCCGACCGAGACCGCACTGACCGGAGTCCGCAACTTCCGCGACGTGGGTGGGCTCCCCACCACGGACGGGCGGCGCACCGCCTTCGGCCGGCTCTACCGCAGCGGCCACCTGGCGCACGCCACCGCCGAGGACGCGCTCTTCCTCGGCGGGCTCGGGCTGCACACCGTCTTCGACTTCCGCAACTCCGCCGACCACCAGCTCGACGGGTACGACGTCGAGCTGGCCGGTGTCCGCAATGTCAGCATTCCGCTCTCCGACCCGGCCGACGGAGCCGAGTTCTGGCGGCTGGTGCGCGACGGGAACATCGAGCAGCTGCGCTCGATCCTGGCGAACGGCAAGGGCACCGAGCGCATGATCCACATGTACCGGTCGACCATCGTGGACCGCACGGCCGAGCACAGCCGGGTGCTGCACGCCCTGGCGGAGGACAGCGTGCCCGCCCTCATGCACTGTGCTGCGGGCAAGGACCGGGCCGGTCTGTCGATCGCGGTCTCGCTGCTCGCGGTCGGCGTCGAGCGCGAGGCGATCGAGGCGGACTACCTCAAGTCCAACGACCCCCACCGCCGGTACAAGGTGAAGCGCTCGGACATGTCCGAGACCGGGATGTCCGCCGAGGTGATGGAGCTCCTGAACCCGCTCTTCGGAGCGCAGGCCTCCTACCTGGCGGCGGCGTTCGCGGCCATCGACGAGACCTGGGGAACGACGGACCGCTACCTGGCGGAGGGGCTGAACGTCTCCTCCGTGACCCGGGAGCGGCTGCGCGAGCGGCTGCTCGACCAGGGCTGATCGGCAGGCCGGACGCTCACTCGGCCCCTGCCACCATGAAGAGCAGGTAGAGGAAGGCCGCGATCACATGGCCGACCACCAGGTAGGCCAGCAGCCTGATCACGAGACCGCGCGGCATCCGGCGCTCCTGCGAGTCCCGCGTGGTCCTGGGACGCCGCGGGCTCAGCGGGTCGTAGTGCTCGGAATCGGACATGACGGTCCTCTCTGCCGGCCTCGCGGCCGGGGGAACGAAGGGGTCAACGCGCGCGCAGTGCGTTGCCGAGGCAGAGCTCGGCCGCGGGGCTCTGCAGCAGGGAGTGGACGAAGAGCAGCTCGGCCCCGCCGCGGTCCAGGGCCGCGATCCGGTGCGGGGTGAGCGAGTCGAAGTGGGCGCTGTCGCCGGGGTCCAGATCGTGCACGGTCTCCCCCAGCGCGACCCGCAGCCGCCCGCCGAGGACGTACAGCCACTCCTCACCGGGGTGCACCCGGACCAGATCGCCCTGGGCGCCGTACGGTACGCGGACCCGCAGCGCCTGCATGGCGCGGCCGGAACCGCCCGTCCGGCGGTACATCCAGCCGTCGGCCTCGGCGCCCTCGAAGGCGCCGCCCCGGATGACCGCCTCCCGCTCGGGCGGCTGCTCGCCGAGCAGCTCGGAGACCGTCGTACCGTAGATGCGGGCCAGGCCGAGCAGCATGGGCAGCGAGGGCTGCCTGCGGCCCGTCTCCAGCCGGGAGAGGTGGGCCGGGGAGAGTCCGGCCCGCTGGGCGGCGGTCTCCAGGGTGAGACCGCGGCCCCGGCGCAGATCGCGCAGGCGGGGTGCGACGCCGGGGAGTTCGCCGGCCGCCCCTTCGTCCGGAGGGTTCATGCCTCCATTGGGCCAGGAACTTTCCTCCCGGGCAAACTATTTGCCCGGGAGGCAAAATCAGCGGTCAGCGGTTGGCCACGGCCTGCTTGACCAGCGTCCGGCCGAAGTCCCACATCAGGCCGCCGCCGCTGTGCGCGTCGTCCATGACCTCCGTGAACGCCGATACGAAGCGGTCCACCTCCGCCTCCCCGATGATCAGTGGCGGGATCAGCTTGATCACTTCCAGGTGGTCGCCGGAGACCTGGGTGAGGATGCGGTGCTTCCGCAGCAGCGGCACCACGACCATCTGGGCGAAGAGTCCCTTGCGGGCCGCCTGGAGCATGGTCCAGCGGCCGCGGAGCTTCAGCGAGGCGGGCCGGCCGAACTCGATGCCGATCATCAGCCCGCGCCCGCGCACCTCGTGCAGCAGCTCGTAGCGGTCCACCAGTGCCGTCAGGCGCTCCCGCAGCAGATCTCCGGTGCGCCGGGCGTTCGCCACCGTCTCCTCGTCCTCCATCACCGTGAGCACCGCGAGCCCCGCCGCCATGGCCTGGGCGTTGGAGCCGAAGCTCGCGGAGTGGACGAGGACCCGGTCCATCGAGGAGTAGACCCTGCGGAAGATCCAGTCCTTGCCGAGCGTCGCGCCGACCGGAACATAGCCGCCGGAGAGCGCCTTGGCGACGCAGACGAGGTCGGGCTCGACTCCCTCCTCGTGCTGGTAGGCGTAGAAGTCCCCGGTCCTGCCCAGTCCGGTCTGCACCTCGTCGGCGATCAGCAGCGCCTGGTGCCGGTGCAGCAGTTCCTGTGCCTCGCGCAGGAAGCCCGGCGGCGCGGCGTGCACCCCCTTGCCCTGGATCGGCTCGACGACCAGGGCGGCGACATCCCCGCGCCTCAGCTCCCGGCGCAGCGCGTCCAGGTCGCCGAGCGCGATCGGGGTGTCGGGCAGCAGCGGGGCGAAGCCGTCCCGGAAGCCGCTCTCGCCGTTGACCGAGAGCGAGCCGGTGGTCAGCCCGTGGAAGGCGTGGGCGCAGTACAGGACGCGGGGCTTCCCGGTGGCGTACCGGGCGAACTTGAGCGCCGTCTCGACCGCCTCCGTACCGCTGTTCCCGAAGAAGACGCGGTCCAGGTGCGGGCTGTGGCCGAGCAGCTTCTCGGCGAGCAGCCCGGGCAGCGGCTGGCAGTCGAAACGGGTGAGGTCGGCGAGCTGGGCGTCGAGCACGTCGTGCAGGGCCTTGCGGACGACCGGGTGGTGCCGGCCGATACCCATCACGCCGAACCCGGCGAGCATGTCGAGGTAGTCGTTGCCCTCCGCGTCCCAGAAGTAGGCGCCCTCGGCCCGCTCGTAGACCTTGTCGAAGCCGATGGTGTGCAGCATGCGCGGCAGTTGGTGGTTGAGGTGGCGCGCGTGCAGCTCGTACCGCTCGGCCCCGCGCTCCGCGAGGAGCCGTTTCAGGTCGAAGCCCTTCGGCCCGCCGTCCGTCACCGGTTGCCGCCGACGCTCTCCCGCGCCGCGCGCAGCGACTCCTTGAGCGACCCCATGGTGGCGAGGACCGCTGTGGGTTCGTAGCCGCAGTGCGCCATGCAGTTGGCGCAGCGCGGGTCCTTGCCCCGGCCGTACTTGCTCCAGTCGGTCTCCTCGATGAGCTGACGGTACGTCGGTACGTAGCCGTCGCTCATCAGGTAGCAGGGGCGCTGCCAGCCGAAGAGCGAGTAGTTGGGAATCGCCCACGCGGTGCAGGGGAAGTCCGCCTTGCCCTCCAGGAAGTCCAGGAAGAGCGGTGAGTGGTTGAGCCGCCAGCGGGCCCGGTTGCCGCCCGCGAAGGCCTTCTTGAAGAGTTCGCGGGTCTGGTCGACGCCGAGGAAGTGCTCCTGGTCGGGCGCCTTCTCGTACGCGTAGGCGGGCGAGATCATCATCTCGTCGACCTTGAGGTCGTCGTTGAGGTAGTTGAGGACCTCGATGATGGTCTGCGGGGTGTCGGTGTTGAAGAACGTGGAGTTGGTGGTGACGCGGAAGCCCCTCCGCTTGGCCTCCTTCATCGCCGCGACGGCCTCGTCGAAGACGCCTTCCTTGGCGACCGACTCGTCGTGCCGCTGACGCAGTCCGTCGATGTGCACGGCGAAGGCGAAATAGGGCGACGGGGTGAACTTGTCGAGCTTCTTGCGCATGAGCATCGCGTTGGTGCAGAGGAAGACGTATTTCTTCTTCGCTACGAGCTGGCGCACGATCTCGTCGATCTGCGGATGCATCAGCGGCTCGCCACCGGCGATGGAGACCATGGGGGCACCGGATTCGAGCACCGCGCCCACGGCCTGCGCGACCGGCATGCGCTGCTTCAGGACACCGGCCGGGTGCTGGATCTTCCCGCACCCCTCGCAGGCGAGGTTGCAAGCGAACAACGGCTCCAGCTCGACGATCAGCGGGAACTTCTCACGCTTGCGGAGCTTCTGTTCGAAGAGATACGTCGCGACCTTGATGGACTGGCGGAGCGGCATGGCCATCTGGCTCACCTCCTGGGGAGCAGTGAAGAGCGGTGCCATTCATGGAAAGCGGGCAGGACGGCACGGAGAACACGGAAGGCTGATATTCCACCGCGTACCGTGCCGATCCGGACGAGCTCATGCTCTGGAGCGTCCACGACCACCCGGACGGCCGCAACCGGGCGCGGTCCATGGCACAGGGCGGTGCGCAGCGTCGCGGCGGACTCCATGTCCACCGCGATGGCCCCGGTGGACCGCAGCGCGGCCCGCTCGGGGCCGCGTACGACGTGGTCGGAGCCGGTCAGCGGACCGGTGTGGACCCGGCGGCCGGGGGCGGCCCTGGACAGGGCGGCGACCAGCAGCCCGGTGCCGGTGCACGGGGTGGCGCCGTCCGCGTCCCGGGTCTCCTCGGCGACGACCAGGTCCCCGGGGTGCATCCCGGGGGCGAGACCGGCGCAGAAGCCCGAGGCGATGACGGCGGCGTCCGGTAGGCCGCCGGGGGCGAGGAGCCGGGCCACAGCCGCCTCCGCCGCCCGGGGACCCATGCCGGTCCGCAGGACCCGCACCGGTCCCCCGGGGCGCTTCCCGCTGCGCAGGGCCAGTTGCTCGATGCCCAGTGCGCAGGCGACGAGCAGCGGTGCCTGGGGGGCCGTGGACCCCGGTGCGCCGGCCATCAGGCGCCCTTGGCCGCGCCTGTACGGTCGGCGAACGGGTCGCCGTACACGTAGCGCCCGAGTGCCGTGAGGGGGAAGACCTGGCGGTACAGGTGGTAGTTGATGGAGAAGTCCCAGGGGAAGCCGGTGCCGGTGAAATAGGGCTCGTCCCAGGAGCCGTCGGCCTGCTGCGCCTCGGTCAGCCAGGTGACCCCGCGGGCGACGGCCCGGCTGTCGCGGCGGCCCGCCGAGAGCAGGGCGAGCAGGGCCCAGGCGGTCTGGGACGCGGTGGACTCACCGTGCCCGATCCACTTCTCCTCCGTGTACGAGCGCAGGTCCTCGCCCCAGCCGCCGTCGTCGTTCTGCACGGATTCCAGCCAGGTCACCGCACGGCGGATCGCGGGGTGTGCGGTGGGCAGTCCGGCGGCGACCAGGGCGGGCACCACCGACCCGGTGCCGTAGACGTAGTTGACGCCCCAGCGGCCGAACCAGGCGCCGCACGGCTCCTGTTCGGCGAGCAGCCACTCGATGCCCCGCTGCGTACGGGGGTGGCGGCCGAGCCCCTCGACGGCGAGCATCTCCACGACATGGCCGGTGACGTCGGCCGACGGCGGGTCGACGACCTCGCCGAAGTCGCAGAAGGGCAGCCGGTTGGGGAAGGAGCTGGTGTTGTCGGCGTCGAACGCGCCCCAGGCCCCGTTGCGGGACTGCATCCCGAGGTTCCAGCGCACCCCGCGCTCGATGGCCGCTTCCACCCGGGCGGGCTCGGGGTGGTGCACCCGGCGCAGCGCCAGGACGACTTCGGCGGTGTCGTCGATGTCCGGGTAGTTATCGTTGTGGAACTCGAACGCCCATCCACCGGGGGCGAGTTCGGGTCTGCGTACGGACCAGTCTCCGGGCCGGGTGATCTCCTCTGCCAGCATCCAGTCGGCGGCCTTCACCAGTGCCGGGTGGTCGGGTCTGAGTCCGCCGTCGACCAGGGCGATGGTCGCCAGGCAGGTGTCCCAGACGGGCGACTGGCAGGCCTCGACCATCCGGGCGCCGTCCTCGCGGTGGACGGCGAACCGGTCAAGCGAGGCCAGTCCGGCGCGCATCACCGGGTGGTCGAGGTCGTAACCGAGCAGGTGCAGGGCGATGACGGAGTAGACGGCCGGGGGCTGGATGCCGCCCCAGCAGCCGTCGTTCTCCTGGCGCTCGACGATCCACCGGGCCGCCACGTTCATCGCGATCCGGCGCAGCGGGCGCGGGGCGACCTTGTGGTAGAGGTGCAGCCCCTTGTCCAGGCGCTGGAACAGGCCGTCCCAACTGGCCGCCGGGGCAAGCTTCCTGGGCGGATTCGGCTCGGCGGGATCGGTGTGCAGCTCGTCCAGGGTGAAGGGCGCGGGCCGCACGGGGCGCTTCGCGGAGACGATGGTCAGGGGAACGATGGTCTGGCGCGCCCAGCAGCCGAAGTCGTAGATGTTGAGCGGGACCCACGTGGGGAAGAACATGATCTCGGGCGGGAGTTCGGGGAGGTCGTCCCACTTCCACCAGCCGAACAGGGCCAGCCAGATCCGGGTGAAGACGCGGGCGGCCGCGATGCCGCCCTGCTCCCTGATCCAGGCGGAGGCGCGGGCCATGTGCGGCTCGTCGGGTCCGTCCCCGGCCAGCCGCAGGGCCACATACGCCTCGATGGTGGCGGAGAGGTCGCTCGGTCCGCCGTAGAAGGTGTTCCAGGTGCCGTCACCGAGCTGTTCGCCCCGGATGAAGAGGGCGGCGGCCCGGGTGGTCCGAGGGTCCTGGATCCCGAGGAACTGACGCAGGAGCAGGTCCTCGGCGTCCATCGTGACGTTGGTGGCCAGGTCGCCCTTCCACCAGCCCTGCTCGTCCTGTCTGCCCAGGAGGTGCGCCACGGAGCGTTCCGCGGCCCGCCGCGCGGCGGCGAGCACGTCGTCCGCGGCGGTGGTCGTGTCGGCCGGATGTGCCACCGGGACCGCGGTGAGGTTCGCGGCTCCGGTGGATCCGTCGGTCGTCGCTGTCATGAGCTTCCCCTTACGTGCAGTGGTTTCTCTGCTGTGCTGGGGTCTCCGTCGGCCGACGCCCCCGTTCAGGGCGCCGGCCGGCGACTGCGAGTCATATACGGGTGCTGATCACCGCTTCCGCACCACCACGAAGTCGGCGAGCGCGGTGAGCTGCGCCCGCACCTGGTGCGGCATGTCGACACCGTGCAGCGCCTCGATGGCGACCGCGTGCTGGCGGCGGGCCTCCTGGGCGGTCCACTCACGGCCGCCCGCTTCCTCGATGAGCGCCGCGCGGGCGGCGAACTCCTCCTCGGAGAAGCTGTCGAAGTCATTGCTCTTGGCGTCGGCGGCCAGCAGTTCGCCGAGCCGCTCGGAGGCCGGGCCGCCCGCGGCGAGCGCGGCGACGACCGGGAGGGACTTCTTGCGCTGGCGCAGGTCGCTCCAGGTCTGCTTGCCGGTGGCCTCGGGGTCGCCCCAGATGCCGAGCAGGTCGTCGACGGCCTGGAAGGCGAGGCCCAGGTGGTAGCCGTACGCCTCCAGGGTGTCGGCGGTGCGGTCGTCGGCGCCGCCGAGCACCGCACCGATGGAGACCGCGCAGGCCAGCAGGGCGCCGGTCTTGTTGCCCTCCATCTCCAGGCACTCCTCGACGGTGACCCGCTCGCGGTGCTCGTAGGAGATGTCCTGGGCCTGTCCGTCGATGAGCTTGCGGGTGGCCGAGGTCAGCCGGCGGGCCGCGCGGCCCGCCTCGACCGTGCCGAGCTCCAGCAGGACGTCGTACGCGAGGGCGAAGAGCGCGTCGCCGACCAGGATCGCCTGGGCGGGGCCGTGCACCTTCCACACGGTGTCGCGGTGGCGGCGCTGCTCGTCGCCGTCCATCAGGTCGTCGTGCAGCAGCGAGAAGTTGTGCACGAGTTCGACGGCCACGGCGCCGGGGACGCCCGCTTCGGCGGGGGCGCCCGCCGCTTCGGCCGACAGCAGGGCGAGCGCGGGGCGCACGGCCTTGCCGCCGTCACCGTCCGAGGGCCGCCCCTCGGCGTCGATCCAGCCGAAGTGGTAGGCCGCGACGGTGTCCATGGGCGGCGCCAGCCGGTCCACGGCAGCGCGCAGCACCGGCGCTGACAGGGCTCGTCCGCGCTCCAGAAGCGTGGTGACGTCCGTGGTCTGCGCCACGGTGTCAAAAGCCGGATTCGCCGGGGTCACTGACTCTCCTCTTGTTCCGGTGGTACTGCTCATGCCGCCTCCCGCAGCGGATGTCCGTGCGGGCGGCCGAGGTCGTGGAGGGCCGCGTCGGCGGCCTGGAAGCCGCTGCGCACGGCACCCTCCATCGTCGCGGGCCAGCCCGTGGCGGTCCAGGCGCCCGACAGGTGCAGTCCGGGCACCCGCGTACGGGGGCCGGGGCGCAGCCGGCCGACGCCCGGGGCGGGCGCGAAGGTGGCGGTGCGCTCCCGGGTCACGAAGAAGTCCCGGATGCCCGCGCCGCGGGCGGCGGGCAGGAGCCGCTCCAGCTCGGGCAGGTAGCGGGTCCGCAGCTCGGCGACGGGCAGGTCGATCTCGTCCTGCGCGGCGGACTGGGAGACCGCGAGGTACTGCCCGGGGCCCGTCAGCCCCGAGGAGTGCGTACGGTCGAAGACCCACTGGACCGGGGAGCCGATCGCGGCGAAGAAGGGGCGGCGCAGCACCTTGCGGTCGTAGACGACGTGCACGTTGAGGATGGGCGCGTGGTCGATGGCCAGGAGCAGGCCCGGCTCGTCCAGGGCACCGGCGGGCAGCAGGTCGTGCGTCTCGGTCTGCGGTACGGCGAGGACGACGGTGTCGGCGGTGATCCGCTCCCCCGCGCTCTCGACGCTCCAGCGGCCGTCCTCGGTGCGGGTCAGGGACCCCACCTTGGCGCGCAGCTCGGTGCGGACGCCCGCGGTGTCCAGGGCCTTGCGGGCGAGGGTGTCGTGCAGCTCGCCGAGGGGGACGGTGGCCCAGCCGATGTCGGCGGCGCCGGGCTCGGAGAGCAGGCCGGTCTTGAAGACCTTGGCGGCGAGCGCCATGGAGGCGTGGGGGGCGGTGGCGTTCAGGGTGGCGACACCGACGAGGTCCCACAGCGCCTCGATGGTGCGCTCCGACTGGCCGTGCTGCCGCAGCCAGGTGGCGAAGTCGACGCGGTCGAGCGCCGGGTCGGCGGGGTCGAGGCGGCCGAGTGCGAGGGCGGCGCGGCCCACGCCCGCCTTCTCGGCGAGGGAGAGGTGCGGGTAGGCCGCGAGGCCGCCGGCGAGGTGCAGCGGTACGGGCAGCTCGGTGCGCCGCAGCCGTCCCAGGCGCGGTCCGGCCTCCCGTCCGACGTCCAGGACGGGGACGTCCAGGCGGTCCTGGAGGGGGGCGAGGTGGGTGCCGTCGACACGGTCGAGGAACCAGCGGTAGCCGGTGCAGCAGCGCAGGTAGACGTGCTGGCCGTTGTCGACGGTGAGGTCGCCGCGCTGGAAGGAGAAGGCGAGGCCGCCGAGGCGGGGCCGCCCTTCGAGCAGGGTCACGTCGAGGCCGGAATCGGCGAGGCGGAGGGCCGCCGTGATGCCGGCGAGTCCTCCTCCGACGACGACCGCGACGGGGCGCGGGGTCTCGTCGCTCATGCCTGCCCCTCTCGCCGGGTCGTCACCGATCGCCGGGCTGTCCCGGATGCGATCGTCGCAGGCGTGGACGCGCGGGGCCACCGGAGGGTCGACCGGGCACCGGGGCTGCCGGAGCGCATCAGGCCCGCCCCCTGGAGGTCAGCCGCGAGACATGGCGGGCGTCGAGGCCGGAGAGGCCGCGCACCGCGACGTACGCCTTCTCGTGGCCGGGCAGCGAGACCCGGCCGCGCAGTACGGCCTCCGGGTCGCGCTCGATCCGGTCCAGGAGGCGGCGGTAGATCCCGGCCATGGCGGCGACACAGGCGCCGCTGCGGCGGTCCAGCATCGGCAGGAGGCGGTAGCCCTCGGCGAACAGGGCGCGGGCCCGGCGCACCTCGAAGTGGATGAGGCCGGTGAAGTCGGAGCCGGGCGGCGGGGTGGACCGGTGGAATCCGGCGGAGCAGCCGAATTTGGCCAGGTCGTCGGCGGGGAGGTAGGTGCGGCCGTTGCCGGCGTCCTCGCGGACGTCGCGCAGGATGTTGGTGAGCTGGAGAGCGAGGCCGAGGGTGTCGGCGTACTCCGGGGCGCGCTCGGCGCCGGGTGCGCCCGGTTCCGTACCGAAGACGCCGAGGCTGAGGCGTCCGATGGCGCCGGCGACGCACCGGCAGTAGGTCTTCAGGTCGTCCCAGGTCTCGTACGTGGCGCCGCGGACGTCCATCAGGACGCCGTCGATCAGTTCGTCGAGGCCCTCCAGCGGCAGCGGGAACCGGCGGGCGGCGTCGGCGAGTGCGACGGCCACCGGGTCGGTGTCGTCCTCCTCGACCTTGCCGTGCCTGATCCGGTCGAGCAGCTCGCGGGTGCTCTCCAGCCGGCTCCGCTTGGTCCCCGGGTCCAGCTCGCCGTCGCCGATGTCGTCGACCCGGCGGGAGAAGGCGTACAGGGCCGACATGGCCTGCCGCTTCTCGTTCGGCAGCAGCCTGATGCCGTAGGCGAAGTTCCGGGCCTGGTGTCCGGTGACGGCCTCGCAGTAACTGTATGCGGCCTGTACCGGCGGTGACATGGGCGTGGTCTGTCCCTCCACGTTCCGGCTCACCCCTCTCTACGCGCTCTTCGCAGGACGACTGCGACTTCGCGCAGCATGCTGGGCTTGGTGGGCTTGGGCGGCCCCGGCAGTACGTCGAACCCGGCGGCCGAGATCGCTGTGAGGGCGGAGCGCCCGCCGCCGACGAAGCCGGCGAGGAGGAGCCTGAGTCTGCCGTCGACACTGCCCACCAGGGGGATGCCGTCGTTCAGCAGTTCGCTCGCGCGCTCGCACTCGTAGGCGATCAGGGCGCGGACCGAGGCGCCCGCGGACGGCCGGGCCAGGTCGGCTTCGGCGACCCGGAAGCGGTCCATGTCCTCGGCGGGCAGGTAGATCCGGTCGCGTCCGAGGTCCTCGGCGACGTCCTGGAGGTGCTCGACGATCTGGAGCGCGGTGCAGACCGCGTCGGAGCGGCGTACGCGTTCCGGGCTGGTGGTGCCGGTGAGGGCGAGGACCAGGCGGCCGACCGGGTTGGCGGAGAGCTCGCAGTAGGCGGCGAGCTCCGCGTAGGTGGCGTAGCGGCGGACCTTCTGGTCCTGCCGGTTGGCCTCGATCAGGCCGAGGAAGGGTTCGGGGGTGAGCGCGCGGCGCCGCACGGTGGGGCGCAGGGCGCGCAGCAGGGGGTGGCGCGGCTCCTGGCCGGTGGTGGCGAAGACCCGGTGCAGGTCGCTCTCGAACGCGTCGAGCATGGCGAGGCGGTCGTCGCTCTGTTCCGGCTCCAGGCCCAGGTGGCGGGCGTCGGCTCCGCCGGGGGCGAGGTCGCCGTCGCCGATGTCGTCGACGAGCCGGGCGTAGCCGTAGACGGCCATCAGGTCGTCGCGCCAGGCGCGGGGCAGGAAGAAGGGGGCCACGGGGAAGTTCTCGTCCGCGACCTTGCCGAGCGTGGCGTCACCGGTACGCGCCTGTGGCGTGGGGGTCACTGCCGACCGCCCGGCGCGGGGACGGCGAAACCACGTCGGAGCTGGAGATCTTCCGTCATTGCCGTCACATCTCCCGTTCTACACTGCTGACCCAAAACATCCCTTTTCGGACACGCCGCTCGTTCTTCCGAGTGCACTGCGGCACAGCGGGCGGAGCGCCGGGGCGTATCGCCCTACTTGCCATGAATCAGCACCGCTACAGCTTACGTTGTACAGCTCACACGGGTGCGGCGGGGTGGAGCGCCCCCGGCCCGGACACCGCGGCGGCCCCCGCCGGCAGCGGTCCGGCGGGGGCCACAGGGGGTCTCAGGGCTACTTGCCGGTCTCTCGTTCGTACGCCTTGAGGACTTCCTCGGTGGGGCCGTCCATCAGGAGCTCGCCCTTCTCCAGCCAGAGCGCCCGGTCGCAGGTGTCCCGGATCGACTTGTTGTTGTGGCTGACCAGGAAGACGGTGCCGGCCTCCTTGCGGAGTTCGCGGATCCGCTCCTCGGAGCGGATGCGGAACTTGCGGTCACCGGTGGCCAGCGCCTCGTCGATCATGAGAACGTCGTGGTTCTTCGCGGCGGCGATGGAGAAGCGCAGGCGCGCCGCCATGCCGGAGGAGTACGTCCGCATCGGCAGGGTGATGAAGTCGCCCTTCTCGTTGATGCCGGAGAAGTCGACGATCTCACGGTAGCGCTCGCGGATCTCGTCCCGGGTCATGCCCATGGCCAGACCGCCCAGCACCACGTTGCGCTCGCCGGTGAGGTCACTCATCAGCGCCGCGTTGACGCCGAGCAGCGAGGGCTGGCCGTCGGTGTAGACGTGGCCGGACTCGGTCGGCAGCAGGCCGGCGATGGCCCGCAGCAGCGTCGACTTGCCGGAGCCGTTGGTGCCGATGAGGCCGATGGCCTCACCGCGGTAGGCGGTGAAGGAGACGCCGCGCACGGCGTGCACCTTCCTGACCCCGCGCGGCTCGCCCTTGCCCCGGCGCACCATCCGGCTCAGCGCCGCGGTGGCGCTGCCCCGGCCGCCGGCGCTGCCGTTGACCCGGTAGACGATGTGGACATCGTCCGCGATGACCGTGGGAATCCGTCCCTGCGTGTTGTCCTCAGCCACGGCCGTACCGTTCCTCTGCCTTCCAGAAGTACACGAATCCCACCACGCCCAGCAGCACGGCCCAGCCGAGGCCCACCGCCCAGACGTGGTCCGGCAGGTTCTCGGAGCCGTACCCGTCGATCAGGGCGAAGCGGACCAGGTCCATGTAGACCGCCGCCGGGTTGTACTGCAGCACGTCGGCGATCCAGGACGGCTTGTCCTTGAGCATCACCGGGATGGAGAACATGACGCCCGAGGCGTACATCCAGGTCCGCATGACGAACGGCATCAGCTGGGCGAGGTCGGGGGTCTTGGCACCGAGCCGCGCCATGATCAGGGCGAGGCCGGTGTTGAAGAAGAACTGGAGGATCAGGGCGGGGATCACCAGGAACCACGACAGCGAGGGGTAGCTGCCGAAGATCACGGCGACCGCGACCAGCACGATCATCGAGAAGAGCAGCTGCTGGAGCTGCTGGAGCGAGAAGGAGATGGGGAGCGAGGCCCGGGGGAAGTGCAGGGCCCGGACCAGTCCGAGGTTTCCGGAGATCGACCGGACGCCCGCCATCACCGAACTCTGGGTGAAGGTGAAGACGAAGACGCCGGTGACCAGGAACGGCACGAAGACGTCGTGGGAGATCCCCTCGCGGGTCCCCAGGATCAGTCCGAAGATCAGGTAATAGACAGCGGCATTCAGGAGGGGGGTGACCACCTGCCACAGCTGGCCCAGTTTGGCCTGGCTGTACTGCGCGGTCAGCTTCGCCCGGGAGAAGGCCAGGATGAAGTGGCGCCGGCCCCACAGCTGTCTCATGTAGGCGAACAGCCCCGGCCGGGCGCCGCTCACGGTCAGGCCGTACTTGGCGGCCAGCTGGGCCGCGCCGAGGCCCTCGTCGGCGGACGGCGGGGTCCCGAGGGCTACCCCGCCGTCGTGGGTCGTGTCACTCACAAGTTGAAACTCTCGTCTTCACGCGCAGCCAGTCGCGGGCGCGGCTCAGGCGGACAGGTCCCGGAAAGAAAATACGCCTCATGCTCTCAGAGGAAAGCCTCTCAGATGACCGGAGGTCGGCCCAGCCTCGTCAGCCGCCACACCGTACGCCACCTCATCGGGCGCCGAGGCCCGCAGGGCGTCGACCAGCCTTCCCGGAAACCACCGAACCACGCCTTCAGCGCGGGCGGCGACGGGCGCCTGACCAGGGTCAGCAGCAGCCAGACCCCCACGTAGAGGGGGACCAGCGGGGCGGGCAGGTTCCGGCGGGCCAGCCAGACCCGGTTGCGGGCCACCATGCGGTGGTAGACCGCGTGCCGGGAGGGAGCGGTGGTGGGGTGGTTCAGCACCATGTCCGCGCGGTAGTCGATCATCCAGCCCGCGTCCAGCGCCCGCCAGGCCAGGTCGGTCTCCTCGTGGGCGTAGAAGAACTCCGCCGGCAGCGTGCCGACCTCGGCGAGGACCTGGGTGCGTACGGCGTTGGCGCCGCCGAGGAAGGTCGTCACGCGCGAGGAGCGCGTCGGGTCGGCCGCCCGGAGCCGGGGTACGTGGCGGCGCTGGGTGGCGCCCGTGACCGGGTCGGCGATCCGGAAGGTGATGATGCCGAGCTTCGGGTCCGTCTCGAACGCCCGGCGGCAGAGCTCGGCGGTGTCCCGGCCCGGGAGCAGCCCGTCGTCGTCCAGGAAGAGCAGGGCGTCCACGTCCGCGCCGGCGGGGCCGAACGCCTCGATGCCGACATTGCGACCGCCGGGGATGCCCAGGTTCTCGGGCAGCTCCACGGTCCGCACCCCGGCCGGGAGGTCCGGGACCGGGGCTCCGTTGCCGACCACCACGACCTCGACGCGGTCACCGTCCTGCGCGGCGACCGAATCGAGGAGGGCGCGGAGCTCGTCGGGGCGGTTGCCCATGGTGATGATCACCGCGCCCAGTTTCATGGCAGGGATCACTTCAGCCTGCTGGAGGCCAGGACGGACACCAGGTGCAGCAGGGTCTGCAGCAGCGCGATGCCGGCCAGGACCGCCGTGGCCAGGCGGGTGTAGAAGAGGTCGCCGCCGATGGTGTCCAGGATCGCCACCAGGAGGATCAGCAGCGAGGCCTCGATCCCCAGGATCAGCCGGTGGAACTTGAGCGCCCCGGCCGCCCGGCGGGCCAGCGCCATGCCCGAGGAGCGCGGCTCGGACGCCGCCTCCTTGACCGGCGGCAGCCCGCCCTGGTGGCGGGCCACGCCGACCAGGTCCGTCTCGGCCTTGATCAGGATCGCGCCGAGCGCCGCGAGGGTCCCGAGGAAGGCCCAGAGCCAGTCGATCCGGCCCTCGCCCCAGATGTCGGCGGCCCGCAGGCCGAGGCCGACGAGCACCGCCGCGTCGCACAGGTAGGCGGCGACCCGGTCCAGGTAGACCCCGCTGAGCGAGTACTGCTTCTTCCAGCGGGCCAGCTCGCCGTCCACGCAGTCGAAGAGCAGGTAGAGCTGGACCATCAGCACGCCGAGCAGGGCGCCCCAGACGCCCGGCACCAGCAGGGCCGGGGCGGCCAGGGCTCCGGCCAGCGTCATCACGTACGTCACCTGGTCGGGGGTGACCCGGGTGTTCACCAGGTAGCGGTCCACGCGCAGGGAGACCTCGCGCATGTACATGCGGCCGGCCCAGTGCTCGCCGCTGCGCCGGTCCTTCACCCCCGGGGGGTGCACGACCGGACGGAGTTCAGCTACTGATGGTCGTCGCATAGTCGGCGTACGCGTCCCTGATCTGGTCGGTGGACAGGTTGAGGTGTTCCAGGATGGTGAAGCGTCCCGGGCGGGTCTGCGGCGCGTAGTCGACGGCCTTGACGAACTCGTCGACGCTGAAGCCGATCTCCTGGGGCAGGACCGGCAGACCGTGGCGGCGCAGTACCGATGCCATCAGGAGAGACTCCTGGCGGGCACCGCGCAGATGCATGGCGAAGCAGGCGCCGAGGCCGACCTGCTCGCCGTGGCTGGCCGCCCGCTGGGGGTACAGCAGGTCGAAGGCGTGGTTGATCTCGTGGCAGGCGCCGGACGCCGGACGCGAGTCACCCGCGACCGACATCGAGATGCCGGTGAGCACGAGCCCCTCGGCCAGGACCTTGAGGAAGGCGTCGTCGCCGACGCCGCCGGGGTGGCGCAGCACGGCCTCGCCGGCCTGCCGGGCCATCGCCGCCGCGAGACCGTCGATCTCCTCGCCGTTGACCTCGTGGGCCAGCTCCCAGTCGGCGACGCAGGAGATGTTCGAGACCGCGTCGCCGATGCCGGAGCGGACGTAGCGGGTGGGCGCCTCGCGGATCACGTCGAGGTCGATGACCACGGCGATCGGGGTGGGGACCCCGTAGGAGCCGCGCCCGTTGTCGTTGTCCAGGGTGGCGACCGGCGAGCACAGGCCGTCGTGCGAGAGGTTCGTCGCGACGGCGACCATGGGCAGCCCGACCCGCGCGGCGGCGTACTTCGCCACGTCGATGATCTTGCCGCCGCCGAGGCCCACCACGGCGTCGTACCGGTTGCCCTTGATGCCGTCGGCGAGCTTCACCGCGGAGTCGATCGTGCCGTCGGCGACGGCGTACCAGTCGGCACCCGGCAGGTCCGGGGCGAGCCTCTCCCGCAGGGCGCGCCCGGAGCCGTCGCTGATCGCGATGGCGAGCCTGCCCGAGGAGGAGATCCGCTGATCGGCCAGGAGACCCGCCAGATCGTCCATGGCGCCGCGCCGGATGTCGACGACGACCGGGGACGGAATGAGCCGGGTCAGTACTGGCACGCGATCTCCCGGCCCTTGGCGAGGTCGTCGTGGTTGTCGATCTCGACCCAGGTCACGGTGCCGATGGGGGCGACGTCGACGGTGAAGCCGCGGTTGACCAGCTCCTGGTAGCCGTCCTCGTAGTAGAGGTCGGGGTCGCGCTCGAAGGTGGCCTTCAGCGCGTCCGCGAGCTCCTCGGCGGCCTCGGGCTCGATGAGGGTGACGCCGATGTACTCACCGGTCGCGGTGGCCGGGTCCATCAGCTTGGTGATGCGCCGGACGCCCTTGCCCTCCTCGGTGATGACCTTCATCTCCTCGTCGGCGAGGCTCTTCTCGGTGTCCAGGGCGAGGATGATCTTCCGGCCCTCGCCGCGGGCGTCCAGCAGGGTCCTCTCGACGGAGACCGGGTGCACGGTGTCGCCGTTGGCGAGGATCACACCGCGCTTGATGACGTCCCGGGCGCACCACAGGGAGTAGGCGTTGTTCCACTCCTCGGCCTTGTCGTTGTCGATGAGCGTGAGGGTGACGCCGTACGTCGCCTCCAGCTCGGCCTTCCGGGCGTGGACGGCTTCCTTGCGGTAGCCGACGACGATCGCGACCTCGGTGAGTCCGACCTCCGCGAAGTTGGCCAGCGTGAGGTCGAGGACCGTCCTGTCGCCGTCGACAGGGACGAGCGCCTTGGGGAGCGTGTCCGTGTAGGGGCGCAGACGTCGTCCTGCACCGGCTGCCAGTACGAGGCCGATCATGCGAGTTCTCCTTCGTCGTGTACGGCGGGGGCGGAGGAGGACACCCAGAAGCGGATGGACTCCACGAGCACCACCAGAGCCACGGCCACCGCGAGGGCGGTGAGAGCCGTGGTGAAGCCTGAGGCGTGGGTGAGTACGGCGGCGAGGACGGCCACCAGCGCGGTACGGCCCTCGTGGCCACCGATCGTCCGCACCAGCCACCGGGGCGGCGCGCCGGTACCGCCGCGGATGCGGTACACCGTGTCGTAGTGGTGGTAGGCGACGGCCGAAACGAGCCCGAAGGCCGCCGGAACGGCGTGGGGGACGTCGCTGCGGGCGGCGAGCACGAGGATCGTGACGTACTCGGCGGCCCGGAAGAACGGCGGCACCAGCCAGTCGAGCGCGCCCTTGAGCGGGCGGGCGACGGCCAGGCCGGAGAGCAGGACGTACCCGGCCGCCGCGGCGACGGTGAGCCAGCTGCCGTACGGGAGGAGGAGGGCAGCGCCGACCATGACCAGCGTCCCGAGCAGGGCGACAGCCGGGGCCGTGAACGCGCCCCGCGGTCCGGGTGCGACGGCGGCGACGGCCTGGGCGAGGGGGCCGGAGTCGGCGAGGTCCGCCAGGGCCTGTGCGGCGCGGTCGGTACGGTCGGCCTTCCGGGTCAGCGAACGCAGGAGGCGGCCCGCGGTGGTGTAGCAGGCGGCCAGGGCGCAGCCGACGAGCAGGGCGTAGAAGACGACGCGGGGGGTGGTGAACGCGGTGAGCACCGCGATCATGGCCCAGCGCTCGCCGATCGGCAGCACGATCATCCGGCGCGCCCAGACGGTCCAGCCGACGCTGTCGAGCTTGTCGGAGAGGGCGGCGGTGGGGCTGGTGTTGGCGACGGCGTCGTGGTTGGCCTCGTTGAACGAGAAGTCCACGACATGGCGGCAGGCCTGGAGGACCATCGCGCCCAGCGCCAGGGCCCATACATCGTCACTGTCGCCGCCGCGTACGGCACCGATGGCGAGGCCGGCGTAGTACGCGTACTCCTTGGCCCGGTCGAAGGTGGCGTCCAGCCAGGCGCCCATCGTGGAGTACTGCAGCGAGTAGCGGGCCAGCTGCCCGTCGGTGCAGTCCAGCACGAAGGAGACCAGGAGCAGGATCCCGGCGGCGATGTAGCCGCCCCGGGTGCCGGTGGCAGCGCTGCCCGCCGCGATGAGCGCGGTGACCAGCGACGCGGTGGTGACCTGGTTGGGGGTGAGGCTGCGGCGGGCGCACCAGCGGGCGATGTAGCGGGAGTAGGGGCTGATGCAGAACGTGGTGAAGAACCCGTCGTGGGCCTTGACCGCGCCGCGCAGCCGTACCGCCTCGTCGTCGACCGAGGTGAGCCCGGCCACAGCGGCGGCCTCCTGCTCGGGGTCGGTGGGCACGGCGGCGACGAGCGAGCCGAGGGCGGGGCGCTGTACGGCGGTGCCCTCGGCCTCCAGCGCGACGGCGATGCGGCCGGGGACGGTGCGGTCCTCGGGCGCGGGGTCGGCGTCCGGTTCGACGACGGGGGCGCCCGCGCCGACGGCGGCCGTGGTGCGGTGCAGCGCGCGCAGCAGGGCCGGGCGGGCCTCGGGCTGGGCGGTGAGCGCTCCGGGGACGGTCGCGGCGGCGAAGCGCGGGTCGGTCAGCGCGAGCCGCAGCGCGTGGACATGGCCCACGAAGCGGGGGTCGACGAGCGCGACCCGGCGGCCCGCGGGGACGGCGGCGAGGAGTGCTGCGGCGTCACCGGCGTCGACGGCGCTGAGCACGTCGAAGCCCAGGGACCTCAGATCGTCCGCGAGCGGCGACCCGGGTACCGGCGTACCGGTGAGGATGGCGGTCGACAGACGAACTCACTCCTTGGCACTGACGGTGGACGACACACGGGAGCACGGCCGTGGGGCGGGCCGGCGGCGTGTCGGCTGAGGCTATCGGATGAACGGAAGGCCGAGTTCACCACCCGTTCGCGCGCTGTTCGGGTGGACCTGATCGAGCCGGTTCCGTCTCCGATCATCATCATCGATCGGGGCCCCGGCCCACAAACCGCGGGTCGGAGCACCGGCAGGGGGGCGCTTAGGGTGGCCGTCATGACATGGCTGATCACAGGCGGGGCGGGATACATCGGGGCACACGTGGCGCGGTCCATGATCGCGGCGGGAGAGCGGGTCGTGGTGCTCGACGACCGCTCGACGGGCCTCGTGGACCGACTGCCGCAAGCCGTCACGCTGGTGGAGGGCTCGACCTCGGACCGGGCCCTGCTGGACCGGGTGCTCGCCGGTCACGCGGTGAGCGGTGTGGTGCATCTCGCGGCGAAGAAGCAGGTCAACGAGTCGGTGGAGAAGCCGCTGCTGTACTACCGGGAGAACGTCGCCGGGCTGGGCGTGCTGCTGGAGGCCGTGGTCGCGGCGGGCGTGCGGCGCTTCCTGTTCTCCTCGTCGGCGGCCGTCTACGGCGTACCGGATGTGGACCTCATCACCGAGGAGACGCCCTGCCTGCCGATCAACCCGTACGGCGAGACCAAGCTCGCCGGGGAGTGGCTGGTGCGCGCGACGGGCGAGGCGCACGGGATCTCCACCGCCTGCCTGCGGTACTTCAACGTGGCGGGCGCGGCGGGGCCCGAGCTGGCGGACACCGGCGTCTTCAACATCGTCCCGATGGTCTTCGACCGGCTGACCCGCGGTGAGGCGCCCCGGATCTTCGGCGACGACTACCCGACGCCCGACGGCACCTGCGTCCGCGACTACATCCACGTCGCCGACCTGGCCGAGGCCCACCTCGCGGTGGCCCGGAAGCTGGCCGAGCGCGCGGCCGGCGATCTGACGCTGAACATCGGCCGGGGGGAGGGCGTATCGGTACGGGAGCTGATCGACGTGATCGCCGAGGTGTCCGGACACGCGGTGGAGCCGGTGGTGGAGCCGCGCCGGGCGGGGGACGCGGCGAAGGCGGTGGCGTCGGACGCCCGGATGGTCCAGGAACTGGGGTGGACGGCGCGCCGGGACGTCCGCTCGATGGTGGAGTCGGCCTGGGAGGGCTGGTGCCTGCGCCACCCGCAGGCACGGGTCGGCGCCGGTGACGTGAGCACGGCCGAGGTCCGCGCCGAGCAGCGTCCGTGATCACGTCGGCGCTCTGACCTGCGGAACGTTTCCGCAGGTCAGAGCAGATGACAACGGTGTTCAGTGCCGTGTTGCCCGATACCCCCCACCCGTAGTTCACTGGCCACGTCGGGCGGTTTCGCCCCGGCGTTGCCGTAGGGACCTGGAGGCGTTTCGCATGGGGGCTGGCCACGATCACGGGCACACGCACGGCGGGCCTCCCCCGGCGGGCACGGCGGCAGCCGCGTACCGGGGCAGGCTCCGGGTCGCCCTGGGGATCACGCTGGGCGTGATGGTCATGGAGATCGTCGGCGGGGTGCTCTCCGACTCGCTGGCCCTGATCGCGGACGCCGCCCACATGGCCACCGACGCCCTGGGGCTCGGGATGGCGCTGCTCGCCATCCACTTCGCCAACCGGCCGGCCGGGCCGAACCGCACGTTCGGCTTCGCCCGCGCCGAGATCCTGGCGGCGCTCGCCAACTGTGTGCTGCTGCTGGGGGTCGGCGGCTTCCTGATCTTCGAGGCGGTCGACCGGTTCATCACCCCGGCCGAGACGAAGGGCGGCCTGGCCATCGCGTTCGCCGCGGTCGGCCTGGTGGCCAACGTCGTCTCGCTCTCGCTGCTGACGCGCGGACAGCAGGAGAGCCTCAACGTGCGGGGCGCCTATCTGGAGGTGCTGGCCGACACCCTGGGCTCGCTCGCCGTGATCATCGCGGCGGGCATCATCATGGGGACCGGCTGGCAGGCCGCCGATCCGATCGCCTCGCTGGTGATCGGCCTGATGATCGTGCCCCGGACGGTGAAGCTGCTGCGGGAGACCCTGAACGTGCTGCTGGAGGCGGCGCCCAAGGGCGTGGACATGGCGGAGGTACGGGCGCACATCACGGCGCTGCCCGGCGTCCTGGACGTCCACGACCTGCATGCCTGGACGATCACCTCGGGGATGCCGGTGCTCTCCGCCCATGTGGTGGTGCGCCAGGAGATGCTCGACTCGATAGGGCACGAGAAGGTGCTGCACGAGCTGCAGGGCTGCCTGGGGGACCACTTCGACGTGGAGCACTGCACCTTCCAGCTGGAGCCGAGCGGTCACGCGGAGCACGAGGCGCATCTTTGCCACTGAGCGGGGCGCGGCGGCGGCGCTGGGGAGATCTCGCTGGACGAGGCCGACCTCGTGGACGCGCTACGGACCGGCGCAGATGCCCGGCCGCCCGGCCCCGGTCACGTCACTGACGGCCCTGGTCCTGGACGATTCCCTTCCGGTTCCCGTGGGCATGATCCGCTGTCCGGCGGCCTTCGGGTTCCGACGGCCGTCCGGCCCGCCGCGCTCGACGACGGGCCCTCGGAGGCGCGGCGGGGCGGGACATGCCCGGGCCCGCAGTGCGGACGAGCGGCTTTCGTGCGGCAGACTTGACCGGACTCGAGGGGTCCGGCGCACGAGGCCGGGGACCAAAGACAAGGATGGGTATGCCGACCACACCAGCCACCGCGACGGACAGCTCGTCGAACGGCACCGCAGAAGCGATCATGCTCGAACTGGTCGACGAGAACGGCACCACCATCGGCACCGCGGAGAAGCTGGCGGCCCACCAGGCCCCCGGGCAGCTGCACCGCGCGTTCTCCGTCTTCCTCTTCGACGAGCGGGGGCGGCTGCTGCTCCAGCGCAGGGCACTCGGCAAGTACCACTCCCCCGGCGTCTGGTCGAACACCTGCTGCGGACACCCCTACCCGGACGAGGCGCCCTTCGCGGCGGCCGCCCGCCGTACGTACGAGGAGCTGGGGATCGCGCCCTCGCTGCTCGCCGAGGCGGGCACGGTCCGCTACAACCACCCGGACCCGGCCTCGGGCCTGGTGGAGCAGGAGTTCAACCACCTGTTCGTGGGGATGGCGCAGGAGGCGCTGAGGCCGGACCCGGAGGAGGTCGGCGAGACGGCCTTCGTGACGGCGGCGGAGCTCGCGGAGCGGCATGCGCGGGCCCCGTTCTCCGCCTGGTTCATGACGGTGCTGGACGCGGCACGGCCGGCGATCCGTGAGCTGACAGGGCAGTCCGCCGGCTGGTGACCCGTCGGCGGATCGCGTACGGGGCGGTCAGAGCTGCGTCTTCAACGGCAGCGCCGCCCAGATGATCTTGCCGCCGCTCGCCGTGTGCTCTACGTCGCAGGTCCCGCCCGCCTCGGCGGTGATCTCCTTGACCAGCAGGAGTCCGCGTCCGCCGGTCTGCGCGTAGTCCGTCTCCAGCGCGGTGGGCCGGTAGGGGTGGCTGTCCTCGACCGACACCCTGACCCAGTCCGCCCCGATGGCCACCTCGACCGCGAGTTCGGGTGAGAGCAGCGCCGCGTGCTTGACGGCGTTGGTGACCAGCTCCGAGACGATCAGCAGCAGACCGTGGAGGATGTCCTCCCCGATCGGCACGTCCTGACGGCCGAGGAGGTCGCGCACGGCGTGCCGGGCCTGCGGCACGGACACATCGACGGCGGGGGCGGTGAAGCGCCACACCCCCTCGTACGACACGGGTTCGGCAGGGGCACTCCCGAGGCTCTCCATCGTCCGGCACCAGCTCTCACTCGCACTGCACTGACCGTCGAGTGAAGAGTGTTGGGAACGGCTTGGTCCGTACCGTGCCACTGATGGGAAATAGCTGCGTATCGGCGCTATTTGACCGAAGGTGCGCGGTAACGCCGGGTGGTGGACTACTTCTGACCGCCTTCCGGGGCCTTGGGCGGACTGTCCGTAGCCGGGCCGGGCGCATCGAGCCGATCCGAGACCATGCTGACGATGCGCCGGCCGCCCACCCCGACGGCGACGAGGCCGAGGCCGTCGAACAGCAGGGCCAGCGAGAAGAAGACCCCCAGAACGTACCGGCTGCTGTGCGGCCAGTCGAACAGCACCAGCAGGCCCAGCAGGAGCACGAAGGCGCCTTGCAGCAGCGTCCACCCCATCTGCGGACCACGGACGACGACACTGCCGGCCAGCCGGAACACCCCGCCCGTCAGGAAGAGCAACGCGGCGAACATGGTCAGCGCCTCGGCGGTGCCCTCCGGGTGGCGGATCACCACCACACCCGCGGCGAGGTTCAGGGCGGCGACCACGACGCCGAGCCAGAAGTAGTTCGTGCCGCGCGACTCGATCGCGTGTGCCAGGCCGACCAGGCCGCCGATCAGCAGCAGCCAGCCGAAGAGCAGCATCGAGGTGAGGGTGGCGACGCCGGTGTGGATCAGGCCGATGATCCCCGCGATCACCAGCAGCGTGCCGAGCAGGACGAGCCGGCCGAAACTGCGGCTGAGCTTTCCGCCCTCGGCGGTGCGGCCGGGCTTCCCGCCCGTGGCGGTGGGTCCGTTCATCGACAGCTCCTCACGGTGCGTGTCCGTTTGATGACCCCTTCTTGATCATAGGTTCGAACCGTGCGGATAGCATCCGGCGCATGGACCGTACGGAACCCCAGCTCCTCTGCTCCGTCGACGGCGGCGTCGCCACCGTCGTGATCAGCCATCAGGCCAAGCGCAACGCGATGACCGCCGCGATGTGGCGGAGCCTGCCGGAGCTGCTGGAGCGGCTGGCCGGCGACCCGGCGGTCCGGGTGCTGGTGCTGACGGGGGCCGGGGACACCTTCTGTGCGGGGGCCGACATCTCCACGCTGCGGGAGAGCGCCGGGGACGCCCAGGCGCTGGCGGTGGCGGCCGAGGAGGCGCTGGCCGCCTTTCCCCGGCCGACACTCGCGGCGGTGCGCGGCTACTGCGTGGGCGGCGGTGGCCAGCTCGCGGCCGCCTGCGATCTGCGGTTCGCACAGGAGGGCGCGCTGTTCGGCGTCACCCCGGCCAAGCTGGGCATCGTCTACCCGTCCTCCTCCACCCGGCGGCTGGTCGCCCTGGTCGGCCCGGCCGCCGCGAAACACCTGCTCTTCTCCGGCGAGCTGATCGACACGGAGCGGGCCCTGCGCACCGGGCTGGTGGACGAGGTGCTGCCGGTCGGCGGTCTGGACGAGCGGGTGGCGGCGTACGCGGGGGTACTGGGCTCGCGCTCCCAGCTGACGCAGGCGGCGGCGAAGGAGGTCGCGGCGGGGCGGCGGGACCGGGACGCGTACTGGGCCGGTCAGGCGCGCTCCAGCGGCGACACCGCTGAGGGCGTCGCCGCCTTCCTGGAGCGCCGCGCGCCGCGCTTCACCTACACCACGGGGACCGAGGGGTCTACCGGGTGAGGTGGCGACTGCGGGCGCGCCACTCCTCGACCAGGGCCGCCGGGGCCTTCGCGGGGGACCCGGCGTCGTAGGGCGGCTGCGGGTCGTACTCGGTGAGCAGCTGCACCGAGCGGGCGGCGTCGTCGCCCGCGATCCGGCCGAGCAGGCTGAGGCCCATGTCGATGCCGGAGGAGACGCCGGCGGCCGTCACGTACTTCCCGTCGAACACCACCCGCTCGCCCGTCGGCTCGGCGCCGAACTCCGCCAGGGCCTCCAGCGCCAGCCAGTGCGAGGTGGCCCGCCTGCCCGTCAGCAGTCCGGCCGCCGCCAGCAGCAGCGAGCCGGTGCAGACGGAGGTCGTCCAGGTGGTGGTGGCGTCGGCCGCGCGCAGCCAGCCGAGCAGGGTGGCGTTCTCCATCTGGTCCCCCTGTCCGGGACCGCCCGGCACGATCACCAGGTCGGGGGCCGGCACCTCGGCGAGGGTCCGGTGGGCGACGAGTTCGAGGCTGCCGCTGTCGTTGGCCACGGGGCCGGTCCGTTCGGCGACGAAGACGACCTCGGCGCCGGGGGCGCGGCCGAGGATCTCGTAGGGTCCCACCGCGTCCAGGGCGGTGAAGCGGTCGAAGAGCGGGATGGCGATCTGCACGGGGCTGCCTCTCGGTCGGTGGGTCGGGGTGGCGGGCGGCGCTGTTCAGAGGGTGGGCATGGGCGTACGGAATCGGCGGGCGGCGCTGTTCAGAGGGTGGGCTCGGGCGTACGGAATCGGCGGCGGTACTCGGCCTGGGCCGTCGCCAGGGCCTTCACGAAGGCGCGGCGCATGGCTTCCGGTGTGCCGTAGCCGCTGGCGCGGGCGATCCGCGCGACGGAGTCGGAGGTGTCCTCCAGAAGCCTGCGGGCGTGCTCCAGCCGTACGCGGTCGACGTACCGCCCCGGTGTCGTACCGGTCTCCGCCCGGAACGCGCGGGCGAAGTGCCGGGGTGAGAGCTGGGCGCGGGCCGCGAGGGCGTCCACGGCGAGATCCGCGTCCGGGTGCTCGGTGATCCAGTGCTGGACCTCGCGCAGGGGTTCGCGCTGTGCCGTCTGCGCGCTGAGCTGGACGCTGAACTGGGCCTGGTTGCCAGGGCGCCGCAGGAAGACCACGAGGTGGCGGGCGAGGGTCAGCGCGATGTCCCGTCCGTGGTCCTCCTCGACCAGCGCGAGCGCCAGATCGATGCCCGCGGTGACGCCCGCCGAGGTGGCCAGCCTGCCGTCCCGTACGAAGATCGGGTCGGGATCGACCTGGACCTCGGGGAAGTCGCGGGCCAGCTGGGCGCAGTAGTTCCAGTGGGTGGTGACGCGGTGGCCGTCCAGAAGGCCCGCTTCGGCCAGGAGCAGGGCGCCCGTGCACACCGAGACCAGCCGCTCGGCCCGAGGGGCGTGCTCCCGCAGCCAGTCGGTCAGCTCCGGGTGGGCGCCACGGGTGCCGTGCCCGCCGGGGACGAGCAGGGTGTGCGGTACGGATGCCTCGGCGAGGCTGCTGTCGGGCAGCAGGGTCAGTCCGCCGGTGGCCCGGACGGAGCCGCCGTCGAGCGAGGCGGTCCGCAGGTCGTAGGAGACGCCCGGTGCCCGGGAGGCCCCGGCGAAGACCTCCATCGGGCCGGTCACGTCGAGGCTCTGGATGCCGTCGAAGAGGACGACCGGCACGGTTCGCTGCTTCACACCTGCCATCCTGGGCGGCGGGCGGCGATGGCCGCAATGACGGGTACCCCACCTTTTCTGCCATCGGCTCCGGGCCGGTGCTCCAGCGCGCCCCGGGGTTCCCTGCCGTACCGACCAGTCGGTAACGTGCAGGCATGAGTACTCTTCCGGCCCGCGCGGAACGCCGCTGTCACAACGCCGTCAACCCGCTGCACTCGTGCCTCTTCTTCTCCCCCGACCTGGGCGCCGAGTTGGGCAAGCTCGGCATCGAGGACCGGAGCGCCGTCTACTTCGCCACCCGGGCCGCCGCCTTCGGGGCCGTGGGGGCGGGCACCGTCGCCGCGACCTTCTACAACTTCAACCCGGCCCTGGTGGCTGCGCATGTGCCCGCCGTCTGGTCCGTCGCATCGCCCGAGCAGGTGCTCGGCGCGCGGCTGCGGGCGGCGGACGCGACGCTGCGGCGGCTGCTCGGCGAGGAGATCATCGCCTCCGAGGAGATGGCGGAGGCGGCCCGGCTCGCGCTGCGCGCCACCGAGGCCTGCACCCCGCACGCCCGGCCGCTGTACGCGGCCCACGCGGAGCTTCCGGTGCCCGACGAACCGCACCTGGCGTTCTGGCACGCCGCGACCCTGCTGCGCGAGCACCGGGGCGACGCGCACCTCGCCGCGCTGCTCGCCGCCGGCCTGGACCCGGTGGAGTCGCTCGTCAGCCACACCGCCACCGGCAAGGGCATGGCGATCCGCTGGATCCTCTCCTCCCGGGGCTGGCGCCGCACCGACTGGGAGGCGGCGTCCGACCGGCTGCGGGAGCGCGGGCTGCTGGCGGCGGGCGAGGAGCCGGCGCTGACCGACGCGGGGACGGCGCTGCGCGCGGAGGTGGAGGAGGCCACGGACCGGATGGACACGGCCCCGTACGAACACCTGGGCGCGGAAGGCGTGGAGCGGCTCACCGAGCTGGGGCGCGCCTTCCAGGCCACCGCGGCCGCGGCGGGCGCGTTCCCGGCCGAGGCGACCGGCCGGGGCTGACCCGGCCGCCCTCCGGGGCCCCCGCACGCGCCGCGGGGGCCCCGGGCGTGTTCGACGAGGGCGCGCGACACGGCACCCGGCCACCCGGCACAATGCAGGCGAAGGGGCCATCACCCCCGGTAAGAGCGTGCTCGTCGCACCACGGGCACGGCCAGCACAGCCAGTACGAGAAGGCGAGTCGGGAAACCGTGACGACGTCCATCGAAGGCAGGATCGCCGAGGAGCTCGGCGTACGTGAGCGACAGGTCAGGGCGGCTGTCGAGCTGCTCGACGGCGGTTCCACCGTGCCGTTCATCGCGCGCTACCGCAAGGAGGCGACCGAATCGCTCGACGACGCGCAACTGCGCACGCTGGAGGAGCGCCTGCGGTATCTGCGGGAGCTTCAGGAGCGGCGTACGTCGATCCTCGAGTCCGTCCGCGAACAGGGCAAGCTCGACGCCGCGCTGGAGGCCGCGATCCGGGGTGCCGAGACCAAGGCGCGCCTGGAGGACATCTACCTGCCGTTCAAGCCGAAGCGGCGGACGAAGGCGCAGATCGCCCGGGAGGCCGGGCTGGAGCCGTTGGCGGACGGCCTGCTCGCCGACCCGTCGGCCGATCCCCTCGCCGCCGCCGCCGCGTTCGTGGACGGCGACAAGGGCGTGGCGGACGCGGCTGCCGCTCTGGAGGGCGCGCGCTCCATCCTCACCGAACGGTTCTCCGAGGACGCCGACCTGACGGGTGAGCTGCGCGAGCGCATGTGGACCCGGGGCCGGCTGGCGGCGAAGGTGCGCGAGGGCCAGGAGGAGGCGGGCGCCAAGTTCGCCGACTACTTCGCCTTCGCGGAGCCGTTCACCGCGCTGCCCTCGCACCGGGTCCTCGCCATGCTGCGCGGCGAGAAGGAGAACGTGCTCGACCTGGTCCTGGAGCCGGAGGAGCCGGAGGCCGCCGAGCGGCCGGGCCCCTCCGGTTACGAGAACATGATCGCCCGCCGCTTCGAGATCGCCGACCGGGGCCGCCCGGGCGACAAGTGGCTCGCGGACACCGTGCGTTGGGCGTGGCGGACCCGGATCCAGGTGCACCTCGGCATCGACCTGCGGCTGCGGCTGCGCACGGCGGCGGAGGACGAGGCGGTACGGGTCTTCGCCTCGAACCTGCGCGATCTGCTGCTCGCCGCCCCGGCCGGGACGCGGGCCACGCTGGGTCTGGACCCCGGTTTCCGTACCGGGGTGAAGGTCGCGGTCGTCGACGCGACCGGCAAGGTGGTGGCCACCGATGTGATCCACCCGCATGTGCCCGCCAACAAGTGGGACCAGGCGCTGGCCAAACTCGCGCACCTGGCGAAGGAGCACGCGGTCGACCTGATCGCGATCGGCAACGGCACGGCGTCCCGGGAGACGGACAAGCTCGCCGGTGAACTGATCGACAAGCACCCGGAGTTGAAGCTCACCAAGGTGATGGTCTCGGAGGCGGGCGCCTCGGTGTACTCCGCGTCCGCCTTCGCCTCGCAGGAACTGCCCGACATGGACGTGTCGTTGCGCGGCGCGGTCTCGATCGCACGGCGGCTCCAGGACCCGTTGGCCGAGCTGGTGAAGATCGACCCGAAGTCGATCGGCGTCGGCCAGTACCAGCACGACCTGTCCGAGGTGAAGCTGTCGCGTTCGCTGGACGCGGTCGTCGAGGACTGTGTGAACGGCGTCGGTGTGGACGTCAACACCGCTTCCGCTCCGCTGCTTTCACGGGTCTCGGGGATCAGCTCGGGGCTCGCCGAGAACATCGTCGCGCACCGCGACACCAACGGCCCCTTCCGCTCCCGCAAGGCGCTCAAGGACGTGGCGCGGCTGGGTCCGAAGGCGTACGAGCAGTGTGCGGGCTTCCTGCGGATCCGGGGCGGCGACGACCCGCTGGACGGTTCCAGCGTGCACCCCGAGGCGTACCCGGTGGTGCGGCGGATGGGCAAGAGCGCCGGCGGCGAGGTCGCCTCGCTGATCGGCAACACGCAGGCGCTGGCGTCGCTGCGGGCGGCGGACTTCGTGGACGACATGTTCGGCCTGCCGACCGTGACGGACATCCTCAAGGAGCTGGAGAAGCCGGGGCGCGACCCCCGGCCCGCTTTCCGCACGGCGACCTTCAAGGAGGGCGTCGAGAAGCTCGGCGACCTGGAGCCCGGCATGGTGCTGGAGGGTGTCGTGACCAATGTGGCGGCGTTCGGCGCGTTCGTCGACATCGGCGTCCACCAGGACGGTCTGGTGCATGTGTCGGCGCTGTCGAAGACGTTCGTGAAGGACCCCCGCGAGGTCGTGAAGCCCGGGGACATCGTGAAGGTCAAGGTCATGGACGTCGACGCGCAGCGCAAGCGGATCTCGCTCTCGCTGCGGCTGGACGACGAGCCGGGCGCCGGTGGCGGGCAGCAGGGGCGTGGTGAGCGGGGCGCCCGTCCGCCGAAGCAGCGGCAGGGCCAGGGCGGCGGCCAGGGGTCCGGTGGCGGGCAGGGCCGTCAGGGCGGCGGCCGGGACCGGCGCGGCGGTGGCGGTTCCCGGCAGGGGCAGGGCGCTCCGGCTCCGGCGAACAGCGCGATGGCCGACGCGCTGCGGCGGGCCGGGCTGACCGACCCGAAGCAGGGCGGCGGCCGGGGGCGCTGAGCCGGAGAGGTGGGGGGGGGGGGGGGGGGGCCGGGGGGGGGGCCCCCCCCCCCCCCCAAAAAAAAAAAAAAAAAAAAAAAACGAGGGGCCCCCACAACAAAAGAGGGGGGGGGGGGGCCCGGAGACCAAGACACC
>NZ_JBIVLW010000020.1:0-95606 GCF_044752765.1 Streptomyces sp. NPDC088706
TCCACGGCCGAGTGCTCACACCATCACGAACGGCCGAATCGTCAGATCGGTCACGCCCCACCAGGACGATTCAGCAAGATCGTGTTACGAGCTCTTAGACCGCAAGACGGATCCGCGGCGTTGATCACCGCATACGCCTGGGTGCTGACTCTCACTTCAGCGCCGAGTGCGTTCTTGCTCTGGTGTCTGAGGCGACGGGCTCTGAGCTGCCATTCCTCAGCACGAGGTGAGACGATGGTCGGCGCCTCGCGAGAAGGCCCAGCCCAGCGATACGGAAGTCAGCACTTGAATGCCGGCCCGTTCGCCACGTTGAGCGCGCGAGGGTGCTCGTGAGGTGTGAGCCAGGGCCCTGCGGATGTCGCTGTGTTCCAAGACATGACCGAAAGTGGCCGTTGATCAATTTTGGCTATCAACTTACGATCTCACCGTTTGGCATGTGGCAGGAGCATGGCGCTCTTGTCGGGGCGGGCATGCCTTTCCGGGGGAGGGGGATTCCCTCTTCGCGTGCCCGGATTCGACCCGCGAACGAATGGGATGTACCTGTGAGATCTCTCCACGCGCGTGTCATGGCTCTGCGAGCCTCGGTTCGTCGGGCAGCCATAGTGCTGCTCAGCGCCGTCACGATCGTCAGTATCTTCGCCTCGCCGGCTCAGGCGGGGAGCTGGGACAGCAGCCTGTCCGGCGTCGGCCCGGGCTATGAGTCCCGCCGGTGGTACCAGCCGAGCTCCTCCACGGGCACCACGATCAAGTTCACCGGGTGCACGGGAGGGAACACTGTTGTAAACGTCACACTTTACAAGGTCGTCAACAACTTCCCTGACACGGACTACACCAGGGCGGCGTTCACGAAGTGCTTCGCGGGCCCCTCGTCGACCTCCACGGGAAACTGGAAGGACCATGGAGCCGGGGACTACTACTTCGTAGTCAATGACGGTGGTGGCTCGACCGTTTCGGTCAGGTACCTGGTCGTTTCCTACTAGTCATACTGTCCCCGGCACCGCGTTCACCGCGGGGCCGGGGGCGAGTTCCGTCGATGAGGTTGACCCATGCCGTTGCACTACCAGTCCTGTACGTTCCGCTACAGCCGCAGGACACGTCCTGTCATCGACAGACTCGACCTGAGTTTCTCGCCGGGCAACACCGTCCTTCTGGGTCCGAACGGAGCGGGTAAGAGCACGCTTCTTGCGCTAGGAGCGAGCGCGCACGCTCCACTGGAAGGAAAGGTCCGCTTCGGCGAGTTGCGGTCCACTAATAGCAGGACTTTGCAGTCCTACCGGCGCAAGGTCTCCTGGTTGCCCCAGCGTGCCAGCTTTCTTCCGAGAATGACTTGCCGGGAGCACGTTGCCTACGTCGGCTGGCTCAAGGGGATGCGGGAACGAGACGCCTGGCGTGCCGCTCCCGCAGCGATCGAGCGTGTCGGGCTGACGACGAAGATCAAGGACAAGGTTGCGACCCTCTCGGGAGGGCAACAGCAACGGCTGGCCATTGCCCAGGCCTTGGTGCATGACGCGGAACTCTTGCTTCTCGACGAACCCACGGTCGGCCTGGACCCTGTCCAGCGACGCCGGTTCCACGATCTGCTCGTCGAACTGCGAGGCAGCGTGCACGTCATCGTGTCCACACATGACATTGCCGACCTGGACCAAGCCTTCGACGAGGTTGTGGTCCTGGAAAACGGGACCCCGAGATTTCAGGGTGGAGTAACAGAATTCGCCGACTACGCCGATCCGCAGAGTGTTCCAGGACGACGCCTGGAGAGCGCCTATTCAGCTCTGCTGGGATCGGTGGAACAGTGATCTCGCTCGGGAATCTTCGTGCGTCCTCCGCCCCTTGGTTGATCCTCCCGGCGCTTTTTTACTTGAACAGCTTCGTCACGGAGGGAAACTTCTGGGGCGTTCACGGCTACGGCCTGGCATCGGGCGAGTTCGCCTCCTGGGGCATCACAGCAATCGCTCCGGCAGTGGCCGGGGCTGCCGCCTGGGAAGCCGGCCGCCAGCGGCACGTGGAAGACCTGCGGAGGGTCAGCTCTCGAGGTCCTGTGCGCCAGTGGTTGTGGGCGTCCCGACCGGTCTTCGCGCTGCACCTCGTCCTTGTCGTTGGCGCCCTGATCATGACCAGGATGACCGTCGGGGTCTGGCCGAGCACTTCCGGTCTGCTTGCCGTTGGGCACCTGTTGGTACTCCCGTGCGCCTGGGTAGTCATCGGCTGGATGGTGGGGCTGCTGTGTCCACGTGCTGTTGCCGCGTTGATCGCTGCGGTCAGCAGCTGGGTTTGGCTGGCCATTCCGCAGTCCATGAGTGCCCCCTCATGGCGTCATCTGAATGGCTTCATTACTGAGAACTCGACCCTCACCGACACTCTGGACCCACTCGTCTATCTTGTTCCCTGGCTGGTCACGGCAGGAATCGCTGTGGCTGTCGTGCTAATCGTGGGCGTCCGCCGCAGGCCTTGGCTGATCGTGTTGAGCGTGGCCGTTCTGGCAGCAACGATCCTCACAGGCAGAAGTCTTGTATCGGACTGGGGGCACAGCCCGCTCGCAAATGCACGCGTCGGCCACACCGTATGCGTCGGCCAGTCGCCGACGCTCTGCCTGCCCGAAGAGTACGGGGAGAAGGCCTTGAGCCTGCGAAACAGCTCCCTGTCGGCGCTGGAAGAACTGCGAGCCTCTGGAGTGCCCTCGCCACGGACGCTGCGACTGGCCTCCGATGAACTCGATCTCGAACCGGGTACCTGGCCCCTGTACTGGTCGCCGGAGAACAGCACCGAGCAACTCCGCGTCGATCTCGCACGATCGGCCGTCGCCGGCGTCGCCGCCCTCCACGGCATACGTGACTGCCGCCAGCCGTACCTGGCTGACACATGGGCGCTGCTGGTCGTAGGCATAGACGAAGAAGACGTGCGGGCGAGCGTCCCTGAGCAGGACTGGAAGCAGGTCCAGCGCATCCGTCAGCTTCCGGCCGAGCAGCAGGCCCAGTGGTTCACTAAGGCCGCCCAAGACCAGACCCACTGTGTGGGGGGAACGACGTGAAGCTCTACTTTTCCGTCGTGCGACGTTGGTGGACCGTGCCCTGCGCACTCCTGCTGCTGGCAGTGATCTGCTGGATACTTGGCGGGACGGAAGTCCCCGTACCGGCATTTCTGGGCGGCATGGTCAGTACGCGTGTTCAGTACTTCACGCCGCTCCTCGTTGTCGGGGCAGTCCTCTACTGCCTCGAGCGTCGCCTGGACGCTCCCGAGAGGACAGCAGTCGTGCGCGTTGACCGCTGGGACCTCGGGGCCGTCACGGTCACTGTGACGTTGTCTCATCTACTGGGCCTCATCTTGGGCATGGACATCCCACGCAACCTGATGCTGCTCCTCGCTGTGGCTCTGGTCGTACGGCGGGTCAGTAACGAGGCAGCAGCTGGCGCCGTCTGCCTGCTGCTCCTGCTGATCAGCGCCAGTCTCGGCCGCGCTTTTCACCCTTCCGGGAAGCCAGTAGCTGAGTGGTGGGCTCTCACGCTCTATCCATCCGAGAGTCTGCCCGCGTGGACTGCGGCTCTTGTTCTGTTCGCCTTGGGACTACTGGCATCCAGTCGGCGTCAATCAGCAGCGCGTAGCTGACTCGCGGCCAGCATTGAGAACACCTGGTATGAACTACTGAACTTGAATCCGTGCTGTCGGGGTCTGCCGCGTGGTGCTGGGGGCCTGGCTCGCGGTTGACCCACGACGCGGGAGAACGAGGATGATGTCCGCGTGATTCGAAACCTGCCGCCGTTGTCGTTGCCCCAGTACGTCGTGGTCCGTATCGGCTGCTCACCAGAGGTGCCCCCTGAGATTGCCGCCGATCTGCGGCAGATCGGAGTCCCGGCGGGGCTGATCGGCTATGAGTACCAGCCGCTTGCTGAGGCGGCGGTCCTCGGCGGGATGGGCGACAGCGGGTTGGTCGTCTTCGGGACCAGCGGCCTGTTTGGACACATCGCCATCGAAGTGGCTTCGCGCCGCATCGTGCACATGCCCATGGCCGAGTCTTCGACCACCAATCACGTGAACAGGGACCTCGAAGCCTTCCACCGGTGCGTCGCGGCCACCATCGCCCGCTTCCCGTTCTACGAAGAAGGCGAGGAGGAAAAATTCGAGGAGGCGGCGGGCGACCTCCGCGAGCTCCTGGCCACCCTCGATGACACCGCGCTCGCACGCAACGGGCTTTAGGAGGCCCTGTGTGACGACATTGCGATGGGTGACTACGCGAACTGGGAGGACTGAAGTATGTCAGCCCTCCAGCATCAGACCCGTGGCCTGCAGGCAGCCGTCGACCAGCTCCGGTCGGTACTGGATCCTTCTGAGGCGACGCTTTACGGCTCGGGTGATCTGGCTGAGGTCCGCTGCGGCGAGGTTGCCGATGTCGCGTTTGACCAGCGACCAGACGCCCTCCTGCGGGTTCAGGTCCGGGACGTAGGTCGGTAACTGGAAGACGGTTAGCCCGGCGGTGTTGGCCGCGAAGAACTCCCGTAGCGGCGCGACCAGGTGCATGCGCAGGTTGTCCCACACCAGGACGATCGGGCCGCCGAGATGAGTGTGGGCACGGGCGATCAAGTCGCGGTAGTCCTTCCAGCCGAAACCCTTAGGTTTGTCCTTACGGCCCCGGTACTCGCGGACCGCGTAGATCAGGCGAGAGCGCTCACCGGGCTTGTAGCAGGTCATCCCCCCATCGAGACCCGACCTGAACCGCGTCCGCGCACGCGGACGACCGGAGTGACGCCCAGGCGGCCCCGGGCCCTGGCACGCGGTGGCGTCATCGACTGGCCGGCCTCGTCCTCGAAGACCACCCAGGCGTTGTTCACCGCCGCGGTGCTCTTACCCGCGGCCAGACCTCCCGCCTCCACAGCGCACCGCGTCGTCGTCGCGCTCGATCGCCCGCCGGACGGGCTGCTGCCACGACCATCCGTGCCGCCGAAACAGCCGCCACGTACCCTCCACCGTGCACGAGACGTGGAACAGGCGGCCGATCATCGCCTTTACCCGGGCCAGCGTCCACTGCAGATCGGTCCATCCGTGCACCAACGGTCCGCGCTCCAACTCCCGTTCCAGTCGCGTTATCTGTGTGCTCGAGAGCCGAGGCCGACCGGGAGATCCCTTCGATGCCACCCCGGCCAGACCGCATCGAGGAGACCGACGGAGCAGTCCGCCTCCGCCTCGGCGCCCTCCCCGTCGACTTGCCCGGTCCCGTTGCTGAGCTCGCCCTTCAGCAAGTTGCGGTTCGCCGGAGCCATGCCGTCCTCGCCCGGGCAGACTCACCCTGGCTTTTCCCCGGCGGCCGGCCTGGCGCCCGATCAGCGTCTGGGCCATGGGCGAACGACTCCGCAAACTCGGCATCCGGCTCGCCGAGACCCGGTCGACTGCCCTGTTCCAGCTCGCCACCGAGCTGCCCGCCGCGGTCCTCGCCCGCACGCTCGGCATCGACATCACCGTCGCCGTCAAATGGCAGCGAGCCGCCGCCGGAGACTGGGGCGCCTACGCAGCCGAGATCAGCCGACGAGCCAGCAGCCACCAGCAAGGAGAAGACGTACGTGACTCTCGATGACCAGAACGAGAACGCGCAGACATCCGCAAGCCACGATGCCACGGAAGCAGGTTGGCAGGCCGTTCGCCGAGACGGTCGAGTCCGCGACGAACTCGTCAACGCTGCCTACGGCCATCCTCGCCTACGGCAGCTCTTCCCCTGGACAGGCATGGGAGAACTGCACTTCAGTCGCTGCACCGAACACCGCTGGACATGGGACATTCCATACATCCAACCCGCCAAGGGGGGTGGCTACTGGGTTTCCGGCCCACTACGCACTGAATCGGTCGGTCCAGCCGCAACCGTGGAGGACGCCATCGCCATAATCATCACGAGGCTGCCGGCCAACGCTGGCCCGGCGTTTGTGGGAACCCCCGAGCAGCTTGAGGACTATGAAGCTTCGCCTGGCTCTCACCCGACCACGAACCCAGGCGCTGAATGATCCGGGCCGCAAACACCGCTCACCTCACGACATTCGCTGGGGTATTCGGAGAGTTCCAATACCCGAGCACACCATTAGGCGTCTCCGACGAGTACCGCAACCAGCTCCTTGAGGCTTCACTGAAGCGTCGGCTGGGTGACGACTGGGATCTTAAATGATCAAAAAGATGGGATACGAGTGGTGCTTGCGGGCCACGATGGCGGAGCATCAGATATTCCAGACATCGGACCTCGTGCCGCTCCTTGCCGAGCGCGGCGTGACGCTGTCGCGCGAACAGGTCTACCGCCTGGTGACGCAGCCGCCCCGGCGGATGAGCATGGACACCCTGGTCGCCTTGTGCGACATCTTCCAGTGCACCCCGAATGACCTCATAAAACCGAAAGTGGTCAACGCCCAGGTCAAGAAGACCGCCGACGGGCAGGCAGAGCCGCTTCCGCTCAAGCAACGGCGGACCACGATCCGGCGTCCAGGACAGCCATGAGGCCGCCGACTTCCGACCAAATCCGCCTACGTGCCGAGCTGGCTGCCGCCCAGGAACAGATCGTCGTGCTGCTGCGATCGGCAGTGGGCGACACGCTTTCCCCCGAGCAGGCCCAGGCCGCGGCCGAGCAGGCTCAGGCATGGCGAGGCGCGAACGCCTTCCGCCTGCTTCGATACCTGTCCGGTGGACCCGACACTCTGAGCGCTCCCGTAGCGACTGCCCTTCCTGCGCAGTGCGCCTGCTGGCCGCGCTCGCCGCCGCCGGACACGACGACAAGGTCGCGCTGTTGGCCTGCGCCGACTGTGGGCGCATCCAGCCCCTCCCCATCGAGAATGGGCCGGAAGGGCGCCTGCGTTCACGCTGCGCCGGCCGCCGCCGCAAGAAGCCGTGCGCCCGGTGCGGCAACGTGGCCAGCATCTACACGCGCCGCGAGGATGGCGGCATCTGCCTTCCGTGCAGAAACAAGGAGCCGGACGCCGAGGAGACCTGCGCCAACTGCCGCCGGCTCATGCTCCCGTACCGGCGCCTGCCCGACGGAACCAGCCTGTGCCAGACCTGCGCACCCAAGAACACTCAGACCTGCTGCAGCTGCGGCCGGCTACGCCGGGTCAACGCCCTGACCACCGCAGGCCCGGTCTGCAGCACCTGCTACTCCAGCCCGCCACGACAGTGCGGGATCTGCAAAGAGATCGCGCCCATCATGGCTCGGGCCGACGGAACCAGGCTGACGCCTGCTACCGATGCCATAAGCGGCCAAAGAAGCCGTGCGCCATCTGCAAGAGGCCCGCCCAGGTCACCACATCAACAGCGGCCGCGGCGCGTGCCACTGCGACACATGCCGCCCCCGCGCGGAGGGTGCCTGCACGCTGTGCGGCCGAACCGTGAAGGTCAAGATCTTCTGGCCGCGAGGACCGGTCTGCGCACCCTGCTACCGGACGACTCGGTCGACGCCCGCTCCATGCGCCTCGTGCCGTCGGCGCCGCATCCTCGTAGGGCAGACTGCCGAAGGAGCTCCGCTGTGCAAGGCGTGCTCGTTCCCCGACGAACCAGTTGAGCGCTGTGCGACCTGCGACGAACCATCGGACCTGTACTCCGCCGGTCGCTGTCCCCGCTGCACTTTGACCGACCGCGTCACCCATCTACTCTCCGCCCACGGGGAGGGCGTGGCGCCGCCCCTAAAGCCGCTCGTTCACGTGTTGGCCGATGCGGAGAATCCTTACCAGGGCCTGAAGTGGCTGCGACGGAGCCCAGCCGCTCACCTCGTGAGGCACCTGGCCCTCTCCCCGGAGATGCTGAGCCGCGAGTCCCTCGACGCACTTCCTCAGAGGGCCGCATCGGGCCTACGTGTGGGGACTGCTCGGCACCGCTGGCATCCTTGCACCGCGGGACGAGAATCTCGCACTGCTCACCAACTGGGTGACGCGCACGGTCGCCGACCTTCCAGCGCGGCAGGCCAACATCATCCGGCCCTTCGCCGAGTGGCACATCGTCCGCGATGCTCGTCGACGCTCATCGCGCGGCCGCTACACCTATGCCGCGTACAAGGGCGACTACGGCAACGTAACTGCCGCCATCGACTTCCTGAACTGGCTCGACTCCCAGAGCCTGAACCTCCGCCGGCTCCAACAGGCGCACTTGGACACCTGGGCAACCGACCGGCCGACTCTGCGCGCCCGAGCCATCCCCTTCCTCCGCTGGGGCATCGCCCGACGGCTCTGTCCTCCCGATCTGGTCATCGACCGCCCAGACTCCCAACTCCCCGGCAATTTCCAAGCCGAAGATGACGCCCGTGAAGAACTAACGCGCTGCCTCAACGACGCCACACTGCCCTTGGACGTCCGCATCGCCGGAGCTCTCGTCCGCCTCTACGCTCTGCCCCTGACCCCGATCGTCGAACTCACCACCGACCACATCAGCCGCGACCGGGAGCACACATACCTGAGGGTCAAGCAACACTCCTTCCTGCTGCCGCCCAAGCTCGCCCGCCTTATCGCTGACCAGATCCGTTGCGGTACACCCGGGCACAGTGTTGTGACCGGACCACGACATCTTTTGCCTGGTCAGAGCCCTGGGCGGGCACCACGGCCTGTCCGCTCGCGTTGCTCGAAACATTGCCATGCTGAACGCCCTCACGGATCTACCGCCCATGATCATCGCGGACCTTCTCGGCATCCATCCCAAAACAGCCGACCGTTGGGCCACTCTCGCGGGCAACAACTGGTCCGAGTACGTGTCCTCGCGGACCTGATCTGACGACATCGAGAGACCAGCCCTCGACCGGGGCATACCGCAGCTCCCGAATAGCGACACTTCACCAGTGGCACGTGCGGACCGAGGACGTCGTCGTCGGCGGCTGGCTGCCCGGACAGGGCCGACTCACCTCCCTGCCCGGCGCCCTCCTCACGGGCCAACCCGACCCCGACGGCCAGCTCCGCTACGTCGGCACCGGCTGGCGAGACACCGAACGCAACGAGCTCGCCGCCCTCCTCCAGGCCGCGGCGACCGACACCTGCCCCTTCACCGAGCGGCCTGCCGTGACCGGCGCCCGGTGGGTGGTACCCGACCTTGTCGGCGAAGTCCGCTGCGTGACCCGCACCAGGTCGGGACGGCTGCGACAGCCTTCCTGGCACGGCCTGCGCCCCGACCTCACCCCCGACGACCTCCGGCCTAGCTGAGGCCGCAGGAGCAGGAGAGGGAACGACTGCGTGGTGGCGGTGTCGGCGACACGGGAGGCTCTGGCCACGAGCCCGAGGGCATCGAAAGCCCTCGGTTCATCACGGTTGAGTCCCGAGCCGGAACTATGGCTTCCGTCACAGCCAATGCGATCTTGCCCTGATGAGATCGCCGAGTGCTCGGTTTCCTCTTCAGCCTCCTGCCCTTCTGGGTCCGTGAACCCCTGTTCATCGTGGTCGGGTCTGTTTTCGGCGTACGCATCATGTATCTCGCCCTCCGCGACGACGCATGGGTGGCAGCCGGGATCGGCGTGGTGTTCCTGCTGTTCACCGCGGTGCGCGTCCACACGGTGGTCCGGGCCCTCCGCGCGCGCCGGCACTCGAGCCCGGCGGCCCTCGCGGACGGGGCGGTGTCCGACGCTCCTGTCCAGCCCCAGCCCCAGCCCCAGCCCCAGCCGCAGCCGCAGCCGCAGCCCCAGCCGCAGCCTCCAGCGGTGCAGCCTCTCGCCTCGGCCGCTCCGGAGGCAGAACCCAACGCGTGGGGCCAGGCCTTTGCGGCCGTGGCCGTGTTCGCGGTACTCGGGGCCGTCCTGTGGCTGGGTCCGCACCTGCTGCCCTCCGACAACGACAGCACCCCGCAGGCCCTCTCGTGTTCGCGCGGGGAGGACGAGGAGCTGCCGAGCGCCTACAAGAAGACGCCCCACGCTGTCACCGGCGTCGAACTGTGCGAGGCGCTCAACAGGCCCGACCTGCCCAAGCTCCTCGGAACGCCCACGGAGACCGCGACCGTGGTATCCGGCAACAGCAACACCGCCCCGCTGACCGACGGGAAGGTCGCTCAACCGGAGGCTGAGGTCCAGTTCGACACCTACACCGTGAACGTCGTGGTCACGTACAACGACCTGTCGATCGCCCAGTACGTGAAACTGATGGGTTTCGGGGAGACGACGGACGTCAAGACGCTCCCGGTCCTCGGCCGGCCCGCGGTCCTCTCCTCGGATCACACCATGGAGATCGAGATCAATCTCGGGAGCGGTGGATCATCCGGCGGACCCGTCGAGCAAGGCCCCCTGGCCAGAACGCTGTCCGTAGCCCTCGACGGTAGGGACCGGGGTGGCTACTACGACATCACCGTGTGGAGCACGTCCGGAGCCCTCCCCGACGACAGCGTGCTCCTCGACCTTGCCGAGACGGTTCTTCCGACGATCCCCGAACGGACTGCGTGAGGAGGCGCTCAGGGATTCCAGGGCCAGGGTGAAACAGGAGCAGCGAGGAAGTCGACCGAACCCGGGCCTCGTTGTAAGGTGAAGAAACAGCACTTGACCTGCAAAAACGCAGGCAGGGAGCCTTGAACCCGGGAGTACTCCGATGATGCGCACCATGTTCAAGTCCAAGATCCACCGGGCTACCGTCACCCAGGCCGACCTGCACTACGTCGGTTCCGTGACCATCGACGCCGATCTGATGGACGCCGCCGATCTGCTGCCCGGCGAGCTGGTCCACATCGTCGACATCGACAACGGCGCCCGCCTGGAGACGTACGTCATCGAGGGCGAGCGCGGCTCCGGAGTCATCGGGATCAACGGCGCCGCCGCACACCTCGTGCACCCCGGCGACCTGGTCATCCTGATCAGCTACGCCCAGGTCGAGGACGCGGAGGCCCGCGCGCTCACCCCCCGGGTCGTCCACGTCGACGCGGACAACCGGATCGTCGCGCTCGGCACCGACGCGTCGGCCCCGGTGCCCGGGACCCGTACGGAGCGAAGCCCCCAGGCGGTCGTCGCGGGCGGCTGAGCCGGCCGACCGCGTCCCACGGAACGAGGAGAGCAGAACCCATGGCGGAGAACGCTGCGACGGAGATCGGCGACGACCGGGAGCACGGCACGCTGACGGCCTGCGTGAACGGGGAGGCCGCCGGAACCATCGCGTACTTCGTCATGGACCCCGCCCCGGGCGCGCTCGTGGCCGTCCACACGGTCGTCCGCCCCGAACACGAGGGCAAGGGCGTCGCCGGAGCGCTGGTCCGGAAGTTCTACGCCATCGCCGCTCAGGAGGGCGTCCCCGTCGTGCCCCTGTGCCCGTACGCGGCGAAGTGGGCGCAGCGCCACCCGAAGGAGGCGCCCGAGGCTCCGGAGGAGCTCGTTCGGGAGGCGGGGCGGCAGCTCAAGGACCATCCCGAGATGTTCTGACGGCACCTCGGCGGTCCTGGAGCCCGTACTCCTGCGGGCTCGGTACGTGTGGACTCGACAGGCGGGGGCAGCCGCACCGGGAGACGGTGGAGGAAAGCTTCCATCTGTCCGTTTCGTGTCGTTGTGGAGGATCGAAATGACCCACCCGTACCCCGACCCCGTACCGCCGTCGCCGACGCCTCCGCCCGTGCCGGGTCCACCCACCCCCGTGCCGAGCCCGCCGCCCGTGCCGCCGGGCCCCGGCCCGGTGCCCCCCGGCCCGGCTCCGGACCCGATTCCGCAGCCCCCGGCACCCGGACCGGACCCCGTGCCGGACCCGGAGCCGCAGCCCGAGCCCACCGGGCCGTAGGGACGGGCGCGGGGGCGAGGCCGCCCCCGCGCCCCATTGCCGTGCGACACCGGCCGCGGCCCTCAGCCCAGTCCCGTCAGCGCGTCCGCGTGCGCCAGCCCGCTCTCCGCCGCGATCGCGTCCATCGTCTGCGCCTCCCGTACCGTCGTGAACGTCACCTCGCCCTCCGGTGCCGTCGAGCGGAAGCCGTACACCGCTGGACGCGGCAGGCTGTTGTACGCCCACGGGGTGGAGAAGTAGTACGCCCCCGTGTCGTACAGCACCACGAAATCACCCTCGGCCAGCTCCGGCAGCTCCCGGGCGTGCGCCACCACATCGCCCGCGAAGCAGCACGGCCCGGCGATGTCCTGCGCCAGCCCCGGCCCGCGCTTCGGTGAGCCGTCCGCGGCGAACGCCCCGATGCGCAGGGGCCAGGAATCGGGCATGAAGACCGTACGGGTGGCGGTCTGCGCCCCCGCGTGGGTGAGCGCGATCCGGCGCCCGCCCGCGTCCTTGGTGTACTCCACCCGCGCCCCGATGAAACCGTTCTTGGCCAGCAGCGACCGGCCGAACTCGGTGACCAGCGTGTAGCGCCCGGAGAAGAGCCCGGGGGCGGCGGTCGTGAGGGCGGCGACGTAGGCGGCGTAGGTGGGGTGTACGGCGTCGTCGGTGAAGTTGACCGGCAGTCCGCCGCCGATGTCCAGGCTGGTGACCTGACGGACACCGAGGCGTTCGTTGATCTCCTCGGCCAGCTCGTACGTCTGCGCCACGCCCGCCGCGATCAGCTCCAACGGGCATCCCTGGGAGCCGACATGGGCGTGCAGCCGGGTGAGCCACGGGCGGGCTTCGAAGGCCCGCACGACCGCCTCGCGCGCGCCCGGGTCGCGCAGTGCCACCCCGAACTTCGAGGTCTCCGTCGCCGTGCTCATCGGCCCGATCGCACCGCCGCCCACCTGCGGATTGACCCGCAGCCCGAGGACGGCGGCGGAGTCCTGGTTGCGCAGCGCGTCGATGCGGCGGAGTTCGTCGATGCTGTCGGCGTTGACGGCCACCCCGAGGGCGAGCGCCAGCCTGATCTCCTCGCGGGTCTTGGCGGGGGAGTCGAGAACGATCGTCCCCGGCGCGAAACCCGCCTCGACGGCGAGCCGCAGCTCACCCGGGCTCGCCACCTCGCACCCCATCCCGCAGTCGGCGAGCAGCCGCAGGACCGGGATGAGGGATGAGGCCTTGGCCGCGAAGGTGTGCAGCACACCGGGGCTGTGGGCGAACGCCGCCCGCAGTGTGGCGACGGACGCGCGCACCCCGTCCGAGTCGACGAACCCGGCCACCGGGTGGGACTCGCTCAGCAGGCCCTGCCCGACGGCGGCCCGGACGGCCGCGTCGAAAGGAGCGGCGGGCCGGTGGGTGGTGACCGCGGGCGCGGCGGGGTCATCGAGAGGTGCGCAAGGTGTCGGTGTCGTACGGCCGCAGTCGGTGATGGCTGCCCCCACAGGTCTTCGGCGGATGGTTCCGGATCGGACACCGGTCAGGCGATGCGCCCGACCACCGTCTCCGGCGTCAGTATCCGGAAGGTGAACGCCTGCTGGAAGGAGAGGCGGACGCCGGCGGCTTCGTGGGCCGCGTCGCCGATCGTCAGGCCCTGGCCCGGGTCGAGGGGCAGCTGCGGTGGGTCGGGCGATGAGCCGTCCCGTAGACCGGTGATCCCCGCGAACAGCGCCGCGCCGGGATCACCGGTCTGCGGAGCCACCACGGGCTGGACCGGAACGGGGTCGGGAACGGCGTCGGACATACGCACTCCAGCGTCGGGTGGACCACGTGAACAGGACTCGCGGCCCAGTCAGCCACGTCCCGCGGCCGACCGCACCTGGGGTGGCCCGGGCGGACGAGAGCAGCCGGACCGGATCGCCCGGAGTGCGGGAGCGTACGTGTCGGGCAGCATCCGGTTCCGGCGCGTACGCCTTAATCCGCGTACGTCTACAGGCCACGTCCGTCCCGGGCGCGTACGTCTACAGGCTTCGTTCGTCCCGGGCGCGTACGCCTCAAACCACGTCCGTCCCGGTACTGGCATGCGGGTGGTCGGTCAGCTTTCGCCTTCGGTCTTGTCGCCGCCCCAGAGGGTGTGGAAGGTGCCCTCCCGGTCGGTGCGGCGGTAGGTGTGTGCGCCGAAGTAGTCGCGCTGACCCTGGGTGAGGGCGGCGGGGAGGCGTTCGGCGCGCAGGGAGTCGTAGTAGGCGAGGGTGGCGGCGAAGGCGGGGGTGGGGACGCCCCGGGTGACGGCGGTGGCGATCACGGCGCGCCAGTCGTCCTGTGCTGCCCCGATCTCCTCCGCGAAGCTCTTGTCCGCGAGGAGGCTCGGCATCTGGGGCTGGGCTTCGTAGGCGCCGGCGACCCGGTCCAGGAACGCGGCCCGGATGATGCATCCGCCGCGCCAGATCGCGGCGACCTCACCGAGGTCGATGTTCCAGTCGTACTGCTCGCTGCCGGCCGCGATCTCGTGGAAGCCCTGGGTGTAGGCGACGATCTTCGAAGCGTACAGCGCCTGCTCGACCTGGTCGGCGAAGGCCGCCGCCTCGTCCTCGCCCAGCTTGTGGGCGGAGGGTCCCTCAAGATGGCGTGAGGCAGCACGGAGGGCGGCGTGGCCGGATACGGAGCGCGCGAAGACGGCCTCGGCGATGGCGGAGACGGGGACGCCCAGATCGAGGGCGATCTGCACGGTCCAGCGGCCGGTGCCCTTCTGCTCCGCCTGGTCGAGCACGACGTCCACGAAGGGGTCACCGGTCTCCGCATCGACGTGCGAGAGTACTTCCGCGGTGATTTCGATGAGGTAGGAGTCCAGGCGCCCGGTGTTCCAGGAGCGGAAGATGTCCGCGATCTGCGCGGGGGAGTACCCGGCCACGTCACGCAGCAGCTGGTAAGCCTCGCCGATGAGCTGCATGTCCGCGTACTCGATGCCGTTGTGCGTCATTTTTACGAAATGTCCGGCGCCGTCCGGTCCGATATACGTGACGCACGGGTCGCCGTCCCTGGCCTTCGCGGAGATCTTCTCCAGCATCGGCTCGAGTGAGCCGTACGACTCCTTGCTGCCGCCCGGCATGATGCTCGGCCCGTGGAGCGCGCCCTCCTCGCCGCCGGAGATGCCCGCCCCGACGAAGTGGATGCCGCGCTCGCGCAGCTCCCTCTCCCGGCGGCGGGTGTCCTCGAAGTGGGCGTTGCCACCGTCGATGATGATGTCGCCGTCCTCCAGCAGCGGCGCGAACTCCTGGATCACCGCATCCGTGGGATTCCCGGCCTTCACCATGATCACCAGACGCCGTGGCCGTTCCAGAGCCACGACGAACTCCTCGGGGGTCCGCGCGGCGACGAAGGTGCCCTCGTCGCCGAACTCCTCCACCAGGGCGTCGGTGCGGGAGGTGGTGCGGTTGTGTACGGCGACGGAGAAGCCGTTACGGGCGAAGTTCCGGGCCAGGTTGCGGCCCATCACCGCAAGCCCGGAGACGCCGATCTGAGCAGTGCCGCTCATCTGTGTGCTCCTGCGGGTCCGGGGGCGTTCGGTCAGGGGAGTACGGGACGGCGAGTGGGCGCGCTCACGCGTCTGCTTGCCTACGTGCCTACGTGCATACGTGCCTACGTGTTCGCTCGCCGACCGTCCGGTTCGGTTGAGTCCGGTCGGTTCAGTCGGGTCGGGTCGGGTCAGGGTGACGGACGCTGTTCGCCCTCGACGGGCGCGTTGTCGGTACGGGACCCCTCGGCCGGAGAGCCGTCGAGCATGGCGCCATTGGGGAGCGAACCGTCCAGAAGGGTCGCGTCGTCCCCGTCCTCGGGGATCACGTGCATGGCGGCCTCCTCGGCCGACGCCGCGGCCCCGTCGATGCCCACATCGCTGGCGGTGAGCGTGGCCGGGACACTCCCCTCGGCCTGCTGGGTCAGCCGCCCGGCACGGGTGATGCCCACCTTGCCGTCCCAGAGCTCACCGTCCCCGCCCGCCAGGTCACCCACCCCGTCGCCGGTGAAACCGGGCGTCTCGGGAAGTTCTCTGGTCAGCCGGGCTTCGAGGGACTCACCCGTGACGCCTTCGGCAGCCGTGGTACCGAGACCCTCGACCACCCAGGGCCGGTCCGGCGGCGAATAGCCCTCGTCGAGGGGGTCGCCGGTGCCGGAGGGGTCCAGCAGCGTGTCCTTGGAGCCGAGCTGCTCCTCGGGGTCGGCGGCCTCCGGCTCCTGGGGCTGGTAGACGTCGTCCCCCCAGTCGGTGTCGCTCATGGCGCGTCCTTTCCTCGGGAGAACCACTGTCCCCTGTACGCAATTCCACTCCGGTCCCGCTCCGCCCGCAAAGGGAAGTCCGGTCCCGCTCCGCCCGCAAAGGGAAGACCGGAACACGGCATACGGCCGTGACTCGCGGGTCGGGTCCGTACGGCGGCCCTGGCCCGGCCGGACCTGCCCCGACCTGCCCCGACCGGACCGGGGCGTGCGCTGCCGGACGTACACTCGGCCCATGGGTCGTAGCGCCGAACTGAGGAAGTGCCCGCACCGGGCCGCCTCCGTGCTGCCCCCGGTCGCGGCGTCCGCCGCCGCGCCGGCACCCGCCCACGCGGCGCCCGGAACGGGCCGCACCGCGCTGCACGGCCACGGCTAGCGACCTTCGGCGTCTGCCGGGCCCGGGCGGTTGCCCAGGTCCGCCGCCCCCTCCCACGAACGACTCCGGCCTCCCTGCGCCGGAGGGAGCCGCCCTTCCGGCGCGCGCCGGACCAGCGATCCATCACGTACCACCGACACGTACCACCGACACGCATCACCGATCGCGCATCACCGATCACGCATCACCCACCACCATTCATGCATCACGCGGCACACGGCGCACCGCCCGTGCCGCTGCCCGGCGACGGCCGCAGAGACGGGTCGAGCCGCATTCGAAGGGACCCATCGTGAAGCTGAGCGACCTATTGGCCGGGCAGGACCACCACGTACTGCAGGGAAGCCCCGAGCGGACGAGAATCACCGCCGGCACGACGTTCGACGCGGACCGGGTCATGCCCGGCTCCGTCTTCGTCGCGGTGCCCGGCCACGCGGCCGGCGGTCCGGACGCCGTCGCACCGGCCGTCGCCCGCGGCGCGGCAGCCGTCGTCGTCGACGCCCAGGCACCACCTCTCCCCGCAGCCGCGGGCGACGTGTGCGCGATCCGGGTGCCGGACGCCCGCAAGGCCGCGGCCGTCATCGCATCGCGCTACTTCGGCGAGCCGGGGCGGGCGATGGATCTGGTCGCCATCACCGGGACCAACGGCAAGACCTCCGTCTCGTACATGGTCGAGTCGGTGCTGCGCCTGGCCGAGGGTGCCCGGGTCGGCGTGATCGGCACCGCGGGGAGCCGCATCGGGGACGAACCGATCCCGATGCCGCCCTCGGCGCTCTCCACCCCCGAATCGCCCGATCTGCAGTATCTGCTGAGTCGCATGCGTGACAGCTCGGCGGGCAGCGTCGTCCTGGAGGCCACCTCGATGGGTCTGCTGACCCACCGTCTGGACCGGACCTTCATCGACGTGGGCGTCTTCACCAACCTGTCGCAGGACCATCTCGACGACCACGGCACCATGGAGCACTACCGGGACGCCAAACTCCGCCTCTTCCAGGGGCTGTGCCGGCTCGCGGTCATCAACGCGGACGACCCGGTCGGTGCCGGCATCCGGGAGCTGATGCCCGACGCGGTGACGACGTACGGGCTGGACGGGCCGGCGGACTACCGTGCGACCGACCTTGAGGTGGACGCGTCGGGGACCCGGTTCACCCTGCACCACGACGGCCGGAAGTACCCGGCGGCGATTCCGTCCCCGGGCCGGTTCTCGGTCTCCAACGCCCTGGCCACGGTGGCGGCCTGCCATCTGCTCGGTCACGGCTTGGCCGGGCTGGTCGACGCGTTGGAGCGCATGCCGCAGATCCCCGGCCGCTTCGAGCGCCTCCACACGCCCGAGGGCACTTCGGTGATCGTGGACTACGCCCACTCGCCGGACTCCCTCAACAAGGTCCTGGCCACGATCCGGGGTTTCGCCGAGGGCCGGATCATCACGGTCTTCGGCTGCGGCGGCGACCGCGACACCACCAAGCGCGCCGAGATGGGAACCATCGCCGGCACCCACTCCGACCTGTGCGTCCTCACTTCGGACAATCCCCGCTACGAGGACCCCGAGGCGATCCTCGACCAGATCGCGCCGGGCATCGCTGCGACCGGGACGCCGTACGAACGGTTCACGGACCGCCGCCTGGCCATCGCCTCCGCCCTCGCCTCGGCGGGGCCGGCCGACATCGTGCTGATCGCCGGCAAGGGCAGCGAGCCCCACCAGATCGTGAGGAACGAACTGCTGCCCTTCAGCGACATGGCCACTGTGCGCGAACTGATCGGCCAGTAGGCGGGCAGGGCGCGGTTGGCGGGGTTCAGTGGGTCCGTGCCCGGCACTGCGCGGACATGCCTCCCGCCGCCGGAAACCTCCACGAGGCGAGCCTCCACTTCCTGACCGTCAGCCCGTCCGGCCCCGCCGACGACGAGTTGTCGCACCGCATGGCGAAACCTGGGCCGGGTCCGCCGTTCGCGGAATCCCGGGCCGGGGTCCACTCCTCACGGAATCCTGTGCCGGGTCCGCCGCTCACGGAATCCAGGGCCGGGGCGCGGACGCCCCCCGCACCTGGGCCCGGGCGCGGACGCCCTCCGCACCAGGGTCGCGGTGCGGACGCCCTCCCCGCATCTCCCCATCACGTCATTGGCATGGACCTGACTATCTAACTCCGCTACAGTCCGGGACGACGCGTCTGAGAGCGCTCTCAAAGACTCGATCCCGATGTGCTCCCCGATGCCTCCCGTTCCACCCCCACGTCGCTGGAACAACAGGAAGGATCACTCCCTTGAGACACACAACCGTGCTGCGGACCGGTCTGTCCGCGCTTCTGGTCCTCGGCGCCTGGACCGCCGTCGGCCCGTCGACCGCCTCAGCCACCCCCGCCGGCTCCGCAAAGCTCCCCGCCTCCGCGTCCCTGCTCTCCGCCATGCAGCGTGACCTCGGCCTGACCGAGGGCCAGGCTCGCACGCGGCTGGCCGAGGAGAAGGCGGCGACGGCCCTGGAGCCGAAGGCCCAGCGCGCCGCGGGTTCCGCCTACGGCGGGTCGTGGTTCGACCCCGCGACCGGCAAACTGACCGTCGCCGTCACGGACGCCGGCAAGGCCGGTGCCGTACGGGCGGCAGGTGCCCGGACTCGGATCGTCGAGCACTCGGCGGCTCAGCTCGACGCCACCATGAAGCGCATCGACGCGCTCAGCGCACCGGATGGCGTGGCCAGTTGGCGCGTCGACCCCGCGGCCAGTCGCGTCGTCGTGAACGTCATCGGCTCCGCCCAGCGTGACAACGATGTCCGCGCATTCGTCGCCAAGGCCCGCAAGGCCGGGCCCGTCACGGTCGAGCGGGCGGCCGAGGCCCCGCAGACCTTCGCCGCGGGCACCGTCGGCGGCGACCCGTACTACACCGGCAACGTCCGCTGCTCCATCGGCTTCTCCGTGCACGGCGGATTCGTCACCGCCGGGCACTGCGGGGGCGTCGGGCAGCAGGTCCGCGGCTGGGACAACTCGTACATCGGCAACTTCCAGGGTTCGTCCTTCCCCGGTGACGACTACGCCTGGGTGAACGTCGGCAGCGGCTGGTGGACCGTCCCGGTCGTCCTCGGCTGGGGCACTGTCCCGGACCAGTTGGTCCGCGGCTCGAACGAGGCTCCGATCGGCGCCTCGATCTGCCGCTCCGGCTCCACCACGCGGTGGCACTGCGGCCGGGTCCTCGCCAAGAACGAGACCGTCAACTACAGCCAGGGTGCCGTGCGTCAGATGACCAAGACCAGCGTCTGCGCCCAGGGAGGCGACTCCGGCGGCTCGTTCATCAGCGGCGACCAGGCCCAGGGCGTCACCTCGGGCGGTTGGGGCAACTGCAGCAGCGGGGGAGAGACCTGGTACCAGCCGATCAACGAGATCCTCAACCGGTACGGGCTGAGGCTGCACACCGCGTGATCCGGGGGAGTCGGCCGCTCGGCGGGGCGGCCGACTCCCACCGGCGGGCGACGCGCCCGTGCCCGTCATCGCCGCCGACCGGCCGGGCCGGCCGGTGGACGGGCGGTGGTGACGATGGCGACAAGGTGATCGAGCGGCCCTGCCCCAACGGCGGGGCCGCTTCCCTGCCGTGCCGGCTTACCCGGCCGCATCCTGGGTCATGCGATACCGGTCACCGTCATCGCCATCCGCCCGTTATCGCCGTCCGTACGCTGCCCCAACGCCCCTGACTCAGCGCAGGGTTCACCGTCTATTGACACCCCCTCAACCTCGACGCAACACTGACACTACGCGGGAGAGCGCTCTCCCACTCGTCTCCGGCGGTGCTCCGGGCGCGTGGACGCCGGGGGGCAGCGCCTCTTCCCGGCTGCACCGCCCAGCTCAACTCCCCCCACCGTGCACCCGATGTGCACGGACGCGGAGCGGCATGGAGGTCCGTATGGCGACAGGATTCAGCAGGACAACCCTGGTGTCCGCGCTGATCGTGGCGACCGCCCTGGCCCTGGTGGCCCTGGGGCTGACCGCGATCACGAACGCCGGGGCCACCGCGGCCGGCGCCGCCCCCAGGTCCGCGGCCGATCCGCCCGCCGCGGCGGCCCACGTCATGCGGGGGCACACGATGGCGGCGGCCAGGCCCGTCGCCTTCGGGGACGACCCCGACGGTGACGGATACATTCCGGCGAATCCGCCGGTCACCGGTGTGGAGCCGTCCCGGGAGATACCCCCGCACCGCTACTTCCACGAGTTCCAGGCGAACTGTTCGGTCACCCACACCGCCCCCGACGACCCGATCGTCTACCCGGGCCGGGCCGGCGCGTCGCACGACCACACGTTCATGGGGAACAGGACCACCAGGGCGAGCAGCACCACCGCATCGTTGAGCGCGGGCGGGACGGCATGCCTGGCACCGGGCGACCGCTCCGCGTACTGGATGCCGACCCGCTTCGACGGGAACCGGGAGGTCCGTCCGATCGGACCGCAGACCATCTACTACAAGGCCGGAGTCACCGACTACCGCACGGTCCGGCCCTTCCCCAAGGGGCTGCGGTTCGTCGTGGGCAGCCCGACCCAGACCGCGCAGCAGTTCCGCGACCACCCCGGCATGGTCGAGGGGTACGAGTGCGGTGAGAGCTACCACAACTACGAGTTCCCGAAGGCCTGCCCCACCAGTCCGGACACCCAGCTCAACCTGCGTATGCAGGCGCCCAGTTGCTGGGACGGGAAGTATCTGGACACGCCTGACCACAAGGCCCACATGGCCTACCCGATCGGGATGGGGGCCAACCAGGACGTCTGCCCGGCGAGCCACCCGGTCGCCCTGCCGATGATCGAGTTCAAGATGGCGTGGCCGGTCAACGGAGACATGTCGCAGGTGAGGCCGGCCAGCGGGACCGGCCACTCCTTCCACTACGACTTCTTCAACGCCTGGGACGACGCCACGCTCGACGCCCTGGTCGACCACTGTGTCGTCGGCGGTCTCCAGTGCAACGCCCGTGGCTACGACGAGAACAACCCGGGCCGGGGCGCCGCTCTGGACGAGAACTACGAGCTGCCCTGACCGACGTGGAGCGCTCTCCCTCCTGGACGTACCCCTGCCCAGGAGGGAGAGCGCTCTCCCGTCGACCGACGGCGGCGGCCTTCACCGAGCGCCGTGGCGGCGCCTCCGTGCCGGGGGATGGACCGCGACCGTGGTGGCGGCGTCGCCTCTGCGCGGGATACGCCTTCCGGATCTCCGTGGCCGCGGGGCCGAACTCAGACGGCCGGCACCGCGCGGCGCCCCGCGTGCTCCCCGGATCAGCTCCGCGTACCGGCGGCCGCTGCTCTTGACCGTACGGCGCTGGGTCGCGTAGTCCACGTGGACCAGGCCGAACCGTTTGTCGTAGCCGTACGCCCACTCGAAGTTGTCCAGCAGCGACCAGGCGAAGTACCCCTTCAGCGGAGCGCCCTTGGCGACGGCGCGGGCACAGGCGGCGAGGTGCTCCTCCAGGTAGCGGACGCGCTCCGGGTCGTGGACCGAGCCGTCCGCCGCGACGGTGTCCTGGTAGGCCGAGCCGTTCTCGGTGACGTAGACGCGCCCGACGCCGTACTCCTCGGTCAGGCGCAGCAGCAACTGCTCCAGCCCGTCCGCGTACACCTCCCAGTCCATGTACGTGTGGCGCGCACCGGCCACCGGGACCTGCGTGAACCCCGGCGCCGGGCCCGTCGGGTCCGCGGTGACGATCTGACGGAAGTAGTAGTTCAGGCCCAGCCAGTCCAGCGGGGCGGCGATGGTCTCCAGGTCGCCCGGCCGCACCGGGAGCTCGACTCCGTACAGCTCGACCATGTCCTGCGGGTAACCGCGTCCCAGGATCGGGTCCAGCCACCAGCGGTTGATGTGTCCGTCGGCACGGCGGGTGGCAACATGGCCGATCGCAACAGACGGACCGTGCGTGACCTGCGGCGGGGCAACCGGGCGCGGGTATTGCAACGGTTGTATTTCGACGGCCCGCTGAGCCGTCAGGAGCTCGGCCCCGCCATCGGGCTGAGTTCGGGCTCCATCAGCAACGTTGTCGCGGAACTGGCCGCCGAGGGGCTCCTCCAGGAGGCGGGCATCGTCGACTCCGACGGCGGCCGCCCCCGTACGCTGTTGCGGGTCGCCCCGGACGGCGGGCTGCTGGTGGGCATCGACATCGGGGAGACCCGGGTACGCGTCGAGCTCTTCGACCTCTCCCTGACCGAACTGGCCCGCACCGAGCGGCTGCTCGCCCAGCACGGGTACGACGTCGAGCGCATCGTCGCCCACGTCCGTACGGGCCTGGCCGACGTGCTGCGCGACGCGGGCGCAGACCCGCACCGGCTCCTCGGCATCGGCATCGGAGTCCCCGGCATCATCGAGCACGAAGGACCGAAGGGCCCTGACGGGACGCGCACCGCGGTGGTGCACGGCCAGACGGTCGGCTGGCAGGCGGTCCCCTTCGAGCAGCTGCTGCGCGAGGCCGTCGACGTACCGCCCGAGGTGCCCCTCTTCATCGACAACGGCGCCAAGACCCTCGGCCGGGCCGAGATGTGGTTCGGCGGCGGGCGGGGGGCGGGCGCCACCGCCATCGCGCTGATCGGCTCCGGGGTGGGCGCCTGCGTCGACCACGGCGACATCCTCGCCGAGAACCGCACGAGACTCGCCCTCGAATGGGGATACACCACTGTCCAGCTGCGCGGCCGCCGGTGCCGATGCGGCTCCATCGGCTGCCTGGAGGCGTACGCGGGCGCGGAGGCCCTGCGCGAGCGCTGGCGCGAGGCGGGCGGCCCGCTCCCCGAGGACGCCGACGACGAGACCGCCCTCGCCGCCCTCATCGCCGCCGCCTACCCCCCGCCCGGCGGACCCGCCCCGGACCGGGTCGCTTTCTCCCTCCTGGACGAGACAGCCGAGTGCCTCGGCGCGGCCCTCGCCGACCTGGTCAACCTCTTCCTGCCCGAACGCATCCTGCTCGGCGGCTGGGCGGGCCTGCTGCTCGGCCCCCACCTGCTCCCCGAGATCCGCCGGTACGCGGACGAGTACGCCCTGAGCCACGCCGCGGCCCGCACCACCATCGAGATGGGCCGGCTCGGCCCGGACGCGGTCACCGTCGGCGCCGCCACGCTCCCACTCGCCGATTTCCTGACCCGCGGCGGCAGCCGCCCGGTCCCCGGCGCCCGGTCGGACGGCACCGGCGCGCCCTCGCGGACGGCGGCCGAGACCGTACGCAACCGGAGCCGTACGAAAACGAGTTGAGTACGGGATGCCCCGCCCGCCGGGGCCCGTCGTCAGACTGCCGCCTGCCGTGCGACGGCTGGCCCTAGGCCGACCCCCGCACCACCAGCTCCGGTTCGAAGATGACCGAGGTGGCGGGGGAGTCCGGGCGGGCCAGCCGGTCCAGGAGGAGACGGGTCATCTCGGCGGCCATCTCCTCCACCGGCTGGCGGACCGTGGTCAGCGGCGGCCGGCACGCCAGGGCGGCGCTGCTGTCGTCGAAGCCGACCACCGCCACGTCCTGAGGCACCCGGCGGCCGTGCTCCCGCAGGACATGGCAGGCCCCCATCGCCATCAGGTCGTTGGCGGCGAAGACCCCGTCCAGATCCGGATGCTCCGCCAGCAGCCGCTCCATCGCCGCCTCCCCGCTCTCCTGGGTGAACCGCCCCTCGGCGATCGGGGTGTACGGGTGCCCGTGGCGCGCCATCGTGTCCCGGAAACCGGCCAGTCGGGCCTGCCCCGCCGGCACGTCCAGCGGACCGCTGATCGTCGCGATCCGGCGGCAGCCCCGGGCCAGCAGGTGCTCCGCGGCCAGCCGGGCACCGTCCTGGTGGGCGAGGTCGACGTAACTGATCGGGACCGGCCGGGCGGGGCGCGCGTAGAGCACCGCCGCGAGCCCCGCCTCCGTGAGCAGGCCGGGCAGCGGGTCCTCGGCGTGCGTGGAGACGACGAGGGCCCCGTCCGCGCTGCCCTGCCGCAGATACGCCACCACCTCGGCGCGAGCCGACGAGGTCTGCGCGAACATCAGCACCGGATGCATCCCGCGCGGCCGCAGGTGATCGACCACCCCGGTGATCACCCGGCCGAAGAACGGGTCGGCGAACACCCGCGCGGTGAAGGAGCCCCCGTCCCCGGCCTCCCGTGCGCCGGAGCCCTCCGGACCCGCCCCGGCCTCGACGCCCGCTCCCGACACCACCAGTGCCACGGCGTCGGCGCGCCGCGTGACCAGGGAGCGGGCCGCGCGGTTCGGCGCGTAGCCGGTGACCGAGACCGCCTGCCGTACGGTCTCCTGGATCGCCGGATCGACGTTGCGCACGCCGTTGATGACCCGCGAGACGGTGGCACGCGAGACACCGGCCGCCCGTGCGACGTCCTCCAGGGTGGGCGCTCCGGCCGATCGCGGATCATCCGTCATGAGCGCCTTTATAGCACCCGTGGAGAGCGCTCTCCATCGTCGTCCGCACCGGGCGGCCGATCCGGACGAAGCGGGTCGGGCCGCCGAACCGCCGGGCGCCCAGGCCGATATCAGGCCGCCGGGAGCGGAATTCGGCCACACACCTGACGTAGGCGGCCGACTATCCTGATTCCCTTGTGATCAGTCTTCGGGGCGTCCTACGTTTGCGGCTTGCGACGTGTCCCAAAGCCTGTGGGGGAGTCAAGTCATGGCCGCGAACGGTCGGCACCGCAGATATCAGCCCAGCCGGATCAACCGTGCCTCGCTCACGGTGACCGCGGGCGGTGCGGGCATAGCGCTCCCGCTCATCACCGCGGCCTCGGCCGGAGCCGCTTCGGGGGAGGTCTGGGAGAAGGTCGCCGCCTGTGAGTCGAGCGGCAACTGGTCCATCAACACGGGCAACGGCTATTACGGCGGGCTGCAGTTCAGCGGTCCGACCTGGGCGGCCTTCGGCGGTACGCAGTACGCGCCGCGCGCCGACCTCGCCACCCGGGACCAGCAGATCGCCATCGCCGAGAGGGTGTTGGACGGCCAGGGGCCCGGAGCGTGGCCGTCCTGCTCCGTCGAAGCGGGCCTGACCCGGGGCGGGGACGCGCCCGGCACCACCCCGCAGAGCGCGGGCGACCGGCCCGTGCGGAGCGCGGCGCCGCAGAGCGCTCCCCCCCGGCAGCCGAGGGCGACCCCGGCCGCGGCGACGCCGACGCATGTACCGGGCAAGCGTGAGGCGTACACCGTCGCCGGCGGCGACTCGCTCTCGGGCATCGCGGACGCCGAACGGGTGCGGGGAGGCTGGCAGCGGCTCTACGCCGCCAACCGCACGGTCATCGGCGACAACCCCGACATGATCTTCCCCGGCCAGCGGCTGAGCCTCACACCGCGCGGCGGGGACGGGGCGAGCTCCGGCAAGCCCGCACCGCAGGAGAGCCGGAAGAAGCAGGCGGCGCCCGAGGCCGCCGAGCGGCAGGCGGGCGAGCCCCGGGCCGGGAAGCCGAAGCAGGCCGAGCCGCGCAAGGCCGAGCGGCGGGCGGCCGAGCCGAAGAGGGCGGAGCGGAAGCAGGCCGCGCCCCAGCAGAAGAAGCAGGCGCCCGCGGAACGCGCCGTGCAGCGCTCCGGCATGAGCGCCCCCGTCTCCGCCTCCACCGGCACGGCGTACCGCCAGGCCGGCTCCTGGTCCAGCGGCTATCACACGGGCGTCGACTTCCCCGTACCCACCGGCACATCGGTGAGGGCCGTGGCCTCCGGCCGGGTCGTCTCCTCCGGCTGGGCCGGGGCGTACGGCTACCAGGTCGTCATCCGCCACGAGGACGGCAAGTACAGCCAGTACGCCCACCTCTCCGCGCTACACGTGAAGGAGGGGCAATCGGTCTCCGGCGGCCAGCGGATCGCCCGCTCCGGCTCCACGGGCAACAGCACCGGCCCGCACCTGCACTTCGAGATCCGCCTCGGACCCGGCTACGGGTCGGACATCGACCCGCTGGCCTACCTCAGGGCAGGCGGCGTCAGCGTCTGAACGGTCCGCTCCTGGCGCGGGGCGGCGGCCGGCTCATTTCGCCGGTCGTGCCCCGCCCGGCGAGGACCGCCGAACCTCACGTGCGGGACGGCGCTGCCCGGCCGCAGGGGCGGAGCATACGTGGACCCGGCGACGGCCATCCCACCCCCGGACGGCGCCACCGCGCCGACGTCGCTCCCCGCCTCCGTATCCACAACGCCGTCGCTCCCCGCCTCCGCACTCACGGCGCCGGAGCTCCCCGCCTCCGCATCCACAACGCCGTCGCTCCCCGCCTCCGCACTCACGGCGCCGGAGCCCTCCGCCTCCGCGTCCACAACGCCGTCGCCCCCCGCCTCCACGACCGCACCCGCCGGCCGCGACTTCCCGACGGCCTGTTCCGCGCTCAGCCGCTCCGTCGTCAGCATGACGAGGCCGCCCGCCGCCAGCGCCCCGCAGGAGAGCGCGAGGACCGTGCCGGCCGCCCCGTGCCGGAAGTGCTCGCCGAACAGCGTGATCCCGATCGCGGCTGCCACCACCGGGTTGACCACCGTCACCGTCGCCAGCGGAGCGGCGAGCCCCGCGCCCCGGTAGGCGGCCTGGGAGAGGAGCAGGCCCGCCGCGGCGAGCCCGGCGATCACCAGCAGGGTCGGCAGCCCTGAGCGCACCGAGCCGGACGTCCACTCCATGGCCACGGTCTTGGTGAACACCGAGGCCATACCGAACGCCGTACCGGCGCCCGTGGCCAGCACCGCGCTCCGCAGCACCGGCCGGTGCACCGCCCGGGCGAGCAGTGTGAGCGCCCCCACCGCCCCGAAGGTCACCGCGGCCAGCGCCAGCTGCTCGGACCCGCCCAGGGAGCGCGGCTCGGCGCTGCCCGTGAGGGCCAGCAGCCCCACGAGACCGGCCGTCGCCATGAGCGCCCCGCGCCAGGCCCGCGCACCGGCCCCGCGCCCGACGAAGAGGGCGGCCATCGGCAGGGCGAAGACGATCGTCAGCGCACCGAGGGGCTGCACCAGGCTGAGCGGGCCGTAGGCCAAGGCCACCACGTGCAGGATCGCGCCGGCTCCGTTGAGCAGCACGGCCGCCCACCAGACCGCGTTGTGCACCAGGGCGTACGGGGAGTTGTCGCCGCGCGCGGCCACCCGCTCCTGGACGATCGCCCCGGCCGCATAGGCGACCGCGGAGACCAGTGACAGCAGCACAGACAGCGCGAGGGAACTCATGTACACCACGATGTCCTGTCCGGGGCGCCACGTCGTCGTCCTTGAGACGGCACTTCCGCGTACTGCCCCAGTAGTACGGACGGAGGGCCAAGGTCCTCCCCTCGACGGTAGTCCTGTCGCCCCCGGCCGTCAGAAGGAGCGCCCCGGCGGATACGGTGAGCGCCGGAACCGGTACCCGTGGTCGCCGTCGCCGCACGTGCTCCGGCGTCGGCCGGGCAGCGGCGGCGAGCGAGGAGCGTGGCATGGACCGGGCGCAGGCGGCATCGGTGGGCGGCTTCTTCGCGCTGCGGACCATCCCGGTCACCGGGGGCGCCCACCGGCCGCTGGCCGAGCTGTACGCGGGTGGGACGGCACCCCTGACGGCGCGGGTCGACAAGGTCGCGGTGCGGCTGGACGCCCCCGAACGCCGGGTCGCCGCCTCCATCGCCCACCTCGGCCTGGCCGCCCGGCTGTGGTCGATCGCGCTGGGCCCGGCCGCGCTCTTCGGGCGGTTCCCCGCCCTCGTACCGGACGCCCTGCACTGGGACCCGCTGCACACCTCGCCGGACGACCTCTGGATCGCCGACCCCGAGGAGCTGCCCGGAACGGCCGACCGGATCCGCGAGCAGGTCCAGTACGGGCACCTGGTGCCGCTGGCCGAAGCCGTACGGCGCGACGGGAACATCTCCCCGCAGCTGCTGTGGGGCAACGCGGGCTCCGCGCTCGCCGGGGCCGTACGCGAACTGGTCACCTGGTCGCGCGGGCAGGGCCGCCCGGATGTGGCGCGGCGGGCCCGCGCCACGGCGGCCGAACTGTTCGACCATCCCGACCTGCGCTCCACCGGCTCCCCGCACGACCCGGCATTCCGGCGGCACAGCTGCTGCCTCTACTGGCGCTGTCCGGGCGGCGGGCTCTGCGGCGACTGCGTCTTCGACCGCGTGCCGGGTGCGGCCGGGACGGGCCGGTAGCCGCCGGGGCGGTCCGCCCGGACCCGGGGAGGCGGCGGCGCGGAGGTGTCAGGAGGGCAGGGCCGCGTCTATCGCCTCGTCGACGTCCTGCCGGACGGGGATCGCGCTGTCGAGGCCGATCATGCCGATCAGCCGCTGCACGAACGGGGACGGCGCGGCGAGCCGAAGCCGGCCGCCCAGCGCGGTCTGTCCCTGGAGCAGCACGTTGACCGTGGTGGAGTCCGCGAAGCCCACGCCGGAGAGGTCCACCACGACGGGCCCGGAACCCTGTCCGGCCGCCGCGTCGAGCGCCCGGCCGAGGGGCGGGACGCTGTCGATATCGAGGTCACCCGACACGGTGAGGACCAGAGCACCCCGTTCCTGACGGGTGGTGATGGTGACTGCTCTGTCTTCGTTGGGCGGTTGCACGGAAGGCACCTCGGGCGGTTCGGGCGGATGACGGACACCGATGCGCCGGACGGGTCGGCATGTTCCGTCCCTGCTCACGGCGGGGTACAGGGATAACGATAGAAGGAACAGTTGCCATTTGACAACATTCTCCATTGGGTAACAATCTGATCCGCAACGGTTGAGGGACCAGCTGTCGGTGGTGACGCAGCGGGAGAAGCGGAAGCAGGGGCTGGATGAGGCTAGGCGCTGTCGGCGACATCATCGCGGAGCAGGGAGGCCGACGCACCCGTTTCCGGCGAGAGCCGCTCCGAAGCCGCCACGTGGAAGGCCGCGAGGCCCTCCGCGAGCGCGGCCACGGCGGCCGGTTCCATCCGGTCCAGCACGGCGCTCACCTCGCGGCCGCGCAGGGCCCGGTACTCTTCGAGGAGAGCTCGCCCGCGCAGGCTCAGCCGCAGCTCCACCTCGCGCCGGCTCGTCGGGCTGGGCGCTCGCTGGACGAGCCCCATCGCCTCCATGCGGTCGCACAGCCGGCTGACCGACGGCGCACGCGAACCCAACGCCGCGCCCAACGAACGCAAGTTGGTGCCCTCCTGCCGCTCGATCACGAGCAGAGCCCGGAGCTGGGAGGGCGAAACCGTTCCCGAAGAGGCCGCTTCCTGGCCACGACCCCAGAGCACTTCCAGCAGCTCCGAGGCCGCGGAGGCGTCGGCGGACACCTCTGCGCGGCTGCGCGGGCGGCGGGCACGGTGGGGCATCCGTCCACTCTGTCATCCGCCGGCCCCACTTGTCAGCCCGGCTCGGCCCCCTACCACGTCGCAGGACGAAGAATGCACGAGAGACCGTGAACAGAAGACCGGACATCGAGACGGCCGTCAGGGCCGCCGCTCCGCACGCGCTGCTGACGACGCTGCGCACCCTGCTGGCCGACGCCTACGGTGCCCTGGCGGTGGAGCTGCATCTGGCGGATTACGGTCTGCGAGTCCTCAAGCGCCTCGACCGGCCCGAGGGCGAGGAGGAGTCGCTCTCCCTGCACAACAGTGCCGAAGGCCGGGCCTTCGGAAGTCAGGAGCCCGGTGAACAGCAGGTCAGCCACGGCGACGCGGTCGACCACTACCTCCCGGTGACCGTACGCGGCGAACGTCTGGGCATCCTCACCGTCCGGCTGCCCGCGGTGCGGTCCCTGCCTGACACGGTGGGTGAGCTGACCCACGTGGCCGACCTGCTGGGCCACGAGATACTGGTCGCCGAGCGGGACACCGACGTCTACCAACGGGCCCGGCGCACCACCCGGCTCACCCTCGCCGCCGAGATGCAGTGGCAGCTGCTGCCCGCCCGCGCCTGCACCGCCGCCGAGTTCGCCATCGGTGCCCAGCTGGAGCCGGCGTACTCCATCCACGGGGACAACTTCGACTGGGCCGCCGACGCCGACGAGCTCACCCTCGCGGTGACCAACGGCATGGGCGAGGGCATACAGGCCTCCCTGCTGACCAACCTCGCGGTGAACGCCCTGCGCAACGCCCGCCGGGCCGGCATCGGCATCGCCGACCAGGCGGCCCTCGCCGACCAGGCGCTGTACGACCAGCACCGCGGCGCCTGCCACGTCTCCACGCTGCTGCTCCGCTTCGAGCTGGCGACCGGCCGGGTCGGAGTCGTCGACGCCGGGTCGCCACAGCTGTGGCTGCAGCGCGGGCGCACGGTCCGGCGCATGGAGCTGGAGGCCCAGCTCCCGCTGGGCATGTTCGAGGAGTCGCACTACACGGTCCAGGAGTTCCATGTGGAGCCCGGCGACCGGCTGCTGCTGCTCAGCGACGGGGTCTACGAGGCGGTGTCCCCGGCGGGGGAGACGTACGGCGAACGGGCGCTGGCCCGGGCCATCCAGTCGACGCGGCTGCTTCCGGCGGCCACCGTCCCGCGCGCGATCCTCGGTGAACTGGCCGAATACCGCGTGACGGAGTCGCTCGACGACGCGCTGGTGGTCTGCCTGGACTGGTTCGGCCGCCAGGGCGGCGACTTCGGCTGAGTCCGTGACACGACAGCTGGGACAGGAACACGACGCCCCCGCGGACGCATCGCGCGTCCACGGGGGCGTCGGCGTGCCTGAGTCAGGTGGAGAGCTGGAACTCCGCGCGGATCCGCTTGCCGACCGGCACCCGCTCGGCGGTGAGCCGGTCGCACAGGGCCACCACGATCTCCATGCCGTGCCCGCCCAGCCGGGAGGGGTCGGGGCCGTACAGCACGGGCATCGCCGTACTGCTGTCGTACACCGTGACGCTGATGAGCTGCGCGTTCCCCTCCAGCTCCAGGAGGTACGGGCCGTGGCTGTAGCGGTCGGCGTTGGTGACCAGCTCACTCACGGCCAGCATCAGGTCGCTGCGCGTGTGCTCGCCGATCGGCGCCAGACACTCCACCGCGAGACGGGTGAGGAAACGGTCCGCCAGCGCGCGCGCCAGCGCGATGCAGCCCGGTTCGCCGTCGAAGACCTCGGCGCTGAGCAGCACCTCGGTGGACCGCAGACCCTGGCCGGAGTCCTCCGGTGGTGAGGTGACCTCTGTGTTCATGTGCTCCAGCCAGGCGCCGCAGTGAGGTCGGAGACCCTGATCCGCCATTCGTCTACCCGTGTCGAAGGATCCCACTCCAGGGGATCCGGACCGATCCTACGCACGTCTGGGCAGCCGGACCACGGACACGAAGAATTCGTCGATCTGGCGTACCGCCGCGATGAACTGATCCAGGTCCACCGGCTTGGTCACGTACGCGTTGGCGTGCAGTTTGTAGCTGCGCAGGATGTCCTCCTCGGCCGAGGAGGTGGTCAGGACGACCACCGGGATGAGCGACAGCTCGGGATCGCCCTTGATCTGCTCCAGGACCTGCCGGCCGTCGTACTTGGGCAGGTTCAGGTCGAGCAGCACCAGGTCGGGGCGGGGAGCGTCGGTGTGCTCCCCGCGCCGGTAGAGGAAGTCCAGCGCCTCCTGACCGTCGCGCACGACGTGCAGGGTGTTGCGGATCTTGTTGTCCTCGAACGCCTCGCGGGTCATCAGCTCGTCGCCCGGGTCGTCCTCGACCAGGAGGACCTCGATCGGTTGTACGGGGCTGTTCACGAAGGTTCTCCCGGCTGGCTGGCGGTCAGGGCCGGAGCGGAGGGCTCGGCCGTGGTGGGCTGGGGCGCGTCGGACGCGACAGGCAGGGTGAAGTGTATGCGGGTGCCTTCGCCCGGCTCGGCGTCCAGCCAGATCCGGCCACCGTGGAACTCGATGATCTTGCGGCAGAGCGCCAGGCCGATGCCCGTGCCCTCGTACTCGTCGCGCGCGTGGAGCCGCTGGAAGATCACGAAGACCTTGTCCGCGAACTCCGGCGCGATCCCGATCCCGTTGTCCGAGACGGTCAGGTGCCAGTCCTCGCCCTCCCGCACGCAGGTGACGGTGATCCGGCACTCGGCGTCCTCCCGGCGGAACTTGACCGCGTTGCCGATGAGGTTCTGCCAGACCATCGTGAGCGCCGTGCCGTCGCCCAGGATCTCGGGCAGCTCGTCCGGCCGCTCGATCACCGCCCCGGACTCCTCCACCGCCACCGTCAGGTTGCCGAGCGCCCGGTCCAGCACCCGGCCCAGGTCGACCGGCACCCGCCCCTCGTGGACCCGGCCCACCCGCGAGAAGGTCAGCAGGTCGTTGATGAGCACCTGCATGCGCTTGGCGCCGTCCACCGCGAAGGCGATGTACTGCTTGCCCCGGTCGTCCAGCTCCTTGCCGTACCGCTTCTCCAGAAGCTGGCAGAAGGAAGCGACCTTGCGCAGCGGCTCCTGGAGGTCGTGCGAGGCGACATAGGCGAACTGCTCCAGCTCGGAGTTGGAGCGCCGCAACTCCTCCGTCTGTTCCGCGAGCAGGGTCTCGCGGCTCTGCGCCCCGCCCAGTTCGTCGACCAGCCGGCGCCGCATGTTCTCGACCGCCCCGGCCACCGCCTGGACATCGGAGGGTCCCTTGATCTCGATCCGCTGGCTGAAGGAGCCCGACCGTACGCGCTCGGAGGCGGCGCGCAACCGCTTCAGCGGAACGCCCACCAGCCGGTGGAGCAGCACGCTCACCGCCACCACGGTCAGCACGAAGAAGGCCACCAGCGCGAACAGCACCTGGTCGCGGGTGGTGCGCGCGTCGTCGAGCTCGGCCCGCAGGGTGTCCCGAGCCTCGGAGAGGTGGCTCTGCTGGGCGCCGTAGGTCCGCCGCAGGGTGTCGAAGTCCGTCTTGCTGCTCCGCAGCTGGGCGGAGATGCCGGCCGCGTTCGGCCCCTCGTCGCGGACCAGCTCCATCAGCGGCTCGGCCTTGCTCTCGCGCCACTGACGTGCGGCGGTCTCGATGGCGTCGAGATCCTCGGCGAACTGCTTCTGCCCGCCGAGCAGCTGCCGGACCTGGGCCAGCCGCTCCCGCTCGGCGGCCTTGCCCGCCTCGAAGGGTTCGAGGAACGAGTCGTCGCCGGTCAGCGCGAACCCCCGGACCCCGGTCTCCTGGTCCAGCAGGGCGTTCTGCAGCTGGAAGGAAGCCGACCGGGCCGGCTGTATTCGGTCCACCAGCTCGGTCGTACGGTCGGACATCCGGGCCAGCACCAGCCCGCCGACCACCAGACAGCCGCAGACGACCACGACGAATCCGCCGAGGATCAGGTGCACCCAGTTCTGTACCGAGAGCCGTGCGGCCGTGCCGACGGGTGCCGGGTCCGTCTCGGTGTCCGTACGCGCGGACTGTTCCGTACTCATGAGATTTCCGATCCCCAGCCCAGATGCAGGACGGCCACATCGTCCGCCAGTCCGCCGTAGGGGGCGGCTCCCTCGGCGGCTCCCGCCACCAGTGCGTCGACGAACCGGCGACCCGGCAGATGCCCGTAGACCTGAGCCATCGCCAGCAGCCCGTCCTCGCCGAGCCGGCTGTCCGGGCCGTCGCGCCCCTCGAACAGTCCGTCGGTGAAGAGTACGAGACCGTCACCGGGTACCAGCGGCAGGTCGACCGTCGGCCACCGGCCCATTCCGGGCAGCAGCCCGAGCGCCATGCCGCCCTCCGGCTCCACCCACCGCACGTCCCGGCTCCGGCGCAGCAGCAGGCCGGGGTGTCCCGCCCGGACGATCTGCGCGCTGTGCCCGTCGGGCGCGAAGACCACGGAGGTCACCGTGGCGAAGACATGCGAGTCCGCCCGCTCGGCGACCAGGATCTCCTCCAGGAGCTCGATCTGCTCCAGGTGGGAGGTCCCGCACAGCACGGCGGTACGCCAGGCGACCCGGAGGCAGACCCCCAGCGCCGCCTCCGCCGCGCCGTGCCCCGAGACATCGCCGATCACCGCGTGCACCGCTCCGTCGGCGGTCTGCACGACGTCGTAGAAGTCACCGCTCAGCAGCCCGTGGACGCGCCCGGGTTCGTACCGGGCGCGCGCCTGGAACCGGTCGTCCCGCAGCAGCGGGACGGGCAGCAGCCCGCGCTCCAGCCGGGCGTTCTCCTGCGCGATCAGCTGATTGGACCGCAGCGCCGCCGCGGCCCGCTCGACCTCCTTGCGCTGGAGGGCGTAACGGATCGCCCGCGACAGCACCTCGGGGTCCAGCCTGCCCTTGACCAGATAGTCCTGGGCACCTCCGGCGACCGCCCGCAGCCCCGTGCCCGACTCGTCGAGACCGGTGAGGACGACGATCGCGGCATCGCTGTCGGACTCCAGGATCTGCCGTACGGCGTCCAGTCCATGGACGTCCGGCAGGTGCAGGTCGAGCAGGACGCAGACCGGGGTGGCGCAGGTGCGCAGGAAGGCGCGGGCCTCGGCCAGCGTCTTGCACCAGGTGAGGGCGGAGTCCAGCTCGCTGTCGGCGAGCATCTCCTCGACCAGCAGCGCGTCACCCGCGTCGTCCTCCACCAGGAGGATGGTGGCGTCGACGTTCCACAGGAGGGAGCCGGGGGAGGAGTCGCCGGTGACCTCCTGCTGTGCGGGGATGCCGGCGGTGCCCACAGGTTTGAGAGACATGCCCATGGGTGACTCGGCCAACCCCTCCACCCCCCTCGTGCGGCCGGGCTCGGAGCGGCCGGCCGATCGTCGGGAAGCATATGTGATCGGCGGCTCCGGCAGATGCCGCGGGCCGCCGCTCGGACAGGAAGCGGCCGGGCACCCAGAAGGGTGCCCGACCGGGCGAACGGCTGACCGCCGGGGAAGGAAGGCCCCGGTCAGCTAGGGGAAAATGTGCGCGGGCTCACGCCTCCACGCTCATCCCCTTGCGCAGTTGCTTGACGATCCGGGTCAGCAGCCGCGACACGTGCATCTGGGAGACACCCAGCTCCGCACCGATCTGCGCCTGCGTCATCTCCGCCCCGAACCGCATCTGGACGATCCGGCGCTCCCGGTCGTCCAGCTGCTCCAGCAGCGGCGCCAGGGTGTGCAGGTTCTCGACGGTCTCCATGGCCGGGTCCAGCTCGCCGAGCACATCGGCGTACGCGCGCTGCTCCTGCCCGGAGTCGCTGTCCGCCGAAGGGGTGTCGAGCGAGCCCGCCGAGTAGCCGTTGGCGGCCACGAGCCCCTCGATGATCTCCTCCTCGGGCAGGTCGAGGTGGGCGGCGAGCTCCTTGACCGTGGGGTCGCGGTCGAGCTCGGCGGAGAGCTGCTCCTTCGCCTTGGCGAGGTCGACCCGCAGCTCCTGGAGGCGGCGCGGCACGTGCACGGACCAGGTGGTGTCACGGAAGAAGCGCTTGATCTCGCCCACGATGTACGGGACGGCGAACGTGGCGAACTCCACCTCGCGGGAGAGGTCGAAGCGGTCGATCGCCTTGATCAGACCGATCGTGCCGACCTGGATGATGTCCTCGGTGTCGTCGCCGCCGCGGTTGCGGAACCGGGACGCCGCGAAACGGACCAGCGAGAGGTTCATCTCGATCAGGGTGTTGCGGGCGTACTGGTACTCGTGGGTGCCCTCCTCCAGAACCTGGAGGCGGTCGAAGAAGACCTTCGACAGGGCCCGCGCGTCCTTGGGGGCGACCTTTCCGGCGTCCTCGACCCAGGGCAGTTCCTCGGTGCCGACGTCGGTCCGGGTGCCTACCAGGTCGTCGCTCAGCGGCGCCGTCGCTCCGGTGGCTCTCACAGACATCGCCGTCATGGTGTCACCCTCCCTGCTGCCCAATGTGTCGGACGGTCGCCTTCCCGGCCATGCGGAAGTCATGCCTGCCATTTCGAGAAAGTTTTCCGGGCCTCCCCACGGGGGGTCCGGGCCTGCGGTCCGGCCCGAACGGAGCAGCCTCGCGCGCATGGCAAACTTGACCGGGGTGTTGAGGCCTGCGGTGACCCCTGACCCGCGGGGATGAGGATGACAGAGGAACGGCAATGACGGTGACAGAGGACAGCCCGGAGCTCGCTCCCGGAATCGACGAGTTCGGTCCCGGTATCGACCCGGAGCGACTGGCCGTCTGCCTGAGCGTGCTGGACGAGCTCGACGACATCGAGGTCGACCACCCGGACGCCATCGCCGTCCGCCGCGCCACCGCCGGGATCTACCGCACCGTGAAGCAGCGCCGCCGCCAGGAGCGCCGGGCCGCGAAGACCGCCCACGACCGCGCCGTCACCGAGGCGACCGCGACCGGCTCGGCCGAGCGCATCGACGACGAGACGCAGGGCGTCCTGCCGTCCTCCTCCGCGCAGGCCGAGATCGCGGGGATACTCCAGCGCCCCCGGTCCTGCTACATCTGCAAGACCCGGTACGTAGAGGTGGACGCGTTCTACCACCAGCTCTGCCAGGCCTGCGCCAGGGACAACCGCGCCCGCCGCGACGCCCGCACCGACCTCACCGGCCGCCGGGCGCTGCTCACCGGCGGCCGGGCCAAGATCGGCATGTACATCGCGCTGCGGCTGCTGCGCGACGGCGCGCACACCACCATCACCACCCGCTTCCCCAACGACGCCATCCGCCGCTTCAAGGCGATGGAGGACAGCGACGAGTGGATCCACCGGCTGAAGATCGTCGGCATCGACCTCCGTGACCCGGCCCAGGTCGTCGCGCTGGCCGACTCCGTCGCCGCCGAGGGCCCGCTCGACATCCTCATCAACAACGCCGCCCAGACGGTCCGCCGCTCCCCACAGGCCTACAGCGAGCTCGTCAGTGCCGAGTCCGCTCCGCTGCCCGCGGGCGCGCTGCCCGCCGCCGAGGTCATCGGCACCTTCGGCAGCGGCACCGTCGACCGGGTTGCCGCCCTGCCCGCCCCACGCAAGGAGGGCCTCAGCGCCCAGGAGGTCACCGGCCTCGCGCTGGTCACCGGCTCCGCCTCCCCGGCCCGGATCGCCGCGGGCACCGCGATCGACGCGGGCGGGCTCGTCCCCGACCTGCACGACACCAACAGCTGGGTCCAGACCGTGGAGGACGTCGAGCCGATCGAACTCCTCGAGGTCCAGCTCTGCAACTCCACGGCGCCGTTCATCCTGATCAGCCGGCTCCGCCCGGCGATGGCCGCGACCGCCGCCAAGCACTCCTACGTCGTCAACGTCTCCGCGATGGAAGGCGTCTTCAGTCGGGGCTACAAGGGTGCGGGCCACCCGCACACCAACATGGCCAAGGCCGCGCTCAACATGCTGACGCGCACCAGCGCCCAGGAGATGTTCGAGAAGGACGGCATCCTGATGACGGCCGTGGACACCGGCTGGATCACGGACGAGCGGCCGCACCCGGACAAGATGCGGCTGGCCGAGGAGGGCTTCCACGCCCCGCTGGACCTCGTCGACGGCGCCGCCCGTGTCTACGACCCGATCGTGCGCGGCGAGGGCGGCGAGCCGCTCTACGGCTGCTTCCTCAAGGACTACGCCCCCGCGAACTGGTGACCCGGCACTCCCGGGCGTAACCCGACCGGCTCAACCGGAACCGCACCTTCCGTGCGAAGGCCGCAGACCCGGCCCAGGATGAATCCTGGGCCGGGTTTTCGTTGCCCGGAGTGGCCGAAAGTGACCCACTGCACACGTTCTATCGAGCGCGGAGCCGCTCATTTGGTTACTCTGAGGCGAACGGACGCCATCGAGGAGCCCACGAAGGTTCCCCGACCGTCCCGGGACAGGTCTGCAACCCGACCGCCGTCCCGCCCCGACACGGCGCCACCGCGACCGACATATCCCCATCCCTGCCCCGTACGGGGCGGTCGAGCTCCGGCGTCGCAGCCGGAGCGTCGGCGACGCCCTGGGTGACGCGACACAGAGGAGTGCGCGGTGACGACACCAGAACTGACGATGAGCGAGAAGCGACCCGCCGAACGGTACGGGGAGCGGACCGCCAGACCCGAGAAGCTGCGGAACATCGAGGTGTGGGCCAGGTCCGCACCGATCCGACTGGCCGGTTACGAGGACGACCTCGCCGAACCGCACATCCTGCCCGGCATCGACTGACCGCCCCGGCTGAGCGTTCAGCGCTGCTCACGGCCCGTGTCCCGGCCCTCCCGCTCCGGCGGGAGCGGCCGGGACACGGGCCGCATGAACTCCCGGACGAAGGTGCGGTCCCACCAGTTCCCGGTGGCCCGCAGCTCCCGCGGCTCGGTGAACCGGTAGTGGTAGACCCGGGCGCGCACGTGCGCCGGCGGGGCGCCCGGGAACGGGTTGTGCGCGAGCAGCCGGAGCGTGTCCCGGTCGCCGCGCAGCAGCCGCTCGGTGAACGGGCCGAACCAGGAGCGCGCGTACGCCGGAGAGAGCGCCGCGAACCACATCATCCAGTCCAGCCGCAGGTGGTACGGGGCGAAGGGGCGTGGCAGCCGCCCCACATCGCTCGGTTTGCCGCGGAATCCGTACTCCCGCCAGTCGGCGCCGTCGTCCGCGACCGGATCGGCCGTGCCCTCCACCACGACTTCCAGCCGCATTCTGCTGATGGAACCGAACGCGCCATAGGTGTTGACGAGGTGCAGGGGGTCGAAGGAGCGGTTCATCACCTGCCGGCGCGAGAGCAGGTTGCGCGCGGGGCGGTAGCTGAGCGCCAGCACCAGGGCCGTCACCGCGAGCACGACCACCTCGTACCAGAGCGGTGGCGCGGCCAGGGCGGCCGGCTGTCCGGTGAGCGGGGTCCAGTCGATCACGGAGAGCGCCAGGGCGATGGTCAGCCAGTTCAGCCAGGCGAAGTTGCCCGACAGGACGAGCCAGAGCTGGGTGAGCACCATCAGGGCGGCTGCCGCGCTCGCCACCGGCTGCGAGGTGAACAGCAGGAAGGGGACCAGCAGCTGGGCGACATGGTTGGCGGCCACCTCGACCCGGTGCACCGGGCGTGGCAGATGGTGGAAGAACCAGCTGAGCGGCCCCGGCATCGGCTGGGTCTCGTGGTGGAAGTCGAGGCAGGTCAGCTTCCGCCAGCACTCGTCGCCGCGCATCTTGATGAGCCCGGCGCCGAACTCCAGCCGGAACAGGAGCCACCGCAGCAGCCAGAGCACCAGCACCGGCGGCGCGGTGTCCCCCGTACCGAGAAAGATGGCGAGGAACCCCGTCTCCAGGAGCAGCGACTCCCAGCCAAACCCGTACCAGACCTGCCCGACCTGGACGATCGACAGGTACAGCACCCAGGGCAACGCCCACAGCAGCATCCCGCCCCAGAGCGGAAGGTGACCGTCCAGCCCCGCGATCAGGGCCACCGAGACCGCGCAGCCGCCCCAGGCGACGGCGGCGAACAGCCGGTCGGAGTAGGACAGCCGGAACAGGCCCGGCGCCGCCCTCCAGGGGGTGCGCCGAAGCAGTTCCGGTACGGGCAGCATGCCGCGCTCGCCGATCAGCGCCCGGAACTGGAGGGCGGCGGAGAGGAAGGCGACCAGGTAGATCACGGCCAGCGTCCGCTGGAAGATCAGCCTGCTCAGCCAGTAACCGTCGGCGGAGAACCACTCCATCCCTGCCAGTATCGGCCGGAGTCCGGTTCGAGCGCGCGCCGTCAGCCCTCGGCGACGAGCCGGCGCAGCGTCCGCCCCAGCCGGCGCGCGTACCAGAGCTGCACGGGGGGCACGAGCGGCCCCGCGAGCCGGGTGTACCAGGCGGCGGGGCGGGAGAACGCCATGACCGTGAACCAGACCGTGCCGTCGTCCGCCAGATCGACCACGAAGCACTCCTCGCCGTTCTCCGGGTGCCCGGCCAGGGTGCCGTAGCCGAATCCGGTACGGCCCTCCTCCCCGTACGCCGTCCAGATCACCTCGCACGTGGCGGCCAGGCGCAGAGGCCCCACGCCGAGCGCCATCCTGACGGTGCCGCCGGGCTCCGCCCGCCGGGCCGAGGCCTCCACACGGGTGCCCGCGGCCCGGTGCATCCGCCACTCGGTCACCGCCGCTCCCGCCGCCGCGAAGTAGTCCGCGCCCCGGCCGACCCGGGTGCGGTGGCGCAGGTGGTGGTAGCCCTCGGGGAGCGGGCCGAGCCGGGTGGCACCGACCTCTGGATAGGTGAGCGTGCTCATGCTGTCCTGCTTTCCAGGTGGGACGGGTGGGACGGGTGGGACGGGTGGGACGGGTGGGACGGGTGAGTGGTACGGATGCGCCGCCAGGCGAGCAGCGAGCACGGGGCGAAGCCCAGCGCGTTGCCCAGGCCGTGGGTGGCGGCCATCCAGGTCAGGGTGGGGTGGGGCAGTCCGGTCGCCTCGCCGACCGCCCAGCTCAGGGCGAGCCCCCGGCAGACGAGACCGGCCACCAGGGCGGCGGTGAAACCGGCGAAGGGGAAGTGGGGCACGGTCAGGGCGAGGATGCCCAGCTCGAAGCCGAACAGTTCGTGGCCCGAGCGCTCCGCGACCAGGGCGAGTGCGGCGACGGCCGGGGTGACGAGCGCGGTGAGGAGGGCGATTCCGGCGGGGGAGAGGTCCCGGCCGCGGACCGCTCGGCGCGGCGCGTGGAGGGCGAGGAGGGCGGCGCCCAGCGCGTAGCAGGCGCCGAGCGCGGTTGCGGTGGGGCCGCGCTCCCACCAGAGGGCCACCGCACCGGGCGCGGCGGAGAGGGGCCAGAGCCTGCGGATCCGGTCCAGCTCGCGCAGTCCGGTCAGCCGCAGCCCTGCCGGGACGACGACGAACATGCCGACCATCACGATCGCGTTGACCAGTACGGTCACGGCGCCACTCCCGGCTTTGAACGCGTTCAACTCCTGTGGTGAGGGTAGAGGTTTTCTTGAACGCGTTCAAGGTGCTGCTCCCGGAGGGGTGTCCGCTTGCGGGCGGGCAACGCATACGGCACAGATGGTGACGATCCATTCGTTTCGCCATGGACAGGCAGGAGAGCCCCGTGCGCTCACCCAGACGTATCCGGCGCGCTGTGCTCGCCGCGCTGTCCGCCGGGGTCCTGCTGGCCGTCGCCGGCTGCGACAGTGCCGGGGACAGGACCACGAAGGGCACCACCGGCATCGCGGAGGCCAAGGACATCCTCCTCCTGCCGTCGGCCGAGCCCGGCCCGGGACCCTTCACGAGATCGACGGTGCGGGCGGCGCCCTCGCCGTCCCCCACCCGTTCGCCGCTGGACGGCGGAGGGTCCGCCACCCGGACGGTCCACCGGGTCTCGGGCGCCGTCCCCGGGCTCTACGGCGGCGTCCGGTCCGAGGCCGCCTGCGATGTCGGACAGCAGGCCCGGCTGCTCACCGCCGACCAGGACAAAGGGCGCGCCTTCGCAAGAGCGGCGGGTGTCGAGGCCGTACAGATCCCGGGCTATCTGCGCTCACTCACCCCGGTGGTCCTGCGCGCCGACACCCAGGTCACCGACCACAGCTACGGTGCCGGCGCCGCCACCGCCTTCCAGGCCGTGCTCCAGGCGGGCACCGCCGTCCTGGTCGACAGCAGGGGGCTGCCGCGGGTCCGCTGCGCCGGCGGCAACCCGCTGGACGAGCCGGTGCTCACGAAGGGGAAGGTCACCTATCGCGGGGAGCGCTGGCCGGCTTACGACCCCGCGCGGATTCTGGCGATCGAGCCCAGTGTGCAGCCGGTCACCGACCTGGTCATCGTGGACACCACGGACAACAACTGGATCGAGCGGACGGTCGGCGACGACGGCGGACGCGACCGGACCCCGGAGGATCCCCCGCCCTTCGAGCCCAGCGAGGACCTGCTCTTCCCGGGGCCGGGCCGCCCCTCCGAGCCCGCACCGCCGGACGCCACCCCGTCGGCTCCCGCCCCGGCCGAGCCGGAGGAGTGCCCGGGGCCCATGGACGACCCCGCCGAGCCGCCCCCCGGGTGCCCGCCGCCCATGGAGCCCGACCCCGGCACCGAGCCGCCGGAGGACTTCGACGGCATGCCGACCGACGAGCCCTGGGAGCTGGAGGAGGACGGGTCGGACGTGGTGCCGGAGCCGACCCAGGTCTTCCCCGACGACCTCTATGATCCCGATGGGTACGAGGAGTTCGAGGAGGTCGAGGAGGTCGAGGAGGTCGAGGAGTTCGACGGGTTCGAGGAGCCGGTGGACTCCGGCGTTCCGGAGCCCTTCGCCGGCTGACCGGCCGCGCCCGCACCTCCGCCGGCCCGTGCGACGCCGTCTCCGGGCGACGTGCGGATCACTCGAAGAATCGGACAAATAATGGCAGAGTGGCCCACATGGATGATCGGGTAGCGGGTGCCCTGTCACTCCCGGACGACTGGCCCGCCCACCCGGACCTCAGCCTCGCCCTGAACCGTATGGGCAGCTTCGACTGGGATCTGGACACCGGCCTCATGCACATGGACCGGCCCGCCCTCGACGTGTTCGACCTGACCCCCGACGAGTACGACAACCACCCCGCCTCCCTCGCCCGCCGCGTGCCGACCGACGAGGCGCAGCGCCTGGACGGGATGGTCTCGCAGGCCCTCAAGAGCGGCCGCACCAACTACGGCGCCTACTTCCGCATCCAGCGCCGCGACGGCACCCTGCGCTGGACCCACACCCAGGGCTTCGTCCGACGGGACGCGACCGGCCGGCCCCGCCGCATCATCGGGATCGTCCGCGACGCCACCCAGGAGCTCGCCGAATCCTCCGCCCGGCAGGATCTGGACGTGGAGCGGCGCCGGCGCACCAGCCTGGTGGAAGGCACCACGGCGTCCCTGGCTCACGCCCGTACGGTCAAGGACGTCATCGCGGTCCTGAAGAACTCCCAGGGCCTCGCTCATCTGGGCGCCACCAGCCTCGTCATGGGTCTGCTGGAGTCCGGCCGCATCCACCTCGTCGCCGACGGCCCCGAAGGCGCCCACGTTCCCGGCACCCGGTTCACCCGGGTGGACGAGCAGTACCCGATGAGCGAGGTCGTGCGCACGCTCACCCCTCGCTTCATCGAGTCCGCCGAGGACTTCGCCACCTCCTACCCGGTCCTTTGGCCCGGCATCAGCCGCCTCGGCATCACCTCGGCCGCCTACATGCCGCTGATCGCACAGGCCCGCCCGATCGGAGCACTCGGCCTGCTCTACCGCGACAAGGCGGGCTTCACCCCCGACGAGCGCAACCTGCTCGTGGCGCTCGGCACATCGATCGCCCAGAGCCTCCAGCGGGCGATGCTCTACGAGCAGGAGCACGACCTCGCCGAGGGGCTCCAGCAGGCCATGCTGCCGCGCCGGATCCCCGCCGTCCCCGGGGCGCAGGTCGCCGTCCGCTACCGCTCGGCCCGGCTCGGACGGGACATCGGCGGCGACTGGTACGACCTGATCCCGCTGCCCGGCGGACGGGTCGGCGCCGTCATCGGGGACGTACAGGGGCATGACACCCACGCCGCCGCTGTCATGGGACAGCTGCGGATCGTGCTGCGCGCCTACGCCGCCGAGGGGCACAGTCCCGCCACCGTCATGGCGCGCGCCTCCGTCTTCCTCCACGAGCTGGACACCGACCGCTTCGCCACCTGCACCTATGCCGAGGTCGACCTGACCACCGGGGTCGTCCAGGTGGTCCGCGCCGGCCATGTCGACCCGCTGCTGCGGGACGTGGACGGGAGCTGCTCCCGGATGCCGGCCGAGGGCGGGCTGCCCTTGGGCCTCTCCGCGGAGTTCGGCCGGCTGGAGTACCCGGTCTCCACGGCGGAGCTGGACCCGGGCCAGACGATGATCCTGTTCACCGACGGCCTGGTGGAGCTGCCCGGCTCCGATCTCGACGAGGGCATGCAACTGCTGACCACGCTGGTCTCCAACGGCCCCCCGGACCTCCAGAAGCTGGCCGACGACCTCTGCGATGCCGTCGACGTGCGCGGCGGCCAGGACGACGTGGCACTCCTGCTGCTCCGCCGCCGGGCCGCCCAGGCTCCCCAGCCCGGTGGCCGGCTCCAGCAGCACGTCGCCCAGAACGACCCCGAGGCGCTCAGCTCGGCCCGGCACATGATCCGGGCGGCGGTACGCGCCTGGGGGGCGAAGGGGCGGGCCGACGAGATCGAACTGGCCGCCGACGAGCTGGTCACCAACGCGCTGATGCACACCGACGGCGGGGCGGTCGTGACGATCCGAGTGATGGTCGGGTCCGAGCGGCGGCTGCGGGTCGACGTGGAGGACCGCTCCAGCGCCCTGCCCCGGCGCCGCGACGCGGGGGAGTGGGGGGTCTCGGGGCGCGGGCTGATGCTCGTCGACCGGCTGGCCGAGGTCTGGGGCGTGGAGCCCCGGGGCAGCGGCAAGTGCGTGTGGTGCGAGTTCCTGATCCCCGAGCGTTCCTGATCGGCCGGGAAGTGTGCACCGAGCCCTGCTGTAACAGTACGTAACATGTCCGTACTTGACCGTAACCGACCGCAAAGGATTGACTGCGGAGGTACGGCCGTTCCGCCCCCGACGACATGAGGCCCCTGTTGGGTACCGAACTCCTGGCCCCGCTCGACCTGGCCTTCTGGCACCTCGAATCCGACGCCCACCCCATGCACCTGGGCGCGCTCGCCGTCTTCGCCCCGGCGCCCGGTGTCACCCCGCGCCACGTCCTGGACCTGCTCCGCACCCGCGCCGCCGCGATCCCCCGGCTGCGGATGTGCGTACGGGACGTCCTGCTGCCGGTCGGCGGGGCGGCCTGGACGGTGGACAAGGACTTCGACGTGCACCGGCACGTGCGCCGCGTCACCGTGGATGACGGCGACTTCACGGCCGGGGCCACCCGGCTGGCCGGCGAGCTGATGGAACAGCCCCTGGGCCGCGGGCTGCCGCCCTGGCAGATGTATCTCATCGGCGGCGCCGACGACGGGCCCTTCGCCGTACTGGTCAAGCTGCACCACGCGCTGGCCGACGGGATGCGGGCGGTCGCCATCGGGGCCGGGATCTTCGACGAGATCGCCGCCACCACGGCCCGGTCCGCCGCCCGCGGCCGACCCGTCGTCCCGCCCCGCTCCTGGCTGCCCGACCCCCGTGAAGTGGCGGGCATGGCGCTCGGCCGGATCGGCGAGGTCGGCCGGGCCCTGGGCGTGGGCGCCTCCGTCGTCCGCGCGGGCCGCCTGGACCCGCGCCCGGCCTCCGCCCTCACCGCGCCCTCCAGTGGCACCCGCCGCCTGGCCACCGCGGACCTGGACGCCACGGACCTCCAGCGGATCCGGCGGGCCGAGGGCGGCACCGCCAACGACGTCCTGCTCGCCGTGGTCGCCGGGGCCCTGCGCCGCTGGATGGCGGAGCGCGGCGAGCCGCCGGCCGGCACCGACCCGCGCGCCCTGGTGCCCGTCTCCCGGCGCGGGTCCGGCGGCACGGTGACCGGAAACCGGCTCTCCGGCTACCTCCTGGACCTGCCGGTCGGCGCGGCCGACCCCCGCGAACGGCTCCGGACCGTCCGGGCCGCGATGAACCGCAGCAAGGCGGCCGGCCCCCTGAAGGGTGCCGGTGCCGTCGCCGTACTCGCCGACCAACTGCACCCGCTGGCCCACCGGTTCGGCGCGCCCCTGGCGGCGAACGCCGCCCGTATGCTCTTCGACCTGCTGGTCACCAGCGTCCCGCTGCCGCGCTCCGCGCTCTCGCTCGGCGGATGCCCGCTGAGCGCGCTCTACCCGATGGCGCCGCTGGCCCGCGGGCAGTCGCTGGCCGTCGCCCTGTCGGCGTACGGCGGCCGGGTGCACGTAGGTCTGGTGGCGGACGGCAAGGCGCTGTGGGACCTGGACCGGCTGGCCGAGGCGGTCCAGGAGGAGTTCGAGGAGCTCCGGGAGCTGGTGACCGGCGGCCGGGTGGCGGCACCGGGGTCCTGAGCGCCCGGTCCACCCGACGGTGCCGGGAACGGCGTCCTGACAGGCAGCGCCGGGCGGCCTGCGGCAGGCTGGTGCCATGCCGGAACTGCCCGAAGTCGAAGCCCTGCGGGTCTTCCTCGACGACCGCCTGGTCGGCAAGGAGATCGCCCGCGTCCTCCCGCTGGCGATCAGCGTCCTGAAGACGTACGACCCGCCGCTGACCGCCCTCGACGGCACGAGCGTCACCTCGGTGGCCCGCCACGGCAAGTTCCTCGACATCGGGGCGGGCGGGCTGCACCTCTGCACCCACTTGGCGCGGGCGGGCTGGCTCCGCTGGAAGGACTCCTTCCCGGCCACCCCGCCGCGCCCCGGCAAGGGCCCGCTCGCCCTGCGTCTGGTGACGGTGGACGGCGACGGCTTCGACCTCACCGAGATGGGCACCAGGAAGCGCCTCTCCGTCCACCTCGTGCGCGACCCGATGGACGTCCCCGGCATCGCCCGCCTCGGTCCCGACCCGCTCGCCGACACCTTCGACCGGGACACGTTCGCCGGAATCGTCGGCGGGGCGCGCCGCCAGATCAAGGGCGCGCTGCGCGACCAGTCGCTCATCGCGGGCATCGGCAACGCCTACAGCGACGAGATCCTGCACGCGGCGAAGATGTCCCCGTTCAAGCGGACCGCCGACCTCGACGAGGACGACATCACCCGCCTCCACACCGCGCTGCGCACCACACTCAAGGACGCCGTGGACCGTACCGGCGGAGTGGAGGCCGGCAAGCTCAAGTCCGAGAAGAAGGGTGGGATGCGGGTCCACGGGCGTGCGGGGGAGGCCTGCCCGGTCTGCGGCGACACCATCCTGGAGGTCTCCTTCAGCGACTCCTCGCTCCAGTACTGCCCCACCTGCCAGACCGGCGGCAAGCCCCTGGCGGACCGGCGGCTGTCGAAATTCCTGAAGTGAGACCCGGGGCCGCTCACCGCTCCACCGTCACCAGCCGCCGCCCGCCCGCCGTCCGCACCTCGAAACGGTCGATGCCCTCCGGCCGCAGCGCCGACCCGCCCTCCACCTCCACCAGGCCGTCCCCCGCACCCCCGGCCGACCAGCTGCTGACCGTCTCCTCGCTGCCGTCCCGGCCCACCGCGACCAGCGCGCACACGCCGACGGCCGGCACCCCGACGACCTCCAGCGCCACCGCCGTCCCCCACTCGTGCCCCGCCGCCGTCACCACCGCGGCCGCCCCCGACACCGGGTCCGCGCCCACCCACCGCTGCACCCGCACCCCGCCTCCCGGACCGCCGGTGCCGCCCGAGGAATCCGCCGCCGCCAACGGGCCGCCCACCGCAAGCACCACCGCGGCCGCCACCAGCGCGAGCCGCCGCCTGCCCGCCCTGCGCCGCCCCGCCGCCACCGCCTCCGCGAGCCGGTCCGCGAGCCCGGACCCCGGCCGCACCACCGGCCCGGCCGCCGCCAGCCGGGCCGCCACCCGGGCCATCTCGCGCGCCAGGGCACGGCACTGCGGACACTCCTCCAGATGCTCCTCGAACCGGAAGGCGTCGGCCCTCCCGAGCACGCCCAGGGCATAGGCCCCCACCCGGATGTGGGGCTCGGTCGTCTGCATGTACTGCGGTACGGGAACAAGCCGGGAATCACTCACGCCATCGTGCCCCGCAGCCCCTAAACTCCGGGCTCATGCTGCGCGTACTCGCCGTCGACGACGAACCCCCCGCCCTGGAGGAACTCCTCTTCCTCCTGCGCGCCGACCCACGCGTCCGCAGCGCCGAAGGAGCCACCGGGGCGACCGAGGCGCTGCGCCGTATCGGCAGCGCGGTGGAGGCGGGCCCCGACGACCCGTCCGCGATCGACGTGGTCTTCCTCGACATCCACATGGCGGGTCTGACCGGCCTCGACGTCGCCCAGCTCCTCGCCGGATTCGCCGCGCCCCCGCTCATCGTCTTCGTCACCGCGCACGAGGGCTTCGCCGTGCACGCCTTCGACCTCAAGGCCGTCGACTACGTCCTCAAACCGGTCCGCCGCGAACGGCTCGCCGAGGCCGTGCGGCGGGTCGCCGAGCAGGTGGGGGAGCGGTCCGCCCCGGTCAACGACACCGGCAGCGACCAGATCCCGGTCGAGCTCGGCGGGGTCATCCGCTTCATCCCGATCGACGAGATCGCGTACGCCGAGGCGCAGGGCGACTACGCCCGGCTGCACACCGCGACCGGCAGCCACCTCGTCCGCATCCCGCTCACCACCCTGGAGGAGCGCTGGCGCTCGCGCGGCTTCGTCCGCATCCACCGCCGCCACCTCGTGGCGCTGAGCCGGATCGACGAGCTGCGGCTCGACGCCGGGAGCATGAGCGTACGCGTCGGAGAGGCCGAGCTGGCCGTCAGCCGCCGCCACACCCGGGCCCTGCGCGATCTGCTGATGCGCCAGGGCGGCCGCTGAGAAAGGCCCGCCGATACGCCCGTGACCTGGGCGTCTCCCGGAGATCCCTTCCCAGCACCGTCCCCCGCCGCCTACACTCCGAGCCCATGTCACCGGAGAGCGCACCCCGGCGCGAAGTCGTCACGGGAGAGCCCCGCCGGGTGCGTCCGCTGCCCCGCTACCGCACCCAGTCGGAGATCGAGGAGCAGACCGCCCTCGGCGGCGCCTACGTCCGCTCGCTGATGCGCGGCCAGCTCCGCGCCGGACTCACCGTCTTCGCGGTGCTCGCCCTCGTCGCCGGCACGCTGCCGCTCCTGTTCGCCGCCCTGAACAGCGCCGCCCTGGTCTGGGCGGTCCTCGGCTTCGCCACCTACCCCCCGCTCACCCTGGCCGCCTGGTGGTACGTGCGCAGGGCGGAACGCAACGAGCGCGACTTCGCCCGGCTGGTGGAGGGCCGTCCCGCACCGTGAGCGCCCCCGACCACACGGCGTCCTGGGTGGCGGTCGCCCTCGTCGTCCTCGCCACCGTCCTCGTCGGCGGCTTCGGCCTGCGCATCTCCCGTACGACCTCCGACTTCTACGTCGCCTCCCGGACCGTGCGGCCCCGGCTCAACGCCGCCGCGATCAGCGGGGAGTACCTCTCCGCCGCCTCCTTCCTCGGCGTCGCGGGCCTGGTCCTGCTGCACGGCCCGGACATGCTCTGGTACCCGGTCGGCTACACCGCCGGCTACCTGGTGCTGCTGGTCTTCGTCGCCGCGCCGCTGCGCCGCTCGGGGGCGTACACCCTGCCGGACTTCGCCGAGGGGCGGCTCGAATCGCTCCACGTCCGGCGCCTGGTCAGCATCCTGGTGGTCGGCGCCGGCTGGCTCTACCTCGTCCCGCAGCTCCAGGGCGCCGGGCTGACGCTCAAGATCCTCACCGGGGCGCCCGGCTGGCTCGGCGACGTCCTCGTGGCGACCGTGGTGATGGTCGCCGTCGCGGCGGGCGGGATGCGCTCCATCACCTTCGTCCAGGTCTTCCAGTACTGGCTGAAGCTGACCGCGCTGCTGGTCCCCGCCCTCTTCCTGGTCCTCGCCTGGCAGGGCGAGGGCCGGCCCCGGGTCAGCTTCGACGACCAGTTCGCCGTCTTCCGCGCCGACCACCCGCTCTACGCCACGTACGGACTCATCGTGGCGACCTTCCTCGGCACCATGGGCCTGCCGCATGTCGTCGTCCGCTTCTACACCAGCCCCAACGGCCGCGACGCCCGCCGCACCACCGTCGCCGTCCTCGCCCTGGTCGGCCTCTTCTATCTGCTGCCGCCCGTCTACGGAGCGCTCGGCCGGCTGTACGCCCCCGAACTGCGCCACGGGGGCGACGCGGACGCGGCCGTCCTGCTGCTGCCCGCCCGGGTCATCGGCGGGCTCGGCGGCGATCTGCTCGGCGCGCTGGTCGCGGGCGGGGCGTTCGCCGCGTTCCTCTCTACCGCCTCCGGGCTGACCATGGCGGTCGCCGGGGTCATCACCCAGGACGTGCTGCCCTCGCGCGGCGTACGCCACTTCCGGCTCGCCACCGTTCTCGCCATCGCCGTGCCGCTCGCCGGTTCGCTGCTGGTCAGCCGGGTGCCGGTGGCCGACGCGGTGGGCATGGCGTTCGCCGTCTCCGCTTCCTCGTTCTGCCCGCTGCTCGTCCTTGGCATCTGGTGGCGACGGCTGACCCCGCCGGGCGCGATCGCGGGACTCCTGCTCGGCGGCGGGTCCGCGCTCCTCGCCGTGGCGATCACGGTGAGCGGGGCCGTCACCCCGCCCGGCTGGCCGCACGCCCTGCTCGCCTGGCCCGCCGTCTGGTCCGTCCCGGTCGGGTTCCTCGCGATGATCCTGGTCTCGCTCGCGACGCCGGGGCGGATACCGCCGGGCACCAACGCCGCCATGACCCGCTTCCACCTGCCCGAGGCGCTGGCCTCGGCGCGCGCCGCCGGGAGGGAACGATGACGGGGGCCTCGGTCGCCGTCCTCGTCGTCCTGGTGGCGCTGCTGCTCGGAACCGGCTTCCTGCTGGGCCGCCGCACCGCCCGCCCGGTGCGCCCGAGCGATGTCGGCACTCCCGTCGAACACGCCACCTTCGAGACCCTGCACACCGCCTCCCTCGCCGCGCCCCCGCTACGGGCCGGCCTCACCGAGGAGAGCGCCCGGCGCTCGGCCCGCCGGCTGCGCTCCCTGCTCGGCACCGACGCCCTCTGCCTCACCGACCGGGAACGCGTCCTGGTCTGGGACGGCGCCGGACACCATCACGGCAAGGACGTGATGGGCCACATCGAGGAGTTGCTGGAGGGCGGGCGCGGCGCCGCCTTCGACAGCGGCTGCGCCGACCTCGACTGCCCCCTGCGCTGGGCGGTCGCCGTCCCGCTCACCGTCGAGAACCGGGTCCTGGGCGCGCTCGTCGCCTACGCCCCGCGCGAGTCGGCGGTACTGGCCCGGGCGGCGGGGGAGGTGGCGCGCTGGGTCTGCGTACAGCTGGAACTGGCCGAGCTGGACCGCTCCCGTACACAGCTCATCGAGGCCGAGATCAAGGCGTTGCGGGCGCAGATCTCCCCGCATTTCGTCTTCAACTCCCTCGCCGCCATCGCCTCGTTCGTCCGCACCGACCCCGAGCAGGCGCGCGAACTGCTCCTGGAGTTCGCCGACTTCACCCGCTACTCCTTCCGCCGGCACGGCGAGTTCACCACCCTGGCCGACGAACTGCACTCCATCGACCAGTACTTGGCACTGGTCCGGGCCCGCTTCGGTGAACGGCTCTCCGTCACCCTCCAGGTCGCCCCCGAGGTGCTGCCGGTCGCCCTGCCGTTCCTCTGCCTCCAGCCGCTGGTGGAGAACGCGGTCAAGCACGGTCTGGAGGGAGCCGCCACCCCGCCCCGCGAACGGCCTGCGGACACCCCGTTCCGGATCACCATCAGCGCGCTCGACGCCGGATCGGAGGCCGAGGTCGTGATCGAGGACGACGGCACCGGCATGGACCCCGAACGGCTGCGGCGGATCCTGCGGGGCGAGGTCACCGCCTCCACCGGCATCGGCCTGCTCAACGTGGACGAGCGGCTGCGCCAGGTGTACGGGGACGGGTACGGGCTCGTCGTCGAGACCGGGATCGGCGCGGGCATGAAGATCACGCTCCGGCTGCCCAAGTACCGTGCGGGAGTGCACGGTTCGTAGGACCCGCTCCGTCCCCGGCGGGTCCTCTCAGCACAGGTGCACGGCCAGATGCCCCAGTGGCAGGCCCAGTTGCCAGGCGGGGGTCCACACCTGGATCTCCCCCTCGTCGCCGTCGTGTGCGCCCCCGGCCACCGGCTCCCAGGGCGCGGGCACGATCGCGTCGAGGTCCGCGGCGAGCAGTTCGGTTTCCTCCAGCCACCGCCAGGCCGCCCGGGCCAGCGCCAGGTCGACGTCGCCGGGCCCGGCCTGCCGCTCCGACTCCGCGAGCCGCTCGCAGACCCAGCTGCGCCAGACGGCCCCGTACGCCGTGAGCAGCCGCAGTTCGTCCACGCGCGCCGGTGACAGCGCACGGGCGGCCGGGGCGTTTGTCAGGAGGCCGGAGAGGAAGATGGTGAGCGCGAGCGCGTCGCGCCCGGCCCGGAACTCCAGCGTCGTCGGTTCCATCAGATCGCCGGTGCGTAACAACTCGTCGGCGGTGTACTCGGTGTACAGCCAGGCCATCGGTACCGGCAGCCCGTCCCCACCGGTCTCGTACGTATCCTCGGGACGCATCCCGTCTCGCCTCTTTCCTTGCTCGGTACCGGGCTTCACGCAGCATTGAACCGGGGGCGCGCGCCCCGCGTGGGCAGAAGCGGAGGACTGCCCAGGAGATTGCGAGGGTGTGGATGAGTGCCGGCCCCGGCGACGACCCGCATGTGCGCCTGCTGCTGGGCGCGTACGTCCTGGACGCGCTGGACGCGGAGGAGACCAGCCGCGTCGCGCGCCATCTCCAGCTCTGCGACGGCTGTGCCCGGGACTATGTGGAGGTGGCGCAGGCCTCGGCCCTGCTCGCGCTGTTGCGGGCGGCGGACCTCGGGGAGTAGCCGGGCAGAGTGCGCGAGAGCAGCCGTAGCGCGTAATACGAACGGGACTTGACGGTCCCGGCCGGGATGCCCAGCGCCTCGGCGGTCTCGGTGACACTCAGCCCGTGGAAGTAGATCCGCACCAGCACCGCACGGTGCTCGGGGCTGAGGGTGCGGACCGCCTCGCGGACGTCCAGGGCGTGGACGGCCGAGTCCGCGGTGTCCTCGACCGCGGGGGCGCTCTCCAGCATCAGGTCGCCGACCTCGGCGGGGCGCGCCTGGCGGGAGCGCCGGGCGTCGATGGCGAGGCGGCGCCCGACGGTGAACAGCCAGGGCCGCATGGAGTCGTAGGGGGCGTCGAAGGCCTCCGGGTGCTGCCAGGCGCGCACCAGGGTCTCCTGCGCCAGGTCCTCGGCCCGCTGCCGGTCCCCGAAGGTCAGGCCGAGCAGGAAGTGGAGGAGGGCGGGGCCGTGTTCCCGCTGCAACTCCGCGATGGCCCGCTCATCGGTCGTCGTCGTGGTCTTCATGAACGTCCTTTCCCGCGGGAGGCCCCCTGGCGGCCTCGCTGCCGCCTGGCGTATCCGAACGCATTCGGCGGCGCGGGAACAGGCGGTGCACCGAGGTGTGCGACGAGCGGTCGCTCAGTGCGGCGAATGGTGCGGCGAACGGTCAAGGGGCCGTCGGGGTCGGACGGTACGACCAGTTCAGCTAGGTATGCGGCAATGTTCCTTGCTTAAGCAGTATGAATATATGTGTAGTCGGATGATCGTAATCATCCGAACATGGAGTCGAGCCGATGACACAGCGCATCCGACCGGGCGTGGTGGCCGCCCTCGCCCTCCTGCTCGCCGCCGCCACCGGCTGCACCGGGCAGCCGCCCGAACCGCCCGGCCCGAGCGCACCCGCTTCCGTCGCCCGGGGCGCGGGCGGCCACCACGCGGACGTACCGCGCCCCTTCACCCTCCTGGCCTCGGGCGACGTCCTGCCGCACTCCTCCGTCATCGACCAGGCGGCGGCCGACGCGGGCGGGCGGGGCTACGACTTCACCCCGATGCTCAAGGGCGTCGCGCCGGTCGTCTCCCGCGCCGATCTGGCCATCTGCCACATGGAGACGGTGTACGGGAAGGAGGGCGGCCCCTACACCGGCTACCCGAGCTTCAAGTCGCCGCCCGAGGTGGCCACCGCCCTGCGCGCCACCGGCTACGACTCCTGCTCCACCGCCTCCAACCACACCCTGGACGACGGGGCCGAGGGCGTCGGCCGCACCCTGCGAGCCCTGGACGCGGCAGGCGTCCGCCACGCCGGATCCGCCCGCTCCGCCGCCGAGGCCGCCCGCCCCACGATCCTGCCTACGGGGGCGGGGAAGCGGGCGGCGAAGGTGGCTCACCTGGCGTACACCTACGGCACCAACGACAGGCCGCTGCCCCCCGGGAAGCCGTGGACGGTCGACGTGATCGACGAGGACAAGATCGTGACGGAGGCGAGGAAGGCCCGGCGGGCGGGCGCCGACGTCGTCGTGCTCTCCATGCACTGGGGCACCGAATGGCAGGACGAGCCGGACGCCAGGCAGCTGGAACTGGCCGAGCGGCTCACGGCCTCCCAGGAGCGCGGACGTCCCGACATCGACCTGATCATCGGCACCCACGCCCATGTCCCGCAGGCGTACGAGAAGGTCAACGGGACCTGGGTCGTCTACGGCATGGGTGACCAGATCGCCGGCGCGATGATCAACTATGAGGGCGTCCAGGACCCGCGCGGCAACCAGAGCTCGATGGGCCGCTTCACCTTCGCGCCGCCCGCGCGGCCGGGCGGGCGGTGGACGGTGGGAAAGGCCGAGTTCGTCCCGCAGTGGTACGACACCACCACCGGGCGCGTGGTCAACCTCAACACCGCCCTCAAGGCCGGGGCCGAGCACCACCGCCAGGTCCGCGACCGCATCCGCGACGTGGTCCTCGGCCGGGGAGCGGAGGGCGACGGCCTGGTGATGGGGGAGTGACCCGGACCCGTACGGGGACCTACGGCACCACGGTGACCGGCCGGCGCCCCGCCTTCACCACCCGGACGGCCACCGAGCCGATGAACCGGTGCCCCGCCGACTCCGACGCCCCCACCACCACGGCGCCAACGGTGAGTTCGTCGGCCGCCGTCACCAGCCCGTACGGGTCGCCGCGGAAGGCACAGAACTCCCAGCGCACGTTCCAGGTGTCGTTCAGCCGCTCCGCCGTCTCCCGGATCTCGTCGGCCGGCTCCTGGGCGATCTCCCCCGTCGCGTCGCCGACGGGCACGCCCGGCGCGGCGCCGGAGGCGATCACGGGCCGCACGTGGACGAGGGCCAGTTCCGCGTTCTGACGCCGGGCGAGCCCGGCGGCGCAGGCGGCCGCGCGCATGGACGAGCCGGACCCGTCGACCCCCGCGACGATCACCTTGGGCCCGTCCGTACCGCGTGCGAACCGATGAGGCTGCTGGTCTGTCACGGTTCCGTGGCTGTCGGCTCTCCCGGCAGCCACAAAGGCGGGCTTCGGCTCAGGACCACCGCTGCGGCGAACGGGTACAAAACGGGCGGCCCTCGGTGTCGTCCGCTGGCAAGGACGCCCGGTCGTGCGAGCAGTTGGCCATGAGAAGTGATCACATCCGGCCCGACCGCCGCACCCTGCTCAAGGCCGCCCTCGGCCTCGGAAGCGCCACCGCCGTGTACCTGATCGCCGCCGATCCGGCGTCGACTCCGACCCGCCCCGCACGGGCGGCGGGCACCCCGCCCGCCGCCGCGGGGCCGCCCGCCCACCTACCGGGCCGGCCACCGGCGTACCGCCTGGAGCCCATGACGGCCGGCTCCCCGCCCCGCTTCCGACCGGCCAGGCCGCCGGTGCGCACCCGCCCCTTCGAGGAGCTCCCCGACCTGGGGCACTCGATGGTGCTCAGCTTCGACGACGGCCCCGACCCCCGCTACACCCCGGACATCCTCGCCACCCTGCGCGAGCACCGGGTCCGCGCGATGTTCTTCGTCTGCGGCGAGATGGCCGACGCCCACCCCGACCTGCTGCGGGAGATGGCGGACGACGGCCACGTCGTGGGCAACCACTCCTGGTCGCACCCGCTCGTCCCGGGACTCTCCCGCGCCGCGATCCGCGACGAACTCGGCCGGACCAGCGAGGTGGTCGACGCGACGCTCGGCACCCCGCCGCTCTGGTACCGGGCCCCGTACGGCGCGTGGAACCGCAACTCCTTCGAGATCGGCGCCGACCTGGGCATGGAGCCGATGGCCTGGACCGTCGACACCCTCGACTGGACCACTCCCGGGACGGGCACCATCGTCCGCCGGGTGCTGGACCGAGCGGCACCCGGAGTCGTCGTCCTCTCGCACGACGCCGGCGGCGACCGGTCCCAGAGCGTCGAGGCCCTGCGCCGCTACCTCCCCCGGCTGCTCGACGAGGGGTACCGCATCACGGTGCCCCAGCGGTTCTGAGGAGCCGGCCCGCCCGGGGCCGGCCTCGACGGATCCGGTGCCCGCGGTACGCGTCCGGGGCACCGCCCCGGGCGCGTCGGGCCGCCACACCGCGCTGCCCCCCTGGACGGACCGGCGTCCGACGCGCTCGCGGTCGCGGGGGGCGCGGTCGCGTCAGCGGGGGCCCCCTCCACGCCCGTCGCACCGAGCCGGCGCGGGGCTAGGTCGCGTCAGTCGCGTCGGTCGCGTCAGCGGGTCTCGACGAGCCGGGCGAAGACCACCACGTTCCCGTCGTAGCCGCCCGCCTTCGAGTACCCCCCGCCGCAGGTGATCACCCGGAGCTCCGCGTGGCCCGTGTCGCCGTAGACGCGGGCGCCGGGGAAGTCGTCCTTGGAGAAGACCTCCACCCCGTAGACCTCGAAGACCCCGACCCGGCCGTCGTAGCGGGTCACCTCGACGCGATGGCCCTTCTGGAGCGAGCCGAGGCCGTAGAAGACCGCGGGGCCCGAGTTGTTGTCGACATGGCCGACGACCACGGAGGTGCCGAGCTGCCCCGGTGCGATGCCGTTCTGGTACCAGCCGGCGAGGTTGGGGTCCTCGGGCGGCGGGGCGTCGATCAGGCCGTCCGCGTCGAGGCTGACATCGATGACGGGTGCGTCGACGTCGATGGACGGGATCTTCACGCGTGAGGCCGGGGCGTAGGGCAACGGCCGCACGCCGGTCTCGTCGACCGGAGGTCCCATGACGTCCGGCCCCAGGTCCAACGCGGCAGCCGCCGCGGGCTGCGGCGGCCTGTCGCCGAACTCCGCCGTCCCGTCGCGCATGAGCGCGAGGCCGGTGAGCATCACCAGGGCGATCGCGCCCCATGGCACCCGCTTGGTCCGCTCGGCGCCACCGTAATCGTGGCCCATGGTGCTCCCTTCGTCATGACGTGACGAACGTTAGGTCCACGTCGGGCGGGCGGCGATCGGAGAGAGGCGAACGGGTGGTGGGGCGGGACGCGCCACGGGGGAGGGGGCTGCTCTTCGGAGTAATCGGCAGATAAAAGTTCTGATGGTCTGTGACCTGGGGCTCCGTGACGTTCGGGGGCCTGTGTACGGCGCGTCGGTTCACCGGGGTGGAGCAGTGCCGAAGTGCAATCCACAAGTGAACTGGTGAGTGTTCGTCATGGGACGCGTTGTCGCCGATCCAACCCGGAGGACAAGACTCCGGGGCGCTTCCCGATGGAGGTTCACACGATGCGTGCTTCACGTGCTCTTGCGGTCACCGTGACCGCCTTCGCGGCCGTCGGGCTCAGCGCACCCATGGCCGCTGCCACCTACGGCCCGCAGGACGTCAGGGTCAGCCCGTACGAGGTGCACCAGGGCGGCACCCTGCAGGTCAGCGCCCGTGGCTGCGGCCACGGCGGCCGGATCACGTCCAACGCGTTCCCGACCGCCAACCTGCCGGCGAGCGACAGCACCAGCTACGCCAGCGTCCGCGTCCGTGACAGGACGACCCCCGGTCACTACAACCTCGCCGTCGAGTGCGACGGACGGACGGCCACCGCCAAGTTCCGCGTGCTCGCCGGCCGGGGGACCTCCGGTGGTCTCGGCGGCTCGATCGGCCCGAACTCCACGGAGATGCAGGTCGGCGGCGGACTGGTGGCCGCTGCGGCCGTCGGTGGCGCGGTCTTCCTCGTCCGGCGTCGGCGGACGAGCCATGCGGCCTTCTAGTACGCCCGAGTTCCCGCCCGGCCCGATACCACCGTCGCCCCGAGTCCTGGATCAGGACCCGGGGCGACTGTCGTGCGCCACACCGTGAGCCGTCAGTGCCGGCGGCCGGCGCTGCGGCGGCGTACGAAGTAGAGGGTGCCGGTGGCCGCGGCGACCACCAAGGCCCCGCCCAGGGCGAGCTCGACGGAGTCCATGGTCTCCATGCTGCCGCCCAGACCGCCGCGTGCCGCACCGGTCGGAGCGACGGCCGTGGAGCTGACGGTGGGAGCCGTCGTCGGCACGGTGGTCGGGGTGCTGGGGGGGCCCGCGGTGATGCTCAGGTTGACGTTGCGCGAGGTGCCGGTGGAGCCGCAGACGAACGTCACCGCGTAGACCGCGCCCCGCCGGGCGTCCGCGTCGACGGTGGCGGTGGCCGTGGTGCCGCCGCTCGGGATGACGGTCGTGTCGAAGATGCCCGAGGTGACGGTCGTCTCGCCGGTGCAGCCGCCGGAGCCGAGGGTCACCCGGCCGCCCGGAGCGATGACCGAGGGCGCGATCGTCGGGTTGAACGTGTTGACGGCCCCGTCGGGCGCGGCGTGGGCGGCGGGCGCGGCCGGCAGGGCGAGGGCGGTGGCACCCAGGAGTGCGAGGGGTGCGAGGGGTGCGACACGTATCGCGCGCATGGTGATCCTCCGGGTTCCCCGAGGGGCAGCTGCGGAATGAATTTCCACATAGCAGGAAAAATGCACCTCGATGCCCGACACGCTAGGAGCGGGGCACACCGACCGCTATCGGGGTCCGGCGAATGGGTCAGTCGTGTCCCCCGACCGGCGCACCCGACGGCGCACCCGACGGCGCACCGGCGGCTTCACCGGCGGCTTCACCGGCCGGGGGAGCGGAGTGTCAGCGGGTGGCCTCCGGGAACAGGTCCAGGAAGGGCGCGGCGGTGGCCGAGATGCCCCGGCCGAAGGGCGCGTCGAAGTCCCAGATCAGGAAGAGCAGGAACGCGATCAGCGCACTGAAGAGTCCGGCCAGCAGCAGTTCCCGGAACGTTCTGCGGATCTGGAGGGTGAAGATCAGCCCGACCGTCACCAGCGCCCCGATGATCAGGCCGAACCACACCACCCCGGGCATCGTCGCCCCCGCGTTCTGCTCCCGCGAGCTGCGGGCGTCGTCCGCCGCCGCCACCTGGTCCACCAGCGGCTGGTACGCCTGCCCCTCGTGGTCGGTCTTCGGCTGGTAGTCGGTGACGTCCGCCCGCACCCGGTCCAGCAGCTCCGTCCCGCGTTCGGTGAGGGTGCCCCGGTCCGCCATCACCCGCCACTCGTCGGCGACGACATGGGCGACGTACGCGTCGACGTCCGCGCGGATGCGCTCGCGTACCTCGGCAGGGTAGACGGAGGCCCGGGCCTGCACCTCGTGCAGGGCCTGCGCCTCCACCCGTACGGACTCCTGGGCGGCGCTGCGGCCCTCCCAGACCCCGGCGATGGCCAGACCGAGCACGATCGCGTAGACCACGCCGATCATCATGGTCATGTACTCGATGACGTCGGGCGTCTCGGAGGGGTCGTCGTCATCCCCGACCCGGCGGTGGTTGAGGACCGCGATGGTGAGCACGACCGCGCAGGCCGACGCCATGGCAATGCTCAGAACGAGCCATTCGGACATGGATGTCTCCTCGTCAGCGGGACGATCGGGGCCGCAGCACGGCGACGGCGAACACCGCCGGGGCGGTGATCAGCAGGGTCAGGGACACCAGCGAGGGCCCGCTCCGTGGCTCCTTGCGGGCCGGTTTGCGGTACGTCGGCAGCGCCACGGACCGGGGCTCCGGAGGTTTCGGACGCACCGATGGGGTCGGCGACGGTTCGGGCTCCGGCCTCGGCGCGGGCCGGGGCGCGGGCGCGGCCTGCGGCACGGGAGGCGGCGCGGGAGGCGGCGCGGGAGGCGGAGGCGGGGGAGGCGGTTCAGGTGCCGGGGGCGGTGGTGGAGGGGGCGGCTCCGGTGCGGGAGGCGGGGGCGGGGGTGGTGGAGGCGGTGGAGGTGGGGGTGGCGGTGGAGGTGGGGGTGGGGGTGGGGGTGGCGGAGGTGGCGGTGGTTCCGGTGTGGTGACCGCCACGCAGTCCCCGCCGCCCGCCACGGCGACCGAGGTGCTGCCGTCGCCCTGCCCGATGGTGGCCACCGCGCAGGCGTCGGCGGTCGCGGGCTGCGGTACGGTTATCAGCCAGATGAGTGCGGCGGCTGTCGAGAGCCGCCCGATGCGGGATCCGTACACGACGGGGAGCCTGATCCACGCCGCACGGCGACACGCGTGACTCCGCGGTGATTCGCCTGATGGTGGGACAGTGCGCCGTTCATGTTTGCGCGCGGTTGACGGCCCGACAGGCCCACGGCCGCCGCCGCGCCGCGCGGCCCGCCTCAATCTTCTCGCCCCGCGTTGAACGCGACCCCCGTCACGCCCCGTACCTAGGGCCATGAACGGCGCGGACTCGCGCCGCCATCGGAGCGATACGACGACGTACCACGGGAGTCGACATGAACACCTGGCGCAACGCCTCGCTCGCGGTCACCGCCGCGGCCCTGTTGACGCTGACGACGGCGTGCGGTCAGGAGCAGGGCACGGCATCGCCCAACGGACAGGCGGTGGGCAACGCGGCCCCGGCGCAGCAGCCGGCGGAGGGCGGATACGGCTCGGACGGCGGCGGTTACGGCTCCGGCGCGGACGCCGCCGCTCCGAAGGCGGCGGGCCAACTCGGCGTGCAGGAGAGCAAGAAGCTCAGAAAGGTACTCACCGACAGCGAGGGATTCACGCTCTACCGATTCGACAAGGACACCGCGAAGCCGCCGAAGTCGAACTGCGACGGCGACTGCGCGAAGGCCTGGCCCGTGGTGCCCGCGGGCGACGTCACCGCCGCCGCCGGAACCGACGAGGCGCTGCTCGGCGAGGTCGTCCGGACCGACGGCTCCAAGCAACTCACCGTCGACGGCTGGCCGATGTACCGGTACGCGAAGGACACCTCGCCGGGGCAGACAGCCGGCCAGGGCGTCGGCGGCACCTGGTTCGCCGCCGCCCCCGACGGGAAGAAGGCGGCGGCCAACGCCGACAGCGCGGCCGTCGCCGAACCGGCCGACGCGGCGGGACTTTCCGTCCGCAAGGACCCCGAACTCGGCGACATCGTGGTGGACAAGCGCGGTATGACCGTTTACCGGTTCACCCAGGACTCCGCATGGCCGATGAAGACGGCCTGCACCGGCGACTGCCTCAAGAAGTGGCCGGTGGTCGCTCCCGTGGCCAAGAACTCGGTGGAAGGCGTGACCAAGAAGGGATTCGTCACTTTCGACCGCCCTGACGGGATCAAGCAGCAGACCATCGACTGCTGGCCCCTCTACACGTTCGCCGGGGACGAGAAGCCGGGTGACGTGAACGGTCAGGGAGTCGGTGGCACGTGGTTCGCGGTCTCACCCGACTCCAAGCTCGTCAAGACCGCCAAGTGACCGCCCAGCAGCTCCCAAGTGGCCCCGGAACACCGGTAATCGGTGGGCGGCGTGCCGGTCCGTCGCCGCATGTGTACGCGCAGCGACGGATCGGCCGTCGATGCCACCGGAGTGTGACCAATAACGGATCGCTAATTTCCGTTTCCACTCGCTCTCTTGGCGGTCGATCAGTAGCCTCTGGTCAACACTGACCATGAACATGGCCGGATCGCCGTGGCGAACTTGTTGGAGACATCGATGGAGCGTCCCGCCTGGGCACCGCAAGGCATAGATATCTCGGTGCCTAGCGTGTCCCGCATGTACGACTTCTATCTGGGCGGATCGCACAATTTCGAGGTGGACCGGGAAGCCGCGCGGATGGCCATGGAGTTCCTTCCGGGCCTTCCCAAGATCATGCAGGCGAATCGGGCCTTTATGCGCCGGGCCGTGCGGTACGCCATCGACGCGGGGATCGACCAGTTCCTGGACATCGGCTCCGGCATCCCGACCTTCGGCAACGTCCACGAGGTCGCCCAGGCCGCCGACCCACGGGCCAAGGTGGCGTACGTCGATCACGACCCGGTCGCCGTCGCGCACAGCCAGGCGGTGCTGGAGGGGAACGACGGCGCGGTCATCGCCGCCGCCGACCTGCGCCGGCCCAAGGAGATCCTGGCGAGCCCGGAGGTCACCGGGCTGCTCGATCTGGACCGGCCGGTGGCCCTGCTGCTCGTCGCGGTGCTCCACTTCATCGAGGACGCCGACGACCCGCGCTCGGCGGTCGCCGAACTGCGTGAGGCACTGGCCCCCGGCAGCCTGATCGTCCTGACCCACGCCTCGTACGAGGGTATTCCGCTCTCCCGGGAAGAGGCGGACGGCACGGTGGGCGTCTACCGGAACATCCGCAACCCGCTCATCATGCGCACGCGCGAGGAGATCGGCGCGTTCTTCGAGGGGTACGAGATGGTCGAGCCCGGGCTCGTGTCGATGCCCGAGTGGCGGCCGGACACCCCGCAGGCGCCCGAACAGGAAGACCCGTACGCCTTCTCGGGCTTCGGCGGGGTTGGACGCAAGGCGTGAGTATTCCCGCCCAGGCCTCCGGTGAGCAGGACGCGGAACCGGACGGGCCGGAGGGCCGGCTCCGAAGATTCGCCACGATCTGGAGCAGGGCCATCTTCCCCCTGACGGCCACCTCGCTGACCCGCCCGGAGTTCGAGCGGCACCTGCTGCCGCTGGCACGTGAGCTCAACCTCACCCTGCACGCCCGCCCGTTCGACGCCTCCCCGGCCGCCCGGATCGGTGCGGCGCTGGTCGACGCGCACTGCACCGACCCGGACGCCCTCAGCTCCACGCTCGGGGTCGTCGACTCCTACCTCGTCCTGTACTGCGGGGGCAACGGACCCGGCGAGCTGTCCACCGAGGACGCCCGCGCCCGGTGTGCCCGCATCCAGCACACCCTCGCCTCCGGCTTCTCCCAGGCCCTGCGTGAGCGGACCCTCGCCGAGCAGGAGGCCATCGCCCGCTCGGCGCTCACCGCCCGCTCGGATGCCGAACAGGCCCTGCACGCCACCGAGGCCCGTTTCCGCGCGGTCTTCAAGGACGCCGCCGTCGGCATCGGCATCGCCGACCTGGACGGCAACATCCTGGAGATCAACGACACCCTCACCAAGATGTTCGGCGGCCTCGAACACCACGTCCGCAGCCACAAGGTGAACGAGTGGGTCCACCCCGAGGACTCGCCCCAGGTGTGGAAGTACTACAACGAACTGGTCCGGGGCGAGCGCGACCACTACCGGGTGGAGAAGGCGTACTACCGCAACGACGGGACGGTCCTGTGGACCAACCTCACCGTCTCCCTGCTGCGCGATGCCGAAGGGCGCCCCCAGTACCAGCTCGCCCTCATGGAGGACACCACCGAGCGCCGGCTGCTCAACCTGCGGCTGCGCTACGAGGCCACCCACGACGCACTCACCGGACTGCCCAACCGGACCCTGTTCTTCGAACGTCTGGAGAAGGTGCTCGCCGCCAAGGACGGCGCCCGCTTCGGCCTCTGCTACCTGGACCTCGACGGCTTCAAGGCCATCAACGACAGCCTCGGCCACGCGGCCGGCGACCGGCTGCTGGTCGAGGTCGCCGACCGGCTGCAGAGCTGCGCCACCGCGCCCGGCGAGATGGTCGCCCGGCTCGGCGGGGACGAGTTCGTGGCCCTGACCACCGGTCCGGAGACCGCCGAGGCGGTGGACGAGCTCGCCGGCCGCATCCTGGGCGTCCTCGCCACCCCGGTCCGGCTGGACGGCCGCGAGCTCACCGTCCGCGGCTCGATCGGCGTCGTCGAGGGCCCCGCCGCGGACCGCGGCGCCGCCGAGGTGCTGCGCAGCGCCGACATCACGATGTACCGGGCGAAGGCCGCGGGCGGCAACCGCTTCGAATTCGCCGACGCCGAGGCCGACGCCCGCGCCATCACCCGCCACGGACTGACCACCGCGCTGCCCGCCGCACTGGACCGGGGCGAGTTCTTCATCGAGTACCAGCCGCTCGTCCACCTGGGCGACGGCACCGTGCACGGCGCCGAGGCGCTCGTACGGTGGTGCCATCCGCAGCACGGGGTGCTCGGCCCCGACCGGTTCATCCCGCTCGCCGAGCACACCGGGCTGATCGTGCCGCTCGGGCGCTGGGTGCTGGAGGAGTCGGTCCGGCAGGCCAACTTCTGGCAGGAACGGCACAGCGACGGCGGTCCGCTGCGGATCAACGTCAACCTCTCGCCGACCCAGCTTCACCACCCCCGGCTGGTCGCCGAGACGGTCGACGTGCTGGAGCGTTCCGGTCTGGAGCCGGGCGCGCTGTGCCTGGAGGTGACCGAGTCCGCGCTGATCGGCGCCGACGACGATCTCCTCAAGCCGTTGCGGCAGCTCGCGGAGATGGGCGTCGACATCGCCCTCGACGACTTCGGCACCGGCTACTCGAACCTGGCCAACCTGCGGCGGCTGCCGGTGAGCGTCCTGAAGCTGGACCGCTCCTTCACCCGGGGGATGCAGCAGCATCCGGCCGACCCGGTCGACCTGAAGATCGTCGAGGGGATCGTCTCGCTGGCCCACAGCCTGGAGCTGGCCGTGACCGTGGAGGGCGTCGAGACGGGGGCCCAGGCCGAGCAGCTGCGCCGGCTGGGCTGCGACACCGCTCAGGGCTGGTACTACGCCCGCCCCGGCGCTCCGGACCGCATCCACACGCTGCTCATGGCCGACGCCGTCTGAGCCGGGCGGCCCGGCGCACGCCGGTGTGGGCCGGGCCCGGCCGCGCGTCGGCGGGGGCTCGCCTGCACCGGCCGGGGCCCGTCCGCCCGGTCCGCGCCGGCCGGGAGCCGGTCACCCGCCCCCCGGCCCGTGCTCCAGCAGCATCCGCTGGAGCTCCCGGGCCGCCCGGGGCGGGGCCACGTCGTTGCGGTGCGCGAGGGCGATCGTGCGCCGCAGCCCGGGCCGGGCCAGCGGAGTCCGGCGCAGGTCGTGACCCGCCCGGTGGGCGGCCATGCTCGGCACCACCGCGATCCCGAGCCCCGCCCGTACGAAGCCGAGCACCGCGTCCATCTCGCCGCCCTCCACCGTGAACGAGGGCTCGAACCCCTCCGCGCGGCACGCGGCGAGCGTCAGCTCCCGCAGGTTGTAGCCGTGCCGGAACATCACCAGCGGCGCCCCTTCGAGATCGGCGATCCGCACCCGGCCACCGCGCCCCGGCGCCGGCTCCAGGGCGGACGACACCACCACCAGGTCCTCACGCAGCAGCTCCACCGTGGTCAGCGCGGGTGACGCGGCGGGCAGCGGCAGCACCACCAGGGCGAGGTCGAGCGCCCCGCGCGCCAGCTGCCGCACCAGATCGTGCGAGCCGCCCTCCTCCAGCAGCAGCCGTACGCCCGGATGCCGGTCGTGGAAGGCGCGCAGCACATCGGGCAGCAGCCCCGTACAGAGGCTCGGCGTCGCCCCGAGCCGCACCCGGCCGCTCCGCAGCTGCACCAGCTCCTGCACATCGTGGCGCGCGGTCTCCGCGTCCGCCAGGATGCGGCGGGCCAGGGGCAGCAGCGCCTCGCCCGCGTCGGTGAGGGTGATGTTGCCCCGGGCCCGGCTGAACAACTCGGCGCCCAGCTCGCTCTCCAGCGCCCGGATCTGCTGGGAGAGCGAGGGCTGCGAGACATGCACGGCCTCGGCGGCCCGGGTGAAGTGCAGGGTCTCGGCCACGGCCACGAAATACGTGAGCTGCTGGAAGTGCATACACCGAGGCTACTGTCGTTCGATAGGTCATGCCTATGAAGATCAGCCACTCCATGTCTTGGACTGATCGGCTCGCGCCCCCTACCGTCGGATCCATGGCATTGGCAACGCGGACGGACCGACGGCCGTCGATGACGCGTACGCTCTGGGACTCGACCGTCGGCAAGAAGGCGATCATGGCCGTGACCGGTCTGATCATGCTCGGTTATCTCGTCGCCCACATGGTGGGCAACCTGAAGATCTTCTTCGGACCCGGCGAGTTCGACCACTACGCGCACTGGCTGCGCACCATGGGCGAGCCGGTGCTGCACTACGAGTGGGCGCTGTGGATCGTCCGCGTGGGGCTGGTCGCCGCCGTCGTGCTGCACGGCGTCTCCGCGTACCAGCTGAGCCGCCGCGACATCCGCGCGCGCCCGGCCAAGTACGTCCACAAGCGGCCGCGCGCCAGCTACGCCACCCGGACCATGCGATGGGGCGGGATCATCCTGGCGCTCTTCATCGTGTGGCACATCCTCGACCTGACGACCGGCACCGTCCACACGAGCTTCCAGGCCGGGCACCCGTACCAGAACGTCATCGACACCTTCTCCACCTGGTACGGCAACGTCATCTACATCGTCGCGGTGCTCGCCATGGGCCTGCACGTCCAGCACGGGTTCTGGAGCGCGGCGCAGACGCTCGGCGTCGGCAACGCGACCCGCGACCGCGTCCTGAAGACCCTCGCCAACCTCCTCGCGGCGGTGCTGACGCTGGGCTTCGTCTCCGTACCCGTCGCCGTCATGACCGGAGTGGTGAGCTGACATGCCCGACTACACGCACTACGCCACGGGCGAGCCCGTCGTCGACGCCAAGGCCCCCGAGGGCCCCGTCGCCGAGCGCTGGGACACCCGCCGCTTCCAAGCCAGGCTCGTGAACCCCGCCAACCGGCGCAAACACACCGTCATCGTCGTCGGCACCGGCCTGGCCGGCGGATCGGCCGGCGCCACCCTCGCCGAACAGGGCTACCACGTCGTCCAGTTCTGCTTCCAGGACTCGCCCCGGCGCGCCCACTCGGTCGCCGCCCAGGGCGGGATCAACGCGGCGAAGAACTACCGCAACGACGGCGACTCCATCCACCGGCTCTTCTACGACACCGTCAAGGGCGGCGACTTCCGCGCCCGGGAGTCCAACGTCCACCGGCTCGCCCAGATCTCGGTCGAGATCATCGACCAGTGCGTCGCCCAGGGCGTCCCCTTCGCCCGCGAGTACGGCGGCCTCCTCGACAACCGCTCCTTCGGCGGCGTCCAGGTCTCCCGCACGTTCTACGCGCGCGGCCAGACCGGACAGCAGCTCCTCCTCGGCGCCTACCAGGCGCTCTCCCGGCAGATCGCCACGGGCGGCGTCGAACTCCACGCCCGTACCGAGATGCTGGACCTGATCGTGGTCGACGGAAAGGCGCGCGGGATCGTCGCCCGCGACCTCGTCACCGGGAAGATCGACACCTACTTCGCCGACGCGGTCGTCCTGGCCACCGGCGGCTACGGCAACGTCTTCTACCTGTCGACCAACGCCATGAACTCCAACGCCACCGCCATCTGGCGGGCCCACCGGCGCGGCGCCTACCTGGCCAACCCCTGCTTCACCCAGATCCACCCCACCTGCATCCCGCGCACCGGCGACCACCAGTCCAAGCTCACCCTGATGAGCGAGTCGCTGCGCAACGACGGCCGGATCTGGGTCCCCAAGGCCAAGGGCGACGACCGCCCGGCCGACCGGATCCCCGAGGACGAGCGCGACTACTACCTGGAGCGCATCTACCCGGCCTTCGGCAACCTGGTCCCCCGTGACATCGCCTCCCGTGCCGCGAAGAACGTCTGCGACGAGGGACGGGGCGTCGGCCCCGGCGGGCAAGGGGTCTACCTGGACTTCGCCGAGGCCATCGGCCGGATGGGGCGCAAGGCCGTGGAGGCGAAGTACGGCAACCTCTTCGACATGTACCAGCGGATCACCGACGAGGACCCGTACACCGTTCCGATGCGGATCTACCCCGCCGTGCACTACACGATGGGCGGCCTCTGGGTCGACTACGACCTCCAGACCACCATCCCCGGACTCTTCGCCATCGGCGAGGCCAACTTCTCCGATCACGGGGCCAACCGGCTCGGCGCCTCCGCGCTGATGCAGGGCCTCGCCGACGGCTACTTCGTCCTGCCCTCCACGATCAACGACTACCTCGCCCGTAATCCGCACACCGAGAAGGTCGACGCCGAACACCCCGCCGTCGCCGAGGTGGTGGCGGAGACCGAGGACCGGATCAACCTGCTGCTCTCCGTCGACGGCGACCGCACCCCCGACTCCTTCCACCGCGAGATCGGTGAACTCATGTGGGAGTACTGCGGGATGGCCCGTACCGAGGACGGCCTGCGCAAGGCGCTCGCCAAACTCCCGGAGATCCGCGAGGAGTTCTGGCGCCGCATCAAGGTCCCCGGCACCGGCGAGCAGTTCAACCAGTCGCTGGAGAAGGCCAATCGCATCGTCGACTACCTGGAGCTCGCCGAGCTCATGTGCCTGGACGCCCTGCACCGCGCCGAGTCCTGCGGCGGCCACTTCCGCGTGGAGTCCCAGACCCCCGAGGGCGAGGCCGAGCGGCGTGACGAGGAGTTCTCGTACGCCGCCGCCTGGGAGTTCACCACCACCGGCGGCGCCCCCGTCCTGCACAAGGAAGACCTCGTCTTCGAGTACGTCCACCCCACTCAGCGGAGCTACGCATGAAGCTCACCCTGCGCGTCTGGCGCCAGCAGAATGCCCAGACGCCCGGCGCCATGGCCACCTACCAAGTCGACGGGATCTCCCAGGACATGTCGTTCCTGGAGATGCTCGACACCCTCAACGAGGAGCTCATCCTCGCCGGTGACGAGCCCGTCGCCTTCGACCACGACTGCCGCGAGGGCATCTGCGGCGCGTGCAGCCTCGTCATCAACGGCGACGCCCACGGCCCGGAGCGCACCACCACCTGCCAGCTCCACATGCGGTCCTTCGCCGACGGCGACACGATCGACATCGAGCCGTGGCGGGCCTCCGCCTTCCCGGTCGTCAAGGACCTGGTCGTGGACCGTTCCTCGTTCGACCGGATCATCCAGTCCGGCGGTTACATCTCCGCCCCCACCGGTACGGCTCCCGACGCCCACGCCACCCCGGTGCCCAAGCCGGACGCCGAGCTGGCCTTCGAGAACGCCGAGTGCATCGGCTGCGGCGCCTGTGTCGCGGCCTGCCCCAACGGCTCGGCCATGCTCTTCACCGCCGCCAAGGTCAACCACCTCAACGTCCTGCCGCAGGGCGCCCCGGAGCGCGAGACCCGGGTCCTGGACATGGTGGCCGAGATGGACGAGGAGGGCTTCGGCGGCTGCACCCTGACCGGCGAGTGCGCCACCGCCTGCCCGAAGGGCATTCCGCTGCCGTCGATCGCGGCGATGAACAAGGAGTGGCTGCGCGCGACGCGCAAGGTCCGCCGCTGACAGGGGCGTTGATCCCGTACGGGCCTGTGCTTCGGGGCCGTACGGGATCAGCGGCGTACGGGCCCCGGGCCGTACCCGGTCAAGGCCGCAGCGCCTTCGCCAGATAGGGCGCCGTACGACTGCGAGCCGCCCGCGCCACCTCCGCCGGCGTGCCGGTCGCCACGATCCGGCCGCCCCGGTCCCCGCCCCCGGGCCCCATGTCGATCACATGGTCCGCGCCCGCAACCACGGCCATGTCGTGCTCCACGACCACCACGGTGTTGTGCGCGTCCACCAGACCGTGCAACTGCCGTATCAACAGCTCCACATCCGCCGGATGCAGCCCCGTCGTCGGCTCGTCCAGCAGATACAGGGTGTGCCCGCGCCGGGTGCGCTGGAGCTCGGAGGCGAGCTTGATCCGCTGCGCCTCGCCGCCGGACAGCTCGGTGGCGGGCTGCCCGAGCCGCAGGTAGCCGAGCCCCACGTCCAGCAGGGTGGTCAGCGCCCGCTCGGCGGCCGGGGTCCCGGCGAAGAAGGAGGCCGCCGACTCCACGGTCAGGTCCAGGACCTGAGCGATCGTCAGCCCGCGCAGGGTGATGTCCAGGGTCTGCGGGTTGTAGCGCGCGCCGTGGCAGTCCGGGCAGGGCGCGTACGTGCTCGGCAGGAAGAGCAGCTCCACCGAGACGAACCCCTCGCCCTGGCACGTCTCGCACCGCCCGCCGCTCACGTTGAACGAGAACCGACCCGCCGTGTAGCCCCGCTCCCTCGCCGTCTCCGTCTGCGCGAACAGCTTCCGTACGGTGTCGAAGAGGCCGGTGTACGTGGCCAGGTTGGACCGGGGCGTCCGGCCGATCGGCCTCTGGTCCACCTGGACGAGCCGGTCCACCGCCTCCAGACCGGTGGCCGAGGCGCAGTACCGCTCGACCGCCCCAGGCTCCTCACCGGCCTGCCGATCCGCCAGCACCCCGGCGAGCACCTGTCCCACCAGGGTGGACTTCCCCGACCCGGACACGCCGGTCACCGCCGTGAACACCCCGAGCGGGAACGCCGCGTCCACCCCGCGTACGTTGTGCCGCTCGACCCCCGCGAGCCGGAGCCACCCGGTCGGGGTGCGCGGCTCCCGTCCGGGCGAGGGCTCGTCGTGCTCGCGGAAGAGGAACCGCCGCGTCGCCGACTCCGGGACCTGGGCGAGACCCTCCGGCGGTCCGCTGTGCAGCACCCGCCCCCCGTGCTCCCCGGCCAGCGGACCCACATCCACCAGCCAGTCCGCCCGCCGCACCACATCCATCTGGTGCTCCACCACGAAGACCGAGTTCCCGGCCTCCTTGAGCCGGCCGAGCACCGCGAGCAGGGACTCCGTATCGGCGGGGTGCAGTCCGGCCGACGGCTCGTCCAGTACGTAGACCACCCCGAAGAGCCCCGAACGCAGCTGGGTCGCCAGCCGTAGCCGCTGCAACTCGCCGGCGGAGAGCGTGGGGGCGGTCCGGTCCACGCTCAGATAGCCGAGCCCCAGCTCCGTCACCGTCCCGATCCGGGCCAGCAGATCGGCCGTGAGCACCCGGGCCGTCTCCTCACCCCCCGCTCCGGCGCCGGCGAGCACCTCGGCCAGGTCGGAGAGGGGGAGAGCGGCCAGCTCCGCGATGGTCCGCCCGGCGAAGGTCACCGCCATCGCCTCCTGCCGCAGCCGGCTCCCGCCGCACACCGGGCACGGCGCACTGGTCAGGAAGCGCTCGGCCTTCGCCCGCAGCGTGCGGCTCCTGGTGTCGGCGAAGGTGTGCAGCACATAGCGCCGGGCGCTCATGTACGTACCCTGGTAAGGGCGTTGGATCCGTCCCGCGTCCCGCACCGGATGCACCGTCACCACCGGCTGCTCGTCCGTGAACAGGATCCACTCCCGGTCCTTCGCCGCCAGCTCGCGCCACGGCCGGTCGACGTCGTACCCCAGGGTGTCCAGGACGTCCCGCAGGTTCTTCCCCTGCCAGGCCCCCGGCCACGCGGCGATCGCACCCTCCCGGATCGACAGCGAGGGGTCCGGGACCAGCAGCTCCTCGTCCGTCCGGTGGATCCGCCCCAGGCCGTGACACTCGGGGCAGGCCCCGGCCGCCGTGTTGGGGGAGAAGGCGTCGGAGTCGAGCCGCTCGGCGCCCGGCGGATGGTCACCGGCCCGGGAGAACAGCATCCGCAGCGAATTGGAGAGCGTGGTGACCGTCCCCACGGACGAGCGGGCCCCGGGGGCGGAGCGCCGCTGCTCCAGGGAGACCGCAGGCGGCAGGCCGGTGATCTCCCCGACGGCTGGGGCGCCCACCTGGTGGATGAGCCGGCGCGCATAGGGGGCGACGGACTCGAAGTAGCGGCGCTGCGCCTCGGCGTAGAGGGTCCCGAAGGCCAGCGAGGACTTGCCCGAACCGGATACCCCGGTGAAGACCGTGAGCGTGTCGCGCGGGATGTCGACGTGCACGTCCTGGAGGTTGTGCTCGCGCGCGCCGCGTACCCGGACGTACGGATCGTGGGGGGAGTGCATGAGGATCGGCTCCGTACGGGGGTGGGGAGGGCTGACGCCTGGGGGACAAACGGTTCGATTCTAGGCGCGTTCGCCCGTGCGGGCCGGTCGGGCGCTGCCCCTACGGGCCGCTCGCCCGGCGCCCCTGCCCGACGATCCCGGCCAGCCGTCGCAGCGAGTCCACCAGCGCCGCGCGGTCGTACGTACTCGTGGTGACGAGCACCTCGTCCGCCCCGGTCTCCTTGATCGCCGTCTCCAGTTGCTCCGTCACCTGTTCCTCGGTGCCGTGGATGTGCCCGTCCAGCCCGCGTTCGTACAGCGTGCGCTCCTTGGCCGTCATGGTGAGGCCCTCGATGTCCTCGGCGGGCGCCAGCGGAGGGAAGCTGCCGTGGGTGCGCGCGTACGCCATGGCCCAGGCCTCCGGAACGAGCAGGCGCCGGGCGGCCTCCTCGGTGGCGGCGACGGCCACCGTGCCGGAGACGATCACCTCGGGGCGCTCCGCGTGGCCCGAGGGGCGGAAGTCCCTGCGGTACACCTCGACGGCGCGCACCACCTTCTCGCGGCCGCGCAGATCGCCGATGACCAGGGGGAGGCCCGCGGCGGCCGCGACCGCCGCGCCCTCGCCGATCGCCAGGACGTACGCGGGGATGCGCAGGCCCTCCGCCGGGCGGGCGTGCACCTGGGGGTGGGCCTGCTGGGTGCCGTCGATCCAGCCGAGCAGCTCGGCGAGCCGTCCGGGGAAGTCCTCCGCGTCCTCCTTGCCGTGGCCCAGGGCCCGGCGGACGCCGTCGGTGAACCCCACGGAACGGCCGAGCCCCATGTCGATCCGGCCGGGGAAGAGCGAGGCGAGCACCCCGAACTGCTCGGCGACGACGAGCGGCTGATGGTTGGGGAGCATCACCCCGCCGGTCCCCACCCGGATGGCGGAGGTCGCGGCGGCTACGGCGGCGGCCAGGACGGTCGGAGCCGAGCCCGCGACACCCGGCACGCTGTGGTGCTCGGAGACCCAGAGGCGGTGGTAGCCGAGCGCCTCCACCTCCCGCGCCAGCGAAACCGTGTCGCGCAGTGCCTGGGGGCCGTCGTGCCCCGCACGGGTGCGGGAGCGGTCCAGGAAGGAAAACCGGGTCGAGGCGATCACAGAGCTCACCCCCTCTACAACGCTCCCGGCCGGTGAGGATTCCCGCGGCCCGGGGCCCAGGTCTCCCGAAGCGGTCGGCGGTCTCCCGACGCGGTCGGCGCCGGGGCTTCCTAAGCTGGCCGGGTGAACAACGACACCCGGCCGCTGGCCGTGTTCGACCTCGACGGCACGCTCGCCGACACGGCCCACCGGCAGCACTTCCTGGAGGGTGCGCGACGGGACTGGTCCGGCTTCTTCGCGGCCGCCCCGCACGATCCGCCGCTGGCGGAAGGGGTGGCGCTCGTGCTCAGCAGCGCCGAGGAGTGCGAGACCGTCTATCTGACCGGGCGGCCCGAGCGCTGCCGCCGGGCCACCGTGGAGTGGCTGAACCGTCAGGGTCTGCCCGAGGGACAGCTGTTCATGCGGGGCAACGACGACCGGCGCCCGGCCCGCCGGACGAAGCTGGAGATTCTGCGGCGGCTGGGCCGGTCGCGTGAGGTACGCATGCTCGTCGAGGACGACGAGCTGGTCTGCGGTGCGGCCGAAGAGGCCGGATTCACCGTGGTGCGGGCCCGCTGGTTCGACCCGTCACAGGCGCTGAAGGATGCACAGGAGCGCGACGGGCGTACCTGATCAGGCTTTCTCGTCGAGCCGGAAGCCCACCTTCAGGCCGACTTGGTAGTGCGCGATTCGGCCATCCTCGATATGACCGCGCACCTGGTTGATCTCGAACCAGTCGAGATTGTGCAACGTTTCCGCGGCTCTTGCGACGCCGTTCCGGATCGCCGCGTCGATGCCCTCCTCGGAGGTTCCTACGATTTCGGTGACCCGGTAGGTGTGGTTGGACATGTTTTGTCTCCTCTCTGCTGACCACGGTGCCTCAATCCCGGGTGTCGCGCGAGGGAGCGGGCGGGGCGAACAGGGGTGACGGCGCGTCTTGACCTACGCATTGGTCCATACCAAGATTCAGCCAAACACCCGTGCGAGCGTCGCCCGCAATCCCCCCACCCCGGGTCCAGATTCGTCGTGCCGTTTCGCAGAAGGTGATGTCGTGAAGAACCGCATACTCGTCGGGGCCGTCGCGCTCGTTTCGGCCGCCACGCTCAGCGGATGTGGCTACTTCTCCGGCTCGGGTGGCGGTGACCGCACGGTGACGGTCTGGCTGATGAAGGACAGCGTCTCGCCGGACTTCCTGGAGAAGTTCACCCGCTCGTACGAGGAGGAGAATCCCTCGGTCGAGCTGGAATTCACGATCCAGGAGTGGAGCGGCATCGGCCCCAAGGTCCTGGCCGCCCTGGAGAGCGACGACGCCCCGGATGTGATCGAGGTCGGGAACACGCAGGTCGCGCAGTACGCGGAGAGCGGCGGCCTGCGTGACCTCACCCTCGAGTCGATGCGCGACCTGGGCAGCGAGGACTGGCTGCCCGGCCTCGCCCAGCCCGGCCAGATCAGCGGTGTGCAGTACGGAGTTCCCTGGTACGCCGCCAACCGCGTGGTGATCTACAACAAGGAGATCTTCCAGGCCGCCGGCATCGATGACCCGCCCAAGACGCGCGGGGAGTGGATCGAGGACACCGAGAAGCTCAACAGTCAGGGAAACCAAGGCATTTACCTGGCCGGCCAGAACTGGTACGTGCTCGCCGGATTCATCTGGGACGAGGGCGGTGAACTCGCCGAAGGCAGCGGCGGTGACTGGCGGGGCACCCTGGACAGCCCCGAGGCGCTCGCCGGCATGAACTTCTACAAGGAACTCCAGGTGCTCGGCGACGGGCCCAAGGATGCCGACGAGGAGAAGCCGCCGCAGAACGACGTATTCGCCCGGGGGGACGTCGCCCAGGTCATCTCGCTGCCCGGCAGTGCCGCGCTCATCGAGGAGAAGAACCCCGAACTCGAGGGAAAGCTCGGCTACTTCCCCATTCCCGGCAAGACGGCCAAGGCCCCCGGGTCCGTCTTCACCGGCGGCTCGGACCTCATCGTGCCGAAGAAGGCCGACCAGCTCAGTGCCGGTATCGCGGTCGTCAAGGCGCTGGCGAGCGAGAAGTGGCAGACCGAACTCGCCCGCTCCATGAGCTACGTCCCCAACAAGCCCCGCCTCGCCCATGTCGTCGAGGGCGAGGAGGGCACCGCCGCGATGGCCGAGGGCGCGCGCCAAGGCCGCGCCACCCCCAACTCCTCCCAGTGGGCCCGGGTCGAGGCGGAGAACCCGATCAAGCCGTACATGACAGCGGTGCTCACGGGCGCCGACCAGGCCGAGGCGGCGAAGACCGCGTCGGAGCGCATCACGGCCATGCTCGCCGGCAGCTGATCCGGCAGCTGATCCGGCAATCGACCCGGCAATCGACCTGGCAGTTCACCGGCGGCGGCGCAGGGCGCGGGCGCACCGGCTTCCCTGGGATTCAGCCGTCGCACATCCCCGCGCTCCACAGCGGTCACGTCGAATCCAGCCGGTGACGGAAGAAGTAGGGGGCCGGGCCTTCGCTCCCCGCGCGGGCCCGGCAGCCGCCCTCGCCGATCCGTCCCCGGAGACCGCCATGACCGTGCTGCCCACCGCCCCGCCCACCCTCTCGGCGCCGGCCCCCGCCCCTCCCCGTTCTCCCGCCCCCGCCCCTCCCCGTTCCCCCGCCCCCGCCTACCGGGTCTCCCTCGCCACCGGCCAGGAGGACGTACGCGCCGCCCAGCGCCTGCGCCACCAGGTGTTCGCCGGTGAGCTCGGAGCCCGGCTGGAAGGACCCGAACCCGGCATCGACAGCGACGCGTTCGACGCGTACTGCGACCACCTGCTGGTCCGCGAGACCGCCACGAACGAGGTCGTCGCCACCTACCGCCTGCTGCCCCCCGAACGCGCCCGCACAGCCGGACGGCTCTACGCGGAGAGCGAGTTCGACCTCACCCGCCTCGCCCCCATCCGCGACGACCTCGTCGAGGTCGGCCGCTCCTGCGTCCACCCGGCCCACCGCGACGGTGCCGTCATCGCCCTCATATGGGCCGGACTCGCCCGCTACATGGAACGCTCGGGCCACACCTGGCTGGCGGGCTGCTGCTCCCTGCCGCTGGCCGACGGCGGCACGCTCGCCGCCCGCAGCTGGAACACCGTCCGCACCGCGCACCTGGCGCCCCAGCAGTACTGGGTCACCCCGCTCCGCCTCTGGGACGCCTCCGCGCACCCGGAGGCGGGACCTGGCTCCCGGGCCGACCTGCCGCCCCTGCTCCGCGGCTATCTGCGGCTCGGGGCCTGGGTCTGCGGAGCCCCGGCGTACGACCCCGAGTTCGACGTCGCCGACCTGTACGTCCTGCTCTCGCTGCGCCGCACCGACCCGCGCTACCTGCGCCACTTCCTCTCCCTCGTACCGCAGTCATGAGCGCCTGCGGTCCTGCGGGCACGAGCGCCTGCGGTCCTGCGGGCACGAGCGCCTGCGGTCCTGCGGGCACGAGCACCTGCGGTCCTGCGGGCACGAGCACCTGCGGTCCTGCGGGCATGAGCGCCTGCGGTCCTGCGGGCAGGAGCACCTCTCGCCCCGCAGCCGTGAGCGCCTGGCTGCCCGCAGCCCCCTGCACTCCGCAGACCTGCGCCCGCCACGCCGGGGCGGTCCGGGCCCCGCTCCCCGCCGCCCTGCGGCTCCTCGCCGGGTGCGCGTGGACCCTGTCGGGAGTGGTGTGTGCCCTGCCGGTCCGGCTGCTCCCGGGGGCTGTGCGCGCACGGCTCGTGCGGCGCTGGGCCTACGGCGTACCACGGGCGTTCGGCGTACGGGTGACGGTCCGGGTCCATTCCCGCCCCGCGTCCACCGGCGGTCAGCTCGTCGTCGCCAACCACACCTCCTGGCTGGACATCCCCCTGATCGCCTCCGTGCTGCCGGGCCGGATGCTCGCCAAGAGCGAGGTCGGACGCTGGCCCCTGCTCGGTCGGCTCGCCGCGCTCGGCTCCACGCTCTTCATCGACCGGGACCGGCTGCGCGCGCTGCCGGAGGCCGTGACCACGATCGGCGCGGCCCTGCGCTCGGGCTCCCGGGTCGTGGCGTTCCCCGAGGGCAGCACCTGGTGCGGGCGGGGGAGCGGTGGGGCGTTCCGGCCGGCCGTGTTCCAGGCGGCGATCGACACGGAGGTCCCCGTACGGCCGGTCCGCATCACCTACCCCGCCGCGGGCGCGGTCGCGTTCGTCGGCGACGACCCGCTCGCCGCCTCGCTGTGGCGGGTGGTGCGGGCGGCCGGGCTCACCGCCGAGGTCGATGTCCTCGCCCCGATCCGCGCGGGCGACTTCGTGGCCGTCTCCGCGAACGGCGAACCCGGTCGCCGCGCCCTGGCCCGCACCGCGAGAGCCGCCGTCCTCGGCGCGGGCCGAGCGACGACGGCTCCTGCGGCGGCGGTGGCTCAGGCCGCCGTGGCTCAGGCCGCGGTGACGCGAACCGCCGTGGCTCAGACCGCCGTGGCCAGGGACAGCGCGAACCGGCCGGCCGCGTCCGTCCACCACTGAGCGAGCTGGAGCCCGGCCGCGGCCAGCTCCTCGCGCACATCCTCCTGGCGGAACTTCGCCGACACCTCCGTACGCAGCTCCTCACCGGCCTCGAACGGCACCACCAGGTCCAGCTCCCGGATCTTCACGCTCAGCGCCCGGCGGGCGCGCAGCCGCATCTCGATCCAGCGCTGCTCCGGGTTCCACACGGCGACATGCTCGAAGTCCTCCAGCGGGAAGTCGGCGCCCAGCTCCCGGTTGACGACGTTCAGCACGTTCTTGTTGAAGGCCGCCGTCACCCCCGACGCGTCGTCGTACGCCGCGACCAGCGTCTCCTGGTCCTTCACCAGATCCGTGCCGAGCAACAGCGCGTCACCGGGGGTCAGCAGCGAGCGCACCGAGTGCAGGAAGCCGGCCCGCTCCTCGGGGAGCAGATTGCCGATCGTGCCGCCGAGGAAGGCGACCAGCCGGGGCCCGGGCGTGCCCGGCAGCGCCAGACCGCCGGTGAAGTCCGCGATGAGCGCGTGCACGGAGAGCCCCGGACGCTCGGCGAGCAGCGCCTCGGCCGCCCCGGTCAGCGCGCTCTCGCTCACGTCGACCGGCACGTAACTGTCCAGCCCCGGCAGGGCGTCCAGCAGATGGCGGGTCTTCTCCGAGGAGCCCGAGCCCAGCTCGATCACGGTCCGGGCCCCGGACACGGCGGCGATCTCCTCGGACCGCTCCTCCAGGATCTCCCGCTCCGCCCGGGTCGGGTAGTACTCGGGCAGCCGGGTGATCTCCTCGAACAGTTCGCTGCCGCGCGCGTCGTAGAACCACTTGGGCGGCAGCGTCTTCGGGTGCCGGGTCAGCCCGCTCAGGACGTCGGCGCGCAGCGCCGCGTCCGTCGCGTCCTCCGGCAGGGTGCGGGTCAGCAGGAAAGGGCTCACGCGGCGGGCTCCTTGAGCGGTGTGGGGGTGACGTCTGCGGAGGTCGCAACCAGCAGGGTGCGGTCGGGGACCTCGTGCCAGCGGGGATCGTCGTCGTACGGCTCCGAGGCCACCGCGGTCGAGCGGCCCGGCTCATGCAGAAACCAGAGGGAGTCGCCCCATGCGGTGGCCACGATGGCGGTGCCGTCCGTGACCAGCAGGTTGAGCCGGGACCCGGGGGCCGCTTCCGCGACCTCCCGCACGGTCTCCGCGACCGCCGTCGGCACGTCGTCACCGGCGGCGACGCGGTGCAGGATCAGCGCCCAGACCAGCGCGGAGTCGTTGCGGGCGGCGAGCGACAGCAGTTCCTCGGCGGGCAGGGTCGCGGCCGGCCCGGCCAGGCAGGTGGGCCAGCCCGGCACCGCGCCGTTGTGGCTGAACAGCAGCCGCCCGGCGGCGTACGGCGCGGCGGCAGCCTCCCCGTCCGCACCCGCCTCGGTGGCGTCCCGTACGGCGGCGAGCAGCGCGGTGGACCGCACCACCCGGGCCAGGTCCACGAAGGTCTGGTCGTGCCAGATCGGCCCCTGGCGCCGGTAGCGGCCGGGCACCGGGTCGCCGTCCGCGTACCAGCCGACGCCGAAGCCGTCCGCGTTGACCGTGCCGTGACGCTGGCGGCGCGGTGCCCAGGACTGGCGCACCAGGGAGTGCGGCGGCGCGGACAGTACGCTGCCCAGCGCCACGGGTTCGCCCACGTAGGCTATATGACGGCACATCAGGCGTCCCTCGCGGTGCGGAACCCGGAGAAGATCTGCCGCCGCACCGGCAGGTCCCAGTTGCGGAACGTGCCCCGGCAGGCCACCTGGTCCACGCCGAACGAACCGCCGCGCAGCACCTTGTGGCCCGGGCCGAAGAACACGTCCGAGTACTCCCGGTAGGGGAATGCCACGAAGCCCGGATAGGGCAGGAAATCGCTGGAGGTCCACTCCCACACATCGCCGATCAGCTGACCCGCGCCGGACGGCGCCCGGCCGGCCGGATACGCGCCGGCCCGCGCCGGGCGCAGATGGCGCTGGCCCAGATTGGCGTGCTCGGGTGTCGGGTCCGCGTCGCCCCAGGGGTAGCGCAGTGAACGCCCGGTGGCGGGGTCGTGCCGGGCGGCCTTCTCCCACTCGGCCTCGGTGGGCAGCCGCCTGCCCGCCCAGCGCGCGTACGCGTCCGCCTCGTACCAGCTGACGTGCAGCACCGGCTCGTCGTCCGGTACCGGCTCGGTCACCCCGAACCGGCGGCGCAGCCACTGCCCGGCGTCCCGGTGCCAGAACAGCGGGGCGGTCAGGTCGTGTTCGCGGACCATGTCCCAGCCCTCGGGCGCCCACCAGCGGGGGTCGGTGTACCCGCCGTCCTCGATGAACCGCCGGTACGCGCCGCAGGTGACGGGGGCGGTGTCCAGGTGGAACGCGGCCACCTCCCGCCGGTGCGCGGGCCGTTCGTTGTCCAGGGCCCATGGCTCGGCGGAGGTGCCCATGGTGAACGGGCCCGCCGGCACCAGGACTTCGTCGGGCAGCGCGCCGGCGTCGGAGGGTGCGGGCGGCGCGGGCGCGGTGAGCGCGGCCGGACCGGAGCGGAGCTGATGGGTGATCAGCATGGTCTCGTCGTGCTGCTGTTCGTGCTGGGCGATCATCCCGAAGGCGAACCCGGCCCGCTCCAGCGGCCGTCCGCCCTCGTGCAGCGGGGCGCCCTCCAGGATGTCCAGGGCCCTGCCCCGCACGTCGGAGGCGTACGTGCGTGCCTCGGCGGGCGCCAGCAGCGGCAGCGAGGACCGTGCGGAGCGAGGGTGCTCGAACGCGTCGTACAGCCCGTCCATCTCGGGGCGCAGCGCCTGCCGGCCGCCCACGGCACGGAGCAGCCACTGCTCCTCCTGGTTGCCGATATGGGCCAGGTCCCAGACCAGCGGGGACATCAAGGGGGAGTGCTGGGCGGTGAGTTCACCGTCGTCCACGCTGTCGGTGAGGGTGGCGGTGCGCTCCCGGGCGGTCAGCAGCGCGTCGAGGGCCCGTCGGCGCAGCGCCTCGGGGTCGTGGCTGCCGGAGGTCGGCGGGAAGCCGTCCTGGAGGGTGGCGGAGGGGTCACGGTCGTCGGTCATGCTGAGGTCACCCTTCCGGAGTGCGGCGGTGCGATCAGCCCGTTCCCGGAGCCCGTCAGCAGTGACAGGTCGGTGAGAGCGGCCGGTTCGGGCAGGTCGTCGGCCGGACATCGGCCCCGGGCCACATAGCGGTCGTTGAAGGCCGCCACGGTGTTCCGCACGGATTCGCTCGCCCCCATCCGGTCCAGCGCGGCCAGCGCCGTCTCGAAGCAGACGGTGGCCGCCGCCCGCAGCTCCGGATCGTCCAGGCCCTCGCGGGCCGCCGTCGTCCAGAGCGGATTGCGCGGCGCGGCGGCGTAACCCGCCGACTCGGCCAGGGGTTTCACGGTGCGGTACACGGTCTCGGCGGCCTCCGGGTCGTCGAACAGGGCGGTGGCGACGGCGAGCGGCACCAGCCACCCGTCCGCGCCGCTCTGCGCGTCGATCATGCGCAGTTCGAGGTGCCCGCGCGGCCGGACCGGCGGGAAGAGGGTGGTGATGTGGTAGTCGAGATCGGCCCGGACCGGCGGCCGGGGCGCGCCGGTGCGGATCCACTCCCGGAAGGTGAGGCCCTCGGGCACGTCCCAGGGGCCGTCCTCGCGGCGCACGCACATCACGGTGGTGTCCAGCACGTACGCGGCCCACGCCTCGCGCGGCGGGAGCCCGCCACTCGGCGCCAGCGTCCGTACGGGGTCGAGATCGGCCCACAGGGACTGCCGGGTGGACTTCCACCCGGTCCGGCGGCCCTGGCGGAACGGCGAATTGGCGAACGCGGCCACCAGGACGGCACCGAGCAGATGGGTGAGCTGCCAGCGTCGCCCGTAGCCGAGCGGTCCCGGCTCCTCCTCGCCCGCGTCCAGGCAGACCTGCACCGAGGCGGAGGTGCACATCATCGCCCGGCCGGCCGGGCCCGTACGGTCGAGCGCCGCCTCCATCGCGTCGTACCGCGGCTCGCGCAGCCTGCGGTGCGGTGTCTGCCAGGGGTCCACGCCGAGCCCGACCGGCGCGAGTCCGGCCCGGCCGAGCGAACCGCGGACAGCGGCCAGATCCGCCGCGGTCCTCTCGACGCACTCCATCAGGGAGCCGGCCGGCTGGGAGCTGAGCTCCAGCTGTCCGCCCGGCTCGAACGTGAGTGCGGCGCTCAGCGGCAGCTCACGGAGGGCGGCGACCGCGCTGTCCAGCCGTTCCTGGGCCACCGGGACGGCGGGATGTTCCTGGTCATGGATGAGCCATTCGAGCTCCACTCCCACGATGCGGGGCGGACCCGTCTTGAAACATATGCCGCGCAGCAAATCCTGTGCCGCACCCTCGTCGAGGGTGTCGGAGTCCGGGCGCGGTCCGGGGTCGTCAGGTGTGTCCGAGGACATGAGGCGCCTCCTTCTCAGTTGCGTACCCACCACCCAAACCCGTACCCCGGGATCGCACAAGAGTGCCCCCGAGCCACCGGAAAAGCGGTCGCCGCCGCACCGCTCCGGAACCAGCATGCGCCGTGGGCTCCACACCGGCGAGCGCCGGTCAGCTCCAGCCGTACCGCTCCCGCAGCCGCACGACGACGGAATCGAACCGGTCCCGGTCCAGTGCGCACGCCTCGCGCCGCATCCCGTCCTCGTGGACCCGCAGCACCCGGTCCAGATCGACCCAGGACTGCCGCCCGGAGCTGTCCCAGGGCCCGGCGCCCAGGGCCACCCACTCGTGGTCCATGTCGTGCCGCTTGCTGGAGAGCTGGACCGCGAGCAGCGTCCCCGCCCGCTCCCGGGCGACGAGGAGAACCGGCCGGTCCTTGCCGCGCCCGTCCCCCTCCTCGAACGGCACCCAGGTCCAGACGATCTCGCCCGGATCGGGGTCGCCGTCGCGGTCGGGGGCGTAGGAGGTGCGGACCGGGCCCACCTCGTGCGGATCGGCCTGGGCCGTGGCGGTGGGACCGGTGCTGCCGGGCGGGACGGGCGGGCTGTCGGTGCGCCGCGCGCTGTGGTGGAACGTCATCGCAACACCGTAGGACCCGCGCGCCCCGTTCCCGGGAGCGGGTCCGCCGAACGGGGCCGGCGAGCCGCCTCGGCCCTGTGCCCCCGGGGCGCGGTCCGGTGCGGCGGATCTGGAAGACTGCCGCACGCCATGAGCCAGTTACCCAAGCAGCCCACCGAGGTCTCCGTCCCGACCAGCGCCGATGTCGCGCGCCTCGCCGGAGTCTCCCGGGCCACCGTGTCGTACGTCCTGAACAACAACGCCACCGTCCGGATCAGCGAACCCACCCGGCACCGGGTCAGGGAGGCTGCCACACAGCTCGGTTACGTCCCGCACGCGGCCGCCCGCAGCCTGCGCGCCGGACACAGCCGCCTGGTGCTGCTGCCCTCCGGTCATATACCGGCGGGCCCGCTCCACCAGCGCTTCTTCCAGGAACTCCAGGCGGGCCTGCGCCGCCTGGACTACACCGTCGTCCAGTACGGCAGCGCCGGCCTCGCCGACGACGAGGCGGCCAGAGCCTGGGCCGAACTGCGGCCCGTCGCCGTCGTCGTACCGCCGGGCATCACCCTCACCCCGCACGGCACGGACGTCCTCACCCGCTCCGGCGCCAAGGCGGTGATCACCCTCGGCCCGGAGCCGGTGGCGGGCGCCCATGGGCTGGTCATGGACCAGCGGCGGGTCGGAGCCAGCGCGGTCGGCCATCTGCTGGCCCGGGGCCGCCGCCGCATCGGGGTGGTCATGCCCGGTGAGCCAGGCCTGGAGCCGTTCTCCGAACCCCGCCTCGCCGGGGCGCGGCAGGCCGCCGCGACGGCCGAAGCACACATTTTGCCCCTCCCGCTGCGGTACGAGGAGGAGTCCGCGGCGGAGCTGGCGGGCGGCTGGCGGGAGCTGGGGCTGGACGCGGTGTTCGCGTACAACGACGAGTACGCCATGCTGCTGATGCGAGCCCTCCAGGACGCGGGCGTCGTCATACCCGGCGACACGGCGGTCGTCGGGGCGGACGACCTGCTGCTCGGCAGACTGCTGCGTCCCCGCCTCAGCACGGTCCGCATGGAGCTCGCCATGGAGCACGCGCTGGCCGAGACGATCGACCGGCTCGTCCACCACCCGGGCGCCGCCCCCGTCCACCACGACCTGCTGCGCACCAGCGCCGTCCACCGCGAGTCCAGCTGACCGCCCCCGGCACGACGAGGTGCGGCGACGGCATGCCTGGCGACGACGTGCCCGGCGACGACATGCGCGGCGTGCGGCTGATGTCTAGCGTCGAGCCCATGAGTCATCCGCAGAGGTACGAGCTCCTCCTGATCCCCGACCACAGCAAGACGCGGACGGGAGCCCCCGGCCGGCCGATCCGCTCGGCGGTCGTGGCCGCCACCGGCGAGACGGGGGCCTCCGGCTACCCCCGGTACGCGGGCCAGGGCATGGAGGCGGACATCGACCCGGAGACCCGCACGGTGGAGGCCGTGCTGATCGACGGCGAGGAACTGGACTACGGGATGTCGGTGCGGGTCGCCGAGGGGGACGACCCGGCGGGCAGGGCATGACTGAGGGCCCCGACCACGCGACACCGCTCTCGGTGTCGCGTGGTCGGGGCCCTCGGCCCGCGCCGTGCGCCGGAACGGCGGTTATTGGGGCTCCGGCTGTCCCTGCCCGGCCTCCGCCGCCCGCTTCTGCTCCTCGACCGACTTGCGGACCTCGTCCATGTCCAGGTTCCTGGCCTGGCCGATGACGTCCTCCAAGGCCGCCTCGGGCAGGGCACCGGGCTGCGAGAAGACCGCCACATTGTCCCGGACGATCATCAGCGTCGGGATGGACCGGATCTCGAAAGCGGCCGCCAGCTCCTGCTGCGCCTCCGTGTCGACCTTTGCGAAGACCAGGTCGGGGTGGCGCTCGGACGCCGAGTCGTAGACCGGCGCGAACTGTCGGCAGGGGCCGCACCAGGAAGCCCAGAAGTCGATCAGGACGAAGCCGTTGTCACTGACGACCTGATCGAAGTTGTCCTTGGTGAGCTCTACGGTGCTCATGCTCAGATACCTCTTCCTGTGCCCGTTCGGACCTGTCCGGCACAACGGTGACTGCACTTGCGCTATTCCGCCTGCCCATGTGGCCAGGGCGCACACTCCCGACGACACTGTTTCCATGACTGATGCGACAACTGAAGCGGTGGACGTTTCCGAGTACGACGTGGTGGTCATCGGCGCGGGTCCGGTGGGGGAGAACGTGGCCGACCGGGCCCGCGCCGCGGGGCTGAGCGCGGCCGTGGTGGAGTCCGAGCTGATCGGCGGCGAATGTTCCTACTGGGCCTGCATGCCGAGCAAGGCCCTGCTGCGCCCCGTGATCGCCCGGGCCGACGCCCGCCGTGTCCCGGGCCTGAGCGCCGCCGCGCAGGGCCCCCTGGATGTGGAGGCCGTCCTCGCCCACCGGGACGAGATGACGAGCCACTGGAAGGACGAGGGCCAGGTCGGCTGGCTGGAGGGCATCGGAGCCGCCATCCACCGCGGTACGGGGCGCCTTGCCGGCCCCCGTGCGGTCACCGTCACCGCCCCCGACGGCACCGAGCACCGGCTCACCGCCCGGCACGCCGTCGCCGTGTGCACCGGCACCCGGGCCGTCGTCCCCGGCCTCCCCGGCATCGAGGAGACCCGCCCCTGGACCAGCCGCGAGGCCACCAGCGCAAAGGAGGTCCCCGGCCGGCTCGTGGTCGTCGGCGGGGGAGTGGTCGGCGTGGAGATGGCGACCGTCTGGCAGGCGCTGGGCGCCGAGGTGACCCTGCTGATCCGCGGCGATGGCCTGCTCCCGAAGATGGAGCCCTTCGCGGGCGAGCTGGTGGCCGAGGCGCTGACGGAGGCCGGAGCCACCGTCCGTACCGAAGTCTCCGTCACCGCCGTGCACCGCCCCGCACCGGACGGCCCCGTCACCGTGGAGCTGGACGACGGTGGCCGGATCGAGGCCGACGAGATCCTCTTCGCCACGGGCCGGGCGCCGCGCACGGACGACCTGGGCCTGGAGACGGTCGGCCTGAAGCCCGGCTCCTGGCTCACGGTGGACGACAGCTGTCGCGTCGAGGGCACCGACTGGCTGTACGCGGTCGGAGACGTCAACCACCGCGCCCTCCTCACCCACCAGGGCAAGTACCAGGCCCGCATCGCGGGCGCCGCGATCGCCGCCCGAGCCCAGAAGGTCCCGCTCCTGGAGACGGACCGCTGGGGCGCCCACGCGGCCACCGCCGACCACGCGGCCGTCCCCCAGGTCGTCTTCACCGACCCCGAGGTCGCGTCGGTCGGCCTGACCCTCGCCGAGGCCGAACACGCGGGCCACCGCGTCCGCGCGGTCGACTACGACCTCGCCTCGGTCGCCGGCTCGAGCCTGTACGCCGACGGCTACCGAGGCCGCGCGCGGATGATCGTGGACCTGGACCGCGAGATCCTGCTCGGCGTGACCTTCGTCGGCCCCGGAATCGGCGAACTCCTGCACTCCGCGACGGTCGCGGTGGCGGGCGAGGTCCCCATCGACCGGCTGTGGCACGCGGTTCCGGCCTACCCGACGATCAGTGAGGTGTGGCTGCGGCTGCTGGAGACGTACAGGGGTTAAGGAAGCGCCGTCGAGTACATACAGCGGCAGACGCCCCATGTGCTGTGGGACTCGGATTCTGCCGCAGGTTCCAGCGCGGTCGTGGTTGTGCCTTCCGGGCTGGTCGTCTGCTCGATGGTGATGACGCAGCTCGTCGGGCAGGTCGGACCCCGTCGAGGTGACGTGTACCGGTGGGGCACCGAGGGCGGTCGGCGCTGAGCGCTGGCCCACCGAGTCCTGCTGGTCAGATGTCGCGGAAGAGGCCGGACGCCGCGGTGGCCTACCACGACGGCGACCTTCCGCTGCTGACCTGCGCGCCTGCCGGAAGCGGTGGCCGGGTTGATCGAGACATTCGCGGCAGGGGAGAACTCATGAAGCCACCGGATTCATCGGAACCGTCCGTACCGCACGATCCGTCGGATCGGTGCCGGTCCTCGCCTACGGCTCGCCAAGTGCCGTCCACGCGCACGGCTCACCGGTCGCCGTGGCTGCGCCTGCTGCCCGGCATCTCCTCCGAGCGTCGCGGCTTCGTCCTCGCGTGGTGGGGGTTTGCCCTCACCTTCGGCGGTATGCGCCTGCTCACCTGGCTGATCCACATCGACGTGGCCGGAGTGGGAGACGTACAAGCCGGCGGCGTGCACATCCACCACTACGTGTGGGGAATTCTGCTGCTCGCGGTCGTGGGAGTGGCGGGCCTCGTGCATCGTTCGGCCCGCGCGCGTGCCTGGATGGGTCTCGCCTACGGTGTGGGTATGGCCCTGATCATCGACGAGGCGGCACTGCTGATCAGCCTGGAGGACGTGTACTGGGACACCGACGGATGGGTCAGTATCGCCCTGGCCATCGCGTTGATCGCCGTCGTAGGAGGCGTGCTGGCGGTGACAGGCGGAAGTCGAGGCTCGAACCACCGGGACCGGAAGCGGAATCAGAGCCAGGACCGGAACACCGGCTGAAACACCCCTCCTCCGGCACTCCGACGAGTCCGGCCTGACGGACGGCGGGCCATACCGTCCCCCCGATTGACCCGCCGGGCGGGCCGGCTCGACCGACAGACCACATGCAGCGCACCGCGACCTGGTGCTGGACCTGGCCGAGGGCACCTTCTGCGATTTCTCCGGCCTCGACGCCGCCTGCCGAAGAACCCGTGCCGTAGGCGATCGCCCCACGCAGCAGTCCGGGTGGCCGGCCGTGCGTGATCGCCCGCTTCCTCAAAGGGCCGCGGAACGCGGTGCGGTCTCCTTCCGGTCCTGCTCGATCTCCGCGCGTTCCTGGGCGATCTCCCGGGTGAGGAAGAAGTTGAGAACGGTCCGGATGGCGGCGATGGCCGCCAGTTGGCCGATCTCGGAGAAACTGGGCGCGACCGCGGTGCGCAGGACGTCTCCGGCGAGCTGGAACTCCAGCCCCAGGACCAGGAAGCGGCCGAGGCTGAGGCGAATCCTGTTGAACTCGGTGATGAGGGAGTGTCCGCGAAGCGCTGTGCCGGCGAACCGGACGAAGGCCCAGACGGCTCCCGCGAAGATGATGAGAGCACCGCCGGCCTCGATCACGTGGGCGAGCCACCCGATCACATCGCGCACCGTGGACTCGGACAGCAATTCTCCTGGCACTGACATGCCGCCCGCCTACCCGCTCCGCGTCCGTCATACCGGTGCGCCGCAGCGCTGTGCAGGTGGGAGCGGTCCTGCACAGCCGGTGCAAACGAGCGCGGGACGACCGGTGGTGCATGAAATCGGCGTACTGAAGCATGTTCATGGGATGGAATGCGTGATGTACGAGGAACGGTCGGGCCGGTCGGAGACGGTGGAATGCGGTCTGGAAGAGGAGGCCTGTCAGCTGGTGCTGAAGCGGCTGCGCGGGCTCGGCGAGGGCGAGTTCGCCTGGGTGCGCCTGGTCGACCCGTCCGAGGCCGAGTTGCTGCACCTGGCGGAGGAGCTCGGCCTGCACCCCCTGGCGGTCGAGGATGCCGTCCAGGCTCACCAGCGCCCCAAGCGCGAGCGCTTCGGTGACGTGTTGGCCGTCGCGCTCAAGACGCTCTGGTACGTCGATGCGGAAGCGGCGGTGGAGACGGGGGAGCTGATGGTCTTCGTCGGTCCCCGCTATGTGCTCACCGTGCGGCACGGTGCGGTCGACCCGGCCGCCGAAGCCGCCCGTCGGCTCGAAGCCGATCCCGACATGCTGCACTTTGGCCCGCTGTCCGTTCTGCACGCCGTCCTCGACGTGGTGGTGGACGCCTACAGTGACAGCGCAGCCAGGGTGCGGGCCGCGCTCACCAAGCTGGAGGACCGTGTCTTTTCCACCTCGCGCGTGGACCACACCGAGGCGATCTACTCCCTCAAGCGGGAGGTGCGGGAGTTCCGCGACGCGGTACAGCCCCTCGTCCCTGTCCTGCAGAGCCTTCTGAGCAGCCCCGGCCCGGACGGGCGGGACCATCCGGCCAAGGTGCTGCCCTACTTCCGCGATGTGGCCGACCATCTGGGCCGCACCGACACCGAGGTCCGGTCGCTGGACGAGCTGCTGAACTCGGTTCTGGACGCGCAGCAGGCGCGGGTGGGCACCTGGCAGAACGACGACATGCGCCGCATCTCGGCCTGGGCGGCGATCTTCGCGATCCCCACCATGGTCGCCGGCGTGTACGGGATGAACTTCGAGCACATGCCGGAGCTGCGCTGGAGTTATGGCTATCCGCTCGCGCTCGCGCTGATGGTGATGGCCTCAGGACTCCTCTATCGCGCCTTCCGCCGCAACGGCTGGCTCTAGGCCGAACCTCTGCCGCGTCCGGTGCCTCAGCGATCCGGCAGGATGGCCACCGTGCCCACGACGCAGTGGTGCACCCGGCTGTCACTCCTCCAGCGGCTGTCCGAATACTCCCGCACCACCCGATGGGGACTGATGGGCCGTCATGTCGCTGATCCGGCGGGAGATGCCGGGCCACACGGCGGCGGGGAGGTCGTGGCCGACGCCCGGGTAGGTCACCAGGCGGGCGCCGCCGACGGCCCGGGCGGTGGCACGGCCCGCGCTGACCCGCAGGACGGGGTCCTGCTCGCCGTGCGGGACCAGGGCGGGCCGGCGCAGCTCTCACAGCAGCTCGCTGCGCCCCAAACGTGGGGGACGCGGCCCGGTGCCCGCGTTCGACCGCGACCGCATCGCGGCCGTCGGGGTCGCCCTGGCCGACGCGGTCGGTCTGCCCGCCGTCACCCAGCGGGCCGTGGCGGTCGCCCTCGGGGCCGGACCGGCATCCCTCTACCGGTAGGGGGCCACCCGCGACGAACTGCTGGTCAGAGCAGGTGCGTCTACGGACCCGGCTGGAGGCCACCGCCATCCTCAACGCCGTCGTCTCCGACGACATCGGAGCGACCCTCGTGCACGGTCGCGCGGAGACAAAGCCACCCGCGGCCAGTCCGGAGCCCGGCCGGGCCGGGCGGAGCCTAGGCTGCCCAGTGCGACGGGTGCTCCAAGGGGTGGGGGACCTTCGTGAGGGCGTCGCCCCGCGCGGCGTTCAGCTGCGCCTGGGTGAGGAACAGCGCGCCGCGCAGATCCGCCCCGCACAGGTCGGTGTCCCGCATGTCCGCGCCGATCAGGTCGGCGTCGCGCAGGTCGGCGCCGGACAGGTCGGCCGCGATCAGGAGGGCGCCGCGCATGCTGGTGCCGCGCAGCTTCGCGCCACGCAGCCGGGAGCCCGTGAGGTCGGCGCCCCGGTGGTTCTTCTTGCGCCCGGGGACCGCCGCGCGGGCCAGCTCGCTGGCGCGCAGGAGCAGCGGGTTCACCTCACCGCGCAGCGCGTCCACGTCGACGGCGAGCAGGCTTTCGACCGTGTCCCGGGTGAGCGCGTCGATCCGCTCGTACGCGCGGCGCAGATCCCGGTGGACGGGCCGCGCCGCAGGCAGGTCCAAGGCCTGCGCGGTGTACTTCAGGAGCTCCTGGAGCCGGCGCACGACGGGGAAGACCTCGTACATCGCGCGGGCCGAGCCCGGCTCCTCGCGCCAGCCGACGCCCTTGAAGGTGACCTGGGAGACCTTCTGGCCCGCGCCGAAGCAGTCGAACACCGTACAGCCGTTGTAACCCTTGTCGCGTAGCCGCTCGTGGATGCCGCAGCGGAAGTCCTCCTGGAGGTTTCCGCAGGGCGTGCCGGCGGACTTGTCCACCGGGAAGTCCGACGAGCGCGAGAAGGGCAGCGCCACGCAGCACAGGCCGAAGCAGTTCCCGCAGTCGGCCTGTAGGTCGAGCTGGGCGGCGAATGAGTTGCGCTCGGACACGGTGACTCCTGATGCGGCGTGCGGCATGCGGTGGGTGGCGGTGTGCGTGGCTGTACGCCCCATTGTCCCTGGCGGGCCGACCACACCCGTACGCGGACCGCGACGGGTGCGACGTCCCAGGACGAGGGTGTCGGACGCAGGTGGTCCAACGGTAGCTACCTTCGGCGATCGCCCCAGGTGGCAGGGGGCGCAGGACTCGACCGGTCGTCGAACCCGGGGGGCTCCCGCATCCGTGCTGGGCCGCATGGCGTGGCATGCGGGGCGGGCGTAGCGTGAGGAGAAAGCGGGATAGGGCACGTGAGGTCGTCGCGTGCTTCGATGCGACTTGCCGGGAGGTCACGGCATGGCACGGGGTATCCGTAACACGATAGGTCTCGTCCTGGCGGTCGTCGGCGCCGCCGCGGCCCTCTGGGCCCCCTTTCGCAGTTGGTACAGCGGTCGGCTCGGGCGCGAATTCCGGGTCTGGGAACTCTTCACCGGCGCGGGCGTGACGGACTCGGGCGCGGGACTGTTCGCGTCCATGTTCCTGCCGCTCCTGGTGGGCGCGGTCCTCACGGTCCTCGGCGTGGTGTTCCGATCGCGGCTCATGGTCCTCATCGCGGGGATCGTCACCCTCGGGTTCGCCATCCTGTGGATGGTCCGCCAGGGTCAGGCCGAGGGCAGTTTGACGGTCACAGGGGACAGCGCAGGTCTCGGCAGCGGGGTGGGGCTCGCGCTGGCCGGTGGTCTCCTGATGCTGATCGGGTCGGCCGTCATGGGCGGGCGCGAGCGCCGGGCCGTACGTAACGCGCGCGACGAGCGGGAACAGCGGGAGCGGGACGCCTCGCAGTACGCGGACGGGTACAGCCGCAGTGCCGAGACCGAACGCCCCTACGGCATGGCCGCCCGGGACCAGGACACGCGGAGCATGCCCGGTCGGGACGGCTCCGACGGTACGCGGCCCGGTGCAGAGGCTTCCGCCCGGCACGACGCGTCGGGAGGCGGCTCGCCGGGACGTCTGGTCCACCGGCCGCAGCAGCCGGCGGCGCCGCGCGGTCGGCCGGTCCCGGCCAGGGACGCCGACAGCGGCGATCGCAAGCCGGACTCCGACCGTACGCAGTACGAGCAGAACGGCCAGGCCGGTGGCTCCCGTGCCTCGGAGCAGGGCCGCTCGGGCTGGTGGCACCCGCACCGCGGTGACCGGTCCTGAGTAGCGCCGGGTCGCGTCCGGTGAGCCGCCGGGCGCGACCACAAGAACAGCGCCGAATTCTGTTCCCTTCTCGCCATACCCTGGTCGCCGGGGCAGCCGTGTGAGAAGCTGAAATGAAGCCCCGCCTCCGGATGATGATTCTGTTGCCGTCCCAGGCCGGGTAGAACAGAAATCAGCGCGTACGAAACCGGACGGATTTCGTACGCAGAACGCGACAGCACCCCAGCCCCCGGTGCTGACCGCCCGATCGGTTTTTGGGGGCCACATCCGTGCGACAGTCCATCAGCACCCAGGACGCCCACGAGCGGGACGCCGTGGGTCGCCCGGGACCCTGTGGGCGTCGAGCGCGAAGTGCTCCGTCGTCGCCGCCAGGTGGAAACCGCGCCGGGCTTACCAAGTGCGACCGTTCGCCTCATGCCTCACGGAGAGTTCGGCAGAAGCGAAATCGCTCATCTCGCTGCACACCACGCCGCTCGCCGCGTCAGGTGGGGAAACCGACGGAGAACCGGCGTCAGATTTCGCTGTTCCGGCGCCGATGAATGAACCCGGGCGTTCGGGGTACCTCAGGTCAGGCGGTATCGGGCCGTTTCTGCCGAAGACCTGAATTTCGGGAAATGGGCCGTGGCGAATCCTTAGTGGGACCGCCGAGCTCGAAAGACGCACCAACGCGGATGCCCGACCCCGAGCGGCGACAGGCCGCTCGACGGACACCGCGATCCACCATACGAAGGAGCGTCATGACCGAACGCAACACTTTCCTGCGCAGCGCACACGACCTCGGTCTGGCCGCCTGGTTCGGCGGTGCCCTGATGGGTGCGGTCGGCCTCAACGGGGCGGCCGAGGAGGAAGGCGTCACGGAGGTCGGTACGGCGCGCATCGCCTCGTCCGGCTGGGCCAAGTGGGCGCCGCTGGGTGCCGTTGCCGTGGGCGCCCATCTGCTCGGCGGCACCGGGGTGCTGGTCGCCAACCGCGCCCGGGTCGGCAACCAGAAGGGTGTCACCGCCTCCACCGTGACCAAGACCGTTCTGACCGGGGCGGCCCTCGCCGCCACCGCGTACACGCGGGTCCTGGGCAAGAAGGTCGATCTCGCCACGTCGGAGAAGGAGGAGGACCAGGAGGCGGCCGACCGCGCGCCGGGCACTGTCGAGCAGGCCCAGAAGCAACTCACCCTGATGCAGTGGGTGGTGCCCGCGCTGACCGCCGGCCTGGTCGTCCTCAACGCCCTGCACGGTGAGCAGCAGCGGCCCTCCGAGCAGGCCCGTGGCGCCCTGCGCAACGCTCTCGACGGGCTGAATCCGCAGAAGCGCTAGCTCGAGCCCGCCGGTTCGGCGGGACGAGCAGCTACTCAGTCCGGCGGAGCGTGGCCCAAGGCCACGCTCCGCACTCCACCCTTCGAGCGACACCGGTCACGTTCTTGGCTGTTCCGCACTTGCCGGACCACGGTGACCCCCCATCAGCGGTCCAGGTGTCGGCCAAGAAAGGTTCGCGCTCATGACCGCAGAAGTCTCCATCCGTCCCGAGAGGACGACGGGCAGCGATTTCGCCCGGCTGTCCAAGAGGATCGCCGACCAGGGTCTGATGGCCCGGCGTCCCGGCTACTACACGGTCCGCATCGCGGCCGTGATGGTGCTCTACGCAGCGGGCTGGACCGCCTTCGTCCTGGTCGGCGCCAGTTGGTGGACCCTGGCGGTCGCCGCCTTCCTGGCGGCGGTCTTCGGCCAGGTGGCGCTGCTGGCCCATGACGTCGCCCACCGCCAGGTGTTCCGGCTGCGCAAGGCCAGCGAGGTGTCGGGATGGGTCGCCGCGAACGCCGGCATCGGTATGGGATACGGCTGGTGGCAGGACAAGCACACCCGCCACCACGCCAATCCCAACCACGAGGGGCTCGACCCCGACATCGAGCCCGACCTGCTGGTCTGGTCCCAGGACCAGGCCCGCGCGGCCAAGGGCCTGCCCCGGCTGATCGGCCGCTCACAGGCCTACATGTTCTTCCCCCTCCTCACCCTGGAGGCGTTCAACCTCCATGTGTCGGGTGTCCGGGCGCTGGCCGACCGCTCGCTCAAGCACCGGCTGCTGGAGGGGACGCTGCTCGTCGGACACTTCGCGGTCTATCTGACGGCACTGTTCCTGGTGCTGCCGCCCGGCATGGCGATCGCCTTCCTCGCCGTCCACCAGTGCCTCTTCGGCGTGTACCTCGGCTCGGTCTTCGCCCCCAACCACAAGGGCATGCCGATCCGGACGGGCAAGGACCGTCCGGACTTCCTGCGCCGCCAGGTCCTCACATCGCGCAACGTCCGCGGCAACTGGTTCACCGACATCGTCCTGGGCGGACTGAACTACCAGATCGAACACCACCTCTTCCCGAGCATGCCCAGCCCCAACCTGCGCAAGGCGCAGATCATCGTGCGCCGTTACTGCGAAGAACTGGGCGTGTCCTATCTGGAGACGGGCCTGATCACCTCCTACCGGCAGGCGCTCCGCAGCCTCCATCAGGCAGGCGCGCCCCTGCGCGGCACGGAGGCCACCCCCGCGTGAGCCGTTCCGGGCCCGGCCCGCATCCGGCGCCCGGCAGGAACACGGCCCCCGCTCGTGCTCGTACCCCTTCCGTTCGCCCAGGCGGAGAACTCGCCGACGGCACCGACCTCAGGAGACGGACATCATGGAGCGCACCGCCGATCTGCTGGCCATCTATCTGAACGACCACCTGGCGGGATCCGCCGGCGGGGTGGAGCTCCTGCGGAGAGCCGCTCGCGCGCAGCCGCACGAGGCCGTCGCGCTTCAGCTGCGCAAGCTCGTCGACGAAGTCGTCCAGGACCGCACCGCGCTGACGCAGATCATGCGCGAGCTGGGCATCGCCCCCCGCCGGAGCAGACTCCTGCTCGGCCGCCTCGGTGAGAAGGCGGGCCGCCTGAAGACCAACGGCCGCCTTCTGTCACGCTCCCCGCTGAGCGATGTCCTGGAGCTCGAGGCCATGCGCCTGGGAGTGGAAGGCAAGGCGTGCTGCTGGCGAACACTGCGTGCGCTGGCGGAGACGGACCGACGTCTTGACCCACTCCGACTGGAGCAGCTCCTGCGACGCGCCGAGGAGCAGGCGGAACTGCTGGAGACACTCAGGATGTCGGCCGCCTCGGACACCTTCTCTGACCGAGTAGCGAGCTGAGGGCCGGCCCCCTCTCTCCTCAGGGCTGACCGGCTCCGCGGGCATCCACCTCGGCCGGCCGGCGCGTCAGGTGCGGAGATCCGTTGTGAAGGACCGAAGATCGATCCGCGGATCCGCCGGTACGATGGGGAATCCGAAAGGTGGCCGCCTGTGCTGAGCCCCGAGATGACCAGGACCCTCCGGGCTCTGCACACGGATGCCGGTCCAGGTCTGGACGCCGCCTGCGTATCGCTCCTCGGTATGGACCATCTCGCGGTGTCCCTGGTGGTCGACGGCGAGATCACCGAACACCTCTGGTCCTCCGGCTCGGTGGGCACCTCCTTCGAGGATCTCCAGTTCACCTTGGGGCAGGGCCCAGGGCCGGATGCCCTGCGCGCCGGTCAGGCGACCGTGGAGCCCGATGTGGCCGCGCTGGGCACGGTCCGGTGGCCCCTCCTCGTACCGGCCATGGCCCATCTGCCGATCGAGGCCATGTTCTGTCTGCCGCTGGCTCTGGGCGGCATCACCGTCGGCGTCCTCACCGCGCTCCGGGCCTCCCCGGGTCCCATGAGCGGCCAGGAGATGGACGACGCCCTCGGCCTCGCAGCCGCCCTCACCCTCCAGTTCCTCGGCGGGGCCGGAACGGGGTTCGCCACCTGGGTGGACGCGCAGCCGAACGGAGAGCTGCACCGTGCCGTCGTCCACCAGGCCACCGGCATGCTCAGCGTCCGGCTCGCACTTCCGCTGGGTGAGGCCTTGCTCCGACTGCGCGCGTACGCCTACAGCCACGACCGGTCCATCATCGAAGCCGCCGAGGACGTCGTCTCCCGACGGCTTCGACTCGACAACGACCGTCCCGAACCCGAATCACCCAAGGAGACGAAGGGATGACATCCATGTCCCGCGAGCAACAGGTGTCCCAAGTGTTCGTGCAGGTCGCGGACTCCCTCATCGATGACTTCGACCTCATCGAATTCCTCGAGGAACTGTGCGCCCACTGCGTCAGCCTGCTCGACGTCTCCACGGGAGGGATCCTCCTCGCCAACGAGCAGGGCCTCCTGCACACGATCGCCGCGTCCGACCAGAACACGCATCTGCTGGAACTCTTCGCCATCCAGCACGACCAGGGCCCTTGCCTCGACTGCTACCGCACGCGCAGCGCGCGCTGCAACATCGATCTGCACGATGCCGCCGCCACCGCCGCTTGGCCCGCCTTCGCCGAGCAGGCCCGGCGAAGCGGCTTCCGGACGAGCCACGTCTTTCCCCTCCGCCTCCGTGACCGTGCTGTGGGATCCATGAACCTCTTCCGCGCCGGGCGGCAGTCACTGAGCCCCGAGGACGCCTCACTCGCGCAGGCCCTCGCGGACGTGGCGACGATCGCCATCCTCCAGCAGCGCGACCTCGGGCAGGAGCAGCTGGAGAAGACCCAACTGCAACGCGCCCTGTCCAGCCGCATCGTCATCGAGCAGGCCAAGGGGATCCTCGCCGAACGCTGGAACGTCACCCCCGACGCCGCGTACGACGCCCTGCGCACCTACGCCCGAGCGCGCCGCCTACGGATCTCCGACTGCGCCCGCAGCATCATCGACCAGACGCTGGACACCGACCGGATCCCCCACCCCTGACCTTCCCGCGCAGCGGTCGAGCCGGGTCACCCGGAAGGGTGCGGGGGCTCGTCACCCCGCGGGAGAAGGCCTAGAGGTAGCGGCGAATGGGCACGACGGCGGCTTCGCGGGTGCGCTGGATGACCGAGCGGCGCTTCCAGCGGTCACGTTCGATGAGCACGCTGTTGTCGCGGTCCTCGTCGAAGTGGGCGTCCAGGGCGTCGGTGAAGTCGCAGTCCATGACGGCGAGCATGACCTCCTC
>NZ_JBIVLW010000021.1:0-90023 GCF_044752765.1 Streptomyces sp. NPDC088706
CCTGCCGTAGCAGGCCGGGGTATCAACATATCTGGCGTTGACTTTTGGCACGCTGTTGAGTTCTCAAGGAACGGACGCTTCCTTCGGTCCCGTTTTACCGGGTCCCTCCGGGCGCTTCCCTTCGTTCTTGCGTTTCCGACTCTATCAGACTCTTTCCTGTCCGATTCCCGGTCGAAGCGGGTCCTGCTATTCGCTTCCGGGGTTATTCGCTTTCGCGGTTTTCCCTTTCGGCGGGACTGACTCTATCAGGCCTTTTCCGTCTCCTTGACCACGTCCTGCGGGCATGCCAAAGGAATGTTCAAAGTTAGGATCTGGGCTTGAAGGTCGCCGCCGACCCCCGACTCGAAGTCGCGCTGGGGCCAGGCAGGAGTACGACAGTACAGGCCGCCAGGGAGCGAGGCAAATCGCTTGCGGTGCACCCCTAGGTCTGTCAACCGGGCGGTCTCGGGCGGAACCGGGACTTCATATGACTTACTCTGCTCAGCAGTACGCCGTCCCCCATCAGCCACGGCGGCGACACCTGAATCTCCACCCCCTGGGAGGCTCCCCATGACCAACGTGACGTCCCCTCTTGCTGGACGCGCCATCGGACTCACCGCGGTTCCCGACCCGGTCTTCTCCGGCGCGATGGTCGGTCCCGGCACCGCCATCGACCCGGTGCGTGAGCCCTCCGAGGCCGTGTCCCCGGTCGACGGCATCGTCGTCTCTCTGCACCCCCACGCGTTCGTCGTCGTCGACGCCGACGGGCACGGGGTGCTGACGCACCTCGGTATCGACACCGTCCAGCTCAACGGCGAGGGCTTCGAGCTGCTCGTCAACAAGGGGGACACGGTGACCCGGGGCCAGAGCATCGTGCGCTGGGACCCGGCCGGCGTCGAGGCGGCCGGCAAGTCACCCATCTGCCCGATCGTGGCCCTGGAGGCCACCGCCGAGTCGCTCTCCGATGTCCGTGAGGACGGGGACGTGAAGATCGGCGACACGCTGTTCGGCTGGCAGTAGCGCTTCGGGCGCAGTGACGAGCCAGTTGCACAACCACCGCGGTGACTCGGTCGCCGCACAACCGGAGACGGGTGAAATGGAGACAACGCTGCGAGGCGTCGGCGTGAGCCACGGTGTGGCCATCGGCGAGGTTCGGCACATGGGTACGGCGGTACTGGAGCCGCCCGCCAAATCGATTCCCGCCGAGGAGGCCGGCCGCGAACAGGGGCGCGCCCGGCAGGCGGTGGAAGCGGTCGCGGCCGACCTGATCGCGCGCGGCAATCTGGCCGGCGGCGAGGCACAGCACGTGCTCGAGGCGCAGGCCATGATGGCGCAGGACCCCGAGCTGATGTCCGATGTGGAGCGGCGCATCGCCGTGGGCAGCACCGCGGAGCGCGCGGTGTACGACGCCTTCGCCGCGTACCGGGCGCTGCTCGCCAATGCCGGGGAGTACCTGGCGGGGCGGGTCGCCGACCTCGACGACGTACGGAACCGGATCGTGGCGCGGCTGCTCGGTGTGCCGATGCCCGGGGTGCCGGACAGCGACGAGCCGTACGTGCTGATCGCGCGCGACCTGGCGCCGGCCGACACGGCGCTGCTCGACCCGACCCTGGTGCTCGGCTTCGTCACCGAGGAGGGCGGGCCGACCAGCCACAGTGCGATCCTGGCGCGGGCGCTCGGCGTTCCGGCCGTGGTGGCTCTGCCCGGCGCCGGTGAGCTGGCCGAGGGCACGGTCGTGGCGGTGGACGGCAGTACGGGCGAGATCTTCGTGGATCCGAGCGCCGAGAAGCGGGCCGAGATGGAGGCCGCCGCTGCCGCTCGTAAGGCAGCGCTGTCCGCCTCGACCGGTCCGGGCGCCACGTCGGACGGGCACAAGGTTCCGTTGCTCGCCAACGTCGGTGGTCCGGCCGACGTGCCCGCGGCGGTCGAGGCGGGGGCCGAGGGTGTCGGGCTGTTCCGCACCGAGTTCCTCTTCCTGGACGACAGCGAGCAGGCTCCCTCCGAGGAGAAGCAGGTCGCGGCCTACCGTGCGGTGCTGGAGGCGTTCCCCGAGGGGCGTGTCGTGGTTCGCGTACTGGACGCCGGCGCCGACAAGCCGCTGGACTTCCTGACGCCGGCCGACGAGCCGAACCCGGCGCTCGGTGTCCGGGGACTGCGCAGTCTGCTGGACCATCCGGAGGTGCTGCACACCCAGCTGACCGCGCTGGCGAAGGCCGCCGAGGGTCTGCCGGTGTACCTGGAGGTCATGGCGCCCATGGTGGCCGACCGCATCGACGCCAAGGCGTTCGCGGACGCGTGCCGTGAGGCCGGGCTGCAGGCGAAGTTCGGCGCGATGGTGGAGATTCCGTCCGCCGCGCTGCGGGCGCGGTCGATCCTCCAGGAGGTGGAGTTCCTGTCGCTGGGCACCAACGACCTGGCGCAGTACACCTTCGCGGCCGACCGTCAGGTGGGCGCGGTGTCACGGCTCCAGGACCCGTGGCAGCCGGCGCTGCTGGATCTCGTCGCACTGTCCGCCGAGGCGGCTCGTGCGGAGGGCAAGAGCTGTGGTGTGTGCGGGGAGGCCGCCGCGGATCCGCTGCTGGCGTGTGTGCTGACCGGTCTGGGTGTCACCTCGCTCTCGATGGGTGCCGCGTCCATTCCCTATGTGCGCGCCACGCTGGCCAAGCACACGCTGGCCCAGTGCGAGCGTGCGGCGAACGCCGCCCGTTCGGCCGACTCCGCCGAGGAGGCGCGCAGCGCCGCTCAGGCTGTGCTGTCGGGCGAGTAGGCGGATCGAGCTGGTCCGGGAGGGGCTTTCCGCCGTGTGGTGGGAAGCCCCTCCCGCTGTGTGTCCGGGTCAGTGGTGGGGCTCCGCCGGGTCTGCTCCGATGTCGAATCCCGCGCAGTACTCCACACCGGATTCCGGGGAGAGGGGCTCTCCGGTCTCGGCGTCGGTGCAGTAGGCGTTGAAGACCTCGGCCGCCGTGAGCGGGGCGAGGGCGCCGTGGGCCAGTCGCCAGCCGTGGACGCGGTCCGGGCTGTCGGGGGCGCTGGTGCGGAGCACCACTCCCCCGGGTGTCTCCAGGGCGATCGCCACGGCGAGCACGGTGGCGAACTCCGCTCCTTCCGAGGTGTCCAGCCGGGCCGGACCCGTGGAGTCGCGGTGGGTGTGGAGCACCGCCAGGAGCTGGTCGTTCTCCGTCGGGGTGGAGCAGACCAGGTGGTGGGTGCCTGTTCCGGCCGCCTCCAGCAGGCGCATCAGGAGGTGCGAGGCCCGGTCGAAGGCCGCGCGTCCGATGTCCTGTCCGCAGTCCGCGCAGGCTCCGAGGTCGGTGAGGAGGAGGGTGGCGTACTCCCAGGTGGCTTGGCGGACCGCGCGGGAGACGAGCAGCGGGATGAGGTCGCCGAGCTGTTGCTCGGTGTAGGCGACGGTGGCTCCGGCGGCGGCGATCTCTGCGGTGAAGCGGCTGCGGCTGGCGCCGGTGTCCGCGTCGATTCCGGACTCCGCGCAGAACTCTGCGTAGTCCTCGGGGTCGAAGAGGGCGATCGTGGTGTGCATGCCCTGTGCGGTCAGTGCCTTGAGCAGGCCCTCGACCTGTTGCAGATAGACGGTGTGGTCGTCGAAGGGGAAGGTGCGGTAGCGGCGCATGGCCGCGAAGTCCTGCGCGTCGACCAGGAGGCCGATGGTGCTGGGGGCTTCGCGGCGCAGCGTGCGTCGCAAGGTGGTGCCGTGTGCCGTGCGGTGTTTCGAGCTGTGCTTGGTGGTGCGCTTGGTGTTTTCCGTCTGCGCCATGTGTCCCCCTGTGCGCGGTGAGTTCTTGCTCACTCAGCGTAATCAGTGGGACTGACAGTCGGCCTAGCGGCGGCGGTTCGCGGCCAGTTTGGCGTAGAAGTGGAGGAGGTCGAGGTTGTCGACCGAGCCCGGGTTGACCGCCTTGGCGAGCTCGGTGCCCTGGAGCAGGCGCTTGACCGGGACCTCGATGCGCTTGCCGGTGAGGGTGTGCGGGATGGCGGGGACTTCGATGACCTCGTCCGGGACGTGGCGCGGGGAGAGGTTCTCGCGGATGGTCGTCTTGATCGCGGCTCGCAGGTCGTCGTCGAGGGTGGCGCCTTCGGCGAGGTGGACGAAGAGCGGCATCCAGTACCCGCCGTCGGGTTCTTCGAGGCCGATGACGAGGGACTCGCGGATCTCGGGGAGCCGTTCGACGGCCTCGTAGATGTCGGCGGAGCCCATGCGGACGCCCTGGCGGTTGAGGGTGGAGTCGGAACGGCCGTGGATGATCACCGAGCCGTGGCCGGTGAGGGTGATCCAGTCCCCGTGGCGCCAGACACCGGGGTACATGTCGAAGTAGCTGTCGTGGTAGCGGCTGCCGTCGGGGTCGTTCCAGAAGCGGATCGGCATGGACGGCAGCGGGTTGGTGACGACCAGCTCGCCGACCTCGTCGACGAGGGGCTTGCCCGCCGGGTCCCAGGACTGGAGGTCGGTGCCGAGGCAGGGGGCCTGGAGTTCGCCGATGTGGACCGGGAGGGTGGGGACGGCTCCGGCGAAGCAGCTGCAGACGTCGGTGCCGCCGCTGACCGAGGCGATCCAGAGGTCGGCGGCCACCTCGTCGTGGAGCCAGCGGAAGCCGTCGGGCGGGAGCGGGGAGCCGGTGGTGGCGACGCACTGGACGCGGGAGAGGTCGAAGTCGCGGCCTGGGTGGATGTCCGCCTTGCGGCAGGCCATGACGTAGGCGGCGGAGGTGCCGTAGAGGGTGGCGCCGGTCTGTTCGGCCACCCGCCACTGGGCGCTGACGTCCGGGTAGCCGGGGCTGCCGTCGTACAGGACGACGGTCGTGCCGGTGAGCAGGCCGGAGACGAGGAAGTTCCACATCATCCAGCCGGTGGAGGTGTACCAGAAGAAGCGGTCCTCGGGGCCGAGGTCGCAGTGCAGGCCGATCTGCTTGAAGTGTTCGAGCAGGATGCCGCCCTGGGACTGGACGATGGCCTTGGGCAGGCCGGTGGTGCCGGAGGAGTAGAGGACCCAGAGCGGGTGGTGGAAGGGGACCTGTTCGAAGACCGGCTCGGTGTCGGCGGAGGTGAGGGAAGCCCAGGCGAGTGCGCCTTCGGGGGCGTCGGTGCCGAGCAGCGGGATGTGGACGACGGCGCGCAGGGTGGGCAGTTCGCGGCGGAGTTCGGCGACGGTCTCCGTACGGTCGTGCTCCTTGCCGCCGTAGCGGTAGCCGTCGACGGTGAACAGGACGACGGGTTCGATCTGCTGGAACCGGTCAAGGACGCTGCGGGCGCCGAAGTCGGGGGCGCAGGAGGTCCAGACACCGCCGACGGCCGCGGTGGCGAGGAAGGCGACGACGGCCTGCGGGATGTTGGGGAGGTAGCCGCTGACCCGGTCGCCGGGGGTGACGCCGAGGGCGCGGAGTTCCGCGGCCAGGGCCCCGACCTGGCGGCGGAGGTCGGCCCAGCTGATGGGGACCTGGGTGTGCGTCTCGTCGACGTAGAGGAGGGCGGGGCTGTCGGCGCGGGCCGGGTCCTCGGCGGTGCGCAGGGCGTGTTCGGCGTAGTTGAGGGTGGCGCCGGGGAACCAGGTGGCGCCGGGCATGGTGCGGTCGCCGATGACGCTCTCGTACGGGGTGGCGAAGCGGATGTCGAACCACTCGGCGACGGCCTGCCAGAAGGTGTCGAGTTCGTCGACGGACCAGCGGTGCAGGGCCTCGTACCCGCCCTCGGCCGGGGCTCCGAAGCGGCTCGCGGCCCAGCTCTGGAAGCGGGTCACGGCCGCGGCCTCGATGCGCTCGGGGCTGGGCTGCCAGAGGGGGGCGTCGGGCGTGGCTGCGGTCATCGGGCGGCTCCCTGGCTGGACGGGTACGCGGGTGGCGTGTCGGCGCGCACGGGCTGGGGTGTGCGCGTGAGCGGCTGACACGGACGATGCCATGTGATCGTCTTCGGCACCAGGGTGGCCCGGCGTGATGCGGGCTTCGATTCCTCGGCCGAGGTGGGTGAACGGGAGTTGAACGGGAGGTTCTGCGCTTCTGGCGGGTGGCAGGGTGTGCGCCATGGACGGTCGTGACCTGGTGCGTCGGGTGAGGTTGGTCGGTTCGGTGCGGGGGCTGCGCACGGTGCGCGCGGCCTGGCGGCGCAGGTCGGCGGATGCGCGTGCGTTGCCCGCGCGGGGGGCGGAGCGGGCGCGGGTGCCGGGTGCGCTGGTGGGGGCGGAGCCGGGGCCGGGCGGGGGTGTGGTGCGGTTCGCGCGTTCGGAGCTGCGGATCCGGGTGGCGGTGGGCGGTGCGGTGTTCTGGGCGTGGGAGGGGGCCGGTCCGCTGCCGTCGTACGCGCTGGCGGGCGAGGTGCCGGCGCCGGATCCGCGGGCGGTGCTGGAGCCGGACAAGGACGGTGGCTGGCAGGTGGTCTCCGAGCGGCTGACGGTGGTGGTGTCGCGTACCGGTGCGGTGGAGCTGCGGACGCCGGGTGGGGTGCTGCTGCGGCGGGAGTTGCCGCCGCGCTGGTGGGAGCCGGTGGGCGGGGGTGCGGTGCGGTGGGTGCAGCGCTCCGAGGTGCCGGCGGACGCGCGGTTCTTCGGTCTGGGCGGGCGGGCGGCGGGACCCCGGCTGCGGGACGGGTCGTACGGGCTGTGGAACACCGACCCGGGCGGGCGTTTCGGGCCGGGGGACGATCCGCTGTCTTTGACCATGCCGGTGCAGGTGGTGGTGGCGGACGCCGGAACGCATCTGGTGTTCCACGACAACTCCTGGGCGGGCCGGGTGGTGGTGCGCGAGGGCGAGGAGGGCGCGGGTTCCGGGCATGACCGGCCGGGCACCTGCGAGGTGCGGATGGAGGGCGGTCCGCTGCGCTGCTGGGTGGTGGCCGGGACACCGGCCCGGGTGCTGCGGGGGTGGACCGCGCTGACGGGGGCGCCGGCGGTGCCGCCGTCGTGGGCGCTGGGTCCGCAGCACGCCCGGTCGGGGTTCGGCAGTGAGCGGGAGGTGCGGCGGGTCGTCGCCGGGTACCGGGAGCGGGGGCTGCCGCTGTCCGCGCTGCATCTGGACGTCGACCACCATGACGGGTACCGGGTGTTCACGGTCGACCGCGGGCGGTTCCCCACGCTGCCCGAGCTGGCGAAGGAGTTGCGGGACGAGGGCGTGCGGCTGGTGTCGGTCGTCGATCCGGCGGTGCAGGCGGCGCCGGGCGAGGGGGTGTTCGACGCGGGGTTGGCGGTCGGGGAGCGCGGGGCGTACGTGCGGGACGCGCGGGGACGGGTGGTGGTGGGTGAGGGGTGGCCCGGAGCCTGCGTCTATCCGGATTTCACTGATCCGGTTGTGCGGGAATGGTGGGGATCTCTGTACGAGGAGCGGCTTGCGCAGGGCTTCTCGGGTGTCTGGCACCACCGGAGCGAGCCGGTGTCGTTCGCGGCGTTCGGAGATCCGTCGCTGCCCCGTTCCGCCCGGCACGCCCTGGAGGGCCGCGGTGGCGACCACCGCGAGGCACACAACGTGTACGGGCTGGCCATGGCGCGTGCCGGGTACGAGGGGCTGCTCCGGCTGCGTCCTGAGGAGCGGCCGTTCCCGCTCTCGCGGTCGGGGTGGGCGGGGACGCAGAGGTACGGGGGTACCTGGTCCGGTGATGTGACGACGGGCTGGCCGGGGCTGCGGGCCTCGTTGTCGCTGGTGCTGGGTCTGGGACTGTGCGGGGTGCCGTACTCGGGGCCGGATGTGGGCGGGTTCGGCGGGTCCCTGTCGCCGGAGCTGTATCTGCGGTGGTTCCAGCTGGGCGCGTATCTGCCGTTGTTCCGGACCCGTTCGGCGGGCGGTGCGGGGTGCCGGGAGCCGTGGGAGTTCGGGCCCCAGGTGCTGGAGCACGCGCGGGCGGCGCTGGTGGAACGGGAGCGGCTGCACCCGTACTTCGTGTCGCTGTCGCAGGTGGCGCGGCTGTCGGGGGCACCCTATGTGCGGCCGCTGTGGTGGGCGGCGCCGGGCGACCGGGCGTTGCGGGGGTGTGAGGACGCGTTCCTGCTGGGCGATGCGCTGCTGGTCGCGCCAGTGCTGGAGGGCGGTGCGGACCGGAGGGTGGTGCGGCTGCCCGGGGGGCGCTGGTACGACACGGTGACCGGGCGGGCGTACGAGGGGCCGGGAGCGGTGGTGGTCGAGGCGCCGACGTCCCGGATTCCGGTGCTGGCCCGGGCGGGGGCGGTGATTCCGGTGCGGGGTGCGGAGGGTGAGCTGGAGCTGGAGGTGTGGGCGCCGGCACCGGGGCGCACCGGAGGCGGGCCGGTGGTCCGGGACCCGGGTGACGGTTGGGCGCAGGCGGAGGTCGAGCGGTACGTCTCGCGGTGGGAGGGCGGGCGGGTCGTGGTGGAGCGGGAGGGCGGGGAGGGGGCGGCGGTGGGGCTGCCGGTGCGGGTTCGGGGGGTGGTGGAGGGGTAGCGGGCCGCGCTGGGGCGGAGGCCCGTACACGACCTTGGAGCCGGAGCTCCGCCGCCTCAGCCGTAGCGGCCCGCGAACCACAGCTCGTGCTCCGCCGCCTCAGCCGTAGCGGCCCGCGAACCACAGCTGGCGCTCTGTCGCCTCAGCCGTAGCGGCCCGCGAACCAGGCGTTCATCGCCTCCGTGTGCAGCGGGAAGGCCAGTGGGGTGGGTTCGTACAGGATCTCGTAGCCCGACGTCTCGTGGGTGGGGACGGAGGGCGGCAGGCTCGTCAGGGGGCGTTGCGGGAGGAGGCCGAAGAGCAGGAGGTGTCCGGCGGTGTCGCTGAGGGCGTCGGCGAGGCGGACGTCCTGGTCGGCGGCCTCGATCCCGGTCTCCTCGCGCAGCTCGCGGACGACCGCGTGGCGCCAGTCCTCGGCGTGGTCGATGAAGCCGCCGGGCAGCGCCGTGCCGCCCCTGCGCGGTTGGATGGTGCGCGTGATGACGACGAGTCCGGTTGCGCTCGGCCCGGTCACCGGGAGCAGGGCCACGGCGACCGGGAGCGGGTTGCGGTAGGCGGTGGCGCCGCAGCGTGCGCAGGTGCGGGGCCAGGTGCCGGGGGCGGTGCGGGCGGTGTACGGGGCTCCGCAGGTGGAGCAGTGGGAGTCCCGGACGTACGGGGACGGCTGCCGACCGGTCGTCGGGGCGGGGCTGTTGGTGGGCTCGGACACGGGCGGACTGTATCGGATCGCCCTCTCGCCGGGGCCGGGAAGCTGATGGACGATGTGCCGATGACAGGAATGCGTACCGCGCTCCGCGCCCTGGCCTCCGCTGCCGCCGCCCTGCTCGTCGCCATCGCCGCCTCCCCCGCTCCGGCCCGCGCGGCCCGCCCCGAACCCGTGCCGGCGCAGGCCCGCCCCGCGTCCGCTCCGGCGTACGTCCGTCCCGAACCGAAGGCGCCTGACGGGTTCGTGGCGCTGCGCTCGGTGGATCCGACGATCATCCAGGAGATGCGTTACACCACGGCGCACACCTTCCTCGGCGAGCGCGTCGACGGCTACCGGCAGCCGGTCTGCATCCTGACCCGGCCCGCCGCGCGTGCGCTGCACCTGGCGCAGCGGCGGCTGCTGCGCCAGGGATATGCGCTGAAAGTGTACGACTGTTACCGGCCGCAGCGGGCGGTGGACCACTTCGTGCGCTGGGCGAAGGATCTCGACGACCAGTCCATGAAGGGGGAGTTCTACCCGCGGGTCGACAAGGAGCGGCTGTTCGACGACGGTTACATCGCGGAGAGGTCCGGGCACAGCAGGGGCAGCACGGTGGACCTGACGCTGGTCCGGCTGCCCGCGCTGCCGACCAGGCCGTACCGGCCGGGCGAGAGGCTGACGTCCTGCTTCGCACCGAAGGGTGAGCGGTTCCCCGACAACTCGCTGGACATGGGCACCGGTTACGACTGCTTCGACACCCTGTCCCACACGGACGATCCCCGTATCCGAGGAGTGCAGCGCGCCAACCGGCTGTTCCTGAAGCGGACGTTGAGCGCGGTGGGGTTCGTGAACCTGCCCGAGGAGTGGTGGCACTTCACCCACAAGCCCGAGCTGTTCCCGGACACCTACTTCGACTTTCCGGTGGACCGCCGGTCGGTGGCCGGGCGCTGAGGGGAACGGGCGACCGGGACCACCCCCGTGGGCTCCGGCCGCCCGTTCTTCCTTTCGGACGCGAAAGGGGCGTGTCCGGTTGCCGACCAGGCCGATACGGTGCCCGTATGTCACAGCAGACGTTCGATTCGTACGAGGAATTCTGGCCGTACTACGTGGCGATGCACTCCCGAGCCGCCACCCGCTGGGTCCATCTGACCGGCACGCTCACCGGCCTCACCATCGCCGCCTACGGGCTGGTGCGGGGCCGGAGGAGCTGTCTGGCGGCTCTGCCGCTGATCGGGTACGGCACGGCCTGGCCGGCGCACTTCCTGATCGAGAAGAACAACCCGGCCACGTTCGGGCATCCGGCGTGGTCGCTGCGCGGGGACGCGCAGATGATCGGGATGATGCTGGCCGGCCGGGACGCCGAGCTGGCGGACACCGCGGCGAAGTGGCTGGCCGAGCACGGCGGGGACGAGCGCGGCTGAGGGCACCGGACCGGCCCCCTCGCCCGGGGCCGCCGCCCGTGGCACACTTCTGACGTACCGTCAGGTTCTGTGTCAGGGAGGGGCTTTGCCGCGTACGCCCATACCCGTGGTGGCCGGCTGGTTCACCGAGGACACACCGGAGGAGGACTTCCGGCTGCTGGGCACCCGCTGCTCGGGCTGCCGGTCCGTCCACTTCCCGCGTGAGGACGATCACTGCCGCAATCCGGTCTGCCCGGGCGGAGGGCTGGAGGTGGTGGAGCTGTCGAAGCGGGGCACGGTGTGGTCCTGCACCGACGGGCGCTACCGGCCCCCTCCCCCGTACGTCAGCGACCCCGGCGTGCCCTGGGTGCCGTACACCCTGGTCGCCGTGGAACTGGCGGCCGAGCGCATGGTGGTGCTCGGGCAGGCCGCGCCCGGAGTGGGCGTGGACGATCTCCCCGTCGGCTCGGTGGTGGAGGTGGTGCCGGGCGTTCTGGACGAGGACCCGGCGACGGAGACCGTGCACACGACCTGGCACTGGCGTCCCGTCGCGGCGACGCAGGCCCGGCCGTGACCGGTGAGGTGGCGGTCCTCGGGGCCGGGATGCACCCGTGGGGCAAGTGGGGGCGCGGCTTCGTCGCGTACGGGCGGGTCGCCGCCCGTGCCGCCCTCGCCGACGCGGGCGTCGGCTGGTCCGAGGTGGAGTCGGTGGTGGGCGCGCAGACGGTCCGGGGCGGCTATCCCGGGTACGTGGCCGGGGCGACGTTCGCCCGGGCGCTGGGGTGGCGGGGGGGCGCGGGTGACCTCCGTGTACGCCGCGTGCGCGTCGGGGGCGCAGGCCGTCGACACCGCGCGGGCCCAGATCCTGGCGGGCATGGCGGACGTGGTCCTGGTGGTGGGGGCCGACGCGGCGCCCGAGGGGTTCTTCGCCCCGGCGGCGGGGAGCGGCCGGACGACCCGGACTGGCTGCGCTTCCGGGTGCTCGGAGCGACGAACCCGGCGTACTTCGGGATCCGGGCCGTCTCCACCGTGACGCCCACGTTCCCGAGGGCCGTCCTGGACCTGCCGGACATCGGCACCGACTCGGCGGTGGCCGTGGAGCCCTCGCCGGAGAGCTTCCGGGCGTCGATCGCCCGGGCGGCGTACGAGGAAGCGGGGATCGGGCCGGAGGACCTCTCGCTGGCGGAGGTCTACGACCTCCACCGCACTGGGGTTGGAGTGGTACGAGGACATCGGGCTCTGCGGCCGCGGTGAGGGCGCGAAGCTCGTGCGGGAGGGGCGACCGCGCTGGGCGGCCAGATCCCGGTCAACGCGAGCGGTGGTCTCGCCTCGCTCGGCGAGGCGGTGCCCGCGCAGGCGATCGCCCAGATCTGCGAGCTGACCTGGCAGTTGCGCGGCCGGGCCGGGGAGCGGCAGGTGCCGGGCGCCCGGGTGGGCCTCACGGCCAACCAGGGCCTGTTCGGGCACGGTTCGGCGGTGGTGGCCGTGCGCTGACACGCCTCTCGTCTGCCCTGGGCTTGACGGATCGTCACCGTGGCAGAACACTCACAGCCCGGCCCGCCGGACGACGTGCGGCCCGTACCCCTGTCGGCGGGGGTACGGGCCGTACGCGTGGCCCCGTCAGGTGGCGACGGGCCGGCGGTCCCGCGCCGCACGCTCCAGGGCGTGCTCGACCACCGCGACCAGGACGTCCCGCACCGAGGAGCGGTCCCGCGCGTCGCACAGCAGCACCTGGACCTCGGGGTCGAGGTCGAGGGCGGACCGGACGGTCTCGGCGGGGAACCTGCCCGCCCCCTCGAAGCAGTTGACCGCCACCGTGAACGGGATCCGGCGACGCTCGAAGTAGTCGACCGCCGCGAAGCAGTCCTCGAGACGCCGGGTGTCGGCCAGGACGACCGCCCCCAGGGCGCCCTGGGCCAGTTCGTCCCAGAGGAACCAGAAGCGGTCCTGGCCCGGGGTGCCGAAGAGGTAGAGGACCAGGTCCTCGCGGAGCGTGATCCGGCCGAAGTCCATGGCGACCGTGGTGGTGGTCTTGGACTCCACCCCCGCCAGATCGTCCACCGGGCGGCCCGCCTCACTGAGCCGCTCCTCCGTGCGCAGCGGTCTGATCTCGCTGACCGCGCCGACCGCGGTCGTCTTGCCGACGCCGAACCCTCCCGCCACCAGGATCTTCAGGGTGACGGGCTCGACGGGCCGCTGCTTGCCGCGCCTAGAGCGCCCGAAGGCCATTGATCACCTCGCGGAGAATGTTCACGTCCGGCAGCTCGGCCGGTGGAACGGGACGGGTGACGTGCACCAGCTCGTCCTCGACGAGGTCGCCGACCAGGACCCGCACCACCCCTACCGGGAGGTCGAGCCCCGCGGCGAGCTCGGCGATCGACTGGGGCATGTCGCTGCAGAGTTCGACGATCGTGACGTGCTCGGGCGCGAGCGTCTGGTCCCGGCCGGGGTCCTCGGCGGCCGGTTCGGGCACGACGAGGGCGATGAGGTCGAGCCGGTGCCGGGAGGCGCTGCTGGTACGCCCCCGGGTCATGGCGTACGGGCGGACCACCGGCCCGGCCTCCGCGTCGTACCAGCGCGAGGACTGCGGGTCGGCGGTCCCGTCCGGGGCTCCGGGGCCCGTGCCCCGGGGGGAGTCAGCGCTCATGCCCGCCACTCACCCTCCGGCGGGCAGACCGGTCGTCCGTGGGGCGTTGGCCAGGTGGGCCCCCACGCGCTTGACCATCAGCGTCATCTCGTACGCCACCTGGCCGACGTCGGAATCGGCGTCGGCGAGGACGGCGAGACAGCTGCCGTCCCCGGCCGCGGTGACGAAGAGGAACGCCTCGTCGAGTTCGACGACGGTCTGGCGCACCTGGCCGGCGTCGAAGTGGCGTCCCACGCCCTTGGCGAGGCTGTGGAACCCGGAGGCGACGGCGGCGAGGTGCTCGCTGTCCTCGCGGGTCAGGTCCTGCGAGGTGCCTGTGGCGAGCCCGTCGCTGGAGAGCACCAGCGCCTTGCGGATGCTGGCGACGCGCTGGACGAGTTCGTCGAGCAGCCAGTTCAGTTCGCCCGAGCCGTGGCGTGCGGGGTTGGATGCTGCGGCGTTCGGTGCGGTCATGGACCGTCCCCTCCCGGAGTGGTTCCTGGTGCTGTTCCCTCGGAGCCGGCTGCGTCCTCGGGGTCCTCGGCGTTCTGCCGACGACCGCGCTGCCAGCCGCGCTGGAGTGAAGCCATGCGGTCGCGTACCTCGTCCGCGTCACGGTCGAAGTCGTCGGCCGTGTCCACGGGCGCCCGGTGCGGAGTCCGGTCTGCGGACTCCGCACGGAGCTGGTGGGCGAGGCTGGCCTGCCGGACCCGCCGGGGCAGGCCGCCCACGGTGTCGGGGGCGGTCGGGCCGTTCGGCGCCTCGGTGTTCTCGCGCCGCACCTCGTCGGTGCGGGGCGGTCGTTCGGCGCTGCTGAGCGGTACGGGCGTGCGCTGTGCGGCGCGGGCGGCCCAGGGGGTGGTGTGCGCGACCGGGCCGGTCGGGGTGCGGGGTGCGGTCGTGGGCGGCTCGGTGGCGGTGCCGGCGGGGTCGTGGTCGCCCATGCGGCGGCCCCGGTCGGTGGCCGGCCTCGGCGGTGTACGGCGCGGCAGCGGCACCGGGCCCGCGGGGCGCATCGGGCGGACCTCGGCCGTGGGTCCGTCGCCGTGGTCACGCGTCTGCTGGTGCTGTTCGCGGTCCTCGGCGCGGCGCGGTTCCCGGTCGGCGGCGCGGCGGCGGTCCCGGTCCTCGGTGCGGCGCTGCCGCCGGTCGTCGTCGCGGTGCTGCCGCCGGTCGTCGTCGCGGCGCAGGTCGCGGGCGCGGAAGATACCGCCGCGCTCGCTCTCGGTGTCCTCCAGGTCGGAGACGCCGTCGAGCACGGGTCCCAGGGCCGGATCGAGGGCCGGGTCCGGGGCACGGCCCAGCGGGTCGTCCGGGGCTTCCAGTTCGACCGGTCCGTCGGGCAACCCTGGTCCGGTGAGGCCGGTGAGGCCGGTGAGGCCGGTGGGGACCGGAGAGAGGACGGCGGACCCGCCGTTGACCCTGCGGTCGCCGCCCGCCGGGGGGCCATCGGTGTCCCGCTCCGCGTCTGCGGTCCGGCCGCTGCCGATCGCCCGCTCGGCGCGGCGGTCGAGACGGAAGCCGGTGCCGTGGGTGTCGGGGGCCTCGGTGAGGAGGGCGGCGGGGATGAACACGACCGCGGTGGTGCCCCCGTACGGCGACTTCTGCAGGGAGACCCGGACGTTCTGGCGCTGGGCGAGCCGGCTGACCACGAAGAGGCCGAGGCGGTCGGTGTCGGACAGCTCGAAGTCGGGGGTCTCGGCGAGCCTCAGGTTGGCGTCGAGGAGGACCTCGGGGGGCATGCCGAGGCCTCGGTCGTGGATTTCGAGGGTGAAGCCGTTGGAGACGCGTTCGCCGTGCACCTGGACCGCGGTGTGCGGGGGCGAGAAGACGGTGGCGTTCTCCAGGAGTTCGGCGATGAGGTGGGTGAGGTCGGCGACGGCGGGGCCGCCCACCCCGATCCGGGGCAGCCGCCGGACCTCGACGCGTTCGTAGTCCTCGACCTCGGCGACGGCGGCCCGCACCACGTCCATGAGCTGGATGGGCTTGCGCCACTGGCGGGAGGGGGCGGCGCCGGAGAGGATCACGAGCCCTTCGGCGTGGCGCCGCATACGGGTGGTGAGGTGGTCCAGGCGGAACAGGTCGGCGAGCTCGTCGGTGTTCTCGGTGCGGCGTTCCATGGTGTCCAGCAGGGTCAGCTGGCGGTGCAGGAGGACCTGGTTGCGGCGGGCGAGGTTGACGAAGACCTCGGAGACACCGCGGCGCATGTCCGCCTGCTTGACCGCGGCCTCGACGGCGGCGCGCTGCAGGGTGTTGAGCGCCTGGCCGACCTGGCCGATCTCGTCGCGCTCATAGGTCAGGTGCGGGGCCTCGGTCTCGACGTCGACCTGTTCGCCGGCGGCCAGCCGCCGCATGACGCTCGGCAGCCGGACGCCGGAGACCTCGTGGGCGTCCTTGCGGAGCCGGGAGAGGTCGCGGGCGAGCTCACGGCCGATCCGTACGGAGACGAAGACCGAGACGATCAGGGCCAGGAACCCGAGGACGCCGGCGACACCGGCCTGGGCGAGGACCCGGTATCCGGCCGGTTCCGCACGGTCCTGGAAGCGGTTGCCCATCTCCGTGGAGTCGTTCGCCAGCCGGTCGAGGACGGGTGGGGCCACCGCCTGCCAGCGCGCGGGGTCGACGGCACCCGGACGCTTGGTGGGCCCGGCGGCGATCAGCGTGTCCTCGGCGGTGGCGAGCGGTTCGGCGTCCGGGCTGCTCCAGAACTGCCCCACGCGTCGGCGTTCGGCGGCGGGGAGGTTTTCGAGGCTGACGTCGTAGAGCAGTCGGCGCTGGGCCACCAGGCCCGATATCTGGCGCAGTTCCGAGGTGGTGAAGCGGCCCGCGATCAGGCCCGACGCGACCAGCGCGTCCTCACGCGACAGCATCTCGCGGGCCCTGGATATCCCGACCAGCGCCCGCATCTGCTTGTCCATCGACGCGTTCTCCGTGGTGTGGAGACCGTTGAGGAAGCGGTACGCGGGGTCGACGAGGCCGTTGTAGAAGTCCAGCGCCTTCGCCCGGCCGATGGTGCGTTTCTCGACCGACGCGCGCAGGGAGTCCAGGCCGTCGACGGCGCTCAGGATGGCGTCGAGGCGGGTGCGGGCCTCCGCGTCGAGCGACTCGCGTACGTCGGGCCGCCGGGCGCTGTCCCTGACCTGGGCCACGACCCGGTCGGTGTCGGCGCGCCGGCTCAGCAGCAGGGGCAGGGCGTCGGAAGCGCGCGGGTCGGCCAGGAAGACCAAGGTCTGCCGGCGTTCCGCCTGCACGACCCGGACCGCTTCCTCCAGGGGACCGGCGACCCGGTCCACGGTGTTGCTGACGCTCATCAGCTCGCTCGCCTGACGGCCGGTGACGTACGTGGCGAGGACCCAGAGGCCCGTGAGGGAGACGAGCGGCACCAGCAGCAACGCCACGATCTTCCTGCGGATGGACTTCCCGCGAAAGCGCATGGCCTCCCCCAGATCGACCCCGCACCGCGGGGGTGGTCTTCTCCCGGTCGCCCCTCGACCCTGCCCCGACGTTCGCCCCGCGTACAACCGGTGCGCGTCGGGCCGACGCGGGCGAGGGTCCGTCCTGCGTCAATAAACGGCGCGAGCCTACTACTGACACAGAGACAACTCGAAGAGACGTCCGGATGATTTTCAGCCGTCCGGCCAGGTTTTGATCGTGAGTTGTCCCGGTATTCCCGGAGATGAAACTCGCAAAAGCGACAGAGGATCCGCGCCGATCCGCTCGGTACGGGCCCATATCAGTTGGCTGGAATTCTTCGTTCCGTGACTTTCCGCGCCCGTGGTGGCTTTCCGGGGGAATCTTCCGAGCGGGTGGTTCGTCCATATGTACGGGGTAGACGCAGGGCGGGAGCGCGCGCGGCGGTTCGCAGTCCGTCCGCCGACGTAGAACCGGCGCAAGCCGGGCAGCCACCCTGAAGTCGGACAGTGGTGGGGAGTTGAAGGACCTTGAGCACGCAGGAGCGCGGGAGCGCCGGAGCACCGGTCGGCACCGCGAGGGCGGACGCCGTGGAAGGCGCGCGGGTGCCGCGGCAGTTGTGGGTGGAGGAGCCGGCCGGAAAGCGGCGGATGCCCGACGCGGTGCGGACGGCCGCAGTGCGGGCCGTCCTCATCATGTCGTTGACGATCATCCAGGCGGTGGTCGCGTTCCTGTGCACGCTGGCCGGCTCCTGGTTGGCCTTCCCGATGGTGCTCAGCGGCGTGGCCAGCACGGTGGTGGCCACCTGGGCGGTACTGGACGTCTGGGTCACCCGGCAGGTGTGGAACCAGCGCCACGGCGTGGTGTCCGAGCCGAGCAGCACCGCCCGGCAGATGCGCCGGGAGCGGCGCAGGGCCCAGCGGGCGGCGCGAGCGGCCGAGCGGGACGAGGCGGGCGGCAGGATACGCGGCGGCCGGAGCACCGGCGATCTGTCCCGGGCCTGAGGCCCGCCGGACCGATCACGCCTCGGCCGCGGTCCCGCCGCCTGCGGATTACGTCTCCGGTCGCGGTTCCGCCGCCTGCGGATTGCGTCTCCGGCCGCGGTTCCGCCGCCTGCGGATTGCGTCTCCGGCCGCGGTTCCGCCACCTGAGGATTACGTCTCCGGCCGCGGTTCCGCCGCCTGCTGCCCGCTCCGCTTGAACATGCGGGTCGCCGTGATCTCACCGTGGACCGTCTCGCCGTCCGGGTCCTGCTGGGGCAGCCCGGGTCGCAGGTGCTCCTCCACACTGATGTACTTCAGCCCGGCCCTCAGGTCGGCGTCGTTGCGCAACCGGATGACCAGCGGGAATTCGGCCAGCGCGGTCGTGTCGAAGAGACCCGTCGTGTAGAGCAGCTGCACGCCGAGCGCGTCGGAGACCGCGCGCTGGAGTTCCAGCAGATATGTGGCGTTGGCCCGGCCGATCGGATTGTCCAGGAACAGGGTACCCGCGTGCCGGTGGCGGTCGCGGCCCCGGTCGTTGCTGCGCAGCGCCGCCATCGTGCAGTAGAGGGCGATGGCGGCGGTGAGGAGCTGGCCGCCGGAGAAGACGTCGCCCATCTGCCCGACCGGGACGCGTTCGGCGCGGAGCACGGCGTCCGGCTTGAGGATCTCCACGGCGATGCCCTTGGGCCGCAGGGCTGCCTCGACGCCCCGCAGCAACAGGGACATGCCGTCCCGGCGCAGGTCGGAGTTCTTCTTCAGAGCGGCGTGCGTCGCCTCATCGATGACCTCGCCGAGTCGTCCGGTGAGGGTGGCCTGGTCGGGCTCCTCGAAGCGGATCCGGAGGAACTCCTGCCCCGACCACTCCCCCAGCCCCTCGGGGAGCTGGGAGAGCCGCTGGGCGGAGCGGAGCGTGGCGAGGGCGGACTCGACCAGGCCGCGCAGCCGGTCGACGATGGAGTCCCGGTTGCGCTCCAGCTGGACCAGCTCGTCGGTCAGGACGCGCAGCCGGGGCGCGAAGGCGTCGGCCCATTTCCGGGCGTGCTCAGGCAGCGCGGAGGCGGGGAGTTCGCGGATCTGCTGGCGGGCCGGGGTGCGGACCTGCTCGTAGCGGGTGGAGTTGGCGTGCCGGACGAGGATGTCGCTCGCTTCCCGCACGGCGCTCTCGGCGGCCGAGAGGTCGGTGGTGCAGCCGCGCAGGGAGCGGCGGGCCTCGGCGGCGGACTGCCGGGCCTCCTCCAGGGTGCCGGGGTACGGGTCGGGGGCGTCGGTGCCGTCCTCCGTGCCGTGGTCGCGCAGGAGGTCGCGCAGGAGGGCGGCGGTCTCGTCGAAGCCGCCGGCCGAGTCCTCGGCGGTGCGGTGGGCGTGGAGCAGCTCGCCGTGGGCGGTGCGGGCGGTGTCCAGGGCGGCGGTGGCGGAGGCCAGTTCGCCGGTGGCCGTACGCAGGAGGGCCTGGGCCTGTTCGGCGTCGGCGGGGACCAGCTCGTCGGGCAGCTCGGTGTGGTGCGGCCGCTCGTCGTCGGGGGCGAGCCGCTCGGCCTCGCCACGGAACCGGCCCAGCTGCTCGCTGGCGGTGGAGGCGCGGGTCTCCAGGAGCTGTACGTGGGATTCGGCGCGGGCGGCGGCGGCCTGGCGGGAGGGGCCGTCGGCCCCGTCGGTGCCCTCCAGGAGCTGGGCGGCGCGGGTACGGACCTTGTTGGTGAGGCGGTCCAGCTCGGCGAGGGCGGCGCTCTCGGCGCTCTCGGCGCGGGCCTGCTCGGCGCGCAGGTCGGCGCCGACGCCGACCTTCTCGTACAGCTGGGAGGCGGCCCGGTAGGCCTCGCGGAGGGTGGGCAGCGCGGTGCGGGGCCCGCTCGCCTCGGGCTCCGGGACGGTCTCCGGGGCGCCGGCGATCTCGGCGCGTTCGGCGCGCAGGGCGCGGGCGGTGCGGCGGGCGTCGTCCCCGGCACGCTGGGCGGCCCTGCGGTCCTCGTCGGCGGAGCGGGCCAGGTCGAGGCAGACGGCGGCGCGGGCCTCGGACTCGGCGGCCTCGTCGACCAGTTCGCGCAGCCGGACCTGCCAGCGGGCCCGCTCCCGCAGCCGGTGGGCGAGCCCGGCCAGGGCGTCGGCGACCCGGCGGGCGCGCTGGGCGGCCTCCTGGCGCTCCTCGCGGACCCGGGCGGTGTCGGCGGCGGCCTCGTCGGCTTCGGCGCGCGCGGTGCGGGCCTCGGCGAGGACGGCTTCGGCGCTCTCGGCGGCCGTACGGGCGGTGGCGGCGGCCTCGGCCAGCTCGGCGAGCATGCCGGGCGGGCAGTCGGCGCGCCAGGAACCGATGCGGCCGGCGAGGGAGCGGTCCCCGGAGAGCCGGGCGGCGAGCGTCCGGATGTCCTCGTCCCGGGCGGCGGCGCGGGAGCGCAGGGCGTGGCGCTCCTCGTCGGCGGCGTGTTCGTCGTGCATGGCCGGGTTCGGCGGGACGAGGAAGACGCCGTCGTGGAGCGCGTCGGACCCGGTTCCGGGGTCCGGGACGGGGGCGAGCAGGGCGGCGGCGGTGCCGACGGCGACGGCCGAACGGGGCAGCAGCGCCGCGCCGCCGAGGACGTCGCGGGCGCGGGTGTGGGCGTCCGGGTCGGTGATGACGACACCGTCGACGAGCTCCGGGCGGGCGGCCAGCACGGCGGCGTGGTCCACCGGGTCGACGGCCTGGGCGAGATAGCGCCAGCCGGGCAGGGCGGGGATGCCGTGCTCGCCCAGATACTCGACGGTGGCCAGGACGTCGGGGCCCGGGGGCAGCAGCCCGCCCTCACCGAGCGCCCCGAGGATACGGGCGTCGTCGGCGGCGGCGGTGCGCAGGTCGAACAGGCGCCGTTCGGCGGCGGTGACGGACTGGTCGAGGAGGTCGCGCAGCTCGTCGGCGCCGCGGTCGAATTCCTGGGCGCTCAGCGGCTGGTGGGCGGGGACGGGCTGGTCGGCGAGGGCGACCGCGCGGTCCGGGGCGGCCTCGGAGGCGGGGGTGGGGCCATCGCTCGGGTGGCCGGGCCCCGGGCCGGCGCCGTGGTGGGCGCTTCCGTCGCCCGGGTGGCCGGTCACGGCGGAGTCGTCGCCCTGTGACGCGCTGCGCCCGGCGGCTCCGCGGTCCGGTCCCGAGGTCTCCTCGGCCGCTCCCCGGCGGGGGTGCGGGACGCCCGTCACGGAGGGCAGGCCGAGCAGGTCGGCGAGGCGGGGGTCGGCGGCGATGGACTCGGCGGCCCTGAGCTCGTCCTCGTAACTCTGTTCCGCCGCCTTGGCCGCGTCGGCGGCGCGGGCGGCCGCCAGCTCGGCGCGGCTCTCGGCGGCCGCGGTCTCCCGGGCGTGGTCGGCGGCGGTGCGGGCGGCCTCGCGGGCGGTGTCCCAGGCGGCGACGGCGGACTGCTCGGCGTCGCTCGCGGCCAGGGCGGCGCGGGCCGGATCGGCATCGGGGGCGGTGTCGTCGAGCCAGCCGGCCCGGACGGCCTCGCCGGTCTCCTGTTCGACCTCGGCGAGGCGCTGGCGCAGGTGGCCGGCCTCGCTGCGGGCGCGCTGGGCCTCGGTGGCGGCGACGGTGGTGTCGCGGTGGGCGCGCTCGCCGGTGGCCTGGAGGGCGTCGGAGCGCTCCTCCTGCTCGTTGGCGACGCGCTCGCCGTCCTCGGCCGCGGTGTGCAGCGCCCGTACGAGGTCGGCGGCGGCGGTGGCGCGGGCGGCGAGGGCCGGGGCGGCGTCGCGCTCGGCCTCGCGGATGGCGACGGCGACCCGGGCGGAGCGGTCGGCGGCGGCGCGGTGGCGCAGGACGGCCTCGGCGGCCTGCCAGGCGGCGTGCAGGGTGCGGGCCTCGGCCAGCTCCTTGCGTCCGGCGGCGGCGCTCCTCTCGGCGCCGGCCAGGGCCAGGGAGGCGTGCCGGTAGGCGAGTTCGGCGGCGATCAGGGAGCGGTGGCCGCGGGTGGACTCGGCCTCGGTGACGGTGTGGGCGGCGGCGGTGACCCGCTCGGCCAGCTCGGCGGTACGACCGCGCTCCTCGGCGGCGCGGGCGGTGAGGCGGCGGGCCAGGGTGCGGGTGCGGCGCTCGGCGGCGGTGTGGATGTCGCGGCTGCGGGCGCGGGCCCCGGTGACCTCGACGATCCGGCCCAGCAGGTCGACGGAGCCCGCGGTGAAGTCGCGTTCGGCGGTCAGCTCGGCGCGGCGGCCCAGCTTGTTGCCGAAGCCGCTGACCAGGTCGGCGAGTCCGTCGGTGTCGCGGGTGTCGGTGACGGCGCGGAGCAGCAGGTCGGTGAAGTCGGAGTCCTTCTTGACCGCGAAGAGTCCGGCGGCCTCGCCCTCGTCGGCGTTCATCTCGCGCTGGTAGCGGAAGAGCTCGGGGTCGAGTCCGAGGTCGCCGAGGTGTTCGTTCCAGCGGTCGTGGATCTCCTCCCAGTGCACGTCGAGGTGCTGGTAGAACTTGCCGGCGTCCACCAGGGCGTCGCGGAAGCCCTTCATGGTGCGGCGCCTGCCCCGGGCTCCGGAGACCCCTTCGGCGGGGCGGCCGACGGCGGTGGCCTCCGCGACGGGCAGGCTGTCCAGGCTGAGCCCCGGGCCGGGCCGGAACGAGTACCAGGCCTCGGCGAACTTCCGCGGGTCGTTGGAGACCTGCCGCCCCCGCCACTCGCTGACCTTGCCCACGACGACGCACTCACCGGTGAGGGTGTGCTGCCACTCCAGGGCGACATGGCCGCAGTCGTCGGCGAGCAGGAACTTGCGCAGCACGCCGGAGCTGGCGCCGCCGAGGGTGTTGCGGTGACCGGGGAGCATCACCGAGAAGATCAGTTTGAGCAGGACGGACTTGCCGCCGCCGTTCTCCAGGAAGAGCACGCCCGCCGGAGCGGGGCGGCGCGGCGGACCGACCGGCTCGTCCTCGAAGAACTCCGCCTGGGTAGGGGCCGGGTCGGGGACGGGTTCACCGACGCCGCGCAGGTCGAGGACGGTGTCGGCGTAGCGCGCACCGGCAGGCCCGATGGAGTAGAGGCGGACCCGGGACAACTCGTACATGGCGGCGGACTCTCGTCATTCGGTGAGCGGGTGCGGAGCGGCAGGTGGCGGGCTGGGGCGCGGAGTGGGGGCGGGGTCAGGAGGAGTGGAAGGGCAGACCCGCGTCGGCGGCCAGCTCCAGGTCGTCGGGGTCGGACGGCGGCAGCAGGGTGGCGGTGCCGTCGGTGACCGGGACGACACCGAGCTCCAGCAGCTCGGTCATGGCGGCGCTGCCCGCCATGTCGCGGACCTGGAGCTGGTAGCGGGCGGTGGTGCGGTAGGCGCCGCCCGCGTCGTCGCCGGTGCGCTGGAGGAAGCCGGAGTCGGTGAGGAAGGCGACGGCCTTGCCGATGATGCCGGTGGTGGATCCGGCGAGGCGCCGGGCGTCCTTGGTGGCGCCGGTGGAGCTGCGGCGGGCGTAGATCCGCCAGCCGGATTCGAGGCCGGGGGTGTCGGTGGCGGGGTCGGTGTTGTCGCCCTGCTCCTCGGCGCGCTCCTCCAGCCGCCGACAGGCCTGGCGTACGAAGGCGTCGACACCGTTGACCGTGATGCGGCCGATGTACGCGTCGTCGGCGAGGTCCTCGGGGCGGGGGAAGGCGAGGGCGGCGACGGCGAGGTGGGCGAGGCCGTGGAGGAAGCGGTCGGCTGCGTCGGAGGAGGCGCGGCGGGCGTAGTCGCCCATGCGGACGGCGAAGACGGAGTCCTCGCCCGCGGTGACGGCCATCCCGGCGCGCGGGGAGACCTCCAGGACGATGAGGCCGAGCCCGGTGGCGACGGCGTCGGCGAGCCGGGCGAAGGCGCTCTCCTCCCGGTACCGGCGGAGCAGGTCGGCGTACTCGGCGTCGCGGGCGGGCAGCAGCTTGGGCTGGAGTCCGAAGGAGACCAGCCGGGCCGCGTCGGCGGCGTCGGCCGGGATGACGGCCGGCTGGCCGGTGGCCTCGGCACCCTGCGGGCGGGCGGAGTCACCCGCGTACGCGGAGGGGGAACCGGTGTACGCGGCGGGGGAACCGGTGTACGCGGCGGGCTCGGTCCACGCGTCGGGGTGCTCGGCGTCGTGGTCGCTCACGGCTGGGACTCCTCGGTACGGAAAGCGTGCGGGTGCGGGAAGGGGGCGGGGCCGGTCATGAGGCCTCCTTGCGGTCCGCGGCCATTCCGGCGGCGTCCAGCAGGGCGGTCCCCACGATCAGGTCGGCGCCGCCGAACTCCGGGTCCTCCAGCTCCGTACCGTCGTCCACCGCGAAGAGCAGGCGGCGCTCGCCCTGGCGGTAGGCGGTGCCCACCGGCGGGCTGGCCGCGTGGACGGCGAGCAGGGCGACCAGGTAGGGCAGGTCGGGGTCGCCCCGGCGGGCCTCGGCGAGCAGCCCGGAGAGCCTGCGCGGCGCGTCGTGCTCCAGGTCCAGCAGGGCCATGGCACTGCTCAGCTGGGCGTCGCTGAACCGGCTGTCGTCCGGGGTGGCGATGAGGTCGGGCTCGGGCATCTCCATGCCCAGGTGCTCCCGCTCCAGCGGCGGTGTCAACAGCATGTCGACCAGGTCGCCGACGCGGACGGAGGTGGGCGTGCGCAGCCCGGTGCCGTGGGCGAAGAACGCGTCGGTGGCACGGAGGGACTGCTCGACGGGGAGCGGGAGGAGCGGGGCGAGGAGCTGACCGTACAGGTCGAGGCCCGCGTGGGCGGTCGGGGTGGCGAACGCCTGCCGGTCCTGCTCGGCGCGGAAGAGGGGTCCTGCCTCCAGCAGCCGGGACTGGAGCTGGGTGTGGCGGCGGATGCAGTCCTTCACGATGTCGACGAGCTCGGCGGCCCGGCGCTTGTGCTCGGGGTCCTCGGCCTCGTCGCGCGCCTTGCGGATGTTGGTGAGGATCGCGTTCTCGTGGCGGTAGCGGTCGGCCACGTGGTCCAGGGCCTCGGCGATCATGTCCGGGACGGTGGTGAGCCAGTCGACCGCGCGGACGTTGCGCCGGGTGGCCTCCAGTGTGCGGCGCAGCGTCTCGGCGTACTGCACGGTGCGGTAGCGGGCCTGTTCGGCGGCGAGCTGGGCGTCGGCGAGGCGGCCCCGGCTGATCAGGACCTCCAGCTTGACCTCGGCGGCGATCTGGGCGCTGGTGACATCGGTGTCCAGGGCACCGACGAGGACGTTGACCGCTTCGTCGGTGGCGCGGAGGTAGACCGTGCCGCCGTACCCCGGGACCTCCTCGATCAGCTTGAAGTCGTAGTCCCGGCGGACGTAGACCCCGTCGGGCCCGAAGGTGCCGTAGACCGCGCGGAAGCCGCGGTCGACGCTGCCGACGTTGATCAGGTTCTCCAGGACCCAGCGCGCGACCCGTTCGTGCTCGGCGACGGGGCGGTCCGGGGCCTGGGCGCCGACGCGGGGCAGCAGCCTGGCCACTATCTGGTCATGGTCGGCACCGGTGTCGAAGTCCATGTTGAGCGTGACGTGGTCGATCGCCGCGAGAGCGACCTCCGCCATGGCGTAGACCGTGTACTCCCCGGCCAGATTCGCCTTGCGCATGTCGAGGTCGTGCAGCGGCGCCGTGCACGCGAGCGCGCGCAGCCGACGCGAGAGCCCCTCGTCGGCGGCGGGGCCCGGGGCAGGCCTCGGTCCCGCGCTGAGCTGCGGCGCAGCGTTTTCCGTGTCGGCAGGCGAAGTCACGAGGGACAGATTAGGTCCTCGCACTGACAACGGTCGAAACGGCGTTTATGCGACCGGCGGCAGGCGGGTCCCCGCATCCGGTGGAAGGGGCTGCCGGGCGGCTCACCGGTGGGCCGCGGGTCCGTATCCCCCGCCGCCCGGCGTCCGCACCACCAGCACGTCACCGGCCTCCAGTTGGGCGGTGTCGCACCCCTCCAGCCGCTCGACCGCGCCGCCCGCCCGCTCGATGTGCTGCTCGCCGAGCGCCCCCGGCTCCCCGCCCTTCGCCCCGTACGGCGGGATCCGCCGGTGCCCCGAGAGCAGCGCCACCGTGACCGGTTCCAGGAAGCGGATCCGGCGCTCCACTCCCCCGCCGCCGTGCCACCGCCCCGCGCCCCCGCTGCCTTCCCGGACGGTGAAACTCTCCAGCAGTACGGGCAGCCGCCACTCCAGGATCTCGGGGTCGGTGAGCCGGGAGTTGGTCATATGGGTCTGTACGGCGTCGGTGCCCTCGAAGCCGTCGCCCGCCCCGGACCCGCTGGCGAGCGTCTCGTAGTACTGGACCCGGTCGTTGCCGAAGGTGAGGTTGTTCATGGTGCCGGACCCCTCGGCCTGGCCACCGAGCGCCCCGTACAGCGCTCCGGTGACGGCCTGGGAGGTCTCCACATTGCCCGCGACGGTCGCCGCCGGATAGCTGGGGTCGAGCATCGAACCGGGCGGGATCCGCACGTCCAGCGGCTTCAGACACCCGCTGTTGAGCGGGATGTCCTCGCCGACGAGGGTGCGGAAGACATACAGGACGGCGGCCATCACCACCGAGCGGGGCGCGTTGGCGTTGCCGGGCTGCTGCGGCGAGGTGCCGGTGAAGTCGAGGACGGCGCTGCGGGCGTCCCGGTCGACGGTGAGCCTCACCTGGATCACGGCCCCGCCGTCGGTCTCGTAGCGGAAGCTGCCGTCGTGGAGCCGGGCGACGATCCGGCGTACGGACTCCTCGGCGTTGTCCTGGACGTGACCCATGTAGGCCGCGACGACGTCGGACCCGAACTGGTCGGTCATCCGCCGGAGTTCGGCGATCCCCTTCTCGTTGGCGGCGATCTGGGCGCGGAGGTCGGCGAGGTTGGTGTCCGGGGAGCGGGAGGGGTACGGGGCCGAGGCGAGCAGGTCCCGGGTCTCGGCCTGGCGGAGCCGGCCGTCGCGGACCAGCAGCCAGTTGTCGAAGAGCACGCCCTCCTCGTGGATCGTCCGGCTGAAGGCGGGCATGGAGCCGGGGGTGGTGCCGCCGATCTCGGCGTGGTGGCCGCGCGAGGCGACGAGGAACCGGAGCTGTCCCCCGTCGAACACGGGCGTCACCACGGTGACATCGGGCAGGTGCGTGCCCCCGTGGTACGGGTCGTTGACGGCGTACACGTCTCCGGGTCGCAGGGTGCCCTCGTTGCGGCGGAGCACCTCCTTGATGGACTCCCCCATGGAGCCGAGGTGCACCGGGATGTGCGGGGCGTTGGCGATCAGGTCGCCCCCGGCGTCGAAGAGGGCGCAGGAGAAGTCGAGGCGCTCCTTGATGTTGACGGAGTGCGCGGTGTTCTCCAGGCGGACGCCCATCTGCTCGGCGATGGACATGAAGAGGCTGTTGAAGACCTCCAGCATCACCGGATCCACGCGGGTGCCGACGGCCGTCCGGTCCGCCCGGGGCCGGGCCCGGGTAAGCACCAGGTGCCCGGTGGTGCTGCCCGCCGCCCGCCAGCCGGGGTCGACGACGGTGGTGCCGTCATCCTCCGCGATGACGGCGGGCCCGGTGACGGTGTCGGTGGGGTGGAGGTCCTCGCGGCGGTGGAGGGGGGCCTGTTGCTCCCGGCCCTCGGCGTACAGGGTCACGGTGTCGCGCGGCTGGAGTGCGCCTTCGCGGGGTGCGGTCTCACGCGGGTCGACGCCGTGCTCGCCCGTTGCCCCCGTGGCCTCCACCGAGAGGGTCTCGACGACGATCGGCTTGTCCATCGTGAAGCCGAACCGGGTGCGGTGCCCGGCCGCGAACTCCTCGCTCATCGCCGCCACCGAAGCCGGCACCACGGCGAGCGCCGCGTCCGTCCCCGCGTACCGCAGCAGGATCCGGGCGCGGGTGGTGATCGCGGAATCGGGCACTCCGTCGGCGCGCAGGTCGTCCCGCGCACGGTCGGCCAGCTCCGCGCAGAGCTGTTCGACCCGCTCCCGTACGGTCTCGTCGAGTTCGGCCTCCACGGACTGCTCGCGCATCGCGGTGGCGTCGGCCAGGCCGATGCCGTACGCGGAGAGCACCCCGGCGAGCGGAGGTACGAGGACGGTGTCGATGGACAGCGCGTCGGCGACGGCGCAGACGTGCTGGCCACCCGCGCCGCCGAAGCCGGTGAGGGCGTAGCGGGTGATGTCGTGGCCGCGCTGCACGGAGATCTTCTTGACGGCGTTGGCCATGTCGAGCACGGCGATCTCCAGGAAGCCCGCCGCCACTTCGGCCTCGGCCGGCCGGTCCCCCGTGGCGCGCCCGATCTCGTCGGCGAGCTCCGCGAACCGTGTCCGTACGTGGTCGGCGTCGAGCGGCAGATCGCCGTCCGGGCCGAAGACGGCGGGGAAGTGGGCGGGCTGGATGCGGCCGAGCATGACGTTGGCGTCGGTGACGGTGAGCGGGCCGCCGCGGCGGTAGCAGGCGGGGCCGGGTTCGGCGCCCGCGGAGTCGGGGCCGACGCGGTAGCGGCGGCCGTCGAAGTGGAGCAGCGAGCCGCCGCCCGCCGCGACGGTGTGGATGCTCATCATCGGGGCGCGCATGCGCACCCCGGCGACCTGGGTGCCCAGCTCCCTTTCGAACTCCCCGGCGTAGTGCGACACATCGGTGGAGGTGCCGCCCATGTCGAAGCCGATGACCCGGTCGTGTCCGGCCTGCTGCGACGTGCGGGCCATGCCGACGACACCCCCGGCCGGGCCGGAGAGGACGGCGTCCTTGCCGCGGAACCGGGCGGCTTCGCGCAGTCCGCCGTTGGACTGCATGAACAGGAGCCGGATGCCTTCGAGGCGGGCGGCGACCTCGTCGACGTACCGGCGCAGCACGGGTGAGAGGTAGGCGTCGACGACCGTGGTGTCGCCGCGGGGGACGAGCCTGATGAGGGGGCTGACCTCGTGGGAGGTGCTCACCTGGGTGAACCCGGCCTCGCGGGCCGCCGCGGCGACGGCCTCCTCGTGGGCGGGGTGGCGGTAGCCGTGCATCAGGACGACGGCCGCGCTGCGCAGTCCGTCGGCGTGGGCCTCGCGCAGCCGCTCGCGTACGGGGTCGAGTTCGAGGGCCCGTACGGTGCGCCCCTCGGCGTCGACACGTTCCGGGACCTCGATCACGCGCTGGTGGACGGCCTCCGGCAGGACGATGTGCCGGTCGAAGAGGCGGGGGCGGTTCTGGTACGCGATCTTCAGCGCGTCCCGGAATCCTGCGGTGATGAGCAGGACGGTCGGCTCGCCGCGCCGCTCCAGCAGGGCGTTGGTGGCGACGGTGGTGCCCATCCGGACGGCGGCGACCCGGTCGGCGGGCACGGGCTCACCGTCGCCGAGGCCGAGGAGCAGTCGGATTCCGGCCACGGCCGCGTCGTCGTAGCGGGCGGGGTCGTGCGAGAGGAGCTTGCGGGTGACCAGCCGGCCGTCGGGGCGGCGGCCCACCACATCGGTGAAGGTGCCGCCCCGGTCGATCCAGAACTCCCAGCGTCCGGTCATGGCGCCATTCTGTGCCGGCGGGCGCGAACCCGCAGGCACAGCGGCGCGGACCGGTCAGAGGGCCGGTGCGTCCGGTCCGATCCTGCTGCGTACCGCCGTCTGCACCTCGGCCTCCTCGGCCGGGTCGGCGGCGAGGCGGCGCAGCCGTTCGGCGACGCGGATGTCTCCGGTCTCGGCGTGCAGGGCGGCCACCTCGCGGGTGGTCTCCTCGCAGTCCCACAGGCACTCCACCGCGAAACCGGTGGCGAAGGTGGGGTCGGTGGCGGCGAGGGCCCGGGCGGCCCGGCCGCGCAGGTGGGAGGAGGACGTCTCGCGGTAGACGTGGCGCAGTACGGGGGCGGCGCAGGCGATGCCGAGGCGGCCGGTGCCGTCCACGAGGGTCCAGAGCCGGGGGGCGTCGGGTCCGTCGCCGCGTACGGCCTCCCGCAGCGCGCCGAGGACTTGGGGAGCGTCCTGGGCGGTGCCGCGGCAGGCGAGGATCCCGGCGGCCGAGGCCCCGAGGGCGTCGGGGCGCCTGGCCCAGCGGCGGGCGCGTTCCACGGCGTCGTCCCCGCACATCCGCTCGAAGGCGGCGACGGCCGCGTCGGCGACCGTGCGGGCGGGGCTGAGGGCGGCGGACTCGATGAGGTCGAGGACGGCGGGGTCGGCCGCCTCGGCGAGGTAGTGCAGGGCGGCGCAGCGGGCGCCGTCGGAGCCGTTGCGGGCGGCCTCGACGATCTCGGGGCGGTCGTCGGGTCCGGCGACGGCGGACAGGCAGCGGGCCGCGGGGACGTGCAGTTCGCTGCCGCGCTCCAGGGCCTGCTGGGCCCAGTCGAAGACGGCCTGGACGCTCCAGCCGGGGCGGGGGCCGCCGGGGCGCATCTGGCGCTGCCACCGGTCGAAGGAGCCCTGTTCGGTGGCGGCCCTCACCCGGGCGCCGACGCCTTCGCGCGGGTCGTCGGCCCAGAGCCGCCAGGGGCGCGGCTCGAAGGAGTCGCGTACGACCGCGGCGAGCTCGGCGGTGCCTTCCTCGGTGGCCGGAAAGCGACCCAGGACGGGCAGGGCGAGGGAGCGCAGGCCCGCGTCGTCGTCGCGCAGGGCGAGCTCGTCCAGGGCCCAGGCCCAGTTGGCGCCGGTGGCCGCGTAGCGGCGGAGCAGTGCCAGGGCGTCGTCGCGTCCGTAGGAGGCCAGGTGGCCGAGGACGGAGAGCGCGAGGCCGGTACGGGAGTCGTCGGTGTCCGCGTGGTCCTCGGGGTCACCGAGGTGGCGCTCGATCTCTTCGATGCCGCCGTCGAGATCCAGGTACAGGCGGGCGTAGTAGAGGGAGCGGTTCTCCACCTGCCAGTCGTGACGGGGGTCGCTCACGACGCAGTGGTTGAGGGCCGCGAGGGCCTTGGGGCGCGGTGCGGCGAGCGCGTGGAGCGTGCCGTCGCCGCGGCCCCTCTGCAGCAGGCCGAGCAGGGTGCCGCTCGGCGCTATGAACGGATCGAACATGGGAGAAAGCCTCACATCAAGCTGTCGACGCAACCGGGACTGTGCAGTGCCCCGTGCCCGTGGGCACGAGGGGGTGTCCGGGGGACACCCCTACGCCGCGCAGTGACATGATCGACCGACCGCGGTCCTGTGCTTGGTGTAGAGCATCTTCCTCTGCCTCTCGTCGGTGGCCCGAAACGGACCCGCGACGTCATGATGACCCAGCCATTTCGCCACCGCGACCACATTTACGACGGACCGGTCAGCGGACCCCTCGACGGACACACCGGCAGGTGCGCCCGCCGCCGTGTCACCGGGCACCGAAGCGTTCCAGCAGGTCGGCCTTGCCGAACATCAGGGCCGTGTCCCGGGCGGACGGCGTTCCGGCGGCGGGGTCGGCGCCCGCGGCGAGGAGCGCGTCGATGACGGCGTCCTCGCCCTTGAAAACGGCTCCGGCCAGCGGGGTCTGGCCGCGGTCGTTGGCCCGGTCCGGGTCGGCGCCGCGGGCGACGAGGGCGGCGACCGCCTCGGCGTGTCCGTGGTAGGCGGCGAGCATCAGCAGCGAGTCGCCCCGGTCGTTGGTCAGGTCGGCGGGGACGCCGGCGTCGACGTATGCGGCGAGCGCCTCGGTCTCGCCGGCGCGGGCCAGGCCGAAGACCTTGGTCGCCAGTTCGACCACCTCGGGATCGGGGGTTTCGCTCATCGCGCGGGCCGCCTTCCTTGACCGTGCGGCGGCTGTCGCCGCCGCTGGTGACCGGGGGGTGTACGGCACGGGGCCGTACGAGTGAATCGACAGGGTACTGCTCCGGGAGGGACATGACCGGGCCCGGTTACGGCAAAAGATCACCTCGGACGACTCCTGTCCGGCACGGACTCCGCGATACCGCGCGCGGGCCGGGGGCTTCGCTCACCCGGTCAAGTGAAAATGCGCTTTATTCACTCGATTGCACCTTTTATTGTATAGATACTTCGCGTGATCCTGGAAGGACTCATGGTGACTGTCCCCTCGACCAGGAGATCCGCTCATGATCCTTTCCATCTCGGGCGTGGTACTGCTCGCCATCGTCGTCTTCCTGTTCTTCAAGAAGGACGGGCTCAAGGCCTCCCACGCCATCGTCTGCGCGCTGTTCGGCTTCTACCTGGCCGGCACCGCGATCGCGCCGAGCATCACGGCCGGCGGGGCGAGCCTCGCCGGTCTGCTGGGCGGGATCAAGTTCTGACGCTCCGCAACCGCTCCCACCCCTTCAGGAGACAGCTGTGGCCCGGCGACCACTCCCCCGCATTCTGAGCAGCGGCAGCGCCTCGATCACTCGCGGCAGAGAGATCGCGCGCACGGCCGCCGACAGTGCCACCGATGTGCTCCATCCGCTGATCACGATCCTGCGTGGTCTGCGGCTGCTGGCCGTCTCCGGCCGGCAGAAGTGGGCCGCGACACCCAAGGAACGGCGTGGTCCCAAGCTGTTCCTGGCCGCGGCCTGCGTGCTCGCGGTGGTGCTCGTGCCGTACGGGCCGATCCTGGCCCTGATCGCGGTGATGGGCGCCGCCGCATGGAAGGGGCGGGAGCGGACCCCCGTGAAGACCGGCCCGGACGACGCGGAGTCCGCACGGCTGCGCGCCCTGTACGAGGCGCTCGTGCCGTACTTCTCGGTGCCCGAGGACCCCGACCCGCTGTTCGCCCACGGCGGCGACTGGGAGAAGGCCTTCGACGGGTACGCCTTCGACGGCGACGGGCGGCTCACCCGCCTCCAGGTCTCCTATCCGGCGTACTTCGCCGACGGCGAGGCCGCCGCGCGGTCCCGGATCGAGCAGCTGCTGCACACCAAGTCCGGCCGCGGCCGCGAGTACCACTTCGCCTGGGACGAGGAGGCCAACCGCCTCGTCATGACCGTCCCGGCCCCGCTGTCGACCTCGATCGCCGCCCAGCGCTTCGTCACCGCCCCCGGCGAGACGGTCCTCGGCTTCACCGATCCCGACGCGGTCCGGCGCACGGCCCCGGTGCGCGACGGCGACACGACCGTGGACGCCTCCCCCGTCGTCTGGCGGACCGGCGGCCGCTCCACCGAACCGCATCTGCTGGCCGTCGGACAGCCCGGCGGCGGCACCACCACCCTGGTCCGCTCCATCGCCCTCCAGGCCCTCCAGCAGGGCGACGTCCTGGTCGTCGACGGCAGCGGGACCGGTGAGTACGGCGCCCTCGCCGGGCGCGCCGGAGTCCTCGCCGTGGAGTCCGGCCTGGGCGGGGCGCTGGCCACCCTGGAGTGGGCGGCGCACGAGACGGAGCGGCGGCTGATCTTCACCAACCGGGCGCGGCAGGGAGGGCATCTGGTCCCCGAGGACGTCAGGCGCCCGCTCTGGATCCTGCTGGACCGCCCCGGCGTCCTCGGCCATCTCGCGGCGGCCGACGGCAGGCCCGACCCGCAGGAGCTGCTCCAGGTGCCGCTGCGGCACGGGCGGGCGGCCGGGGTCACCGTGGTCCTGGCCGACCATTTCGACGCCCTGGAGGCCCTCACCGAGACCGTACGGACCCACACCCGGGCCCGCGTGGTCCTCGGTCCCGCCTCCCGCGAGCAGATCACGGCCGTACTGGGCGCCGAGCCGAACACCACCCCGCCGCCGGAGGTTCCGGCCGGCCGGGGGTACGCACGTCTGGGCACCGGGCCGGTCCTGCGCCTCCAGGTTCCCGCGACCCCGGACCCGTACGACGACGCCACGAGCGACGCGCACCGGCAGGCGGTGCTCGACGTGCTGCCGGAGCGGCCGGGTGCCTCCGCGCAACCGGACACGCTGCCCGACCACGTCCCCGAGGCCCGCGACCAGGAGGACACGGCGCAGGTTCCCGTGGCCGTGAAGGCCATGCCGGGCGGGCTGCCGGCCAAGGCGCAGGCGGCCATCACCGAGGGGTGACCGACCGCCGGTGGCGAGACCGCGGGCGGGGAGACGGGCCGGGCGGCCCGTCTCCCCGCCCGCGGGTGTGTCCCCGTCGCACGTGCCTCGGCGGGCACCCGCCCGGCCCGGCCCCCTCAGGCCACGAAGCTGCGGGGCGTGTCGGCCCCGGCGCCCGCGCCGGCGCGCACCAGCTCCACCGCCGCCGCGAGCCGCACCGCCGCCTCCTCCGCGACCGGGCCGCCCACCGTGAAGGGCAGCCGCACATAGCCCTCGAACGCCCCGTCGACCCCGAACCGCGGGCCCGAGGGCACCCGTACGCCGACGCGTTCGCCCGCCACCGCCAGCCGGGAACCGGAGAGGCCGCCGGTGCGCACCCAGAGGGTCAGCCCGCCGCGCGGCACCGCGAACTCCCAGTCCGGCAGCTCCCGGCGCACCGCCGCGACCAGTTCGTCGCGGTTCTGCCGCGCCTGGTCCCGCCGGATCTCGACCGCCTGCTCCCAGCCGCCCGTACCCAGCAGCCAGTTGATGGCGAGCTGCTCCAGGACCGGCGTACCCATGTCCGCGTAGGCGCGGGCGGAGACCAGGGAGCGGATGACGTCCGGGGCCGCCCGCACCCAGCCGATCCGCATCCCGGCCCAGAACGCCTTGCTGGCCGAGCCGACGGTCAGCACCGTGCTGCCGGCCGGGTCGAAGGCGCAGACCCGGCGGGGCATGGCGGTGTCGGCGTCCAGCCGGAGCTCGCTCATCGTCTCGTCGACGACCAGCACCGTGCCGGCCGAGCGGGCGGCGTCGACCAGGTCCCGCCGCTGCTGCTCGTCGGCGAGCGCGCCGGTCGGGTTGTGGAAGTCGGCCACCACATAGGCGAGCCGGGGCGACGAATCCCGCAGCACCTGGCGCCACCGGTTCATGTCCCAGCCGCCGGTCCCCTCCTCCATCGCGACCGGGACGAGGCGGGCGCCCGTCTCGCGCATCAGCTGGAGGATGTTGGCGTACGAGGGGGACTCGACCGCGATCCGTTCGCCGCGGCCCGCGAAGAGGTGGCAGATGGCGTCGATGGCGCCCATCGCACCGGTGGTGACCATGATCTGTTCGGGCATGGTCGGGATGCCGAGCGCGGTGTAGCGGGCGGCGATCGTCTGCCGCAGCGCGGGCAGCCCGGCCGGGTAGTCGCCATGGGTGTGGGCGTACGGCGGCAGCTCCTCCACCGCCCCCTGGAAGGCCCGGGTCAGCCAGGGCTCGGGGGCGGGCAGCGAGGCGCAGCCCAGGTCGATCATCGAGCCGAGCGACTCCGGGGGCAGCGGTTCGAGGCCGCGCGCGGGCAGCGGGTTCCCGGCCGGCACCGCGGTCCAGCTGCCCGCGCCGCGCCGCGACTCCAGGAATCCCTCCGCCCGCAGCGCCTCGTAGGCGGCGGCGACGGTGGTACGGCTGACGGAGAGGGCGAGGGCCAGTTCACGCTCGGCGGGCAGCCGGGCGGCGACCGGGACCCGGCCCTCCAGCACGAGCAACCGCACCCCGTCGGCGAGCGCGCGGTAGGCGGGCGGCTTCCGTCCGGCGGGGCCGGTGGGCCGGGGCTGCTGGGCCTGGAGCTGCCGGGCGAGCTGGGCCGCCCCCACCGTCGAAGTCCACTGGGTCATCGAAATCAGTCCACCTTCCTCGGATTGGCCATGGTTGGCGGCCGATCCCCTGCCACAGGGTGACATGAAGCAGTCCACTACCACCACAGCAGGGGGCAATACGTGTCCAGGACCACCGCCCGGAGTACCACCCACCTCACCAGGCGGCTGGTCCAGCTATACGCCGGTCTGACGCTGTACGGGGCGAGCTCGGCGCTCCTGGTCCGCGCCGAACTCGGCCTGGAGCCGTGGGGCGTCCTGCACCAGGGCATCACCGAGCTGTCCGGCATCTCGATCGGTGTCGTCTCGATCATCGTCGGGGCGATCGTGCTGCTGCTGTGGATCCCGCTGCGCCAGCGCCCGGGGCTCGGCACCGTCTCGAACGTCTTCGTGGTCGGCCTGGCGATGGACGGGACGCTCGCCCTGGTCGGCGACCTCGACTCCTTCGGCAACCGGATCCCGGTGATGGTCCTGGGCATCGTGCTCAACGGGGTGGCGACCGGCCTCTACATAGCGGCCCGCTTCGGCCCCGGTCCGCGCGACGGGCTGATGACCGGGCTGCACCGGGTCACGGGCCGCTCCATCCGCCTGGTCCGTACGGCGATCGAGGTGGCCGTCGTCGTCACCGGCTTCCTGCTGGGCGGCTCGCTCGGCGTCGGTACGGTCCTCTACGCCCTGGCCATCGGCCCGCTGGCCCAGCTCTTCCTGCGGGTCTTCGAACTCCCCGCGCCCGCCGGGGCGACGGCCACCGCCCCCCATCCCGCCGGACCCGACCCCGTCGCCGGCCCGCCGTCCGGGCAGGCCATACTGCCGCAGTGAACCAGAGCCGCCACCCCTATCTCGACCACGCGACACCGATCGCCTTCGCGCACCGCGGCGGGGCGGCGGACGGCGTGGAGAACACCGCGGCCGCCTTCCGCCGGGCGGCCGCCGCGGGATACCGCTACTTCGAGACCGATGTGCACACCACGGCGGACGGCCGGCTGGTCGCCTTCCACGACGCGACGCTGGACCGGGTCACCGACGCCGGGGGCAGGATCTCCGCACTGCCCTGGAGCGAGGTGCGCCGGGCCAGGGTCGGAGGCACCGAACCGCTCCCCCTCTTCGAGGAGCTGCTGGAGGAGTTCCCCGAGGCCCGCTGGAACGTGGACGTCAAGGCGGAAGCGGCGCTGGAACCCCTCCTGGAGCTGGTCCGCCGGACCGGCGCCTGGGACCGGATCTGCGTCGGCTCGTTCTCCGAGGCCCGGGTGGCCCGCGCGCACCGACTGGCGGGCCTGCGCCTGGCCACCTCGTACGGGGTGCGCGGTGTCCTGGGGCTGCGGCTGCGCTCGTACGGGATCCCGGCGGCGCTGCGCGCGGGCGCGGTCTGCGCGCAGGTTCCGGAGCGCCAGGGCGGCGTCCCGGTGGTCGACGCCCGCTTCGTCCGTACGGCGCACGCGCTCGGACTCCAGGTGCACGTCTGGACGGTCAACGAGCCCGAACGGATGGCGGCCCTCCTGGACCTCGGGGTGGATGGCATCATGACCGATCACATCGAGACGCTGCGTACGGTGCTGAGCGAGCGGGGGGCCTGGGCCTGACGCCGGACCCGTCCGCGTCCGCACGCGACGATCGAGGGGGCGCGGGTTGAGCACCGGGACCACAGGATGGGCCGATCCGGCGAAGCAGCCGCCGGGCGATGGATCCGCCGCCGCGCGCAAGCGGGAACAACGCGGCTGGTACTTCTACGACTTCGCCTGTTCCGTCTACTCCACCAGCGTGCTGACGGTCTTCCTCGGCCCGTATCTGACGTCCATCGCCAAGGCGGCCGCCGGCCCCGACGGCTTCGTGCACCCGCTGGGCATACCCGTGCGCGCGGGCTCCCTGTTCGCGTACTCCGTCTCGGCCTCCATCGTGGTCGCCGTGATCCTGATGCCGATCGTCGGCGCGGCGGCCGACCGCACGGGACGCAAGAAGCCGCTGCTGGCGGCGGCCGCCTATACGGGTGCCGCGGCGACGGCGGGGATGTTCTTCCTGGACGGCCACCGCTATCTGCTGGGCGCGTTCCTGCTGATCGTGGCGAACGCGTCGATCTCCGTGTCGATGGTCCTGTACAACGCCTACCTGCCGCAGATCGCCGAGCCGGAGGAGCGGGACGCGGTCTCCTCGCGGGGCTGGGCCTTCGGCTACACCTCGGGCGCCCTGGTCCTCGTCCTCAACCTGATCCTGTACACCGGCCACGAGTCCTTCGGGCTCACGGAGTCCGACGCGGTACGGATCTGCCTCGCGTCGGCGGGTGTGTGGTGGGGGGCCTTCACCCTGGTGCCGCTGCGCAGACTGCGCGACCGACGGGTGGCACAGGACGGTGAGGGGGCGGTCGGCTCCGGCTGGAAACAGCTGATGGCCACCCTGCGGGACATGCGGCGCCACCCGCTGACCCTCTCCTTCCTGCTCGCCTACCTCATCTACAACGACGGCATCCAGACGGTGATCTCCCAGGCCTCGCTGTACGGCTCCGAGGAGCTGGGGCTGGATCAGACGACCCTGATCGTCGCGGTCCTGCTGGTGCAGGTCCTGGCGGTGGCCGGGGCCCTGGGCATGGGCCGGCTCGCCCGGGTCTACGGCGGCAAGCGCACGATCCTGGGCTCGCTGGCCCTGTGGACCGTGATCCTGATCGCCGCCTATCTGCTGCCCGCCGACGCGCCCGTCTTCTTCTTCGTTCTCGCGGCGGCCATCGGACTGGTGCTGGGCGGCAGTCAGGCCCTGTCGCGCTCGCTGTTCTCCCATCTGGTGCCGCGCGGCAAGGAGGCGGAGTACTTCTCGGCGTACGAGATGAGCGACCGGGGACTGAGCTGGCTGGGGCCCCTGGTGTTCGGTCTGGCGTACCAGCTGACCGGCAGCTACCGGGAGGCGATCATCTCGCTGATCGTGTTCTTCGCCCTCGGCGCGGCGCTGCTCGCCCGGGTGCCGGTACGGCGTGCGATCAAGGCCGCGGGCAATCCCGTACCGGAACGGATTTAGACGTTGAAGTCAAAGGCCGGTAGTGTACGCCTTTGGCCTGCCCGGAGGACCGTTACTGCGAGTGAAAGCAGCTCAACCGTTGGGTGACAACGCCCACCAGAGGTGACAAACCGGGCAAGGGTGGGTACTCAACCCAGATAAAGCAGCGGCACGAACGGGCGACGCATGACCGGCGACGGGAATCTTTGCCACCGACCGGACGTTGACCGGATGACGACGACAGCGACATTTTGTCCTGTGGGCGACAAGCCCGGGAGGCACGATTCATGAGTGAGCGAGCTCTTCGCGGCACGCGACTTGTGGTTACCAGCTACGAGACGGACCGCGGCATCGATCTGGCCCCGCGCCAGGCGGTGGAGTACGCATGCCAGAACGGACATCGATTCGAGATGCCGTTCTCGGTGGAGGCGGAGATTCCGCCGGAGTGGGAGTGCAAGGCGTGTGGCGCCCAGGCACTCCTGGTGGACGGGGATGGCCCCGAGGAGAAGAAGGGCAAGCCTGCGCGTACGCACTGGGACATGCTCATGGAGCGGCGCACCCGCGAGGAGCTGGAGGAGGTGCTGGCCGAGAGGCTGGCGGTTCTGCGCTCCGGAGCCATGAACATCGCCGTGCACCCGCGGGACAGCAGGAAGTCTGCCTGACCGCGTGACGCCACCGCATTGCGTATCACCGCACTGAGCGCGACAACAGCACAGCACAAGAGCCGCGGGCCGTGACACGGAACATGTGTCACGGCCCGCGGCTCTTGTCATGTCCGGCGATCAGGGGGCGAGCGGCGGGCGCGGGCCCCGGGGGCGGTCGTCGGGACGGGAGGGCTGGGTGCCGTCCTCGCGGATGACCTCCCCCTGGACGACCTTTCCGTCCGGCCGGCGCATACGGGCCTGCTGGAAGGCGTCCGAGAGGCCGCCGGGGGACGCGGCCCGCATCCGGCGCTCCAGGGACCGCTCCGCCCGGCGGCTGATCCGGGAGCGGACGGGCGGCACCAGCAGGAGCAGGCCGGCCGCGTCCGAGATCAGGCCGGGGATCAGGAGCAGCAACCCGCCGAGCATCAGCAGGCCGTTGCCCTTCGAGCCCCTCCCGCCGGTGACCTGCGGGGCCTCGGTGGCGCCGGGCTGCCCCGGCGTCCGCTGGAGGGTCTCGGTGAGGTTCTTGAAGGCGCGGCGCCCGGCCCGCTTGATCACCACGGTACCGAGCAGCGCCCCGGCGACCAGGAGCAGCAGGACGGTGAGCCCGCCCGCGGCCGACGCGACCACGGTCAGGAGCCAGATCTCCAGGACCAGCCAGGCGGCGAGGGCCGGCGGCAGGAATCTGCGGGCGCGTGAGCGCCGGGGACGGGTCGGGGGCGGGGTGCCGGTCGTCATGCCACAAGTGTGCCCGTACGGAGGTGGAAGCGGCGTAAGGGGGTGATCATGGATCGGCCCGTGCGCGGGGTCAGGGTTTGTTACGGCCCAGGACCTTGTTGGCGCGGGAGGTGATGCCCCAGCCGGTGACCCGCCACAGCGCCTCGACGAGGATGTCCCGGCTCATCTTGGAGTCGCCGACCTCGCGGTCCACGAAGGTGATGGGGACCTCGACCACGTGGTAGCCGGCCTCCACGGAGCGGCGGGCCAGGTCGACCTGGAAGCAGTACCCCTGCGAGGCGACCTCGTCGAGTCCGAGGCCTTCGAGGGTCTCGGTCCGGAAGGCCCGGTAACCGCCGGTGACGTCGCGGACGGAGAGGCCGAGGGCGAGGCGGGAGTAGAGGCTGCCGCCGCGGGAGATGGCCTCGCGGCTCTTGGGCCAGTTGACGACCCGGCCGCCGGGCACCCAGCGGGAGCCGAGGACGAGGTCGGCACCCTTGAGCGCGGTGAGCAGCCGGGGCAGTTCCTCGGGCTGGTGGGAGCCGTCGGCGTCCATCTCGACGAGGACGCCGTAGCCGTGCTCGGCGCCCCAGGCGAAACCCGCGAGGTAGGCGGCGCCGAGCCCTTCCTTGCCCTTGCGGTGCAGGACGTGGACCTGGTCGTCGGCGGCCGCGATCTCGTCGGCCGCCTTCCCGGTGCCGTCGGGGCTGTTGTCGTCGGCCACCAGGATGTCGGCAGCCGGCACGGCCGTGCGCACCCGGTCGACGATCGGCCTGATGTTCTCGACCTCGTTGTAGGTCGGAATGATCACCAGGACCTTGCCGAGCGGGCCGAACTGCCTCTGACCGCCGTCGTTCACTACTGCCCCTTAAAGTCCGTACACAGGGGGACACCATATCCAGCGCGACGCCGCCGGAGTCCTCCGCGGTGCTACGGGCGTGTGGCACAGGCCGGGCAGATGGACGGAACTGCGGACAGAACCACGGACGGAACTGCGGATCGGGGCCCGGCGCCCTTCGGGCCGACCTGGGGCCCGCTGGCTGCGGGTCGACCGAAAGCCGTTGTCTACTGAACGTCCGGGCCCCACCCGGGTCGCACCCTCCGTCCGACTGGAACCTTCCCTCGCCCCCGAGGCGCGGGCGCTGAACCTGGCTGTCAGTGGTGGTGAGCCGGTGCGGCACACCACCCCATGACCCAGCGGCGTTCGACGACTGCGTGGAGGTTTCACCGGTCGGACGTCCTGTGGTGGACCCGGCCGAACCTACCGGCCTGTGGGCGCGTTCTGTCAACACCCGTGCGACCTGCGGCTTTTGCCCAAATTGCCTGGTCAGTTCCGCAGATCCGCAGGTCGTGAACGCGTGCCCCGGCGATCGATCGGCGGTACGGAATCTCCCGACGTCACTCGTTCGGTCGCACGTAGACCGTTTGTCCGGAGACCACCGTCCGCAGGCAGACCGGCAGTTCGGCGCCGGGGGTCAGATCCGGCAGGCCCGGCGTGCCGGAGCGGGGGTCGGTGGACCAGCGGGCGACCCGGTCGTCGGGGGCCTGGACCAGGAGTTCGGCGGTCCGCCAGACGGCGTAGTCGGCCGGTGCGCCCGGCACCAGGAGGCCGGCGTCGTCGCGGCCGATGGCCCGCCAGCCGCCCCGGGTGTGGGCGGTGAAGCCGGCCCGGACGGAGATGCGGTGCTCGGGGGTGCGGTGGTGGGCGGCGGCCCGCACGGTGCCCCAGGGGTCGAGCGGGGTGACCGGGCTGTCGGAGCCGAAGGCGAGCGGGACTCCGGCGCGCAGGAGGGCGGCGTACGGGTTCAGGGTCGCGGCCCGCTCCGCGCCCAGGCGCTGGGCGTACATCCCCTCGGGGCCGCCCCAGGCGGCGTCGAAGGCCGGCTGGACGGAGGCGGTGAGGCCCAGCTCCGCGAAGGCGGCGACGGTCTCGGGGGTGAGCATCTCGGCGTGCTCGACCCGGTGGCGGGCGGCGCGGATCCTGGCGAGGCCCAGCGTCTCGGCGGCGGCTCGGACGCCCTCCACGACGGCGGTGACGGCCGCGTCGCCGATGGCGTGGAAGCCCGCCTGGAGGCCGGCCTCGGTGCAGGCGGTGACATGGGCGGCGATCCGGGCGGCGTCCAGGTGGGCGGTGCCGGTCCGCGGGGCGTCGGCGTACGGCTCGTGCAGACAGGCGGTGTGCGAGCCGAGGGAGCCGTCCACGAAGAGGTCGCCGGCCGCGCCGATCGCGCCGAGCTCCCGGATGCGGCGGGCGCCCTTCCCGTCGGCGATCTCCTCGGCCCAGAGGCCGAAGACCCGGGGCCCCGGCCGCTCGGCGGCGAGCGCCAGGAGCGACGTGAAGTCCGCCTCGTCGGAGATCTCGGGTCCGCCGCACTCGTGGAGGGTGCCGATACCGAGGGAGGCCGCGTGGTCGAGCGCGGCGCGCTGGGCGGCTCCCCGCTGGGCGGAGGTGAGCGCGCTGTGGGCGGCGGCCCGTACGGCGTGGTGGGCGTCGCCGGTCAGCGGTGCGTCGGGGTGGTACCCGGGCAGCGCGGTGACGCCCGGGACGAGGTCCAGCAGGGCGGTCGTGACGACGGCGGAGTGCACGTCGATCCGGGGCAGGTACAGGGCCCGGCCGCCGGCCGCCTCGTCGAGCTCGGCGCGCGAGGGGTGGCGCTGTTCCGGCCACCGCGCGGCGTCCCAGCCGTGCCCGAGCAGGACGTCCGTGGTGGCGTGCCGGTCTGCCGACGCACGGACGAGAGCGAGGGCGTGATCGAGCGTACGAGCGCCCGAGAGGTCGAGCCCGGTCAGGGCCAGACCGGTCGCGGTGGCGTGGACGTGGGCGTCGGTGAACGCGGGGGTGACCAGGGCGCCCTCCAGGTCGACGACGTCGTCGACGCTGCCGGCGAAGGCGTCGGCGGCCCCTTCCGATCCCACCCAGGCGACATGCCCGCGCTCCACGACCATCGCGGTGGCGAACGGATCGGCCGGACTGTGGACGTCTCCCCCGCGCAGCAGGAGGGTGCGGTGTTCGGGGGCGCTCTGGGGGGCGGTGCTGTCGGTCATGGGAACAGTCTCGCGCCCGCGGGGGCCCGCCCGGCCCGCGACCCCCCTGAGGAGCGCCTGCGGTCCCCGGGGCCGGTCGTTCGGCCCTATCCGAACGACCGGCCCCAGGATCAGACGCGCGGGGGCCGGGCCTCGTACGGGGTGGACAGGACGACCGTCGTCCGGGTCGAGACGCCGGCCAGCGAGCGGATCCTGGTGAGCAGGTGCTCCAGCTCCAGCGGGGTCGCCACGCGCACCTTGAGGATGTAGTTCTCGTCCCCGGCGACGCTGTGACAGGCCTCCAGCTCCGGCACCCCGGCCAGCCGCTCCGCGATGTCGTCGGGCGCGCTGGGGTCGAACGGCTTCACCGAGATGAACGCGGTGAGGGGCAGCCCGACGGCCTCGGGGTCGACGACCGCGGCATAGCCGCGGATCACCCCGCGCTGCTCCAGGCGGCGGACGCGCTGATGAACGGCCGAGGTGGACAGGCCGGTGGCCTTGCCCAGGTCGGTGTAGCTCATCCGCCCGTCCTTGACGAGCAACTCCACGATCTGACGGTCCAGCTCCTCCATGCGGATCAACCTATGGCCCCGGGTGCCCTGCGGCACAGTCGTGCGGGGTCACGGAACGGCACCTGCGGGGAGCATGTGACGAACACCACAGACCTACGGGTCGGTGGCGGGTCCCCTCGCGGTTATCGGCCACGCGCGGAGGGAAGTGCTTGCTGTGGTCGTGGCCGTGGCGCTGTGCCGGCCCACCCGAGGGGGGAAGATCCCATGCAGAGCCTGAAGCTCACCGGACGTACCGAACCGGAGCCTGTCGATCCCGACGAGGACGACAGCGCCGATGTGTACGACATGTTCGAGATGTTCCGGGTGATCTGCCCGGACTGCGCCCGGCCGATCGCGCTGCTGGCCGACGAGGACGTCCTGCCGGAGCACGCCCGGTGCCCCACCCCGTGGAACCCGTTCGTGCTCACCGTCTGCTCCGGCACCGGCCGCGCCGCGGCGGACGCCCGGCCCGCCGACGAGACGCTGGAGCCCCAGGAGCAGGAGGCGGCACTGCTGCTGACGCTCCCCCAGGGACTGGACTGGCGGATGCAGCCCTTCTCCCACGCCGGCGGCCCCGGCTCCCGCCCGCTGCGCGTGCCCCGGATGCGGCGCGAGGCCGCCTGATCCACCGCTCCCGGCCGTACGTACGTTCCGGAGCGGCCGCTCGCGTTCCTGGACCGCCCGACTCCTGTCCGCACCACGACGGCCCGTCCGGCGTGGTGCGGGCAGAGGGGTCCCGCGCACCGGCACCCGCCGAACTGGCACTCGGATCGGGGCAGCAGTGACCCGGGCCCGCTCCGGCGCGTTGACCCGGTATGACGACGCTGCAATCACCGGTCGGCTCGGGTCGCCGCCGGCTCGCTCCCCCGGTGACCGGAGAATCGGTTCCGCAGCCGCAGCCGCTGCCCGGGTCCACGGGGAGCTCGCCCGTCGCCTCCCCCGTCGATCCGCCCATCTACAGCGCTCTGCTGCGGCATTGGCAGAACAGCGGCCGGACCGTGCCGGGACGCCGGGACCAGGAGTGGAACCGGATCGTGGCGATGCCCGTCTGGCCGGACCGGCCGCTGCGGGTCAGCGGGTCTCCGGACCCGCGAGGTGGCGCGCGATGACCATGCGCTGGATCTGGTTGGTGCCCTCCACGATCTGCAGCACCTTGGCCTCGCGCATCAGCCGCTCGACCGGGAAGTCGAGCGTGTAGCCGTAGCCGCCGAGCACCTGGACGGCGTCGGTGGCCACCCGCATGGCCGCGTCCGTGCAGAAGAGCTTCGCCATGGCGGCCTGACGCGAGAAGGGCTCCCCCGCGTCCCGCAACCGCGCCGCCTCCAGGTAGAGCGCCCGGCCGGCCTCGATCTGGGTGGCCATGTCGGCGAGCATGAAGCGCAGCCCCTGGAAGTCCGCGATGGGCCGGCCGAACTGGCGCCGGTCGGTGGCGTACCGGACGGCCTCGTCCAGGGCCGCCTGGGCGACCCCGATGGCACAGGCCGCGATGCCCAGGCGCCCGGAGTCGAGTGCGGAGAGCGCGATGGCGAAGCCCTGGCCCTCGTCGCCGATGCGGCGCTCGTCACCGATCCGTACGCCGTCGAAGGTGAGCTGGGCCGTGGGTGAGCCCTTCATCCCCATCTTCTTCTCGGGGAGTGCCGCGTTCAGGCCTTCGGCGTCGCCGGGGACGAGGAAGGCCGTGATGCCGCGGGCGCCGTCGGCGCCGGTGCGGGCGAGGACGGTGTAGAAGTCAGCGATGCCGCCGTGGGTGATCCACGCCTTGGTCCCGGTGAGGACCCACTCATCGCCGTCGCGTACGGCCTTGGTCCGCAGCGAGGCGGCATCGGAGCCGGAGGCCGGCTCGGAGAGGCAGTAGGCGCCCAGCAGGCCGCCGGAGAGCATCGCCGGGAGGTGTTCGGACCGCTGCTCGTCGGTGCCGTATCCGGCGAGCGCGTGGCAGGCCAGGGAGTGGACGCTGACGCCGAGGCCGACGGTGAGCCGGGCCGCGGCCAGCTCCTCCAGCACCTGGAGGTAGACCTCGTAGGGCTGGTCGCCGCCGCCGTGGGCGGAACCGTAGGGAAGGCCGAGGAGGCCGGATGCGGAGAGGAGGGTGAAGACCTCGCGCGGGAAGTGGCCCGCGTCCTCCTCCTCGGCCGCCCGGGGAGCGATCTCCTTGGACACGATGTCACGGACGAGCGCGACGAGCTGCCGGGACTCCTCGGTGGGCAGACGGCGTTCCACCGGCTGCGGGGCACGGTCGGACATGACGGCGCTCTCCTCCCTGTCGGGCGTTGCGACGGTCGCGCGCTCGGGGTGTGAGAGGCGCCGCCGGGTGATCTCCCGGAACGGGGCCGGGAAGGACAGACTGCCCAGCCGATCCTGCCCTCCCGGGTCTCGGGCGAGCGCGGTCAGCGGCTGTGGCGGGTTGAGTATGCCCGATCGGATGCCTGACGTCACGGGGTGACGGGCTGGTCAGAGGGGATGGCGGAGGACCCGGTCGATGCGACCGGGCCGGCCCGTCACGGGATTCGCGGAGTACCGGGGCGGGTGCCGCGCGGGCGCCCCGCCCCCTTCCGTGGTCCCTGGGCGCGGGTCACATCAGCCCCGCCTGGGTGACGAACATGGCGAGCACGACCACGAGGGCCCAGCCCGCGAGGTGCTCCAGCAGCCTGGGACCGTCGTCGTCCGGACCTCCGGTGCGGGTGCGGCGGGCATGGTGGGCGTGGTGTGCGGCGGTGGTCGCGGTCATGGCGTCTCGCTGTTCGTCGTGCTCGGTCGAGGCCCCCCGTGACCCGACCACAGTGCCGGAACTCCGCGGCGCGCGAAACGAGATCCCGGTCACGGCTGCGGCTCGCCGACATCCGGTGGCAGCCCCTCGTCCCGTACCCGTAGCGGGCCGGAAGCCTCCGGAAGGGCGGCCATGGCGGGGGGCCTGATGTGGGTGACGCCACAGCCGTACGGGGACGAGCCCGCGTTTCCGAAAACGTACGGGAACCATTTCGGCCACCTGGCCGACTACTGCCCCATGAGGAGAGACCGCGACGGACGCCCCCGGGGCGGAGCACGTGGCGGCGGTGGCTACCTTGTCCCCATGTGTGCACGGGGCGGCCGGCCGACGCGAGTGGCCAGGGGCCTGCTCTGCGGTTCCGCATGCCTGCTTCCCGGTGCCGTGAGCCATGTCGCGGCGGGCGGGCGGCTGCCCGGCGCGGGGGTGCTCGTCCTGCTGTTCCTGGCGCTCAGCCTCCAGGGGGCGCTCCTCTTCGGCGGCCGGCGGCGCTTCGACGTCGTGACGCTGGTGCTGGGCGGCACCCAGTTCGCCCTGCACGACGCCTTCCACTTCCTCTCGGCGCCCGGCGGAGCCGAGCACTCCGCGACGGCGACCGGACACGGGCACCAGATGGCCGGGCCGTCCGACGGCCACCGGCTGGACGCCGCGATGATCCTGGCCCATGCGGCGGCCACGCTCGGAACGGCCCTCTGCGTGATCCACGGGGAGCGGGTGCTGCGACGCCTCGCGGCCCTGGTCCTTCCCCGCCCCGCGCTCCGGCCCCCTCCCTCGCTGCCCTGCCTTCCCCGGGTGCGCCCGGTGCCGCCGGCGGTCGCGCGGATCCGGTTCGGGGCGCTCCTCGCCCGGTCCTGCCACCGCCGTGGGCCGCCCTCGGTGGCTGTGGCCTGACGGCCCCGCACCCAGCCGCGAGCGCCGGATGTGATCCGGCGCCGTGAGGCGTGCGCGCGGGAGCCGTCGGGTCCGGAACGCCCCCGCTTCCCCACCACCCCGGGCAGGACCCGGCCCCCATCGGCAGGCCCACCAAGTCTCCTTGCGGCCTGCCCTCAGAGGAGCACCCATGTCTCACGTGACCGAAGAGATACCGCAGAACGACCATGATCCCACCGGAGCGGCGCCGGGCGAGCCGGACTCCGACAGACCGGACGACCTCACGAAACCCGTCCCCGGACAGCCGCGGCCGGCCCGTTCCTGGGAGGCGGTACGGCACCTCTTGGTCCGGCTGCACTTCTACGCCGGTGTGCTCGTCGCCCCCTTCCTGCTGGTGGCCGCGCTGACCGGGCTGGCCTACACCTTCACGCCCCAGTTCGACCAGCTCCTGTACGGCGACCGGTTGCGGGTGGAGCGGGTCGGCGACGAGCCCCGTCCGCTGGCCGAGCAGATAGCCGCAGCGCGGGCGGCGTACCCCGAGGGCACCACGGCGTCGGTGATCACCCCGCCGGGTCCCGAGGACACCACCCGGGTGGTGCTCGCGGTGCCGGAGCTGGGGGAGAAACAGCGCACGGTCTTCGTCGACCCGTACACCGCCGAGGTACGGGGTGAGCTGACGACCTGGTTCGGGTCGACGCCGCTCACCACCTGGCTCGACGACCTCCACCGCAACCTCAACCTCGGTGAGACGGGCCGGCTGTACTCCGAGGTCGCGGCGAGCTGGCTGTGGGTGGCCGTCGCCGGCGGCCTCCTCCTGTGGCTCGGGCGCAGCCGGGGGCGGCGTGCGAAGTCGGCCCGGGGCGTACTGCTTCCGGAGCGCGGGGCCCGCGGGGTGCGCCGGACGCGCAGCTGGCACGCGGCCACCGGTGTGTGGCTCGCGCTGGGGCTGCTCTTCCTGAGCGCCACCGGCCTCACCTGGTCGACTCACGCGGGTGAGCGGTTCGGCCGGCTGCTGGACGCGGCGAAGGGCAACGCCCCGGCCCTCGACACCGCGCTCCCGGGTGCCGCGGCCCCCGCCGAGGACCACGCGGAGCACGCGGGCCACGGCGGTTCCGACGAAGCGACGGCCGACGCCGACCCGGCCGGCTTCGACACGGCCCTCGCGGCCGCCCGGGGCGCCGGGCTCGGCGGCACGGTGGTGGTCACGCCCGCGGCGGACGCGGCGAGCGCATGGGTGGTGGCGCAGAACGACAACGTCTGGCCGGTCCACTACGACCGGGTCGCCGTGGACACCGCGGGCGGCGAGATCACCTCGCGCACCCGCTGGGCCGACCACCCGGCCCTGTCCAAGCTCAGCAAGCTGGGCGTGCAGGGGCACATGGGCGTGCTGTTCGGGGTCGTCAACCAGATCGTGCTGGCGCTTCTCGCTCTCGGCCTGACGGCGGTGATCGTCTGGGGCTACCGCATGTGGTGGCAGCGCCGCCCCACCCGCGACGACCGCCGGGCGCTCGCCGGCCGGGCCCCGGAGCGCGGCGCCTGGCGGCGGCTGCCGCTGCCGGTTCTGGTCCTGGGCATCCCGGCGGTCATCGCCCTGGGCTGGGCGCTGCCGGTCCTGGGGGTGACCGTGGCCGGGTTCCTGGTGGTCGACGCGGTGGTGGGGGCGGTCCGGCGACGGCGTACCGCCTGACGCCGGGCGGGGGGCGGAGCGCCGACGAGGCAGGTGCTCCGCCCCGTCCGGGCGGTCCGGCCGCCCGGGTCAGAGCAGGTCGAGCGAGCGAAGGACACGGCGCTGACCGGGTGTCGGTCCCGAGGGCCAGTACACGTAACAGACCCCGCCCGTACCGCTCCTGACCCGGCCGTTCGCGTCGTACCGCTTCGTGCGGAGCCAGATGTTCTCCCACTCGCGGCGCCGGTAGACGCGGCGTACGGCCTCGTTGTCCGGGGACGCGGGGTCGTTGGCGATCACGTCGCCCTCGGGGGTGAAGCCGATCACCGTCATCAGATGGCCCGCCGTCCCGTAACCCGCCCCGGTCAGCTCCTCCTCCAGGAAGGACTGCGAGGTGATGACGGGGATTCCGGCGCGGACCAGCCGCTCCAGGTCGGTGAGGGAGCCGAGGCGGGTGACGACCGCGTTCAGGTCCCGGTAGGTCGCGGCGTAGGCGGCGTTGAAGGGCCAGTTGCCGCAGCCGCCGTACTGGTGGTCGTACGTGTAGCGGGCGGCGTGGCAGACCTGGGGGTCGGGCAGGCCCGGCCGGACCCAGGCGAGGTCCTCGGCCGTGGGCCTGCGGCCCCAGTACTCGACGATCATCTGCGAGGAGGTGGGGCTGCACCAGGCCTCGCCGCCGTTGTCGTACTCGGGGTACTGGCCGATGTGGACGTTCTGCGAGTAGCGCGGGACCCGCAGTTCGCGGGCGTGGGCCGGGGTGCTGGCCGGGACCGTGAAACGGTCGGGGATGTCGGAGGCCATCGCGCCGACGCGCCACACGGTGGGGGTGAGCCGGGTGCCCGGGGTGCGGTACAGGGTGAGGCGCAGGCGGTAGGCGGCGAACCGTGCGCCGCTCGCCGCGTCGTCCACCGCGAGCGTGTCGGTCCAGACGGTGCTGCGCGGGTCCCCCTGGTCGTCCACCGAGGTGCGCCGGATGTCGCCGTCGCCCGAGGCCCAGCGGCCCATCACGAACCAGGGGGTGGTGGTGCCGTCCGGGTAGGTCGCGCGCAGCTCGATCGCGATCCAGGTGCCGGCCGGCGTACGGGCGTTCCAGGAGGTGATCAGTTCGGTGGCGGGGACGGCGCAGCGGTGGAGCGGCGAGGCCCAGGTGGCGTACTCCCAGGCGGCCGTCCTCCCCGTGTGGGGGTCGGTGTAGTCGGTCCGGCCCGCGGGGGTGGCGATGGCCAGGCCGGGGCGGGTGCCGGGAAGGACGCGGGTGCCGTCGCCGGAGCCCCAGCGCCAGTCGGTGTACGTGTGCCAGAAACGGTTGTCCACCAAGGGTGCGGCTGCCTGGGGTGCGAAGGGGCGGGTGGCAGGCGTCGATACGGGTGCGGCCGCCGCGGGCCCGGCGGGTGCCGCGGCACCCGCGCCTGCCGCTGCCGCCAGCGCGGCGGTCAGGACGGTCCTGCGTGAGGTCGGACTGGTCATGGGCGAGACCCCCGGTCATGGGTGGGGCTGCGGATGCCGATCGGTGCGTCAACTATCCCGTCTCCCGGCGCGGTCCGGCCAGTGATTCGACCTGCGCCACGCCACCAATATGGGTCTGTACCACTGGCGTGACCTGCGGTGGCCCGGGGTGGCGGGCGGCCGCCCCGTACCCTGGGGCCATGAACGACCTGGCCCGCCACGCCGACTGCCTGCGCTCGCTCCCCGCCTCCTGCGGGCCGGTCCGGCTCGTCGCGGTGGACGGGCACGCCGGGTCCGGCAAGAGCACGTTCGCCGCCCGGCTGGCGGCGGCGCTCGGTGGTGCGCCGGTGCTCCATCTGGACGATCTGGCCAGCCACGAGGAGTTGTTCGGCTGGGTCGGGCGGCTGCGGGAGCAGGTGCTCCTGCCCCTCTCGCGCGGCGAGGAGGCGAGGTACGCGCCGTACGACTGGACCAGGCGGCGCTTCGGCCCGGCGCGGCCCCTGGAGCCGGCTCCGGTGGTGCTGGTCGAGGGCGTCGGCGCGGGACGCCGGGAGGTGCGGCCGTGGCTGGCGGCGCTGTGCTGGATGGAGCTGGGGCGGACCGCCTCCTGGGAGCGCGGCAGGGCGCGGGACGGGGCCGGGCTCACGGAGTTCTGGGACGGCTGGACCGCCGCCGAGGAGCGGCACTTCGCCGAGGACCCGTCGCGCCCGTACGCGGACGCGCTGGTAGCTCAGTTGCCGCAGGGGTACGCGTGGCAGGAGGGGCCGGCCGCGACAGCGCGAGCGAACCGTTTCGTCACCGAGGGTAGGCGCGGCGCTCACCCGTACTGAGCAGTCGGAAATCGGCCCGGAAGTGCCTCAACTCCGCTTGACCGGGGGGCCGTACTGGTCTTACGTTCTCATTGTGCGGCTTTTCGGAGCCCCCGCAGACGCGAAGCCCCCGGTTGTTCCCCCGTGACCGGGGGCTTCGTCCTGCGCGCGCACCCCCGCCGGGAGACCACGCAGAGCGATTCGCTCACCCTCGGTCACCGCCCGCATGATCCGCCGTTGACCGGCTCCCGCCCCCCTGCGCAGGTACGATGCACCTCGGTGCGGTCAATTCCCTTCCTCCGCGCAGTGATTCAACACGCTCAGGTGGGCATGCTGTGCGGGCGGGACATCCTGGGGGAACGGTTGGCGTGGGGGACCTGATGGACATCGGCACACCGGGCGCACACGCCCCCGCCGACCTCGCCTGGCTGCGCGGCATGGACGCCTACACGATGGGCGCCTACCCGCAGGCCGAGGAGGAGTTCAGAGCTGCGGTACGGATCGATCCCGGCATGGCGGACGGCTGGCTCGGCCTCCACGCGCTGCGCATCGACACCGCGACCGCGCTCTTACGCATGCACCGGCACCGCGACCGCTTCGGTGAGCAGCGGGCCCGCCACCGCCGTCCGCTCAACTCCTGGTACTGGCTGGGCTGGTGGGTGCAGCCGTTGCTGGAGAGCCCGCGCGATCTGCTTCTCGCCCACGCCTCGCACTGGCTGGACGGACGCCATGTGCCGGAGCTGGACCGGGCGTTGGCGGGGCTGCCGCCGGTGGACACGGACCCCCAGGTGCGTTTCCTGCACGCCTGCCGCTCATATCTGGTCAAGGACTGGGAGCAACTGGTCCGTTACACCGAACAGCTCGTCGACGATCCGATGCTCGGCATCGAGGCGGGGCTGTTCGGCGGGATGGCCCGGGTGCGGCTGGAGATGTACGGGCAGGCCGAACCGCTGCTCTCGGCCGCCCTGATGCGCTGTCGCAGCGAGCAGCCGCAGCGCAAGGAGCTCCGCTACTGGCTCGCCCGGGCCCACGAGGGGACCGGGCGCAGCGCGGCGGCGCTGCCGCTCTACCGGGCGGTGCACCGGGTCGACCCCGCGTTCATGGACACCTCGGCCCGCCTCGCGGCACTCGTCGAGGGCGACGGGTACGACGAGTCGGCAGACCTGGCCGCCGTGCTGCTGACCGGCTTCGGCTCGGGCGGCGCGGGGGCCGAGGCGCAGCAGGAGGGTGACGCGTCGCTCTCCACCGACCTGGTGGAGGGCCGCGAGTCCTGGCCGATCGGCGACGCCGGGCTGCTCGACGACGACCCGGCCCCCTCCCCGACCGCTCCGGTCGGGGGCGTACGCCGCACGAGGACCCGAAGGCCGCCGCCGTTCCCGGCCGGACCGAGCGATCCCGTCCTGCTGGCCGAGGCGCTGGCCCAGCTGGAGCGCATGGTCGGCCTGGAGCCCGTCAAGCGGCAGGTGAAGGCGCTCTCCGCGCAGCTGAACATGGCCCGGCTGCGGGCGGAACAGGGACTCCCGGTCCAGCCGCCCAAGCGCCACTTCGTCTTCTCCGGTCCCTCGGGCACCGGCAAGACGACGGTGGCGCGCATCCTGGGCCGGGTCTTCTACGCCCTGGGGCTGCTCGGCGGCGACCACCTGATCGAGGCCCAACGCGCCGATCTGGTCGGCGAGTTCCTGGGCCAGACGGCGGTGAAGGCCAATGAGCTGATCGACTCGGCACTCGGCGGGGTGCTCTTCGTCGACGAGGCGTACAGCCTGGCCAACTCCGGTTACAGCAAGGGCGACGCGTACGGCGACGAAGCCCTCCAGGTCCTCCTGAAACGGGCCGAGGACAACCGGGACCACCTCGTCGTCATCCTCGCGGGCTACCCGGAGGGCATGGACCGGCTCCTGGCCACCAACCCGGGGCTCTCCTCCCGGTTCACCAGCCGGGTCGACTTCCCCAGCTACCGCCCGCTCGAACTCACCGCGATCGGGACGGTGCTGGCCGCCGAGAACGACGACGTGTGGGACGAGGAGGCGATCGACGAACTGCGCTCCATCAGCGGCCATGTGGTGGACCAGGGCTGGATCGACGAGCTGGGCAACGGCCGCTTCCTGCGCACGCTGTACGAGAAGAGCTGCGCCTACCGTGATCTGCGGCTCTCCGCGTACAGCGGGACGCCGAGCCGGCAGGACCTGTCCACGCTGCGGCTGCCGGACCTGATGCAGGCGTACGGCGAGGTGCTGTCCGGGCGCGGAGCGGTGGGCCGGGGGAAGCAGGAGCCCGGCGGGCTGTAGGGCTCCCGGTCAGCGGGTGTCGTCGCCGGTGGCGGAGCGGGACTCGGCGAGGGCGCGCAGGGCGCGGGCGTCGCGGATGGCCTGCTGCTTGGCGATGCCGGGCTGGATGCCGAGGGCGGGCATGCTGGTGCCGTCGCTGAGGTCGAGGAAGACCCAGGGGTCGCCGGACCGCAGGTTGACGCGGAGGATCTCCTGCCAGGCCAGCCTGCGGGTCCGGGTGAGGTTGACGACGGTGACCCCGGTGTCGTCGGCGGTCACCTTGGGCCTGCTGAGCAGGGCCAGGACGCCGAAGAAGAGCGCGGCGACGAAGATGAAGCTGACCCGCTCGGCGGGGTTGAGCCGCTCCAGCATCAGCGCGACGACCGTGATGACGAGGAACATCGCCAGGCCCACGCTCAGCAGGACCACCCGGGTGCGGGTGGGCCGGAAGGTGACCGGGAGGGTGGGGAGTTCGGGCCGGGGCGCGGACATCGGGGTCTTCTCTCGGGGGTGCGGTGGCCGGGGCGCTCAGAGGCGGCAGGCGTGGATGGCCGTGGTGAGGATGGCGCGGGCGCCGAGCTCGTACAGGTCGTCCATGATCCGCTGGGCCTCCTTGGCGGCGACCATGGAGCGGACGGCGACCCAGCCCTCGTGGTGCAGCGGGGAGATGGTCGGCGACTCCAGGCCCGGGGTGAGGGCGACGGCGCGCTCCAGGTGCTCGACGCGGCAGTCGTAGTCCATCATCACGTAGGACCGGGCGACCAGGACGCCCTGGAGGCGGCGCAGGAACTGCTGGACCTTGGGGTCGTCGGTGGGGGCGCCGTTGCGGCGGATGACGACGGCCTCGGAGGTCATGATCGGGTCGCCGATCACTTCGAGTCCGGCGTTGCGCATGCTGGTGCCGGTCTCCACCACGTCGGCGATGATCTGGGCGACGCCGAGCTCGATGGCGGTCTCGACCGCGCCGTCGAGGTGGACGATGGACGCCTCGACGCCGGCCTGGGCGAGGTGGGCGGCGACGATGCCCTCGTAGGAGGTGGCGATCGTCATGCCGTCGAAGTCCTGCGGGCCCGTGGCGGTGCCGGGCTTGGTGGCGTAGCGGAAGGTGGAGCGGGCGAAGCCGAGCTGGAGGATCTCCTCGGCGTCCGCGCCGGAGTCCTGGAGCAGGTCGCGGCCGGTGATCCCGATGTCGAGCCTGCCGGAGCTGACGTAGATCGCGATGTCCCGGGGGCGGAGGTAGAAGAACTCGACCTCGTTGCCCGGGTCGACCAGGACCAGTTCCTTGGACTCCTTGCGCTGCTGGTAGCCGGCCTCATGGAGCATCGCCATCGCAGAGCCGGAGAGTGCACCCTTGTTGGGGACGGCGATGCGCAGCATGAGGTCGGGTTCCTTTGTGCGGAGGTGTGCGGAAAAAGTGTGCGGGCGGTTCTTCGCGGCCGGTGCCGGGACCGGCTCAGAGGTGGGCGTAGACGTCGTCGAGGGAGATACCGCGGGCGACCATCATCACCTGGACGTGGTACAGCAGCTGGGAGATCTCCTCGGCGGCGGCCTCCTTGCCCTCGTACTCGGCGGCCATCCAGACCTCGGCGGCCTCCTCGACGACCTTCTTGCCGATGGCATGCACGCCCTTGTCCACCAGTTCGGCGGTGCGCGAGGTGGAGGGGTCGCCTTCGGCGGCCTTGAGCTGGAGCTCGGCGAAGAGCTCTTCGAAGGTTTTGTTGGCCATGATGGTCCTCAGAATACGGGGTCGCCGGGGCGTACTCAGCGCCAGGGTTCGCTGACGGTCCGCAGCGTGGCCGCGGTGGCCACGGCGGCGGTGACCGCTTCGTGCCCCTTGTCCTCGTTGGACCCCTCGATGCCGGCCCGGTCGAGCGCCTGCTCCTCGGTGTCGCACGTCAGTACGCCGAAGCCGACGGGGACGCCGGTGTCGACGGTGACCTGGGTGAGGCCGAGGGTGACGCCCTGGGACACGTACTCGAAGTGGGGGGTACCGCCCCGGGTGATCACGCCGAGGGCGACGATCGCGTCGTAACCGCGGCCGGCGAGCGCCTTGGCGACGACGGGCAGCTCGAAGGAGCCGGGGACGCGGAGCAGGGTCGGCTCGTCGATGCCCAGCTCGTGCAGGGCGCGCAGGGCGCCGTCGACGAGACCGTCCATGACCTTCTCGTGCCACTGGGCCGCGATGACGGCCACCCGCAGGTCGGCGCAGTTGCGTACGGACAGTTCGGGTGCACCCTTGCCGCTCATGTCTCTCCTGTTGTTCGTGTCGCTCGTCGCGTGGTGGTGGTCGTCACTGGTTGGCGCAGGTCGAGGCCGCGGCGCCTTCGAGCCAGGGCAGGTCGTGGCCCATGCGGTCGCGCTTGGTGCGCAGGTACCGCAGATTGTGCTCGCCGGCCTGGACGGGCATGGGCTCGCGGCCGGTGACGGCGAGCCCGTGGCGCAGGACGGCCGCGGTCTTGTCGGGGTTGTTGGTCATCAGCCGCAGGCTGCGTACACCGAGGTCCTTGAGGATCTGGGCGCCGGCGGCGTAGTCGCGGGCGTCGGCCGGCAGGCCGAGCTCCAGGTTGGCGTCGAGGGTGTCCACCCCGCGCTCCTGGAGTTCGTACGCGCGCAGCTTGGAGAGCAGGCCGATGCCGCGGCCCTCGTGGCCGCGGAGGTAGACGACGACGCCCCGGCCCGCTTCGGTGATCCGCTGCATGGAGGCCTGCAGCTGAGGGCCGCAGTCGCACCGCTGGGACTGGAAGATGTCGCCGGTCAGGCACTCGGAGTGGATCCGGGCGAGGACGTCCTCGCCGCCGCCGTCGGTGAGGTCGCCGTGGACGAGGGCGACGTGCTCGACGCCGTCGACGGTGGAGCGGTAGCCGTACGCGGTGAAGTCGCCGAACGCCGTGGGCAGCCGGGTGGCGGCCTCACGGCGGACGGTCGGCTCGGCGCTGCGGCGGTAGGCGATCAGGTCCTCGATGGAGATGATCGTCAGGCCGTGCTTGCGGGCGAAGGGGACCAGCTCGGGCAGCCGGAGCATGGTGCCGTCCTCCCCCGCGATCTCCACGATGGCCCCGGCGGGGCGCAGTCCGGCGAGCCGGGCGAGGTCGACGGCGGCCTCGGTGTGGCCGTTGCGGGCGAGGACGCCGCCGGAGCGGGCGCGCAGCGGGAAGATGTGACCGGGGCGGACGAAGTCGCCGGGGCCGGCGACGCCGCCCGCGAGCATCCGCAGGGTGGTGGCGCGGTCGGCGGCGGAGATGCCGGTGGTGACGCCGTGGGCGGCGGAGGCGTCGACGGAGACGGTGAAGGCGGTCTGCATCGACTCGGTGTTCCGCGCGACCATCTGCGGGAGTTCGAGGCGTTCCAGCTCGTCGTTCTCCATCGGGGCGCAGATCAGGCCGCGGCACTCGCTCATCATGAAGGCGACGATCTCCGGGGTCGCCATCTCGGCGGCGATGACGAGGTCGCCCTCGTTCTCGCGGTCCTCGTCGTCCACGACGACGACGGGCCGGCCGGCGGCGATGTCGCGGACGGCCTGCTCGACCGGGTCCAGGGCGAGGTCCTCGGAGAGCGGGTCGTGGCCGGGGTGCAGCCAGGTGGGCTGGGCAGTCATGCCGTGGCTCCTTCCAGAGCGGGTGTCCGCGTACGCAGCCACCAGTCGCGCATCCCCCACAGGACGAGGGCGCCGTAGATGACGTAGACGAAGCCGGAGAAGGCGAACCCGTTGGCGAAGTTCAGGGGTACGCCGACGAGGTCGACCAGGAGCCAGGCGAACCAGAACTCGACCATGCCGCGGGCCTGGGCGTACATCGCGACGACGGTGCCGACGAAGATGTACGCGTCCGGCCACGGGTCCCAGGAGAGCGAGGGGAACGCGGTGAACAGGCCGCCGACGGCGAGGGTGCCGAGCGCGGCGGCGCCGATCAGCACGCCGCGCTCGCGCCAGGTGGCGAAGCGGACGGCGATGGAACCGTCCTGGGCCCGCTGCTTGCCGCGGTTCCAGGACCACCAGCCCCACAGGGCCACGACGATGACGACCAGTTGCTTGCCCGCGCTGCCGGAGAGGTGCGCGGAGGCGAAGGCGACCAGGAGGATGGCGCCGGAGAGCAGCTGGGCGGGCCAGGTCCAGATGGAGCGCCGCCAGCCGAGGGCCAGGGCGATCAGGCCGATGACGTTGCCGATCATGTCCGACCACTTGATGTGCTGGCCGAACACGGTGAAGGCCTCGGAGTTGAGCCAGGAGGCGGCGTTCATCGCGGGTCCTGTCCGGCCCGGTCGCCCGGCAGCAGGCCCTGTGCGGACCCGGACCGGTCCCCGAGCAGCCGCTCGACGTACTTGGCGATCACGTCGACCTCCAGGTTGACCGGGTCGCCGGGCTGCTTGTGGCCGAGCGTGGTCAGGGCGAGGGTGGTGGGGATGAGGCTGATGGTGAAGAAGTCGGCCGCCGCCTCCACGACGGTGAGGCTCACGCCGTCGACGGTGATGGAGCCCTTCTCGACGACGTACCGGGTCAGCTCGGGCGGCAGGGAGACCTTGACGAGCTCCCAGTGCTCCGAGGGGGTGCGCTCGACGATGGTGCCGGTGCCGTCCACGTGCCCCTGGACGATGTGCCCGCCGAGCCGGCCGCCGAGCGCCATCGGGCGCTCCAGGTTGACCCGGGAGCCGGTGGCGAGGGCGCCGAGGCTGGAGCGCTTGAGGGTTTCGGCCATCACATCGGCGGTGAACTCGCCGTCGCCGCTCTCCACGACGGTGAGGCAGACGCCGTTCACCGCGATGGAGTCGCCGTGCTTGGCGCCGTCGGTGACGACAGGGCCGCGCAGCCGGAAGCGGGAGGCGTCGGCGAGCTCCTCGACGGCGGTGACCTCACCCAGTTCTTCGACAATTCCGGTGAACACTCAGTTTCCCTTCCGAGCAGGAGCGGGGGCGGCGGTGATGCGCAGATCGGGGCCGATGCGGACGGTCTCGGTCACATCGAGGCGCAACGCCCGGGAGATGGTGGTGATTCCGGCGTCGCCGAGGGCCGCGGGGCCCGCGCCGAGCAGCACCGGGGCGAGGTAGCCGACGACCTTGTCGACCTTTCCCGCGCCGACGAAGGCACCGGCGAGGGTGGGGCCGCCTTCGAGGAGTACGGAGCGGACGCCGCGCTCGTGCAGGGCCGCGAGGAGGGCGTCGAGGTCCAGGCCGGGGCCGGTGGCCGCGCGGGGCAGCCGCAGGACGGCGTGCTCGGGGAGGTGGCCGGCCGGGGCGTCGTCGGCGACCGCGATCAGGGTGGGCGCGGTGTCGTCCAGGACGCGGGCGCCGGGCTTCACGGTGGTGGCGTTCGTGTCGACGACGACGCGCAGGGGCTGGGTGGCGCCGTCGATCCCGCGTACGCCCAGCTGGGGGTCGTCGGCGCGGGCGGTGCCGGAGCCCACGACCACCGCGTCGGCCTCGGCGCGGAGCCGGTGGACGTCGGCGCGGGCCTCGGGCGAGGTGATCCAACGGCTGGTGGTGTCGGCGGCGGCGATGCGGCCGTCCAGGGTGACGGCGTACTTCCACAGGACGTACGGGCGGCTCAGGCGCACCGAGGTGAGCCAGGCGGCGTTGCCCGTCTCGGCCTGGTCGGCGAGGAGCCCCTGCTCGACCTGGACCCCGGCCGCGCGCAGGGTGTCGGCGCCCCCGGTGGCCTGCGGGTTCGGGTCGCCGACCGCGTACACGACCCGGCTGATCCCGGCGTCCAGGAGGGCCTGGGCGCAGGGGCCGGTGCGGCCGGTGTGGTTGCAGGGTTCCAGGGTGACGTAGGCGGTGCCGCCCCGGGCCCGCTCGCCGGCCGCGCGCAGGGCGTGGACCTCGGCGTGCGGCCCTCCGGCGCGCTGGTGGAAGCCTTCACCGGCCACGGCTCCGGAGGCGTCGGTGATCACACATCCGACGACCGGGTTGGGGCTGGTGGAGCCGAGACCGCGGGCGGCGAGCGTGATCGCTCGGCCCATGGCGGTGATGTCGGCTGCGGTGGCCACCGGGTCCTCCTGCCTCTTCGGGCACGGACTCCGGGGCCTGTCGATGACGACAGATGAAGCGACTCACCAGGGAACACGCCGAAAACCGAAGAAGGGACGCAAGGGGTCCGGAGAATCCCGGCCATGCGTCCGCCTACGGCGGCGTACCGATGAAGAACCGCCGCGCACTGCCTCCCATCCGGACTTTAACCGTCGGTCCAGGAATCTCACCTGGTCAACCGGCCGCTGGCTGCGGACGGGTCGCGGACTATAACCGCCGGTTCGGAATTGCACCGACCCCGGAGTGCGCTGCTACTGGTACGGAACCAGTCTGCCACGGGCGCTCCTCGACCATGCGAGTGAGCGGTGTGGGCTGGGTCACAGGACACCTGGCGCGATCCTGGTGCCGGGATCTCGGCGAGGCCCATCGCCGGCGGACACCGGTGATCGGCCGACAACGTAGTCATCGACAAAGTTGATCGCTAAAGGTCCAGACCTATTGACGCTCTGGTCTAGTCCTCTTAATCTCTGCGTCACCTCCGAGGTTCGGTCCCGGTGTGCGCACACCGGGACCCCGACACGACCCACCCCCTTCTCGCCAGTTGTGTTCTGCCGACCTCCCCAGGAGGAACGTCCACATGCTGTCCCCCACCAGAGCGAGAGCCACGCTGCTCGCCGCCGGCGCCGCCGTCGCCGGCCTGTTGATGAGCTCCCTCGCCGCCACCCCGTCGGCCGCCGCCTCCGACCAGGAGTCCTGTCGCCCCGACGGGCTCCACAGGACCCCCGGTGTCGACGTCCCCTACTGCTCCGTCTACGACGGTGAGGGACGCGAGAAGATGGGCGCCGACCACAAGCGCCGCGTCATCGGCTACTTCACCAACTGGCGTACCGGCAAGGACGGCAAGGACGCCTACCTTGTCCCGAACATCCCCTGGGACAAGGTCACGCACCTCAACTACGCCTTCGCGCACGTCGACGGCTCCAACAAGCTCTCGGTCGGCCCCGACGGCGCCGACAACGCCTCCACGGGAATGACCTGGCCCGGTGTCGCAGGCGCCGAGATGGACCCGGCGCTCCCCTACAAGGGGCACTTCAACCTGCTGACCAAGTACAAGAAGCAGCACCCGGACGTGAAGACCCTGGTCTCCGTGGGCGGCTGGGCCGAGACCGGCGGCTACTTCGGCCCGGACGGCAAGCGCGTCAACTCCGGCGGCTTCTACTCGATGGCGACCAACGCCGACGGCTCGGTCAACCAGAGCGGCATCAACACCTTCGCCGACTCGGCCGTCTCCTTCATCAAGAAGTACGGCTTCAACGGCGTCGACATCGACTACGAGTACGCGACGTCCATGAAGGACGCCGGCAACCCCATGGACCACACGTTGGCCAATGGCCGCCGCGCGGGCCTGGTGAAGGGCTACGACGCCCTGATGAAGACCCTGCGCGAGAAGCTCGACCGCGCGGGTGCCGCCGACGGCAAGCACTACCTGCTGACCGTCGCCGCCCCCTCCTCCGGCTACCTGCTGCGGGGCATGGAGACGTACCAGATGCAGAAGTACCTGGACTACGTCAACATCATGTCCTACGACCTGCACGGCGCCTGGAACGAGTACGTCGGCCCGAACGCCTCGCTGTTCGACGACGGCAAGGACAACGAGCTCGCCCAGGGGAGTGTCTACTCCACCTCGCAGTACGCCGGCACCGGCTACCTGAACACCGACTGGGCCTACCACTACTTCCGCGGCTCGATGCCGGCCGGCCGGATCAACATCGGCCTGCCGTACTACACCCGGGGCTTCAAGAACGTCCAGGGCGGCACCGACGGCCTGTGGGGCAAGGCCGCCGCGACGAACTGCCCGGCGGGCGCCGGTCTGACCAAGTGCGGTGACGGCGCGGTCGGCATCGACAACCTGTGGCACGACAAGGACACCAACGGCCAGGAATCCCCTGCCGGTTCCAACCCGATGTGGCACGCGAAGAACCTGGAGAAGGGCATCGTCGGCGACTACGTCACCGACTACGGCTTCCCGGCGAACACCCAGCTGACCGGCGCCTACGTCCGCAAGTACGACTCGACGCTGGTCGCGCCGTGGCTGTGGAACGCCCAGAAGAAGGTCTTCCTCTCCACCGAGGACGAGCAGTCGGTGAAGCGCAAGGCCGACTACGTGGTCGACAAGGGCATCGGCGGCGCGATGATCTGGGAGCTGGCGGGCGACTACCGGTGGGACGCCGGCAAGGGCCAGTACGAGGCCGGCGACACGCTGACCACGGCGATGTACGACGCCTTCAAGTCGGCGACCCCGTACGGCGCGAAGCGCTCCACCATCGACCTGCCGACCCAGGCCGTCGACATCGACGTCTCCTTCGGCCAGTTCGCCCTCGGTGACTCCAACTACCCGATCAGCCCGAAGCTGAAGATCACCAACCGCACCAAGGCCACGCTGCCCGGAGGCACGGAGTTCCAGTTCGACTACTCCACCTCCGCCCCGGCCAACGCCAAGGACCAGTCCGGGTTCGGTACGTCGATCATCCGCAGCGACCACACGGCGGCCAACAACATCGGCGGTCTGAAGGGCCCCTACAACCGGGTCTCCCTGAAGCTCCCGGCCTGGCAGACGCTGGCCCCCGGCGCCTCGGTGGAGCTGGACTTCGTCTACTACCTGCCCACCTCCACCCCGTCCAACTGGACCGTGACCTTCGGCGGGAAGTCCTACTCCCTCGCCGGTGACCTGGCCCGCGGCACCACCCTGGTCGAGCCCGGCACCGGCACGAACCCCACGCCGACGCCGACCCCGACCCCGGACCCGACGGGCCCCACCCCCACCCCGACCCCCACACCGACCCCGACGCAGCCGGGCGGCACCTGCTCGGCCCCGGCGTGGAACGCGGCCACCGAGTACGGCGGCGGCTCCACCGTCAGCCAGGACGGCCGCCAGTGGAAGGCCTCCTGGTGGACGAAGGGCGAGAAGCCCGGAACCACGGGCCAGTGGGGCGTCTGGAAGGACCTCGGCGCCTGCTAGCGGACGTACGACGGTGAGCTGATCGCCCCAGCTCACCGCGGCCCCCGGCCCCTTCCCGAGAAGCCCCGGCGTCCACCGCCGGGGCTTCCCGCGCTCCCGCCGCGACCTGGTCCCGGCTCTGGCAGGCCGGCCCCATGACGACGGTTCTGGTCACCGGCGCCACCGGAGCGCTCGGCCGTCGGGTCGCCGAACGGCTGCGCACCGAGGGAGCCGTCGTCCGTGGTCTCAGCCGTCGCTCCCCCTCGTACGCCGTACGTTTCCCGAGCCGCCCGGGCTCGCACCGGCTTACGGGCTGCGCGGCTGGGCGGCTGGGCGGCTGGGCGGCTGCGCGGGAGGCTTGCGGAGCCCCCGGCCCCTCACCGCCGTACCGGCTGCGCGGGGGCCTTGTGGAGCCCCCGGCCCCTCACCGCCGTACCGGCTGCGCGGGGGCCTTGTGGAGCCCCCGGCCCCTCACCGCCGAACGGGCTGCCCGGCTGGGCGGGGGCCCTGCGGAGCTCCCGGCCCCTCTCAGCCGCCCGGCGCGAACAGCGCGTCCTGGGCCGCGTCCCGGGCGGCGAGCAGCGCCCCGCGCAGCACCGCCCCGTCCCCCAGCGAGCCGGCCCGGACCTCGGTGCGCAGCGGTGACATCAGGGCGAGGCGCTCCTCGACCCGGGCGGCGAGCGGGGCCCCGCCGGCCTCCCCGACCGCGCCCGCCAGGAGGACGCAGCCGGGGTCCAGGACCGAGACGACGGCCGCGGCCCCGAGAGCGAGCCGGTCGGCCAGCTCGTCCAGGAACGGCTCCCCCCGCTCCCCCGCCGCCAGCGCGGTGCGCACGGCGGCCACCGCGGTCGCCTCCTGCTGGCCTCCGGTCGACTCCTGAGCCGTTCGCGCGGGCACCTCGATGCCGTGCCGGGCGGCGAGTTCGCAGAGGGCGGCCGAGCCGGCCAGCGAGTAGAAGCCGCCCTCGCAGTCGACCGCCGAGGGCAGCCCGGCCACCCCGGGCACCGGCAGGAAGCCGATCTCCCCGGCGCCTCCGGAGGCGCCCTGGCGCAGCTTGCCGTCCAGCATGACGGCGGCCCCGATGCCCTGGCCCAGCCAGATCAGGACGAAGGTCTCGCGGTCGAGGGCGGCCCCGGCCCGGTGTTCCGCGACGGCGGCGAGGTTGGTCTCGTTCTCGACCAGGACGGTGGCCGGCAGCCGCTGCTGGAGCACCCGGACCAGGCCCCGGTGCCAGGCGGGCAGGCCGGAACTGTCGCGCAGCTCGCCGGTGGCCGGGTCGATCAGGCCCGGGGCCCCGATGCCGACACTGTGCAGGGGCACGGACCCCGCCTCGTGGGCCGTGCGCTCCAGGAGGGCGACGGCCTGTTCGACGGCGGACCCGGTCCCGGTGCCCTCGGCGATGGGCAGGGTGGCCTCGGCCAGTGTGGTCCCGAGCAGGTCGGCGACCACCACGGAGACGCTTCCGGTGCGTACGTCGAGGGCGGCGAGGCGGGCCCGGTCGGCGACGATCCCGTACAGCTTCGCGTTGGGGCCCCGGCGTACGGCGCCGGACTCGCCGACGACATGGATCAGCCCGGCGTCCTGGAGCCGTTCGACCAGGTCGGCGACGGTGGGGCGGGACAGTCCGGTCAGGGTCTTGAGTTGCGCGGCCGTCAACGGCCCGTCCTGCTGGAGCAGTCGCAGGGCGAGCCGGTCGTTGATGGCCCGAGCCGTGCTCGGTGATGCGGGCATACCGGGATCCTTCCAGACCACGGCGGAGCCTCCTTCCCGGGTCGGTACGGGAGCTTCTTGAAAGAACTATTTATCAGGCAGGGTTCCTGATAGTTTACGCGACGCAGCGAGGAGCGGGAGCGCCAGGAAGGGCCTGCGCACCGCAATCCTCAGGGGGAGGGCACGACCGCATGACGAAGGAATCGACCGCCACGGTCTACAGCACGGAGCGGGTGAAGCGGGCCAGGATCGCCGTCGCCACCGTTTTCGCGGTGCACGGAGCGGTGACCGGCAGCTTCGCGACCCGGGTGCCCTGGATCCAGGACCACGCCGGGGTGAGCGCGGGCCAGCTCGGTTTCGCGCTGGCCTTCCCGGCGATCGGCGCCTCGATAGCGATGCCGCTGGCGGGCCGGATCAGCCACCGCTTCGGCGCGCGGACCGCCCTGCGCGGACTGCTCGCCCTGTGGACGCTGGCGCTGATCCTGCCCGCGCTGGCACCGAACCTGCTGACCCTGTGCGCCGCCCTGTTCGCCTACGGGGCCATGGCCGGGATGTCCGACGTGGCGATGAACGCCCTGGGCGTGGAGGTGGAGAACCGTCTCGACAAGTCGATCATGTCGGGGCTGCACGGGATGTGGAGCGTGGGGGCGCTGACCGGTTCGGCGGCGGGCACGGTCGCCGCCCATGTCGGTGCCGACGCCCGCCTCCACCACACGGTGGCCGCGCTGGTACTGACGGCGCTGGGGCTGTTCGCCTGCCGGGGAGTGCTGGATCTGCGCAGCGAACCGGACGAGGAGCCGCCGCCGCGCTTCACCCTGCCGCCGAAATCCGCGCTGATCATCGGGGCCGTCGGGTTCTGCGCGGTGTTCGCCGAGGGCGCGAGCCTGGACTGGTCGGCGGTCTACCTGCGGGACGTGCTGGGCAGCTCGGACGGGATCGCGGCCGCCTCCACCACGGCGTTCGCCCTGACGATGGCGGTGGCGCGGCTCGCCGGGGACCGGATCGTGGACCGGTTCGGCGCGGTGCGGACCGTACGGGCGGGAGGGCTGCTGGCCACCACGGGCGGGCTGCTCGTGGTCTTCTCGCCCGCTCCGGCGGCGGCGATGTGCGGCTTCGGGCTGCTGGGTCTTGGGGTGGCCGTCGTGGTCCCGCTCGCCTTCGCGGCGGCCGGGCGCAGCGGGCCGAACCCGAGCCAGGCCATCGCGGGTGTCGCCACCATCACGTACACCTCGGGTCTGATCGCCCCCTCCGCGATCGGCGCGCTGGCGGAGACCACCTCGCTGGTCGTGTCCTTCGGCGTGGTGACCGTGCTGGCGTTCGGCCTCGTACTGGGCGCCGGGGTGCTACGGGCGGGCGACCGGAAGGGCGGATCCCAGGCCACCGGCTCGGCGGTGGGCGGCGCGGCGGTCCGTAGCCCGGCCGGGGGCTGAGCCTGCGAAGCGGCGGGCGGGGTCGCGGGCGTGCGGCGACGCGGGGTGAGTGGGGCGTGGTACGGGGCGCGTCATAGGTGTGCCGACCTACGGGGCGGGTGCGGGCGCGGCAGCGACGCGGGGGTGCGTCGCGGGTGCCACGGCGACGCGGCGGCCGACCTCGGCGCGGCTGCCGTGCCGCCGCACCACTACCATGGCGCTGATCTTTCCGCAGGTGAACACCGAACACCGGGTCGCAGACCGGCCGGCACACCGAGCAGACCTTCAGGGAGCAACCATGAGCCTCGGCGTGCGCTGGACCTTGCACGGCGACGGGAAGACCCCCGCGCCCGGGGCGGTGGTCCGCCCCGACGAGCGGCTCTCCTGGCCCCGTACCTTCGGCCTAGGCGCACAGCACGTGGTGGCGATGTTCGGGGCGTCGTTCGTCGCTCCGGTGCTCATGGGGCTCGACCCGAACCTCGCCATCATGATGTCCGGGGTCGCCACCGCGATCTTCCTGCTGGCCACCAAGGGCCGGGTGCCCAGCTATCTGGGGTGCTCGCTCTCCTTCGTCGGGGTCGCGGCCACCATCCGGGCGGGCGGCGGTGACAGCGCGACCGTCACGGGCGCGGTGCTGGTGGTCGGCGCCGCACTGTTCCTGGTGGGTCTCGCGGTGCAGCGGTTCGGCGCGCGGATCATCCACGCGGCGATGCCACCGGTGGTGACCGGCGCGGTGGTGATGCTGATCGGCTTCAACCTGGCGCCGGTGACCGCGTCGACGTACTGGCCGCAGGACCAGTGGACCGCGCTGCTGGTGATGCTCTTCACCGGCCTGGCCGTGGTGTGCCTGCGCGGCTTCCTCTCCCGGATCGCGATCTTCCTCGGGCTGGTCTTCGGCTATCTGCTCTCCTGGGTGCTGGACCTGGCGTTCGGGAAGATCCACTCCCCGGCCGGCGGCGCGGAGGCCGTCGACCACTGGCGCCTGGACCTGTCGGGGGTGGGCGCGGCGGACTGGGTCGGCCTGCCGTCCTTCCACGCGCCGGCCTTCGAGTGGTCCGCGATCCTGGTGGCGCTGCCCGTGGTGATCGCGCTGGTCGCGGAGAACGCGGGCCATGTGAAGGCCGTCGGCGAGATGACCGGCGACTCGCTGGACGACAAGCTGGGCACCGCCATCGCGGCGGACGGCGCCGCGTCGATGCTCTCCACCGCCGTGGGCGGCCCGCCCAACACCACGTACTCCGAGAACATCGGCGTGATGGCCGCGACCCGGGTGTACTCGACGGCGGCCTACTGGGCGGCGGCCTGCTTCGCCCTGCTCTTCGGCCTCTGCCCCAAGTTCGGCGCGGTCGTCGCCGCGATCCCGGGTGGGGTGCTCGGCGGGATCACCGTGATCCTGTACGGGATGATCGGCCTGCTCGGCGCGCAGATCTGGCTCAACGGCCGGGTGGACCTGCGCAATCCGCTCAACCTGGTACCGGCCGCCGCGGGCATCGTCATCGGCGTCGGCGGGGTCAGCCTGAAGATCACCGACAACTTCGAGCTGGGCGGTATCGCGCTCGGCACCCTCGTCGTGATCACCGGCTACCACGTGCTGCGCGCCTTCGCCCCGGCGCACCTCAAGACCCAGGAACCGCTGCTGGACTCCGGCACGTCGGCGTACGACGAGGGGCCGGGGGACGAGAAGCCGGGACCCGGGAAGGTCTGAGCAGCAGGCCGGGCCGCCGGGCGGCCGGATCGAACGACGGCGTGCCCGGCGGGTGATGCGGCGTCGGGCGCGGATGCCTGGCACTCCTCGAACCACTTCTTCCGGCACCGTCGTTCGTCCGTTCCGATGAACATTCGGCCGGTCGGCGCCGTGTCGAGCCTGTGGCTGCCACGCTCCGCACATGGCGCAGATCGAACAGTTCCCGGAACCGGCCGGCCCCGGCACTCCCGTGGCGGGGATGGACACGGTGATCGAGCGGATGCGTGCGCTCCGCCGCACCTGGCCGACCGGGGACGGGATCGGGGTCTTCCACGAGATCCGGGTCGCGGTCGCGGAGACGGTGCGCGGCGCGGAAGCGGTGCCCGGCGCGGCAGCGGTGCCCGGTGCGGAAGCGGTGCCCGGTGCGGAAGCGGTGCGCGGGGGCTCCGGCGGCGGTCAGGGCGCCACCACTCTGGAGGTGCGGCTGGCGGAGCGCTACCTGTCCGCGCTCGACGAGGCGGAGGCGGGCGGGCGCCCGGCGGCGTGCCGGCGTCCGCTGTTCCAGTACCGGCGCCATCCCGGCGTACGCCCGGTGCAGTTCGCCCTCGGCGGTCTCCATGCGCACATCGCGCACGACCTCGCCCTGGCCGTCGTGGACACCTGCCGTACCCGCGACTGCGAACCGGCGGAGCTGGAAGGGGAGTTCGAGCGGGTGGGCGACCTCCTCGCGCTGCTGGAGGAGCGGATCCACGACGAGCTGATGCCGGGCCCCGATCTGCTCCGCATCGCCGATCCGCTGACCCATCTGGTGAGTTCCTGGAGCCTGGAGCGGGCCCGTGAGGCCGCCTGGTCGGCGGCGCAGGTGCTCTGGCGGCTGCGCGAACCGCCTTCACCGGCACAGGAGTTCCGGCGGCAGACCGACGCGGGCGCCGGGCTGGTGGTGCGCTTCCTGCTCACCCCGTGCCGCTGACGCCCGCGCAGGTGTCCCGGCGCCGGTTCAGTCCTCCGGGAGCTCCACCGGGGCGATCTCGTCGAAGACGTCGCCCGGGCCGGGGTTGGTCGGGTCGCTCGCCCCGCCGAACTGGTGCATGACGCCCCACACCGCGTTCAGCGCGGTCTGCACGGCACCCTCGGCCCAGCCGGCCGTCCAGGAGATGTCGTCGCCCGCGAGGAACAGGCCGCGCTTGTCGGCGGGCAGCCGGTCCTGCATGAAGTGGGTGAACAGCCGCCGCTGGTAGCGGTAGTGGCCGGGCAGGTTCGCCTTGAACGCGCCCATGAAGTAGGGCTCGTTCTCCCAGGAGACGGTCACCGGGTTGCCGATGATGTGGCTGCGGATGTCGACGTTCGGGTAGATCTCCCCGAGCGACTTGAGCATGACCTCCATCCGCTCCTTCGGGGACAGCGGCAGCCACTTCAGGCTGTCGTCGCACCACGTGTAGGAGAGGCAGATGACGGCGGGCTTGTCCGGCCCGTCGTCCAGGAGGTACGTCCCCCGGGTCATCCGGTCGGTGAGCGTCATCGACATGGTGTCGCGGCCGGTGGTCTCGTCCTTGTCCAGCCAGAACGGCCGGTCGACCGGCACGAACAGCTTGGACGACTCCATGTAGTGAGTGCGCTCCATCGCCGTCCAGTGGTCGATCGGGAAGAGCGCGTCATCGCAGTCGATCTTGGAGAGCAGCAGCCAGGACTGGCCGGTGAAGACGGCGGCCCGGAAGGTGCGGATGTCGCCGGTGGCGTCGGTGACCGTGATGCGGTTGCCCGCCGTACGGGTCAGCCGGGTCACGGCGCCTCGCGGCTCACCGCCGTGCAGGGAGGCCAGCGAGGTACCCAGCGGCCAGTGGACGATCTTCTGCGGCTCGCGGTCCCACAGGCGCAGCGGGAGCTGCTGGCTGCCACCGACGATGCCGCGGTGGTGGTCGTCGGCCTCGGTGTAGACGACCCGCAGGATCTCCAGGATGGAGTTGGGGAAGTCGGTGTCCCAGCCGCCGGTGCCAAAGCCGACCTGACCGAAGATCTCGCGGTGCCGGAAGGACTTGAAGGCGTCGGAGGCGCAGAGGAAGCCGTAGAAGGTCTGGTTGTCGAGCTGCTCGACGAGCTTGGCCCAGATCTCCCGGATGCGCGGTACGTCGCGCTCGCGCAGCGCCCGGTTCATGTCGGAGAAGTCGGCGCCCTCCTCCAGGCAGGCGCCCCAGGCGTCCGCCACATCGCGGTAGACCTGCGGCAGGTCGTCGATGGTCTCGGCGTAGTGCGACTCGCCCTTGAGGTCCACGACGGTCGAGGGCGTGGCCGGGGAGAGCGGGTTGGGGAAGGCCCGCGTCTCCAGACCGACCAGGTCGATGTAGTGCTGGAGCGCCGTGGAGGACGGCGGGAAGCGCATGGCGCCCATCTCGGCGGTGAGCGAGGGGTCGCAGCCGTCGAAGCCGACGGTCCGCAGCCGGCCGCCGATCTCGTCGGCCTCGTAGACGACGGGCTTGAGCCCCATCTTCATCAGCTCGTACGCGGCGATGAGGCCGGAGAGCCCGCCGCCGATGACGGCGACCTCCTGGCCGTGCTCGGTCGCCGGTATCTGCCCGAGGCCGGCCGGGTGGGCGAGGTAGTCGTCGTACGCGTACGGGAAGTCCGGCCCGAACATGGTGATCGGCGGGGCGGCCGCGTCGGTGTGCTGGACGGCGTTGGGCACCGTGGACGTCATGGGGTACGGACTCCTTGCGCGATGACGGGGAGAGGAAGTTCTGCGGGGAGGGGGCGGGCTCAGCCGAGGGAGCCGTACAGACCGGGTCGGCGGTCGTGCAGGTAGGGGTTGGCGGTGCGCGACGCGGCCAGGAACTCCGGGTCCACATCGCCGACGACGAGCTCCTCGCCGCGGCCGGCCCGAGTGCGCACGGTGCCGTCGGGGCCGGCCAGGCAGCTGAGCCCGACGAACTCGAACTCGCCTTCCGGGCCGGTGCGGTTGACGTACGCCACGTACATCTGGCTTTCGAAGGCCCGTACCGGGACGACCGATTCGGCGACGAACTGGAACGGGTGCATCTGCGCGGTGGGCACCAGCAGCAGGTCGGTGCCGGCGAGGGCGTGCGCCCGTACGTTCTCCGGGAACTCGACGTCGTAGCAGATCAGCAGGCCGATCCGGATGCCGTCCAGCTCCGCCTGGACGACGGGCCGGTCGCCGGGGGTGAACCACTCCTGCTCGAAGCAGCCGAAGAGGTGGGTCTTGCGGTAGTTCGCCAGCGGTGCGCCGTCGGGGCCGATCAGCTGGGACGCGTTGAAGATCCGCTCGCCGTCGCGCTCCGGGTAGCCGTACAGGACGGCGAGGCCGTGGCGTACGGCGATCTCGGCGACGGCCCGGGCGCCCGGGCCGTCGACGGGCTCGGCCAGCTCGGGGACGGCTTCGCCGATGGCGTACCCGGTCAGGAACAGCTCGGGGGCGACCAGCAGCCGGGCGCCGGTCCCGGCGGCCCGCGCGGCGGCCTCGTCCAGCGTCTTCAGGTTCTCGGCGACGGCACCGGGCCGTCCGGAACTCTGGAGCAGGGCGGTACGCAACGGCGGCATGGCTGACCTCGGACGGTGCGGGCGGGGTGGGGAGACATATCGAAGGTACGTGGCGCCTCTCACCCCGGACAAGGCGCGAGTGTTGCGCATCCACCGTCGATTCGTTGCGCGGGAAGAGCCTGTGGCGGCGAAACGTTGCGTAGGGAATCACCGCAGCTCAGCGGGGTGATGTGGGCCACTGCCCCGGGGGTTTCCGCCGACGTGTCGCAGGCGGATTCCGCCGTGCCGCGCGCATGATGGGCGGATGAGAAGCACGGTGCACGCCGTCGGCCCGGCAAGCGTGGAGACGGCCTGGGACCGGTACGTACGCACGGAAGCCTGGCCGACCTGGTCTCCGCAGATCAAGGCGGTCGAGTCCGAGGCCGAGCTGCGGGCCGGCATGCGCGGCCGGGTGGTGCCCGTGGTGGGGCCGAGCGTCGCCTTCGTCGTCGAGCACGTCGACCACCAAGCCCGCACCTGGCAGTGGCGGGTCCAGGTGGGCCCGGTGCGGATGCGCCTGTGGCACGCCGTCCGAGCACATTCTCCCTCGGGCTCCCGGACCGAGCTGCGCATCGACGGTCCCGCTCCGGTCGTCATCGGCTACGCGCCGCTGGCCCGCCGCGCGCTGCGCCGTCTGGTCGCCGCCTGAGGCGGCGTCCACGGCCGGCGCGGAAGCACCGGTCCCGGGCTCCGCGGGCCGACGTGCCGCGTCGCTCTAGGCGGGCGGCGCCTCCGCGGAGTACCGGCGCAGCAGCGGTGAGAGCACCAGGACGGACTTGGTGCGCTCGACGTACGGCTCCCCCGCGATCCGCTCCAACACCTGCTCGAAGTGGCGCATGTCGGCGGCGAAGACCTGGACCACCGCGTCCGCGTCGCCCGTGACGGTGGAGGCCGCGGCGATCTCCGGGTAGCGGGCGAGGCCCTGCTTGATCGCCTCCGGGGAGGTGTTGCGGCTGCAGTAGATCTCGATGAACCCCTCGGTCTCCCAGCCGAGCGCGGCCGGGTCGACGCGCACGGTGAAGCCGGTGATCGCGCCCTCGGCGCGGAGCCGGTCGACGCGGCGTTTCACGGCGGGGGCGGAGAGGCCGACGATCGCGCCGATGTCGGCGAAGGAGCGCCGGGCGTCTTCGGCGAGGGCGTGGACGATGCGTTCGTCGAGGTCGTTCAGGCGCACGTCGGGCGGTTCACTTCTCTGCGGTGGGGCGGCTGCGGGAGGCGGAGTGTGCCGCCTCCCGCAGTAGACCATGAGCCGCCGTCGCGGGCGTGCTCGGCGCAGGGAAGGTGACCGGGGTGACCCCGGTCGGAAGGTGACCTGGACCGGCCGGCAGGGGGAAGCCGGCAGGAGGAACGGGACCGGGGAGCGGTCAGAACGGGAACTGCGAGCGGCCGTGCTGGACGGAGATCCACTTCTGCGTGGTGAAGGCCTCCACCATCGACTCGCCGTTCAGCCGGCCGAGGCCCGAGCTCTTCTCGCCGCCGAAGGGGACGATCGGCTCGTCGTGGACGGTGCCGTCGTTGATGTGGATCATGCCGGTGTGGATGCGCTGCCCGACCCGCACCCCGCGCTCGATGTTGCCGGTGTGCACGGCGCCGCTGAGCCCGTACGGGGTGTCGTTGGCGATGCGGACGGCTTCGTCCTCGCCGTCGAAGGGGACGAGCAGGGCGACCGGGCCGAAGATCTCCTGCTGGAGGACCGGCGAGTCGGCGGGCAGGCCCGTCAGCACGGACGGGCTGACCAGGTTGCCGTCGGCGCGGCCGTGGAGCAGGGCGGTGGCGCCGGCCTCGACGGTCTGGTCGACGAGCCGGGAGATGGACTCGGCCTGCGAGGAGTTGATCAGGGGACCGATCTGGGTGGCGGGGTCGGCCGGGTCCCCGACGGTGAGGGAGGCGACCTTGGCGACGAACTTCTCGGTGAACTCCGCCTCGATCGCCCGGTCGACCAGGATCCGGTTGGCGGCCATGCAGACCTGGCCCTGGTGGACGTAGCGGCTGAAGACCGCGGCGTCGACCGCGTAGTCCACATCGGCGTCGTCCAGCACGATCAGGGCGCTGTTGCCGCCGAGTTCGAGGACGGCGCGCTTGAGGTTGGCGGCGCAGACGGTGGCGACGTGCCGGCCGACCTTGTCCGAGCCGGTGAAGGAGATGACCTGCGGTACGGGGTGCTCCAGCAGGGTGTCGCCGATCTCCGCGATGTCGGTGACGACGACGTTGAGCAGTCCGGCGGGCAGCCCGGCGTCCTCGAAGACCTTGGCCAGCAGGGTGCCGCCGCAGATCGGGGTGTTCTGGTGCGGCTTGAGGACGACCGCGTTGCCGAGCGCGAGGGCGGGGGCGACGGACTTGAGGGAGAGCAGGAAGGGGAAGTTGAAGGGGCTGATGACGCCGACGACCCCGACGGGCACCCGGTAGACGCGGTTCTCCTTGCCCTCGGTCGGCGAGGGGAGGATCTGGCCGGCCGGGCGCAGGGCGAGCTGGATGGCCTCACGCAGGAATTCCTTGGCCAGGTGGAGCTCGAAGCCGGCCTTCAGGTGGGTGCCGCCGAGCTCGGCGACGATGGCCTCGGCGATCTCCGGCTCGCGCTCCTCGACGATGCGCAGCGCCTTCTCCAGGACCGTGCGCCGGGCGTAGGGGTTGGTGTCGGCCCATGCCTGCTGGGCCCGCTCGGCGGCGCGGTAGGCCTGGTCGACCTCTTCGGCAGTGGCGACGGGGATCGAGGCGAGCTTCTCGCCGTCGAAGGGGTTGAAGTCGATGATGTCCCAGGACCCCTTCCCCGGCCTCCACTCGCCGTCGATGTACTGATGGGCCAGGTCAGTGAAGAAGGACATGAGATCCCTTACCGCAGAGAGGGAGGCAGCTGATAGCGCTTCATATTACTTATGTTCCAACAGAGTTGAAGCGGCATCCCGGCCACCTCGAAGGCCCGGTACGACACCGCCCCTCCCGGCGGTCACCGGAAGGGGCGGGGGCGTCAGGAGCCGGGAGGATCAACTCCAGCTGGCGTGCAGCGGCTTGCCCTCGGCGTATCCGGCGGCACTCTGGACGCCGACGACCGCCTTCTCTGCGAACTCCTCCAGGGAGGCCGCGCCGGCGTAGGTGCAGGAGGAGCGGACGCCCGCGATGATCGAGTCGATCAGGTCCTCGACGCCCGGGCGGGTCGGGTCGAGGAACATGCGCGAGGTGGAGATGCCCTCCTCGAAGAGCGCCTTGCGGGCCCGGTCGTACGCGGACTCGTCCGACGTGCGGTTCTTCACGGCACGCGCGGAGGCCATCCCGAAGGACTCCTTGTAGTAGCGGCCGTCGGCGGACTGCTGGAGGTCGCCGGGCGACTCGTACGTCCCCGCGAACCAGGAGCCGATCATCACGTTGGACGCCCCGGCGGCCAGCGCCATGGCCACATCGCGCGGGTGGCGGACGCCGCCGTCCGCCCAGACGTGCTTACCGTGCTTCTTCGCCTCGGCGGCGCACTCCAGGACGGCGGAGAACTGCGGCCGGCCGACGCCGGTCATCATCCGGGTGGTGCACATGGCACCGGGGCCGACGCCGACCTTGATGATGTCGGCTCCGGCCTCGATCAGGTCGCGCACGCCCTCGGCGGCGACGATGTTGCCCGCGACGATCGGGACCTGCGGGTCCAGGGCCCGTACGGCGCGGACCGCGCTGATCATGGATTCCTGGTGGCCGTGGGCGGTGTCCACGACGAGCGTGTCGACGCCGGCGTCCAGGAGCTGCTTGGCCTTGCCCGCCACATCGCCGTTGATGCCGACGGCGGCGGCGATGCGCAGCTTGCCCTGGGCGTCGGTGGCGGGGGTGTACAGGGTGGCGCGCAGGGCGGCCTTGCGGGTGAGGATGCCGACGAGCCGGCCGTCCTTGTCCACGGCGGGCGCGAGCTTGCGGTTGGCGCCGTCGAGCTTGTTGAACGCGTCGCGCGGGTCGATGTCCGCGTCCAGGACCACCAGGTCCTTGGACATGACCTCGGAGAGCTGGGTGAAGCGGTCGACGCCGGTCAGGTCGTGGTCGGTGACGACGCCGACCGGGCGGCGGTCCTCGTCCACGACGACACCCGCGCCGTGCGCCCGCTTGGGCAGCAGGGACAGGGCGTCGGCGACGGTCTGGCCGGGAGCCAGCTCGATCGGGGTGTCCAGGACGAGGTGGCGCGTCTTGACCCAGGTGATGACGTCGGTGACGACGTCGATCGGGATGTCCTGGGGGATGACGACGAGCCCGCCGCGGCGGGCGATGGTTTCGGCCATCCGGCGGCCCGCGATGGCGGTCATGTTGGCGACCACGAGCGGGATCGTCGTCCCCGTGCCGTCGGGCGAGGAGAGGTCCACGGCCTGGCGGGAGCCGACGGCGGAACGGCCCGGGACCATGAAGACGTCGTCGTAGGTGAGGTCGTACGGAACCACGGAGGAGTCTGTGTAGCGACCGGTGCCCGGCTCAAGAAAGCGCATAACACTCATTTTTTCATACGAAACGGTGCAGGTCGTTTCCACGAAGACACAGCAAAAGACCCCCGCGTTCGTCAGTTCCTCCAAAAGGCGCTTGGAGGCCTCCTAGGAGGCGGTCGGGGGGGCCCGGGCAAGTGGAACCTGCCTTACCCACGGACTCTACCCGAACGGGATTCGAATCATTCGTGATCACCATCCCTGGACCCGGTGACAAGGGGTCAGGTAGCTTCAAAGCCGCAGGTCTCGGGGGTGTCCGAGGTGCCGCTCCGGCACATCGGCGGCCCGGGCACACCGTTTGACCGGAGAGGATCCAGATCCGCCCGTGGACAGCGAACTGCCGGACATCTACTGCCCGTTCCCCGAGCGGACCAACCCGCACGTCGGGCACACCCGCGGTCACCTGGCCACCTGGATCAGACAGACGGGTCTGGTGCACCGCGAGTCCGCGATGAACCGCTTCGAACAAGCCGATTTCGGCGCGTTCGTCGGCATGGTCTACCCGACGGCCGACCCGGAACACCTCGATCTGGTGGCCGACTGGTTCGTCTGGCTGTTCCTCGTCGACGACCAGCTCGACGACGGCCATCTGGGCCGCTCCCCCGAGCTGGTACGCGCCGTGGTCGAACGGATGCGCGCCGTCGTGGACGGCACCGCTCCCGGGCCCCTGCCGGGTGAGGAACTGCCGGCCGCCGTGATCGCCCTGATGGACCTGTGGGAACGTACGACACCGGACGCGGCTCCGCACTGGCGGACCCGGTTCGCCTGGCATCTGGTCACCTACCTCACGACGGCCACCACCTGGGAGGCGGGCAACCGCGCGAACGACATGGTGCCCTCCGAAGAGACGTACATCGCCAAGCGGCGGCACACCGGGGCCATCCACGTCTGCATGGACCTCATAGAGATCGTCACCGGCATCGAGGCGCCGGAGTCGCTCCACAACGACCCCCGGTTCATCACCGCCCTGGAAGCCTCCTGCAACCACGTGTGCTGGGCCAACGACGTGTACTCCTTCGAGAAGGAGCAGGTACTCGGCGAGATCCACAACCTCGTCCATCTGGTCCGCCACCACCGGGGTCTCGGCGAGCAGCAGGCGCTGGACCATGTCGCGGAGCGGCTGGCGCTGGAGACGGAGCGGTTCCTGACCGCCGAGGACGAGCTGCTGGAGCTGTATCCGGAGCTGACCGGCCTACTGGTGCCCTACCTGGAGGGGATGCGCAGCTGGATGCGCGGGAACCTGGACTGGTCGCGCCGGACCCCGCGCTACAACCCGGCGGACGTCGGCCAGTACGAGGAGCCCGAGGAGTATCTGGAGGAGACCGTGCTGGGCATAGCGCCCGACCACGCGCAGGCGACGCCGTGCACGGCGGACGCCCCGCGGCAGGGCTGAGGCGTCACGGGAGCGGCCGGGCACCCCTGGGGGTGCCCGGCCGCCTCGTGTCAGCTTCCGCTCCGGGTCACTCCCCGTCCGGGTCGGCCCGCTCCAGCGCCGGGCGTACGCCGGCCGCCGACTCGGTGAGCAGGTAGTCGGCTGCGGCGGTGTCCGTCACCAGGCTGGTGACCAGGCCCGACCGCAGTACGGCCCCGATCGCGGCCGCCTTGCGCAGGCCGCCGGCGATCGCCACCACCTCGGGAATCCGGCGCAGCCGGTCCGCCTCCACGGTGATGCAACGCTCGCCCAGGTCGCGGCCGACTCTCCGGCCGTCGGAGTCGAAGAGATGCGCGGACATCTCGGCGGCGACACCGAGGGAGGCGTAGTGGGCGCGCTCCTCGTCGGAGAGCATGTCGTGGACGGTGGAGATGCCCGGCTCCCAGGAGCCGATCGACACCGCGGCGACCGTCACCTTGTCGAAGTACTCGAAGGCGCGGGCGATGCCCGTCTGCTCCCGCAGCGCGGCGGCCGTCGCGGGGTCGGGCAGCAGCATCGGGGCGTAGATGGGGTGGGCCTCGCCGCCGGAGACCTGGGCGGCACGGCGGACCGCCTCGACGGAACCGCGCTCGGCGGTGCCCGCGTCGTAGACGCCGGTCAGCTGGACGACCGTGCAGGGCGGCAGCCGGTCGAGCTCGGCCGCCATGTGGATCGTGGATCGGCCCCAGGCCAGGCCGAGGACATCGCCCTCGGCCACCAGCTCGCCGAGGAGGTCGGCCGCGACCTCGCCCAGGTTCTCGGGGTCGGGGGCGTCCTCCTGCTCCTCGGCGGGGGACTCGACGACGACCGCGTGGCGCAGCCCGTAGCGGGCCCGGAGCGCGTCCGAGCGTTCGGCGTCCAGCTCGGCCGGCACCCGGATCTCGATCCGTACGAGATCACGCTCCAGGGCCGTCTCCAGGACCCGGGCCACCTTGAAGCGGCTGACGCCGAACTCCTCGGCGATCTGGATCTTGGACTTGCCCTCCAGGTAGAACCGGCGGGCCATGGCCGCCGCCTGCACCAGCTCCGCGGGTCCCATCCGCATGGCTGACCGACCCGCCGAGATGCCAGACACCGCGATCTCCTCACTGCTGTTCACACGCCCGATTCGCCTTCATCCTGTCAGATCCGGCGATCCTTGATCGGCCCCGTCGGGCCGCGTTCATCTGCCCTTTGCTCAGTGGCCGCAAGCCCAGGGCGCGGCGGCCGTGACCGCCTCCGCCTGCGCCCGCAGACCCCGCACCGCGGCCGCCGGGTCCTTGGCCCCGTACACCGCCGAACCCGCGACGAAGACATCGGCGCCCGCCTCGGCGCACCGCTCGATCGTGGTGGCGGAGACCCCGCCGTCGACCTGGAGCCAGAGCTCGAGGCCGTGCTTGCTGATCAGTTCCCGGGTGCGACGGATCTTCGGCAGCATGATGTCCAGGAAGGCCTGGCCGCCGAATCCCGGCTCGACCGTCATGATCAGCAGCATGTCGAGCTCGGGGAGCAGGTCCTCGTACGGCTCGATGGGTGTCGCGGGCTTGAGCGCCATCGAGGCGCGCGCCCCCTTCGCCCGGATCTCCCGCGCGAGGCGCACCGGAGCCGCGGCGGCCTCCGCGTGGAAGGTGACCGAGCCCGCTCCGGCCTCCACATAACTCGGGGCCCAGCGGTCCGGGTCCTCGATCATGAGGTGGCAGTCCAGCGGGGTGTCCGTGGCCTTGCCCAGCGCCTCGACGATCGGCACGCCGAGGGTCAGATTGGGCACGAAGTGGTTGTCCATCACGTCGACATGGAGCCAGTCCGCGCCTTCGACGGCCTTCGCCTCCTCGGCGAGACGCGCGAAATCGGCGGACAGGATGCTGGGGTTGATCTGCGCCATGACCCAAGCCTGCCACGTTCCGCGCCGGTTCCCCGCCCCGGCGTTCGCCAAAGCCTCACCCGGCCATCACAGTTCGCACATTCCCGGCAATTTGCCTGCGCTTTACCGTTTTTTTGCTGTGTGGAGAGGTCCCGTGTCGGGGCGATATTCAGCCGGTCCTGCGCAGCAGAGCGAGATACATGGCGTCGGTCCCGTGCAGATGCGGCCACAGCTGGACGTCGGGCCCCTCCCCCAGCGCGGGCACCCCCGGCATCAGCGGGCGGGCGTCGACCCACTCGGCCTCCACCGGCTCGCCGCCGCGCCCCCTCAGTACGTCCTCGACGACCACCCGGGTCTCCGCGAGGTGCGGCGAGCAGGTCGCGTAGCCGACGATGCCCCCGACCCGTACGGCCTTCAACGCCTCGCGCAGCAGCCCGCGTTGGAGCGGGGCGAAGCTCTCCAGGTCCTCGGCACGACGCCGCCAGCGGGCCTCCGGGCGGCGGCGCAGCGCGCCCAGGCCCGAGCACGGCACGTCCATCAGGATGCGGTCGAAGGTGCCGGGCAGCCACGGCGGGCGGGTGCCGTCGGCGGTGACCACCTGGTACGGACCCGGGTGGCCGGCGAGCGCCCGCTCCACCAGCCGGGCGCGGTGCGGCTGCTTCTCGGCGGCGAGCAGGGTCGCGCCCCGGTCGGCGGCGAGGGCGGCCAGCAGGGCGGCCTTTCCGCCGGGGCCCGCGCAGCCGTCCAGCCAGCGGGTGTCGCGGCCCTCCACGGAGGCGGCGGCGAGGGCGGCGGCCACCAGCTGGCTGCCCTCGTCCTGGACCCCCGCCCGGCCCTCCTGGACCGCCGTGAGCGCGCCGGGCTCGCCGCCCTCGGCCATCCGGACGGCGTACGGGGACCAGCGGCCCGGCAGCGAGTTCTCGTCACCGAGCGCCTTGACCAGCTCGTCGGTGGTGGAGCGGCCGGGGCGGGCCACCAGGGTCACCTCGGGCCGCTCGTTGTCGGCCTCCAGCAGGTCCTCGATCCCGGCCCGGCCGCCGCCCAGCGCGTCCCACAGCGCCGAGACGATCCAGCGGGGGTGCGAGTGGACGATGGAGAGGTGGTCCTCGGCGTCCTCCTCGTACGCGGGCGCGACCTTCTCCACCCAGCCGTCCAGGTCGTGCGCGGTGACCTTGCGCAGCACCGCGTTGACGAACTTCGCCCGCCCCTCGCCCAGCACCACCCGGGCCAGCTCCACGCTGGCGGAGACGGCCGCGTGGGTGGGGATGCGGGTGCCCAGCAGCTGGTGGACGCCCATGTTGAGGACGTCCAGGACCGGCGGGTCGACCTCGCGGAGCGGCCGGTCGATGCAGGCCGCGACGATCGCGTCGTACGTGCCCTGCCGGCGCAGCGTCCCGTAGACCAGCTCGGTCGCCAGCGCCGCGTCCCGGCCGTCGAAGTCACCCTTGGCGCGGGCCTTCTTCAGCAGCGGGGGCAGTACGAGGTTGGCATAGGCGTCCCGCTCGTCGACGGCCCGCAGCGCCTCGAAGGCGAGGAACCGGACGGGGTCCTTCTGCGGGCGGCGGTGGGGCTTGGCGGGACGGCGACGCGGCTGGTCGTTCACGTGAAAGGTGCTCCGCTGATGGTGAGGGGACGAACCCTCCCAGCGTACGTCGCCGCCCCCGGGCGCCCCGAACGGGCGGGTTCTCAGAGGCCCAGCAGCTCGCCGTGGACGATCCGGACGCCGCGCGCCCAGTCTGCGGCCTTCATCGGCTTCTTGCCCTGCGGCTGGACCCAGAGCAGCTCGACGGCGTGCGAGCCGGTGCCCACGTACACGTTGTTCTTCGCCGCCGACAGCTCGCCGGGCGCCAGGTCGGTACGGTCCAGGACGGGCGTCGCCTGGATGAGCTTGAGCCGCTCGCCCCGGAACAGGGTCCAGGCCCCGGGCGCGGGGGTGCAGCCGCGCACCACCCGGTCGACGCGCAGGGCGGGGGCCGACCAGGTCACCTGGGCGTCCTCCACGGTGATCTTCGGGGCCAGGGTGACGCCGTCGGGGGGCTGCGGCACCGCGTGCAGGGTGCCGTCCTCGATGCCGTCCATGGTGGCCGAGAGCAGCCCGGCGCCGGCGAAGGCGAGCCGGGTGAGCAGGTCGCCGCTGGTGTCGGTGGGGCGGATCTCCTCGGTGAGGACCCCGTAGACCGGGCCGGAGTCCAGCCCCTGCTCGATCAGGAAGGTCGAGGCGCCGGTCACCTCGTCCCCGGCCATCACGGAGTGCTGCACGGGCGCCGCGCCCCGCCAGGCGGGCAGCAGCGAGAAGTGCAGGTTGACCCAGCCGCGGGCGGGCACGTCCAGCGCCACCTTGGGCAGCAGGGCGCCGTAGGCGACGACCGGGCAGCAGTCCGGGGCGATCTCCCGCAGCCGGGCGAGGAACGCCTCCTCCCGGGGCTTCGCCGGCTTGAGGACCTCGATCCCGGCCTCCGCCGCCCGCTCGGCCACCGGGCTGGCCACCAGCCGGCGGCCGCGCCCGGCGGGGGCGTCGGGACGGGTCACGACGGCGGCCACCTCGTGGCGGCCGGAGGCGATCAGGGCGTCCAGGGCGGGGACGGCGACCTCGGGGGTGCCGGCGAAGACGAGCTTCATGGGTGGCTGACTGCCTCTCGGGCTTCTCGGACTCCTGGGCCTCTCGGGCCCAGGACGTACGGTGACGAGCAGCACACCAGTCTAGGGGGTGGCCTCCGGAGCGCATGATGGGCTCAACCGCTGCCGCCTGCCCCGTGATCAGGGGGCGCACCCGCCCGGTTATCGGAGGGTCACCCACTCGCACCCGCCCGGTTATCGGGGGGTCACCCGCTTGCGCCCGCCCGGTTACCCGGGAGGGGTCACCCGCTCGCACCCGCCCGGTCATCGGGGGGCCACCCGCTCGCACCCGCCCAGTTATCGGGGGGGGGGCACCCCCTTGCGCCCGCCCGGTTATCGAGGGGGCTCACCCGCTTGCGCCCGCCCGGTGATCGGGGGGCGCACGCGCGCCGCGCACGCCCCGTGCATATGCACATACGCCCCGATAGCGTGACCACATACCCGGCTCGTGCGTTGGTCAAAGGAGATTGACCGAAGCGGGCCGCCCCATGCGGCCCGATCCCTTTCAACGCCGGTTCGAGAGGCTTCTTCATGGCCGACCACGCAACCCACGACGCCCAAGCGCGGGCCAGTCTGCACCTTCTGGTGCGGGACATCGAGCGGGTCCGGCGGCAGGTGGACGCGCTGCGCACACTCACCGCCCAGCTGGGCAACGTCTACCGCCCGCGCCGCTCCGGCCCCTCCGCGGGCTTCGTCGTCTACGGCAGGGCCCCGGCCCCCACCGTCCGCCTCGCCCAGGAGCTGCGGGACAGCGTCGAGACCCTGGTCACCGCGGCGGTGGACTTCGACCGCTCACTCGGCTTCTCCTGGGACGCGGTGGGCTCGGCCCTGGGGGTCACCAAGCAGGCGGTGCACCGGCGTTACGGAGCGCGCCGGGCCACCGCGCAGTCCTCGGCCACCGAGGCGAGCACCGAGAGCGCGGCGAGGCCCCGCCCGGTCTCCGTGGGTCCCGGCCTGCCGGCGTCGTCCTCCGGCGGCTCCATCTCCCCGGTGCCTTCGGTGCCCGCGGCCCGCTCGATGCCGCCGCAGCCGTCGGTGAACCAGCAGCAGGCCCGCGAGGAAGTGCGCCCGGGAGCCTTCCCGGGCCCGCGCAACGGCTGACCGTACGCACGCCCCCTGACCCGCCATGGGCAGCCCCGCGCCTGGACGCCGGGGCAAGCCACCGGAGCGGCGGTCTCCCCGGCCCGCCGCCCCACTCGCAGGGGTCTCACCCGATGTCCGGCGGATCGATCCTGATCCGCACCTGCTCTCCTCCCCCACCCTTGGCCGTGCGCGCCGCCTGTGCCGCTTTGAGGGCGCCCGCGAGCGCCGCCCCACGGCCGGGCACCACCCGGATCAGGACCCGCTCCCAGCTCTCGCCGGGCGGTATGTCCGACGGTCTGCGCGGGCGCCCCGGCTCCGCCGCCCGGACCGGCACCGGGCCCAGGATCTCGGCCTCCGGCGGCAGCCCGGTCGCCGCGAGGAAGGACGCCAGGGCCTCGGCGGGACCGGTCACCGACGCCATCCGGGAGACCGGCGGGAAGCGCAGCTCGGCCCGGTCCGCCAGCTCACGCCGGGCGAAGCCCGCCGGGTCCCAGCGGACCAGGGCCTGCACCGGGCGCAGGGTGGGCTCGGCGACGATCACCACCGTGCCGCCCTCGTCCTGCCCCCGCACCAGGGCCCCCGCCGTCGTCCACCGGCGCAGCGCCTCCTCCCCCGCCCGCAGGTCGGGCCTGCCGAGCATGGCCCAGCCGTCCAGGAGCAGCGCCGCCGCGTACCCGCCCTCGGCGACGGGCTCGGCACCGGGCGTGGAGACGACCAGCGCGGGGGTGGCGGGCACCGCGTCCAGGATGTGGTCGCGCCCCGAGGTGCGGACGGGCACGGCGGGGAAGGCCCGGCCCAGCTCCTCGGCGGTGCGGCGGGCGCCGACGATCTGGGCGCGCAACCGGTGGGAGCCGCACGCCGCGCAGTGCCAGGCGCGCTCGGCCTGCCCGCACCAGGCGCAGTTCAGCTCCTGTTGGTCCGGCGCCTCCAGGGGGCCGGCGCAGTGCCGGCAGCGGGCCGGGGTGCGGCAGCGCTCGCAGGCGAGACGGGGGGCGTAACCGCGGCGGGGCACCTGGACCAGCACCGGGCCGCTGCGCAGACCCTCGCGCACGGTCTGCCAGGCGAGGCTGGGCAGCCGGGCCGAGCGGGCGGCACCGTCGCGGGCCAGCTCCCCGTCGCCGACCGTACGGATGAGGGGCGCGGCCCGCCGCAGCTGCTCCCGGTCCGCGAGGAGGGGCAGCGCCCAGCCGCTCTCCACGAGCTGGGCGGCCTCGACCGTGCAGCTCGTTCCGCCGAGCAGGAAGGCGCACCGGCCCTGGGCGGCCCGCAGCTCCAGCACCTCGCGGACATGCGGGAAGGGGGCGTTGGTGTCGCTGTGGCTGGAGTCGCCGTCGTCCCAGACGGCGACCAGCCCGAGGTCCTTGACGGGGGCGAACATGGCGGCGCGGGTCCCGACGACCGCCCGCACCGAGCCCCGGCGCACCGCCAGCCACTGCCGGTAGCGCTTCTCGGGACCGGAGTCGGCGGTGAGCAGGGCGTGCCGGCCCGCACCGAGCACCTCGGTCAGGGCGGCGTCGATCCGTCCGGCCACCCTCCCGTCCGGGACGACGACGAGCGCGCCGCGCCCCGAGGAGAGCGTCGCCGCGACGGCGCGGGCGATCTCGGCGGGCCAGTGCGGTCCGGGCAGGGCCGTCCAGACCGCCCGGGGCGCACCGCCCTCGGCCAGGGCGCGGAGGAAGGCGGGGCCCTGCCCGTACCGCTCCCAGGTGCCCGGCTCCGGGGGTGGGGGCGGCTCCAGCGGCTCCGGGGAGGGCTTGGACTCGGCGCGGCCGTTGCGGGGCGGGACGGCGAGCTGGAGGACGTCGGCGAGGCTGCCCGCGTACCGGTCGGCCACGGCGCGGGAGAGGGCGAGCAGCTCGGGCCCGAGGACCGGCTCCGGGGAGACCACATAGGCAAGGGCGGCCAGCGCACCCTGGTAGTCGGACTCGGCGCGGCGCTCGATGAGGAACCCGTCGATCAGACCGCCCCCCTCGCGCCGCCCGCCCTGGACATTGTGCCGCCCGGCGCCGAATCGGACCCGAACCCGCACGCCGGGCCGGGCGTCGGCGTCCAGCTCCTCGGGGACCGCGTAGTCGAAGTACTGGTCGAGGTGGAGGGCCCCCTTGTTCACCAGCACCCGGGCCACGGGCAGCTCCTTGGCCAGGGCGGCGCCGCGCCAGGTGCGCGGCTTGGCGCGCGGCACCTTCGCCTGGCGCACGGTCTCCCGGATCAGCGCAAGCTGCTCCGGCGCCCCGGCCCCGGGCTCGGCCGCCCCGGCTCCCGGATCGGCGGACTGCTCGTTCTCGCTGCTCACAGCCAAATTCCTACCAGACGGCACTGACAGCGTCGGCCCCGCACACAGCAGCACAGCAGCGGGACCCGGCCACCGCGTTCGGTGTCCGGGCCCCGCTGTCATGAGCCGTGCGGTGCCGCTAGAGCCCCGCGGCCGCGCGGAGGGCGTCCACGCGGTCGGTGCGCTCCCAGGTGAAGTCGGGGAGCTCGCGGCCGAAGTGCCCGTACGCGGCGGTCTGGGCGTAGATCGGGCGCAGCAGGTCGAGGTCGCGGATGATCGCGGCCGGGCGCAGGTCGAAGACCTCACCGATCGCGTTCTCGATCTTCTCCGGGTCGACGGCCGCGGTGCCGAAGGTCTCGACGAAGAGGCCGACCGGCTCGGCCTTGCCGATCGCGTAGGCGACCTGAACCTCGCAGCGGGTGGCGAGCCCGGCGGCCACCACGTTCTTGGCGACCCACCGCATCGCGTACGCCGCCGAACGGTCCACCTTGGAGGGGTCCTTGCCCGAGAAGGCACCCCCACCGTGACGGGCCATACCACCGTAGGTGTCGATGATGATCTTGCGGCCGGTCAGGCCGGCATCCCCCATCGGACCGCCGATCTCGAAGCGGCCGGTCGGGTTCACCAGCAGCCGGTAACCCTCGGTGTCCAGCTTGATGCCGTCCTCGACGAGCTGCCCGAGCACATGCTCCACGACGAACTCACGGATGTCGGGCGCGAGCAGCGAGTCCAGATCGATGTCACTGGCGTGCTGCGAGGAGACGACCACGGTGTCCAGACGGACCGCCTTGTCACCGTCGTACTCGATGGTCACCTGCGTCTTGCCGTCCGGGCGGAGATAGGGGATCGTCCCGTTCTTCCGCACCTCCGACAGACGCCGCGAGAGGCGGTGCGCGATGTGGACCGGGAGCGGCATCAGCTCCGGGGTCTCGTCACAGGCGTACCCGAACATCAGGCCCTGGTCGCCTGCGCCCTGCTGGTCCAGCTCGTCCTCATCGCCCTCGACCCGCTGCTCGTACGCGGTGTCGACACCCTGCGCGATGTCCGGCGACTGCGCGCCGATCGAGACCGAGACGCCACAGGAAGCACCGTCGAAGCCCTTCTTCGAGGAGTCGTAACCGATCTCCAGCACCTTGTTGCGCACGAGGGTGGGAATGTCGGCGTAGGCCTTGGTCGTGACCTCGCCCGCGACATGCACCAGACCGGTGGTGATCAAGGTCTCCACGGCGACACGCGAGGCGGGGTCCTCACGCAGCAGCGCGTCGAGAATCGTGTCGCTGATCTGGTCAGCGATCTTGTCGGGGTGACCCTCGGTGACAGATTCCGAAGTGAACAGACGGCGGGACACATCGCTCCCTGGGGTTGCAGCGGCTGCTGGCTGATCATGGGTGGTACGGCCGAGAGCTGCGCTCGGCACGTGCCGTCGACCAGTTTATCGGTCGTGTCCGGCGGCCGGGGCACGCGTCTCGCCCTTTGGAGCGCGACAGCCGGTGACGCGGCGGACATCTGAAGGATAATCCACCCTTCCGGGCGGTCATTCTGCCCGGTTATGAACCGTTCTGGCTCGGCCGGGGGTTGATTGTGACATCTCGGGAAACCGTCCCGAAACCAGATCCCAGACCGTGTCGGCAAGCGTTTCCTTGGGTCCGTACGGCACCGGGGTCTCCGTTCCGTCCGCGGCGAGGACGACCGCCTCGTTCTCCTCGGAGCCGAAGGTCCTGCGCTCCCCCACCTCGTTGACCACGAGCAGATCGCAGCCCTTGCGGCGGAGTTTGGCCCGGCCGTTGGCGAGGACGTCGTCGGTCTCGGCGGCGAAACCCACCACGAGCTGCCCCGGCCGGGCCCGCTCGGCGGCGACCTCAGCGAGGATGTCGGGGTTGCGGACCAGGGAGACGACGGGCGCCTCCTCGCCGTCCTTCTTCTTGATCTTGCCCGGGGCGTACGCGGCGGGCCGGAAGTCGGCCACCGCCGCCGCCATCACCACGACGTCCGCTTCGGCGGCGGCCTTGAGGACGGCCTCGCGCAGCTGGACCGCCGTACCGACCCGTACGACGTCGGCCCCGGCCGGGTCGGGCAGCTGGGTGTTGGCCTCGATCAGGGTGACGCGGGCGCCTCGGGCCACCGCGGTGCGCGCCAGCGCGTACCCCTGCTTGCCGGAGGACCGGTTGCCGAGATAGCGCACCGGGTCCAGGGGCTCGCGGGTGCCGCCCGCGCTGATCACCACGTGGCGGCCGGCGAGGTCGGGCTCGGTGACGCCGCGCGCCAGCACCCGGCGGCAGACCTCGAAGATCTCGCCCGGGTCGGGCAGCCGGCCCTTGCCGGTGTCGACGCCGGTGAGCCGCCCCACCGCGGGCTCGATGACGACGGCGCCCCGGCGGCGCAGGGTCGCCACGTTGTCCTGGGTGGCCGGGTGCTCCCACATCTCGGTGTGCATGGCGGGGGCGAAGACCACCGGACAGCGGGCGGTCAGCAGCGTGTTGGTGAGCAGGTCGTCGGCGAGCCCGTGGGCGGCCTTGGCCAGCATGTCCGCGGTGGCCGGAGCGACGACGACGAGGTCGGCGCCCTGCCCGATGCGCACGTGCGGGACCTCGTGCACGGCGTCCCAGACCTGCTCGGAGACGGGGTGGCCGGAGAGCGCCGACCAGGTGGCCGCGCCGACGAAGTGCAGCGACGAGGCGGTCGGGACGACCCGTACATCGTGCCCGGACTCGGTCAGCCTGCGCAGCAGCTCGCACGCCTTGTAGGCGGCGATGCCCCCGCTGACCCCCAGGACGACCTTCGGCTTGTCCACTGCGTCTCCCCGCACTCGGCAACGTAAAGAACGTGACTCCATGCTGCCTCACCGCGCGGAGCCGGTTCACCCGGCCCCGGGCACACCGCAGGCCCGGCGGACGGGCCGCCGGGCCTGAGGGGAAACGAGGTGGTGTCCTGCTTACTGAGCGGGGCCCTCGATGGGCTCGGAGGTCAGCAGGCCCGCGTTGATCTCGCGGAGCGCGATCGACAGCGGCTTCTCGTGCACATGGGTGTCGACGAGCGGACCGACGTACTCGAGGAGGCCTTCGCCGAGCTGCGAGTAGTACGCGTTGATCTGACGCGCGCGCTTGGCGGCGTAGATGACCAGGCTGTACTTCGAGTCGGTGGCCTCGAGGAGCTCATCAATCGGCGGGTTGATGATGCCCTCGGGCGTGGTGATGGAAGAGGACACTCTCTGCCTTCCGAAGGGGGTAAAGATCAAAGATCAAAGAGATCTAAGCCTGAAGCATCAACGTTAGCAGCTCACGGGCCACGTCCTCGACGGAGGTGTTGACGAGCGTCGTATCGAACTCCGCCTCGGCGGCCAGCTCGACCTTCGCGGCGGTGAGCCTGCGCTCGATGACCTCGGGCGCCTCGGTGCCCCGGCCGGTGAGCCGGCGCACCAGCTCCTCCCAGCTCGGCGGGGCCAGGAAGACCAGGCGCGCGTCGTCCATCGACTGGCGGACCAGCCGGGCGCCCTGGAGATCGATCTCCAGCAGGACGGGCTCGCCCGCCTCCAGGCGGTCGAGCACGGCGCGGCGCGGGGTGCCGTAGCGGTTGCCCGCGAACTCGGCCCACTCCAGCAACTCACCGTTGGCGACGAGCTTGTCGAACTCCTCGTCGTCCACGAAGAAGTAGTGGACGCCGTTGCGCTCCCCGGGGCGGGGCTTGCGGGTCGTCGCCGACACGGAGAGCCAGACCTCGGGGTGCACGGTGCGCATATGAGCGACGACCGTGCTCTTGCCGACCCCTGAGGGGCCGGAGAGCACGGTCAGCCGCGGACGTACGTCCGGGGGTACGGGGGACGTCCCCCGGGATGTTGCAGCCATGGAGCGATTATCCAGGTTCTCAGCAGTGCCTGAGAACGTCAGGCGGGGCTGCCGCCGAACTCACGCTCCAGGGATGCGATCTGGTTGGAGCCGAGCCCCCGGACCCGGCGGCTTTCGGAGATGCCGAGACGCTCCATGATCTGCTTGGCACGGACCTTGCCGACGCCCGGCAGGGACTCCAGGAGGGCGGAGACCTTCATCTTTCCGATGACGTCGTTCTCCTGGCCCTGCTTGATGACCTCGTGGAGGGAGGCGCCGGAGTGCTTGAGTCGATTCTTGACCTCGGCCCGCTCCCGGCGAGCCGCGGCGGCCTTTTCGAGCGCGGCTGCGCGCTGTTCAGGGGTAAGGGGCGGAAGAGCCACGCCTACGTCACCTCGGATGTCGATCTGTCGGATACGGACCGGTGGGGAAGCTGGACGCCCTCCACCAGGTGAGCGACGAACACACTGTGCTCGGCTGCTCTCGACGGAGACTAGCGGCCAAGGCCGCTGTAGTCAGCGAGAACAGACGAAAAGTCCTGGTCAGCCTTGGCCGACCAGGACATTTACCGCATAACCACCGGGTTTCCGGTCAGGATTTCGTCAACGGCCCATAAACATGCCAGGGTCAACTGCCGGATACGGCGCTGCGGACCTCGTCCGCGAACCGTTCGGCCGTCGCACGCAGCCCTGACGCGTCCGGACCGTGGCGCAGCACGCCCCGGCTCACGCTGGGCACGACGTTGCCGACCGCGTCGCCGAAGACCGCCGGAAGATCCGCCGGGGTCGCTCCCTGGGCGCCGATGCCGGGTGCGAGGAGCGGTCCGTTGATCGCCAGGTCCACCCCCGCGTCGCCGAGCGTCGCGCCGACCACCGCGCCGACCGAGCCGAGCGGAGCCGCCCCCTCGTTCTCGGCGGCCATGTGGTCGAGCATCAGCTGGGCCAGCGAGCGCCCGTCGGCGGCGGTGGCGCGCTGGACCTCGGCGCCCTCCGGGTTGGAGGTGAGGGCGAGGACGAAGACGCCCGCCCCGGAGACGGCGGCCGCGTCCAGCGCCGGGCGCAGCGAGCCGAACCCGAGGTACGGGGAGACCGTGACCGCGTCGGAGAAGAGCGGGGAGTCCTTGTCGAGATAGGTCGCCGCGTAGGCCCCCATGGTGGAGCCGATGTCGCCGCGCTTGGCGTCCATCAGGACCAGCGCCCCGGCGGCGCGTGCCTCTTCGACGGCCTTCTCCAGGACGGCGATGCCACGCGAGCCGAACCGTTCGAAGAACGCCGACTGCGGCTTGAGGACGGCGACCCGGTCGGCCAGCGCCTCCACGACGGTCCGGGTGAAGCGCTCAAGGCCCGCGATGTCGTCGTCGAGCCCCCAGGAGGTGAGCAGGGAGGCGTGCGGGTCGATGCCGACGCAGAGCGGCCCGCGGGTGTCCATGGCGTGACGCAGCCGTGCGCCGAAGGGTTCGAGGGTCACAGGGCGGCCTTCTTCCGGGTCTCGGCACCGACGGCCTCGGCGAGGGTGGCGTACGGGGATGCGGCCAGCCGGGCGGCGAGGCCCTTGTGGATCGCGCGTGCGTAGAAAGGGCCCTCGTAGATGAAGGCGCTGTAACCCTGTACGAGGGTGGCACCGGCCAGGATGCGCTGCCAGGCGTCCTCGGCGCTCTCGACGCCCCCGACGCCCACCAGGGTGATCCGGGTCCCTACACGGGCGTACAGACGGCTCAGGACCGCCAGGGAGCGCTCCTTGAGGGGTGCCCCCGAGAGCCCGCCGGTCTCGGCGGTCAGAGCGGGGTCCGACCGCAGGCCGAGACCTTCGCGGGCGATGGTGGTGTTGGTGGCGATGATCCCGTCGAGTCCCAGCTCCACGGCGAGGTCGGCGACCGCGTCCACGTCCTCGTCCGCGAGGTCCGGGGCGATCTTGACGAGCAGCGGTACGCGACGGGCGGTGACGGTACGGTCGGCGGCCTCCCGGACGGCGGTCAGCAGCGGGCGCAGCGACTCGGTGGCCTGGAGGTTGCGAAGTCCGGGGGTGTTGGGCGAGGAGACGTTGACGACCAGGTAGTCCGCGTGGGCGGCGAGGGCCTCGGTGGACTTCACGTAGTCGGCGGCGGCCTCGGCCTCCGGCACGACCTTGGTCTTGCCGATGTTGACGCCGACCGTGGTGCGGAAGACCGGGCGACGAGCGGCGAGACGGGCGGCGACGGCGGCGGAGCCCTCGTTGTTGAAGCCCATGCGGTTGATCAGTGCGCGGTCCGCGACGAGGCGGAAGAGGCGCTGCTTGGGGTTGCCGGGCTGCGGTTCCCCGGTGACGGTGCCGATCTCGATGTGGTCGAAGCCGAGCATCGCCATGCCGTCGATCGCGACCGCGTTCTTGTCGAAGCCGGCGGCCAGCCCGAAGGGGCCGTGCATCCGCAGGCCGAGCGCCTCGGTGCGCAGCTCCTGGTAGCGGGGTGCGAGAGCGGCGGCGACGAAGGTGCGCAGAACGGGGATGCGGGCGGCGAGACGGATCCAGCGGAAGGCGGTGTAGTGGGCCTGCTCGGGGTCCATCCGCTTGAAGACCAGCCGGAAGAAGAACTTGTACATGGGGAGATGTCCTCACAGAGAGGGGGACACCGTTTCCGGTGTCCCCCTGCTGGGCTGCTAGTCGCGGGCCGCTGTCAGATGCTCGGCGTGTTCCTGGAGGGAGCGGACGCCGACGTCGCCGCTGTTGAGGGCGTCGATGCCCTGGACGGCTGCGGCGAGTGCCTGGACGGTGGT